>NZ_CP070973.1:0-645747 GCF_017086405.1 Mycobacterium gordonae
TTGACCGATGACCCCGGTTCCGGATTCGCCTCGGTATGGAACGCGGTCGTCTCCGAGCTCAACGGTGAGGCCGGCAACGGCTCCACCCTCACCACTCCGCTGACCGCCCAGCAAAGGGCCTGGCTCAAACTCGTACAACCCCTCACCATCGTCGAGGGATTTGCTCTGCTCTCCGTGCCGAGTGTCTTCGTCCAGAACGAGATCGAACGCCACCTGCGTACTCCGATCACCGACGCGCTGAGCCGTCGTCTCGGACAACAGATCCAACTCGGCGTCCGCATCGCCCCGCCGTCCACCGAGGACGACAGCACCTACTCCCCTCCTGACTCGCCCGTCCCGGCCGAGACTTCCGAGCGGGCCGAGGCACGCGTCGCCGACCACGACCAAGGCGACACCGTCGTGGGCCCGGGGCAGAACTGGCCGAGTTATTTCGCCGAGCGACCGAGCACCTCCGACACCTCGGCAGCTTCGGGCACCAGCCTCAACCGGCGCTATACCTTCGACACCTTTGTCATCGGATCGTCCAACCGGTTCGCCCATGCGGCCACGCTGGCGATCGCCGAGGCACCCGCTCGCGCCTACAACCCACTGTTCATCTGGGGTGAGTCGGGTCTGGGCAAGACTCACCTGTTGCACGCCGCCGGCAATTACGCCCAGCGGTTGTTTCCAGGTATGCGCGTCAAGTACGTCTCCACCGAAGAATTCACCAACGACTTCATCAACTCGCTGCGCGATGACCGCAAGGTGTCGTTCAAGCGCAGCTACCGCGACGTCGACGTGCTGCTTGTCGATGACATTCAGTTCATCGAGGGCAAGGACGGTATTCAGGAAGAGTTCTTCCATACCTTCAACACCCTGCACAACGCCAACAAGCAGATCGTCATCTCCTCCGATCGGCCGCCCAAACAGCTCGCCACGCTCGAAGACCGGCTGCGCACCCGCTTCGAGTGGGGATTGATCACCGACGTTCAGCCGCCGGATCTCGAAACCCGCATCGCCATCCTCCGCAAGAAAGCACAAGTGGAACGTCTGGCGGTACCCGACGATGTGCTGGAACTCATCGCCAGCAGCATCGAACGCAACATCCGCGAACTCGAGGGTGCACTGATCCGGGTCACCGCATTCGCGTCGCTGAACAAGACCGCGATCGACAAATCTCTGGCCGAGATCGTGCTGCGCGACCTGATCGCCGACGCCAGCGGCATGCAGATCAGCGCCGCCACCATCATGGCGGCCACCGCCGAATACTTCGACACCACCGTCGAGGAGTTGCGCGGCCCGGGCAAGGCCCGTCCCCTCGCACAATCGCGCCAGATCGCGATGTATCTGTGCCGCGAGCTCACCGACCTTTCACTGCCCAAGATCGGGCAGGCCTTCGGCCGCGATCACACCACGGTGATGTACGCCGAACGCAAGATCCGCAACGAGATGGCCGAACGCCGCGAGATCTTCGACAACGTCAAAGAACTCACCACGCGCATCCGGCAGCGCTCCAAGCGCTGAAAATCACGTCCCGTCGGATATTTTTCCAAAAAACTTCTCTCCCTTGAGTCACATGAGCATCACCGCCGCGCTGTGGGTACCGCTGTGAACAACCTCCTCAAACTGCCGTGCCACGCGCGTCCCGTCGTGCACATCGGTGATTCGTCCCCAGCCCCGCACCGCGAACCACACAGGCTGCTGCATAGTCATCCACACCCGCCTCGTGCCCGCACGCTGCGGCAAGACCAAGCTGTCCCCAGCTTGCACAGCCCTTAATACTGATATTGAAATCTCTTCGTAGTTTGTCGTTTGAAGTAAAGCCCTGGGGACGTTCGTCGTTGACGATCCGCAGAGCAGCCCCATACACGCCTTGTCCCCGTCGCCGACTAGCTTTCAAGTTGGCCTCAGAAGCTCTACGGTTGTTGTTCGACTGCTGTTGCGGCCGTCGCGGCGAATCACCGAGCAAGCGGCGTTCGTCACGGAGGGTCCCCAACGCCGGCGGGGGAGCTGGGCACGATTGGAAGTCAGGTTAGGTGAAGGGACGCAATGGACGCGGCTACAACACGGGCTGTCACCGACTTGAAGTTTCGTTTGGTCCGGGAATCCTTCGCCGAAGCGGTCTCGTGGGTAGCCAAGAACCTGCCGTCCCGGCCGACTGTCCCGGTGCTCTCGGGGGTGTTGCTCACCGGCACTGACGACGGTCTGACCATTTCCGGATTCGATTACGAGGTTTCCTCCGAAGTCCAGGTGGCCGCTGAAATAGCCTCCCCGGGAAGTGTTTTGGTGTCGGGTAGGTTGTTGTCCGACATCACCAGAGCATTGCCCAACAAGCCGGTCGATTTCTATGTCGACGGCAACCGTGTCGCGCTGACCTGCGGAAGCGCGCGATTCTCGTTGCCGACGATGGCCGTGGAGGACTATCCGACCCTGCCGACCTTGCCCGAGGAGACCGGGACGTTGCCCGCGGAGTTGTTCGCCGAGGCGATCGGGCAGGTCGCGATCGCGGCCGGGCGTGATGACACGTTGCCGATGCTGACCGGCATCCGGGTCGAGATATCCGGCGAGACGGTGGTTTTGGCGGCTACCGACCGGTTCCGGCTCGCGGTACGCGAGTTGACCTGGTCGGCGTTGTCCCCGGATATCGAGGCTGCGGTGCTGGTTCCGGCGAAGACTCTGGCCGAGGCGGCCAAGGCCGGTGGGGACGGTACGGAGGTTAGGCTGTCGCTGGGCGCCGGTCCGGGCGTCGGCAAGGACGGCCTGCTGGGGATCACCGGCAACGGTAAGCGCAGCACCACCCGACTGCTGGACGCGGAATTCCCCAAGTTCCGCCAGCTGCTGCCCGCCGAGCACACCGCGGTTGCGAGTATCAACGTGGCGGAACTGACCGAGGCCATCAAGCTGGTGGCACTCGTGGCCGACCGCGGCGCGCAGATCCGCATGGAGTTCGCCGACGGAATGCTGCGGTTGTCGGCCGGCGCCGATGATGTCGGGCGAGCCGAGGAAGATCTCGCTGTGGACTACGCGGGAGAACCGTTGACGATCGCGTTCAACCCGACCTACTTGACGGACGGTCTGGGTTCGCTGCATTCCGAGCGGGTGTCGTTCGGGTTCACCACGCCCGGCAAGCCGGCGTTGCTGCGGCCGGCGTCAGCCGACGACCCGGTGCCGACCGGCAGCGGTCCATTCGCTGCGGTGCCGACGGATTACGTGTATCTGCTGATGCCGGTGCGGCTGCCGGGCTGATCGCGGCGGGCCGCGGCATAGGTGCGACGTAGGTGTACGTCCGGCGTTTGGTGTTGCGGGATTTCCGCTCATGGGCCCAGGTGGATCTCGACCTCGAGTCGGGGCGCACCGTGTTCGTCGGCCGCAACGGCTTCGGAAAAACCAATCTTCTTGAGGCGCTGTGGTATTCGACCACCATGGGTTCGCACCGGGTGGGTACCGACGCACCGTTGATCCGGGCGGGCGCCGATCGCGCGGTGGTCTCGACCATCGTGGTCAAAGAGGGCCGGGAATGTGCCGTCGACCTCGAGATCGCCGCGGGCCGGGCGAACAAGGCGCGGCTGAACCGGTCCCCGGTACGTAGCACGCGTGAGGTCATCGGTGTGTTGCGGGCGGTGTTGTTCGCTCCAGAGGATTTAGCGTTGGTGCGCGGGGATCCTTCCGACCGACGCCGGTACCTCGACGAGCTGGCGACGCTGCGCCGGCCGACCATTGCCGGCGTGCGTGCCGACTACGACAAGGTGTTGCGGCAGCGCACGGCGTTGCTCAAGTCGCTTTCCGGTGCCCGGTTCCGCGGTGACCGGGGCGCCCTGGACACGCTGGACGTGTGGGACAGCAGGCTGGCCGAGCACGGGGCGGCGTTGATGGCCGCGCGCATCGATCTGGTGAACCAGTTGGCACCGGAGGTGGCCAAGGCATATCACCTTCTGGATCCCGAATCACGTTCTGCGGCAATCGGTTACCGTGCCAGTACGGATGTGGTGGCGGTGCCGGCGGGGAACGACCAGCAATCGCTGGAGGCTGCTCTGTTGCGCGCGCTGGCAGCACGGCGAAACGCGGAACTGGAACGTGGGGTGTGCCTGGTGGGCCCGCACCGCGACGATCTGGAACTGCGCCTGGGAGACCAACCCACCAAAGGTTTCGCTAGCCACGGCGAGTCGTGGTCGTTCGCGGTGGCCTTGCGATTGGCGGCCTACGAGTTGCTGCGCACCGATGGCAGCGACCCGGTGTTGTTGCTCGACGACGTCTTCGCCGAGCTGGACACCAAACGCCGGCGGGCGCTGGCCACCGTGGCCGAATCGGCCGAACAGGTGCTGGTCACCGCCGCGGTCCCAGAAGACATTCCCGACGGCTGGGAAGCCCGTCGAGTGTCCGTCGAACTGGTCGACACCGACCTCGGTCCGGTATCGGAGGTGCGGCAATGAGGGAAGAACAACAGGATGAGGTGAACCAGCGGGGTCTCGATCTGGTGCGGCGAACCCTGGAAGAGGCCCGCGCGGCCGCTCGCGAGCGCGGGCAGGACGCTGGACGTGGCCGTGCCGGCCCGATGCCTCGCCGCCGAGGTGCCGCGGGGCGCCGGAGCTGGTCGGGCCCAGGGCCCGATGCACGTGATCCCCAGCCGTTGGGTCGGCTGACTCGTGACCTGGCCAAGCAGCAGGGGTGGACCGCCCATGTGGCCGAAGGCACGGTATTCGGCCACTGGTCCTCGGTGGTCGGCGCGCAGATCGCCGAACATGCCACGCCCGCCGCACTGCATGACGGGGTCCTCAGCGTGACGGCCGAATCGACCGCGTGGGCGACGCAGCTGCGCCTCATGCATGCGCAGCTGCTCGCCAAGATCGCCGCTGCCGTCGGCAACGGCGTGGTGACCTCGCTGAAAATCACCGGCCCGGCGGCGCCGTCGTGGCGCAAGGGGCCCCGTCACATCGCCGGTCGGGGTCCTCGCGACACCTATGGTTAGGGTTGTCCTTCCGAGGTGAACGAGGCACAGACCGCAGCCGTCTGAGAGCCGCCAGAAATTGACGAACCCTTATCTGGAACGTCGGGACGCGGCGACAGCGAAGAAATTGAGCGCACGGCGCAATCAGAAGGGTGGAAACGCGCCCACAAAATCGGTGCTGTCGTCCCTTAGCGGTAGAGTAGTCGGATGCGACCGCTGCGGTGAGGTGACCGCTCGCATGCAACCCCAAGGAGAGCATTCCGACCGTGGCTGCCCCTAAGAAGAAGGCACAGAACGAATACGGCGCTTCAGCCATCACCGTCCTCGAGGGATTGGAGGCGGTCCGCAAACGTCCGGGCATGTATATCGGCTCCACCGGAGAGCGTGGTCTGCACCACCTCATCTGGGAGGTGGTCGACAACTCGGTCGACGAGGCGATGGCCGGTTACGCCAGCAAGGTCGACGTGCGGTTGCTCGACGACGGCAGTGTAGAAGTCGCCGACGACGGCCGCGGCATTCCGGTGGCGATGCACGCCACCGGGGCGCCGACGGTGGACGTGGTCATGACGCAACTGCACGCCGGTGGGAAGTTCGGTGGCGAGAACAGCGGCTACACCGTCAGTGGCGGATTGCACGGGGTGGGCGTATCGGTGGTCAATGCCCTGTCCACCCGGCTGGAAGTCGACATCAGACGCGACGGACACGAGTGGTCGCAGTACTACGAGCGCGCCGTGCCGGGCACCCTCAAGCAAGGCGAGGCGACCCGCAAGACCGGAACGACGATTCGGTTCTGGGCCGATCCGGAGATCTTCGAAACCACCGAATACGACTTCGAGACGGTGGCTCGCCGGCTGCAGGAGATGGCGTTCCTGAATAAGGGTCTGACCATCAACCTCACCGACGAGCGGGTCGAGCAGGACGAAGTCGTCGACGAAGTCGTCAGCGACACCGCCGACGCTCCGAAATCCGCCGAGGAGAAGGCGGCCGAATCCAAGGCACCGCACAAGGTCAAGCAGCGCACCTTCCACTACCCCGGCGGCCTGGTCGACTTCGTCAAGCACATCAACCGCACCAAGAGCCCCATCCAGCAGAGCGTGATCGACTTCGAAGGCAAAGGTACCGGCCACGAAGTGGAGATCGCGATGCAGTGGAACGGCGGCTACTCCGAATCGGTGCACACGTTCGCCAACACGATCAACACCCATGAGGGTGGGACCCACGAAGAGGGTTTCCGTAGTGCGCTGACGTCGGTGGTGAACAAGTACGCCAAAGATAAGAAGCTGCTCAAGGAGAAGGACCCGAACCTCACCGGCGACGACATCCGCGAAGGATTGGCCGCGGTGATCTCGGTGAAGGTCGCCGAACCGCAGTTCGAGGGCCAGACCAAGACCAAGCTGGGCAACACCGAGGTCAAGTCATTCGTGCAGAAAGTGTGCAACGAACAGCTCACGCACTGGTTCGAGGCGAATCCTTCGGAAGCCAAAACCGTGGTGAACAAGGCGGTGTCATCCGCCCAGGCGCGGATCGCGGCGCGCAAGGCGCGAGAGTTGGTGCGTCGCAAGAGCGCAACCGATCTCGGTGGGCTACCGGGCAAGTTGGCCGACTGCCGTTCGACGGACCCCCGCAAGTCCGAGTTGTATGTGGTGGAGGGAGACTCCGCCGGCGGCTCGGCCAAGAGCGGTCGGGACTCGATGTTCCAGGCGATCCTTCCGTTGCGCGGCAAGATCATCAACGTCGAGAAGGCGCGCATCGACCGGGTGCTGAAGAACACCGAAGTCCAGGCCATCATCACCGCGCTGGGCACCGGGATCCACGACGAGTTCGACATCTCCAAACTCCGCTACCACAAGATCGTGCTGATGGCCGACGCCGACGTTGACGGACAACACATTTCGACGCTGCTGTTGACGTTGTTGTTCCGCTTCATGCGTCCACTGCTCGAGCACGGCCACGTGTTCCTGGCGCAACCGCCGCTGTACAAGTTGAAGTGGCAACGCTCCGAGCCCGAATTCGCCTACTCCGACCGGGAACGTGACGGCCTGTTGGAGGCCGGGCTGAAGTCCGGCAAGAAGATCAACAAGGAAGACGGCATCCAGCGCTACAAGGGTCTGGGTGAGATGGATGCCAAGGAGCTGTGGGAAACCACCATGGACCCGTCCGTGCGGGTGCTACGTCAGGTGACCCTCGACGACGCCGCCGCGGCCGATGAACTGTTCTCCATCCTGATGGGCGAGGACGTCGAGGCGCGCCGCAGCTTTATCACCCGCAATGCCAAAGATGTTCGCTTCCTTGATGTGTAAGCCGCCGCCCGCGGTCTTTGCGGCGTTGGGAGTGATTGCGCTCCTGTTGTCGGGTTGCGGCAATCACCCCACAACGCCGAACGCCAAGACCGACGAGGTACTGGTGATCGCCTACGCGCTGGGGAAGGGAAGCGCGTCAGCGATGCACATCATCAGCGTCGACGGCAGCGGTGACCACGTCCCGACACCAGTAGGCCAGATCGCCGATCTGCCGGCGTTTTCCGCCGACGGACAGCGGCTGGCGTACGTGGCGGGCGAGCCCAAGCAGGTGTTCGTCACCCACGACAACCTCGGGAACGCACAACAACTGACGAAGGATGCTCCGACCGAAGCCCACCCAAGCAAGCGTCTCGTCGCCTTCTCTCCCGACAGCAGGCGGATCGCCTATGTGGATTCCAGACTTGCGGGGAACACGATCTTCGTCGTGGATGCGGCTGGTGGGACACCCAAGCAGCTGGTCGGGCCGCTCAAAGGACGCCCACCGTTTCCGAGTGTGCGGGTGGTGTTCGCACCGGACGGCCAGGCGGTGGTGTACGACGCCTTCGTCAAAGAGTCCAACGGCAGAAATGAGTTTGAGACCAATGCCGTGCGCACTGGCGCCACGGAAACGCTCCGCCTTCCGGTTCCAGACAACGCCGTCGGGCGAACCGAGGACTTCCGTGGTGTACCTGCGCAGCTGCAGTACTCGCGCGACGGGTCGAAGATCGTCTACCAGCTTTCGGTCCGAAGCTGCAGCGCACTGTTCATCGCCGATGCCAACTTCAGCAACCCGCGCAAACTCGTGGAGCTCGCAGATACCGGCGGTGGATACATTGCACCGAGTTTCTCGCCCGACGGTAGCCAGATTGCTTACGCAGAAACGCTTTTCGACATCGGTGGCCAGGCAATTTTCGTAGTAAACGCCGACGGCTCTGGACAGCATCAAGTGACCAAACCGAAAGCCGGCGAGTACGACATATCACCCAGTTGGGGATATGCGGCCCGTCGCAACTAACGACAAACCGAGGAATAGATGACTGACACCACGCTGCCTCCTGGTGACGGGCCGGCAGACCGGATCGAGCCGGTTGACATTCAGCAGGAGATGCAGCGCAGCTACATCGACTACGCGATGAGCGTGATCGTCGGCCGCGCCCTGCCGGAAGTCCGCGACGGCCTCAAGCCCGTGCACCGCCGTGTGCTGTATGCCATGTACGACTCCGGATTCCGGCCGGACCGCAGCCACGCCAAGTCGGCGCGCTCGGTCGCTGAGACCATGGGTAACTACCACCCGCACGGCGACGCGTCGATCTACGACACCCTGGTGCGCATGGCGCAGCCGTGGTCGCTGCGGTACCCGCTGGTCGACGGCCAGGGGAACTTCGGCTCGCCGGGAAACGACCCACCGGCCGCGATGAGATATACCGAGGCGCGGCTTACCCCGTTGGCAATGGAGATGTTGCGCGAAATCGACGAGGAGACAGTCGATTTCATCCCAAACTACGACGGCCGGGTGCAGGAACCGACCGTGCTGCCCAGCCGGTTCCCCAACCTGCTGGCCAACGGCTCGGGCGGCATCGCCGTCGGCATGGCCACCAACATCCCGCCTCACAACCTGCGCGAGCTCGCCGAGGCGGTGTTCTGGTGTCTGGAGAACTACGACGCCGACGAAGAGGCGACACTGGCCGCCGTGATGGAGCGGGTCAAGGGCCCCGACTTCCCCACTTCCGGTCTGATCGTGGGATCGCAAGGGATCTCCGATGCCTACAAGACCGGCCGCGGTTCCATCCGGATGCGCGGAGTCGTTGAGGTAGAAGAAGATTCGCGCGGCCGCACGTCGTTGGTGATCACCGAGTTGCCGTACCAGGTCAACCACGACAACTTCATCACCTCGATCGCCGAGCAGGTTCGCGACGGCAGGCTGGCCGGCATCTCCAACATCGAAGACCAGTCCAGCGACCGGGTCGGCTTGCGCATCGTCGTGGAGATCAAACGAGACGCCGTGGCCAAGGTGGTGCTGAACAACCTCTACAAGCACACCCAGCTGCAGACCAGCTTCGGCGCCAACATGCTGTCCATCGTCGACGGCGTCCCCCGCACGCTACGGCTGGACCAGATGATTCGCTACTACGTCGAGCACCAGCTCGACGTCATCATCCGCCGCACCACCTACCGGTTGCGAAAAGCCAACGAGCGGGCCCACATTCTGCGCGGTCTGGTCAAGGCGCTCGACGCGCTGGACGAAGTGATCGCGTTGATCCGCGCGTCGCAGACGGTCGACATCGCCCGCCAAGGTCTGATCGAGTTGCTCGACATCGACGAAATTCAGGCGCAGGCGATCCTGGACATGCAGTTGCGCCGCCTAGCGGCCCTGGAGCGGCAGCGCATCGTCGACGACCTGGCCAAGATCGAAGCCGAAATCGCCGACCTGGAAGACATTCTCGCCAAACCCGAGCGGCAACGCGGGATCGTGCGCGACGAACTCGGCGAGATCGTGGAGAAGCACGGCGATGACCGTCGTACCCGCATCATCGCGGCCGATGGGGACGTCAGCGACGAAGACCTGATCGCCCGCGAGGACGTCGTCGTCACCATCACCGAGACCGGGTACGCCAAGCGCACCAAGACCGACCTGTACCGCAGCCAGAAGCGGGGCGGCAAGGGTGTGCAGGGCGCCGGCCTCAAGCAGGACGACATCGTGCGGCACTTCTTCGTGTGTTCCACCCACGACTGGATCCTGTTCTTCACCACCCAGGGCCGGGTATACCGGGCCAAGGCCTACGAGCTGCCGGAGGCCTCTCGCACCGCGCGCGGCCAGCACGTCGCGAACCTGCTGGCCTTCCAGCCCGAGGAACGCATCGCCCAGGTCATCCAGATCAAGAGTTACGAGGATGCGCCGTACCTGGTGCTGGCCACCCAGAACGGATTGGTGAAGAAGTCCAAGCTGACCGACTTCGACTCCAACCGTTCCGGCGGGATCGTGGCCGTCAACCTGCGCGACGGCGACGAGCTGGTCGGTGCGGTGTTGTGTTCGGCCGAGGAGGATCTGTTGCTGGTCTCGGCCAACGGGCAGTCCATCCGGTTCTCGGCGACCGACGAGGCGCTGCGGCCGATGGGCCGCGCCACCTCCGGCGTGCAGGGCATGCGGTTCAACGCCGACGACCGGTTGCTGTCGCTCAACGTGGTGCGGGAAGGCACCTACCTGCTGGTCGCCACGGCCGGCGGCTACGCCAAGCGCACCGGGATCGAGGAGTATCCCGTGCAGGGCCGCGGCGGCAAGGGGGTGCTGACCATCATGTACGACCGGCGACGCGGCAGGCTGGTCGGCGCGTTGATCGTCGACGACGAGAGTGAGCTCTACGCCATCACGTCTGGAGGCGGGGTCATCCGCACCACCGCCAAACAGGTCCGCAAGGCCGGGCGGCAAACCAAGGGCGTCCGGCTGATGAATCTGGGCGAGGGCGCCACGTTATTGGCCATCGCGCGCAATGCTGAAGAGAATGCCGACGCCGAGGTTGAGGGCGAGGAGTCGAATAGCTGACCCGGGCGGGGGGTGGGCTCACCGCGTACCCGGCATAGACTCAGCTACTTGAGCAGACATGTAAGGAGTCGGGGTGAGTTCACCGAACGAGTCGGGCGGCCCCAGTCAGGGTGACAACCCGAACGGGGACGGGTCGGTCGAACGCGCCGGAGCGCACCGGGCGACGACCGGGCCCGGACGGTTACCGGAGGCCGCAGACTCGCCGCCGTGGCAGCGGGGGGCGACCCGGGCAGGGTCGCAGAGCGGGCCACGTCCGGCGGCCGACCCGCCCACCGACGTGCGGACGCCCACGAGTTCCGAGGCGCGGCTCAACCGTTTCATCTCCGGGACGTCTGCGCCGACGCCCGGCCCACAGGCGGAGGTGCCAGCCGTGCGCAGTGAAAACCCACCCGCGGAGGCGTACGCCAGCGAGTTGCCGGATTTGTCGGGTCCGATTCCGCGGGGCACGCCGCGCAAACCGGAACGTCCCGCCGAGGCGCCGGCATCGTCCCCAAGCCGCCCGGCGGCCGGCGAGGCGCGAGAAGCGCGGGGCGTCGCGGTGGGTTCCCGACGGGGTCGGGGACCGGTGCGGGCCAGCATGCAGATCCGGCGCATTGACCCCTGGAGCACCCTCAAGGTGTCGCTGCTGCTGTCGGTGGCCCTGTTCTTCGTGTGGATGATCGCTGTGGCGTTCCTCTACCTGGTCCTCGGCGGCATGGGCGTGTGGTCGAAGTTGAACAGCAACGTCGGGGATCTGCTGAACAACACCAGCGGCAGCAGCGGTGAACTCGTCTCGAGCGGAACCATCTTCGGTGGGGCCGTGCTGATCGGCTTGGTCAACATCGTCTTGATGACCGCGATGGCCACCATCGCCGCATTCGTCTACAACCTGACGACCGACCTGATCGGTGGAATCGAAGTGACGCTGGCAGACCGGGACTAGGGTGGACGCGTTTTGGGAGTCAGGCGGCCGGTGCGGTAATCTCGGCGCTCGGCCATTGATGTCCAGATAGTGCCAGTACGGGCCTATAGCTCAGGCGGTTAGAGCGCTTCGCTGATAACGAAGAGGTCGGAGGTTCGAGTCCTCCTAGGCCCACGATCATGTGCCCGTCAAGACGTCGTGTGAAATTCGCGCTGCCGCTGGCAGCGGCCGCCGCGCTGGGCGCTGCGGCGGTGGTGCGTTCGCGCCGTGACGTCGAGGTCTGGCATGTGGCACCGGATGTAACCCCTGGCGACGTGCCTGACAGACCAGAGGGGCCTTAGCTCAGTTGGTAGAGCACCGCCTTTGCAAGGCGGGTGTCAGGGGTTCGATTCCCCTAGGCTCCACTCTTTTTGTGTATGACCTCGGCTGATGCTTGGCATTTCGGTTTCGGTTGATGCCTGACAGTGTTTCGGCTGATGTTTGACAGTTACTTCGGTTGATCCTTGACACTCCCTAGATGAGGGAGTTGAGCGTGGCCGAGCAGCGGTATCAGGCCGTGATGGCCGTGATTGCCGATGGTTTGTCGATTTGTCAGGTGGCCGAGAAGACGGGGGTGTCGCGCCAGACGCTGCACGCCTGGTTGGCCCGGTATGAGGCCGAGGGCCTGGAGGGGTTGGTGGATCGGTCGCATCGGCCGGTGTCGTGTCCGCATCAGATGCCGGCGGTGGTGGAGGCCGAGTTGTTGGAGTTGCGGCGGTCGCGCCCGTACTGGGGTCCGCGCGCGTCCCACAGTGACCGCCGCAGCGACGGTCCCGCCGGGTTCATACGTTGACGAAGCGAACCTCGCCTGCCGGTGGTAGGCGCAGCGGGCGAAGAACGTGCGGCAGGTCCCCGGGACCACCACCAACCTTTTATTCGATAATCTTTAATTATGAAACGTATTTCGTACTTGTTCGCGCTGGGGATCTTCGGCGCGACGGGCTTTGGCGCAGCAGTACCAACCGCCCGAGCAGACTCGGCTCAGATGAACGGTGTTTACAGCTATGTGGACGAGGACGGCGACTTCGGCACGTGGACTATCGCTACCACGTGCGATCCGAACTGCGTCGCACATGTGGAGACGGGACCGGGGCGTGGATTCGATGCCGTGCTGGTCGACGGTGTGTACACCGTGAACCGATCCGTCCCGGCCGGCCTGTCGTGCCCGGACTACATGCTGGGAGAAACGCTTTGGGATGCCGGTGAGCATCCTGTGCAGGTCTTGCAGTGGTGGGACCCGGCCACGCTCCAGGGCGAAGTCCACTTTCTGGCCAGCACGGCGCCCTGCGAAATCGGCGATCACCACGACAGGTTCACGCTCACTCCGGTTCAATAGCCGCCCCGGAGGAGTCGACACCCGCTGGCGAGGCTGATGGTCCAGCCGCTACGGCCTCGGCTGGACGTCCACACTCGGCGGGCGTGGCGAGGGCTCCGGCTTCGACGAGCGCCGCACCACGCTGAAAGCGACAGCGCCACCGGCCAACACCACGACGGCGGCCGCTCCGGCGATCAGCCACGGCTTCTTGCTGCGTCGCTGATCGCGCCGGGCCTCCTGCAGCAGCTGCGGCAGGTTGGCGACCACTTCCTGAGCGGCGGCGAGCTCCTGCCCGATGGTCTGCTGGGCGGCGGCAAGCTCACGTGCCAGCCGGCCCTCCCGGTAGCGACGGCGAACTTCCGTCGCGGTGGAGTGGGCTGACTGGACCCCGAGACCCACCACGCCGCGAGTGACATCCACCGGTCCCACCGCCGTGTAGGTCAGGCCACGGGTCAGTCGCTCGCGTGGGGTCAACGAGGCTTCCGCCTTCTGGCTCATCTGCCGCCTTTCGATGTACAGCTCAAGTCCTACGCAGTCCTATCAGGTACCGGGGCCCTAGAGCTAGAGCGCAGGCACTGGCGTGCCGAGCGACGGCACCGGGTGTGGGGCAAGACCCGCGTAGTGGCAGACTGTGGTGCCGTGACTAACAGCCCCATTCAGACCGCCACCGCCACGCTGCACACCAACCGCGGAGACATCAAGGTCGCCCTGTTCGGGAACCACGCGCCCAAGACCGTCGCCAATTTTGTCGGCCTGGCGCAGGGCACGAAGGAGTACTCCACCCAGAACGCCTCGGGCGGTCCGTCGGGCCCGTTCTACGACGGCGCGGTCTTCCACCGGGTGATCCGGGGCTTCATGATCCAGGGCGGCGACCCGACCGGCACCGGTCGCGGCGGCCCCGGCTACAAGTTCGCCGACGAATTCCACCCCGAGTTGCAGTTCGACCGTCCGTACCTGCTCGCGATGGCCAATGCCGGACCGGGCACCAACGGCTCCCAGTTCTTCATCACCGTCGGCCCGACCCCGCACCTGAACCGGCGCCACACCATTTTCGGCGAGGTCATCGACCCCGACTCGCAGGGCGTTGTCGACGCGATCGCCACCACCGCCACGGACGGCAGCGACCGTCCCACCAATCCGGTCGTCATCGAGTCGATCACGATTTCCTGACGGGCGCCGCCCCGAGCGCCCTGCCGCCGCCGCAAGCGACTGGCGCGCACCTGCTGCCGCCGCGATCGTGCACTTAATGCCGGTCGCAGCGGCGTTTCGGTGTACAGACGCGCACGTTCGCCGGCCGCAAGTCAGGCCGCGGGTCGTCGTAGCGAAGCGCACCGTCGCGGCCAGGCGAGGACCCGAGAGAAAGCTAGCCCGCGTAGCCGGCGTCGGTGAGCGCGTCCAGCACCTCTAATGGGTCGGTGCCCAGGTCCCAGCGGGACAGCACGAGCAGTCCCCCATCGACGGTTTCGAGCTCCAGCAGACGGACCCGGCGCCCGTGGCGACGGAACTCCGAGATGCGGATGATCTTGATGACGCCTCGGCTGAATACCTGTGTGCGGAACCATCCGCGCACCGCCAATCCCTCGGGGGTGATTGCCAGCTTCGGCCGTGCGCGCCACGAGGCCAGGGCAAACAAGAGCAGACCCACTGCAGCGATCCCCGCGATGACCCGCCCCGGCGGATCTGTGACGAGGGTCACAGTGGCGATAGCCAGCACGAGGCCGCCAATCCCGCAACCAGCGATTCCCGCCGTCTGCGGCGCCCACTCAGTTTGCTGCATGCGGGACTGCGCCCCCCTCACCACGGCAGATGCGGTTATCCACAGACGCTATCAACAGTGGGGATGAATCACACGCGTGTGATTGCGTGGCCGGAAGGTTGCTGGCGTGATCACCGAACCCTCTCCGAATGAATGCATTGAAATGGCTGTCGATTCCGGTCGTGACTGCTCAGTGCCAGCGCATCGTGAGCAACAACCCGGTGATCATGAAGGCGAACGCGATCGCGTAGTTCCACGGACCCAGCTCCGCCATCCAGTGCAGGGCTGTCGGAGCCTGCGGACCGTAGGCTGCCAGCTGGAAAACCATCAACCAGATGAGGCCGATCAGCATCAGGCCGATGAACAACGCGACGAACCACACGCTCGACGGCCCGACCTTCACCTTCACCGGGGTGCGGCTCACCGCGCTGACGGTGAAGTCGTTCTTCTTGCGGACCTTCGACTTGGGCATGTGTACCTCTGATACCTCAACAACAAGCGGGACGGTGCAACGATTACGGTTGCATGCAGGTAGAGCTCGGATACGAGACTAGCCCACGGGAGACTCCATGGACGATCGGCGCCGTTCGCCGTGGCGCTTCGGTGTCCCTCTGGTGTGTCTGCTGGCCGGACTGCTGCTGGCTGCCACGCACGGGGTCTCCGGCGGCGCGGAGATCCGCCGCAGCGATGCACCCCGCCTGGTCGACCTGGTGCGAGAAACGCGCTCCTCGGTCGAGCACCTGGATTCCGAGCGTGAAGCGCTGACCAGGACGATCGACGCCGCGCACGGACGGTCATCGGACGTCGCGCTGAAGGCCATGCTCAAGCGTGCTGCCGAGCTGGCGGGCGAGGCAGACATGAACCCGGTGCACGGCCCAGGTCTGGTCGTCGTCCTCAACGACGCCCAGCGCGACGCCAATGGGCGGTTTCCGCGCGACGCCACACCGGACGACCTCGTGGTGCACCAGCAAGACATCGACGGCGTGCTCAACGCGTTGTGGAGCGCCGGCGCGGAGGCGATCCAGATGCAGGATCAGCGCATCATCGCCACCTCGGTAGTCCGGTGCGTCGGCAATACGCTCCTGCTCAACGGCCGCACCTACAGCCCGCCGTATTCCATCACCGCGATCGGCAACGCGGCGGCCATGCAGGCGGCGTTGGCCGCCGCTCCCCTGGTCACGCTCTACAAGCAGTACGTGGTCCGCTTCGGGCTGGGCTACCGGGAGGACGTCAAGTCTGACGTCGCCGTGGTCGGACACGGCGAACCGGTGCGGTTGCACTTCGCGCAGCCCATCGGCCCGATCGGCTACTGACGGCGGCGCCTCCCGCCGGACGGTAACCTGTCACGATGCGGATCCTGGTCGTCGACAACTACGACAGCTTCGTGTTCAACCTGGTGCAGTACCTGGGCCAGCTGGGCGTCGAGGCTGCGGTGTGGCGCAACGACGACGCCAGGCTCACCGGTACGGACGGCCCGCAACAGGTTGCCAGCGAATTTGACGGCGTCCTGCTCAGCCCCGGCCCCGGCACCCCGGAGCGGGCAGGCGCATCCATCGCGCTGGTGCGCGCCTGCGCCGCCACGAAGACCCCGCTGCTCGGTGTCTGCCTTGGACACCAGGCGATCGGTGTGGCCTTCGGCGCCATCGTCGACCGCGCGCCGGAGCTGCTGCACGGCAAGACCAGCAGCGTGTTCCACACTAATGTCGGTGTGCTGCAAGGACTTCCAGATCCGTTCACCGCCACCCGGTACCACTCCCTGACCATCCTGCCCGAGTCGCTGCCCGCCGAACTAGAGGCCATCGCACACACCCAGAGCGGGGTGATCATGGCCGTGCGGCACACGTCGCTGCCGATCCACGGTGTCCAATTCCATCCCGAGTCGATCCTGACCGAAGGCGGACACCGGATGCTGGCCAATTGGCTGAGCTACTGCGGCTGGGCGCGCGACGACACGTTAGTCCGCCGGTTGGAGAACGAGGTGCTCACCGCGATCCGGCCGCACTTCCCCGGTGATGCCGGGGCTACTGACCGAACTTCAGCGTGATCACACCGTCCCGGTTCACACCGCTACCGGCTGACGGGCTCTGATACACGACCTTGTTGTGCTGGTTGCCCCCGGCGTCGACGTCGGGACCCTTGTCCAGCACACCGGTCCACCCCAGCGCCCGTAGCCGCGGTTCGGCGTCGGTCCAGAACATGCCCGTCACGTCGGGCATGATGAACTGGTTGCCCTTGGACACCTGCAGTTCGATGACGGTGTCGATGGGCTGGGTCTCACCCTTGGCCGGATTGGTTCCGATGACTTCACCGGCCGGGCGGGGGCTGTCCACCTGGGTCTGGGTGATCTTGGTGAATCCGTAGACGTTGAGGTTCTTCTGCGCGACGTCGACGGTCTGCCCCGTCACGTCGGGGATCTGCTTGGTCTCCGGGCCGGAGCCGACGATGATCGTGATCACGTTGGTGATCGCCGACGTTTGGTTCGCGGGCGGGTTGGTCCCGACCACCTTGCCCAGCAGCTCCGGGGTGGACGGGGAGTTCGACTGCTTGAACTTGGTGAAACCGGCCGAGGTCAGTTTCTTGACCGCCTCGGAGTAGGTCAGTGAGGACACATCGGGCACTTCCCGCTGCTCCGGCCCGGTGGAGACGTTGATGGTGATCTCGTCGCCGGCTCCCACCGACGAATTCGCGGCCGGGTCGGTCCCGATGACGTGGTCCGGCAGGATCTGAGAGTCGGGTCGCTGCTGGGTGCGGGTCTTGAAGCCCTTGTTCTGCAGGGCCACGATCGCATCTGCGGAGGTCTGGCCGCGCACGTCGGGAACTTGAACGCTGCGGGTGTTTCCGCCGAACGTGTTGATCGCGATCGTGACGACGATCGTCAGCACCGCCAGCACCGCGACCACGGCCACCCAACGACCCACCGAGCCGGCGTGGCGGTCGCGGTCGGAGCCGTCGAAGTTCTGTCGGGGCAGCGGGTCGGTGCGCGGACCGCCGTGGCCCATGCCCGAGGACGACATGAAGGCCTTACGCTCGGCGCCGGTGAGCACCTTGGGCGCTTCCGGCGGTTCACCGTTGTGCACCCGGACCAGGTCGGCGCGCATCTCCGCCGCCGTCTGGTACCGGTTCTCCGGGTTCTTGGCCAGCGCCTTGAGCACGACGGCGTCGAGGTCGGCGGAGATCCCCTCATGGCGCTCCGAGGGCGGTACCGGGTCCTCCCGCACATGCTGGTAGGCGACCGATACCGGCGAGTCACCGGTGAAAGGTGGTTCACCCGTGAGCATTTCGTACAGGACGCAGCCCAGCGAGTAGACGTCGGAGCGGGCGTCCACCGAGTCGCCGCGGGCCTGTTCGGGGGACAGATACTGTGCGGTGCCGATCACCGCGGCGGTCTGGGTGACGCTGTTGCCGCCGTCGGCGATCGCACGAGCGATGCCGAAGTCCATCACCTTCACCGCGTTGCCGGAGCTGATCATGATGTTGGCGGGCTTGACATCGCGGTGGATGATGCCGGCCTGATGGCTGAAGTTGAGCGCCTGGCAGGCGTCGGCGATCACTTCGATGGCCCGCTTGGGCGTCATCGGGCCCTCGGTGTGCACAATGTCACGCAACGTGACCCCGTCGACGTATTCCATCACGATGTAGGGCAACGGACCCGCTGGGGTCTCCGCCTCGCCGGTGTCGTACACCGCGACGATCGCGGGGTGGTTCAGTGCGGCGGCATTCTGCGCCTCGCGCCGGAAACGCAGGTAGAAACTGGGATCGCGGGCCAGGTCAGCGCGCAGCACCTTGACCGCGACGTCGCGGTGTAGCCGTAGGTCGCGGGCCAGGTGAACTTCGGACATACCTCCGAATCCGAGGATGTCGCCCAGTTCGTAGCGGTCGGACAGGTGCCGGGGGGTGGTCATCGCGGTATCTCAAATCGGGCCAGCGACGCGTGCAGTACAGAACTACCGGTTTGCGGGCTGTCCGTCCAGTCGAGATCCGCGTCCGGCGCGGGCCCGAGGTCGTCGGTCTGAACGCTGCCGGTGTTGGTGACCGTCGGCGGGGGCGACGGCTGACTGTCCGCCTTGGAGTTGATCACGATCAGCACCGCGATGATGATCGCCAACGCCCCGAGCACACCGGCGGCCCAGAGCAGCGCCCGTTGACCCGACGAGAATGTTCGCCGCGCCGGCGGGCGGTGCCCGGCGGCCCGGCGCGGTGCCGTGGCCCGGGTGGCGGGAGCCGGCGCGATCCTCGCGGGGGTGGCCGACGGGATGGCCGCGGGGGCGGCGCGCCCCGGCGGCGGTGACTGGCTGGGCCGCGGCGGGCGACGACCGGCCCGGACCGCGGCCACCGCATCGGCGAACGGGCCGCCGCTGCGGTAGCGCTGGCTGGGATTCTTGACCAGCGTGATCTCGATGAGCTCGCGGACGTTGGGCGGTAGGTCGGCGGGCAGCGGCGGCGGCGGCTCTTTGATGTGCTTCATCGCCACGGTCAGGGCGCCGTCGCCGGTGAACGGCCGCTTACCCGAAACTACTTCGTACCCAACGACTCCCAACGCGTATACGTCACTGGCGGGGGTGGCGTCATGGCCGAGGGCCTGCTCGGGGGCGATGTACTGCGCGGTGCCCATCACCATCCCGGTCTGGGTCACCGGTGCCGCGTCGACGGCCTTGGCGATGCCGAAGTCGGTGATCTTCACCTGCCCGGTGGGCGTGATCAAGATGTTGCCCGGCTTGACGTCGCGGTGCACCAGGCCGGCGGCGTGGGCCACCTGCAACGCGCGACCGGTCTGCTCGAGCATGTCCAGCGCGTGCCGCAGCGACAGCCGCCCGGTGCGTTTGAGCACCGAATTCAGCGGCTCACCGTTGACCAGCTCCATCACCAGGTAGGCCGTGCGACCTTCTCCGTCCATCGTGCTCTCGCCGTAATCGTGGACTTGGGCGATGCCGGGATGGTTGAGCATCGCGGTGGTGCGTGCCTCCGCGCGGAACCGCTCGATGAATTCCGGGTCCTGGGAGAATTCCTGCTTGAGCACCTTGACCGCGACGCGCCGGCCCAGGCGGCTGTCCACCGCCTCCCATACCTGGCCCATGCCACCGGTGGCGATGAGCCGCTGCAGCCGATACCGGCCTGACAGCGTCACCCCAACACGGGGACTCATGTTTTGCCTCGCTCCGGTCCGATCCGACGGTGGCGACCCGCTGCGCCCGGCTGTGCCGCGCCAGCGATCTCCACGGCTACGCTAGCGATCGCCACGGCCGGTGCCATCGTTGCGATTCTCACTCGCCTGTGGCGACTCATGGTCCCCCTTGCAAAGCAGCCTCGATCACTGCCCTCCCGATGGGCGCGGCCAATGCGCCCCCGGTCGCGGACAGGCGATCGCCGCCGTTTTCCACCAGCACCGCCACGGCAATTTTTGGGGCCTGCGCGGGTGCGAAGGCGATGTACCACGCGTGCGGTGGAGTATGCCGCGGGTCGGTGCCATGCTCGGCGGTACCCGTCTTGGATGCGATCTGCACGCCGGGGATGGCCCCTTTCTGCTGTGCGACTTTCTCGGCGCCGACCATCAGCTCTGTTAGCTTAGCGGCGACCTGCGGCGACACCGCGCGGCGCTGCTGGTACGGGGCCGTGGTGCTGATATTGGCCAGATCCGGCCCCTTGAGGCTTTCTACCAGGTACGGCTGCATCATGACGCCACCGTTGGCGATGGTGGCGGCCACCACCGCGTTCTCCAGCGGGGTCAACGCGACGTCCTTCTGACCGATGCTGGTCATGCCCAGCGCGGCCGCGTCCGGGATGGACCCGACCGTGGATTCGGCGACCTGCAGCGGTATGGGCTCGGGGGCGGTGTCCATTCCGAAGGCGTGCGCCATGCTGCGCACCGCGTCGGTTCCGGTGATCAGGCCGAGCTGCACGAACGCGGTGTTACAGGATTTGGCGAACGCCTCGCTCAGCGACACCGTGTCGCCGGGTCCGCAGGGGGTGCCGCCGTAGTTCTCCAAGGTCGCGGTGCTGTTAGGCAGCGGGATCCGGGCCGCCGCCGTCAGCTGCTGGGTATCGGTGGCCCCGGCCTGCAGGGCCGCCGCGGTGGTGATCACCTTGAAGGTGGACCCGGGCGGATAGGTCTCCGAGATCGCGCGGTTGATCAGCGGATTGTCCGGGTTGTCGCGGAGATTTTGCCAGGTTCGGGCCTGGATGTCCGGGTTGTGCGATGCGAGCAGATTCGGGTCGTAGGACGGTGAGGACACCAGCGCCAGGATCTTGCCGGTGGACGGTTCCAGAGCGACGACGGCGCCCTTGCATGGCGACCCGCCGCAGCCCTGCTGCATCGCGTCCCACCCGGCTTGCTGGATCCGGGGGTTGATCGTGGTTTCGACGTTGCCGCCGCGGGGGTCGCGTCCGGTGAAGAAGTCCGCCAGGCGCCGCCCGAAAAGCCGTTCGTCGGAACCGTTCAACAGGGAGTCCTCGGCACGTTCCAGGCCGGCGCTGGAATAGCGCAAGGAGTAGAAACCGGTGACCGGCGCGTACACCGCCGGATTGGGATACACGCGCAGGAAACGGAAACGGCTGTCGGTGGCCACCGAGTAGGCCAGCAACTGGCCACCGGCGATGATCTGCCCGCGTTGACGCGAATATTCGTCCAGCAACACCCGCTGATTGCGCGGATCGGCCCGCAACCCGTCAGCGGTGAAGACCTGTGTCATGGTGGCGTTGAGGAGCAGCAGGACGATCAACGCCATCACGGTCATCGAGATTCGGCGCAGCGAGGTGTTCATACGCGCTCGATCACCTCGGTGCTGGCGGCCGCGATCGGTGACTTCTTGCGCGGCCGGGTGCGCAACGGACGGCGGGCTCCGTCGGAGATGCGGGCCAGGATGCCCAGCAGCACATAGTTGGCCAGCAGCGATGAACCGCCGTAGGACATCCACGGCGTGGTCAGACCGGTCAGCGGGATCAGCTTGGTGACCCCGCCTACGACGATGAACAGCTGAATCGCCAGCGTGGAGGCAAGACCTGCGGCCAGAAGCTTGCCGAAGCTGTCACGGGTGGCAATCGCGGTGCGCATGCCGCGGACGATGATGATCGTGTACAGCATCAGGATGCTGGCCAGGCCGACCAGACCCAGCTCCTCTCCGAACGCGGCGATGATGAAGTCGGTCGAGGCCGCGGGGACGGTGTCGGGCTGGCCGTTACCCAGACCGGTCCCGAAGATGCCGCCGGTGGCGAAGCTGAACAGCGCCTGCACCATCTGATACCCGGTGCCGTCAGGGTCGGCGAACGGGTCCAGCCAGGTCTGCACCCGAACTCGCACGTGCGCGAACAGGTGATAGGCCACCAGGCTTCCGCCGGCGAACAGCACCAGGCCCAGCATCACCCAGCTGAATCGCTGAGTGGCCAGGTAGACGACCACTAGAAACGACGTGTACAGCAGCAGCGATGTGCCGAGGTCCTTCTCGAAGACCATCACACCCACCGAGATCACCCAGGCGGCCAGCAGCGGGGCCAAGTCACGGGGCCGCGGCAGCGTCAGCCCCAGCACGTGCTTGCCCGCGCTGGTGAACAAGTTTCGCTTGGCCACCAGCACCGCGGAAAAGAAGATGAGCAGGAGGATCTTGGAGAACTCGGCCGGCTGAATCGAGAAGCCCGGCAACCGAATCCAGATCTTGGCGCCGTTCTGCTCGGACAGTGACGCCGGCAGCAGCGCGGGAATCACCAGGAAAATCAGACCCGCCAGACCGCAGATGTAGCCGTAGCGCGCGAGCTGGCGGTGATCCTTCAAGAACGTCACCACCAGTGCGAACGCAGTGACGCCGACCAGGGTCCACAGCATCTGCTGGTAGGCGCTGGGATGTCCGTGGCGGCCCACCTGCTTCTCGACCAGGTCCAAACGGTGGATCATCACCAGGCCCAACCCGTTGAGCAGCGCCACCACCGGCAGCAGCAGCGGATCGGTGTAGGGCGCGAAGCGCCGCAGCGCCAGATGAGCGATACCGAACAGGGTGAGGAAACCCAATCCGTAGATGGTGAGGTCCCAGTGCAGACTGCGCTCCTGGTTGGCCTCGACGATGAACAGCGCCGCAATGGTGATCAGGGCGGCGAAACACAACAACAGCAACTCGGCATTGCGCCGAGTGGGCAACGGGGGTGTCACCGCTACCGGTGCCGGCAGTTCCGTTGTGGTCATGCCGCGGGTCGGCAATCGGCCTGCTGCGGGGTTTCGGTCGTCGGGGCGGCGGAGCTGGGCGTAGTCGACGACGGCGTAGCAGGCGCTGCCGGGGTGGTGCTGGAGCGCGTCGATGGCGTGGTGGTGGGCGCCGAAGTCGGCGCCGCGGAGGGGGTGGTCGACGACGGCGAGGCCGAAGCGGGTGCGGACGGCACATAGCTCGGTTCCGGTGTGCCGCTGCTGTTCGTCGACGGGGCCGACGGCTCGGGCGCCGAGGTGGCGCCCTGATGGCACCGCGGTTTCAACGACTTGGCCAACTCGCGCAACTGCTTACGGGCGTCGTCGAGAGTGCCGGAGGGGAGTTGCAACGACTGAACCGACGCCCGGCCCGACGGCGTCAGATCGTTGACCTTCATCAACTGGCAGTCCTTGGTCGGCTGACCCGCACCGACCTCGGAGATGTCGTCCTTGGCGTTCACACAGCCCAACGAATGAAGGCTGTGCAACGAGAAGCCCAGCAGCGAGCCTTGCACTCCCTGCATGATCGCAACGGTGCCGTTGTGGTCGGCGACGTAGTAGTTGCTGCGGATGACGAGGCGACTGATCACCAGGCCGGCGATCAGCACCAGCACCGTCAGCCCGATGACAAGCGTCAACCGGCGCCGTGACCAGCGCTTCTTCGGTGGCGGCTCGGCCTGCGGCGCAGCCCGTTTGGTCACTTCGCCCTTGCGCGGGCCGATGGCAGAGGCGCGACCCGCCGCGGTGTTCGGCAGCGTCAGCTGGTCGTCATCGCCGTCGCCGGAAACCGCCCCGGCCAGGATCGGCTGGGTCTGACCGAACTCGTCGTCCACGACGTCGGCGACGACGACCGTGACGTTGTCGGGGCCGCCACCGCGCAGCGCCAGTTCGATCAGGCGGTACGCGCTTTCGGCCACGTCGGGAATCTGCAGCGCGTCGGCAATGGTCTCGTTGCTGACCGGGTCGGAAAGCCCGTCGGAGCACAGCAGGTAACGGTCGCCCGCGCGGGCTTCCCGCATGGTCAGGGTGGGCTCAACTTCATGGCCGGTCAGCGCCCGCATGATCAGCGAGCGCTGCGGATGGCTGTGTGCCTCTTCCGCGGTGATGCGGCCCTCGTCGACCAGGGTCTGGACGAAGGTGTCGTCCTTGGTGATCTGGGTGAGCTCACCGTCGCGGAACAGGTAGCCGCGGGAGTCGCCGATGTGCACCAGGCCGAGCCGGTTGCCCGCGAACAGGATGGCGGTGAGCGTGGTGCCCATGCCTTCGAGGTCAGGCTCCATCTCGACCTGGGCTGCGATGGCGGCATTGCCGGACCGCACGGCGCTGTCGAGTTTGGCCAGCAGGTCGCCGCCGGGCTCGTCGTCGTCGAGGTGGGCGAGGGCGGCGATCACCAACTGGGAGGCGACTTCGCCGGCGGCATGGCCACCCATGCCGTCTGCCAGAGCCAACAGCCGTGCGCCGGCGTAGACAGAGTCTTCGTTGTTGGCGCGTACCAGGCCCCGGTCGCTGCGGGCGGCATATCGCAGGACCAGGGTCACGGGCGCAATTCTCCCCCGCTGGCGGGCGGTACCTGCACGCCCCCGGCTGCGCCGGCGTCTTCGTCGTAGGAGGGGGTCACGGGCGCAACTCTATTGCGGTCTTGCCGATCCGAACCGGCGTGCCGATGGGAACTCGCACAGCAGTTGTCACTTTGGCCCTGTCGAGGTATGTGCCGTTGGTCGATCCTAGATCTTCCACATACCATTCGGAGCCGCGCTGAGACAGCCTGGCGTGCCGAGTTGACGCGTAATCGTCAGTCAAAACCAAGGTTGAGTCGTCCGCGCGGCCGATGAGCACCGGTTG
Organism: Mycobacterium gordonae; assembly: GCF_017086405.1. Lineage (NCBI taxonomy): Bacteria > Bacillati > Actinomycetota > Actinomycetes > Mycobacteriales > Mycobacteriaceae > Mycobacterium > Mycobacterium camsae. Next base: position 24,762 of record NZ_CP070973.1, read on the forward strand.
GCCGCTCAGCGTGATCCGAGCGCCCTGCAGCGCCCCCTCAGTCACAACCAGATACCGCGCCGTGTCGCGGCGCTGCCGCGGGGACAGCAGATTGCCGCGCAGCGTCAACCCGCGACGCACCATGACCGCGCCGGTGGGCGCATAGATGTCGGTACGCAGGATCCGCAACACCGACCAGATGAACAGCCATAACAGCATCAAGAACCCGGCACGCGTCAGTTGCAGTACCAACCCCTGCATCCGGCGGTCCTTTCCGTCCCGGCACTGCCCACCCCGCGCACGTGATGCCGTGCACCTCAGCAAAGTCACCATACTTCGACGGTGATCGGCGCGGGGAGATGCGCGGCGGCTTCCGATCAGTGGGTTCAGTGAATGCGGACGATGATCTCGGAATGACCGAGGCGGATGACGTCGCCGTCAGCCAGCTGCCACTCCTGCACCGGGGCGTTGTTGACGGTGGTGCCGTTGGTGGAGTTCAGGTCCGAAAGCAATGCGACCTGACCGTCCCAGCGGATCTCCAGATGCCGGCGTGACACACCGGTGTCGGGCAGCCGGAACTGGGCGTCCTGGCCGCGACCGACGATGTTGGAGCCGTCACGCAGCTGGTAGGTGCGGCCGCTGCCGTCGTCGAGCTGCAAGGTGACCTGAGCCCCCACCGCTCCGTAGCCGCCCTGACCGTAGCCGCCGTAGCCGCCGCTCGCCTGACCGTAATCCTGGGTCGGCGGCTGGCCGTAGTCGGCAGCCGGTGGCTGGCCGTAATCGCCGTACTCGCGGCCCGCCGGCTCGCCATAGCCTTGCGGCTCGCCGTAGCCGCCCTGCGGGGCGTACCCGCCGGGGGCCGACGCCTCGGCGTACTGGGTGTAGTCCCCGGTGCCGTAATCCTGACGACCGTAGCCGCCCTGCTGGTAGCCCTGGTCCTGGCCGTAACCGCCGCCCTGCTCGTAGGACGGCCGCTGGGGCTCCGGGGGAGCCGGTGGGGCGCTGGGTGCGCCATACCCCTCGTCCTGACGGGCGGGCTCGCGGCCGTACTCGCCGTAGCCGCCGCCGTAGCCCTGCTGGCCACCTTGCGGCTGACCGTAGCCGCCCTGCTGGTAGCCCTGGTCCTGGCCGTAGCCACCCTGGCTCCCGTAGCCGCCGGCGGGCGGACCCTGGGGCGCGGCGGGGGGAGGTGCCTCGTAGGTGGGCGCGTAGTTGCTCTGACCCTGGTCGCCGTAGCCGCCCTGGTCGCCGTAGCCGCGCTGGTCGCCATAGCCGCGCTGGTCATAGCCGCCCTGTTCGCCGTAGCCGCGCTGGTCGTAGCCGCCCTGGGGTTGGCCTGGCGATTGACCTTGAGGTTGTCCATAGCCGGCCTGGCCCTGTCCGTAGCCGCCCGGATCCTGGTAGCCGCCTTGTCCGTAGCCACCCTGTGGCGGTGGCGGCGGGTAGCCGCCCTGCTGTGGCGGGTAGCCGCCGGCTTCCGGCGGGTACGGCGGCTGGCCACCCTCATGCGGCCGCGGCGGGTAGCGGTCGTCGTAGTACTCGTCGGGCCGCCCCTGCCCCTGACCGCCGCGGTAGCCTGGATTGTCAGTCATCGGTCGTACTCCTGGTTCTGCGCCAAACGCATGATTTGATTGTGGCTGGGCGGAATCGGTAGCCGTCGGGCGGGGCTCGACGTCAGGGTTGACAGTCCCGCGGGCGCGGAACTGGCCGGTGTGCAGGTTCGAGGCCTGCTCGAACCGGACGACCACTTCACCATACGTTTGCCACCCCTGTTCCTGGATATAGTCCGCCAAGTACCGAGCAAAAGCGCTCGACGTGAGCTCCGGGTCGCCGCCCAACTTCTCAAAGTCGCGCACACTGAGGGTAATGATGTATTCGTTGGGTGCCAAAAGGCGATTGCCCTGTAGGGACCGGACGCCATCGGCAGCCTCGCGGCGCAATAGGGCTTCCACCTCTTGCGGCACGATCGATCCCCCGAACATCCGGGCAAACGCATCACCAACTGTTGATTCGAGTTTGCGCTCGATGCGCTGAACCAGCCCTCGTTGGCTACCCATTTTCGCGCTCGCCTCACTACATGTGCACGGGAGTCGTCGGTCGAGGGCGAATGAACCCGGCCGCGTGACTTGTTGACTGTCAATCGTATCGGGACAGCGGGACGCGGGGGCACCGCGAGAATCCTGAGAATCACATCGATACTGTTCGGAGACCTTTTCGAGGGTGATGGGCGGGTGATGGGCCGGGGGGATGCACGGTCGCGCGCGGTAGGCCCCGGTCGCGCGGTTGGGGCGACAACCCACTACAGTGATATGGTCCTCCGGTTGTTTCGGGCGAGTGGCGGAATGGCAGACGCGCTGGCTTCAGGTGCCAGTGTCCTTCGGGACGTGGGGGTTCAAGTCCCCCTTCGCCCACCACGAGCGGTTCTACGAACTGCAGACGCAAAGGTCACGAACCAGAAATGGTCCGTGACCTTTGTGTTTGGCGGGCGCCGCCAGCGACCGGGGCGTCGTTGGGGCGCGCGAAAACCCGTCGCAGTCCGGGCGGGTAGGGCGCGCTTCGCGCCGGCGCGGCGATTTTGTAGGTTCGATCGCTGCCGCGATGGATTCGGTGAGGGGGTGGACGGTGGCACCGCTGGATGTGAACCCGGGCGAATCGCCGGCGGCCGCTGACAAGTTCGCATTCCATCAGAGAATATTGACCAGGGTGAGTCCGAAATGAAGAATCGCCGATTTCAGGCACCAGTTTGAGCAGTTGCTGGTGAACCCCGTCCGGTCGGGATGGAACGGGGCTACTGGGGGAATTGAGTTCCGAATTGGTCGAGCAACTCCGCCGAGCCGACATGGGGCCAGTTGATATCAGCCCGGTCGACCGGAGCCTCCGACGCCACCTGCGATACCGTCCGCGCCGTTGGGGGCTCGAATGCCTGCCCCTCCGCCGCTGGAGCCTAAGCCGCCGGAGCCGCCCTTACTCAGGTCGCCTCCGGCCCCGCCGGAGCCACCTGCGCCGCCGAGCGCACCAGTACCGTTGATACCCGACCGGCCGGACAACAGTCCCCCGGCCCCGCCGATCCCGCCGGTGCCGCTGCTGCCACCGTCGCCACCCGTTCCCCCGGTGCCACCATCGCCGCCGTCACCACCAACCCCACCCCTGCCCTCACCACTGCGGGCCGTGCCGATGCCGCCATCGCCTGCCAGGCCGCCCGCGCCGCCGATTCCGCCTGTGCCGCCGGCGCCCCCGTCACCAGCCGCGCCCCCGGCACCACCATGGCCGAACAGCAACCCGCCGCGACCACCGCTACCACCTGACCCACCATCGCCCCCTACTCCGCCGATCCCACCGGGCCCGCCGGTCCCACCGGACCCGCCGCTACCCCCGAAGACAGCGGTATAGGCGGGCGGGTCGGTGTCCACACCCCCGAAGCCTCCTTGACCTCCGCTGCCACCAATGCCGCCCGGTGCGCCGATTCCGCCTGTGCCGCCGGTGCCGCCGGAACCCCCGGCACCCCCGTTGCCCACGAACAGCCCGCCATTGCCGCCGGCACCTCCGTTACCGCCGGCGCCGCCGGCATCGCCGGACGCGCCGGCAGCACCGGTCCCGCCGGCGGCGCCAGAACCGCCATTGGCTCGGACGCCCTCGTAAGCAATTGCACTGCCCCCGGCACCTCCGTTACCGCCGGCGCCACCGGGTGCGGTGGCGACTCCCCCGTTTCCGCCATCGCCCGCCTTGGCGGTGGAAAATTGGACTGTCGCGTCGCCGCCTCTGCCGCCTGCACCGCCGGCGGCGCCGGGTCCACCAACTCCACCGTCGCCACCGGTCCCATCGCCTACCGCGTTGTAAACCGCGGCCTGTCCACCTGAGCCACCGGTGCCGCCAATGCTGGTCACGCCACCGTCCCCACCAGGGCCGCCGTTGCCACCGATCATCGGGCCCGGAGAGCCGTCGATTATCGCGGTGTCCCCGGGGGTGCCGGTGGCTGCGGTGGTGGTGGCTACCGCGTTGACGCCATCGGCCCCGGTGCGGCCCTGCCCGCCTTGCCCACCGGCTCCGCCGTCACCAAAGAGCACCGCATTGCCGCCCCTGCCCCCAGCACCGGCCAGCCCACCATTGACGCTGGCAACGGCATCACCGCCGTGCCCACCCCCGCCACCATGACCGAACAACCAGCCTCCGGTACCGCCGTGACCGCCGGCCGCGCCGTCTCCGCCACGACCTCCGGCGCCACCGTTGCCCAACAGTCCCGCGGTACCACCATTGCCGCCGGCTTGCCCGGCCAGACCATCGCCGCCCCTGCCTCCGTTGCCCCACAACAAACCGCCCGACCCACCGGCCTGCCCAGGCCCCCCGTCCGCCCCATCACCGATCAACGGCCGACCCAACAACGCCTGGGTGGGCGCATTGAGCGCCCCCCAGAAACTCTGCTCCACCACCTGCAACGGCGATGCGTTGAGCGCTTCGGCACTGCCATAGGCCCCTACCGCCGCACCCAGTCCCTGCGCAAACCGCTCGTACCAGCCTGAGAGCTCAACACCCACCCGCTGATATTCCTGCGCATACCCGTTGAACAACGCCGCGACGGCGGCCGACACCTCGTCGGCCCCGGCCGCCAGCCTCACCGCCGTCGGCCCGGCCGCCGCCACATTCGCCGCATTCAACGCCGTACCGGCACCCGCCAAATCCGACACCGCCGCAGCCAACAATTCCGGACTCACCGACAGAAACGACATCACGCCCACTTCCACCAAAACGATTACCTAGCCACGAAACGACACACATCACGAGCGTCCGAAAACAAATCAATCAGTCACCTTTTCGATAAAGGCATCGCACGATCGCGTCGAACTCAGGCCCACGGCGCCACTGCCGCCGACCGCCCCACACATCAACGGCTCACCCCCGGCTGCCCCGACAACCCAGACCCGCCCGCTTTGCCGTCAATACCGCGGTTGCCGGAACTCAAACCCGTCCCGCCGGCGCCGCCCTTACCAAGTTCGCCTCCGGTGCCACCAGCACCACCTGCACCGCCCGGGACTGCGGCACCGTTGATGCCCGACCGGCTGGACAACAGTCCCCCGGTCCCACCAATTCCTCCGAACCCGCTACGGCCGCCGTCACCGCCCGTCCCCCCGGCGCCGCCATCGCCGCCATCGCCGCCATTACCGCCGAAGCCTTGACCACTACCCCCGCCGCCATTGCCGCCGATACCACCCGCGGCGCCTTCGCCTCCGATGCCGCCCGAACCTCCGCCGCCGGCGCTGCCGCCGGCGCCGCCGTTGCCGAACAGCAGACCGCCGCGGCCCCCGTTACCACCAACTCCGCCATCGCCCCCCTGGCCGCCCATCCCACCCGTGCCGCCGGCACCCGCACTACCACCCATCCCTCCGAACGGGGCCCGCTCGGCAACCTGAGCAAACCCGCCATGACCGCCGCCACCACCAGCGCCCCCCAGCGCACCAATTCCGCCGTTGCCGCCGGTACCACCGGCACCCCCGGCACCGCCGTTGCCTGCGAACAGACCCCCGTCGCCGCCGGCACCACCCCCGCCGCCGATGCCCCCCGTATTGCCAGATGCGCCGGCAGACCCGGCCCCGCCTGCCCCGCCGTATCCGCCCAAGGCCCGCGTGCCGGCAACGTTAGTGACCGACCTAGCGTCGCCTCCTTCTCCGCCATCGCCGCCGAATCCTCCGGCGCCGCTGCCGTTTGCCCCATTACCGCCGTTGCCCGCCTGCGCCACTCCTCTGAAGGAACGTGCGTCACCGCCGTGACCGCCGGCACCGCCGTTGACGCCATTGCCCCCATCTCCGCCAGCACCCCCGGCAACCAGGCCAGAAGCACCCGAATCCGACCGCGCCTCCCCACCCACTCCACCGGCGCCTCCGGTGGCAGACGCGCCACCGTCCGCACCAGGACCGCCATCACCACCCGTCCATTCGCTAGCACCGGCCAGGGTGTCGTCCCTGCCCGCGGTGCCGGTGGCTGCGGTGGTGGTGGCTACCGCGTTGACGCCATCGGCCCCGGTGCGGCCCTGCCCGCCTTGCCCACCGGCTCCGCCGTCACCAAAGAGCACCGCATTGCCGCCCCTGCCCCCAGCACCGGCCAGCCCACCATTGACGCTGGCAACGGCATCACCGCCGTGCCCACCCCCGCCACCATGACCGAACAACCAGCCTCCGGTACCGCCGTGACCGCCGGCCGCGCCGTCTCCGCCACGACCTCCGGCGCCACCGTTGCCCAACAGTCCCGCGGTACCACCATTGCCGCCGGCTTGCCCGGCCAGACCATCGCCGCCCCTGCCTCCGTTGCCCCACAACAAACCGCCCGACCCACCGGCCTGCCCAGGCCCCCCGTCCGCCCCATCACCGATCAACGGCCGACCCAACAACGCCTGGGTGGGCGCATTGAGCGCCCCCCAGAAACTCTGCTCCACCACCTGCAACGGCGATGCGTTGAGCGCTTCGGCACTGCCATAGGCCCCTACCGCCGCACCCAGTCCCTGCGCAAACAGCTCGTACCAGCCTGAGAGCTCAACACCCACCCGCTGATATTCCTGCGCATACCCGTTGAACAACGCCGCGACGGCGGCCGACACCTCGTCGGCCCCGGCCGCCAGCCTCACCGCCGTCGGCCCGGCCGCCGCCACATTCGCCGCATTCAACGCCGTACCGGCACCCGCCAAATCCGACACCGCCGCAGCCAACAATTCCGGACTCACCGACAGAAACGACATCACGCCCACTTCCATCAGACGATCAGCTAGCCGTCGAAACGGCACATCACGAGGGTCCGAAAAGTAGTCGGTCAATCGCATCTTCGGAATAGGCATCACGCGATCGAATGAAATTCGTGCCGAATCGTGGTGTATGAACGTGGAGCGCTGGACGAGACACGGCGGTGTCGCCGACATTTCCCGCACGCTCGCGGCGCACTACGACGCGATGACGGAAGCGTTCGGCGGCCGTCTACATTCTCTTCGACAGCTATCGAAGGAGTCGCAGCGTGAATATCGACCCCGCGGCCACCGCCTGGTTGCTAGCCAGCACCGCGCTGGTACTACTCATGACCCCCGGCCTGGCAATTTTCTACGGCGGCATGATGCGCACCACCGGCGTGCTCAACATGATCATGATGAGCTTCATCTCCATCCCACTGGTCACGGTGACGTGGCTGCTGGTGGGCTACAGCCTGGCCTTTTCCGACGGCGGTGCGGGCGGTTTCGTCGGCGGGCTGGCGCATGCCGGCATGAGTGGAATCGGTCCCGAGACTTTGCACGGGCAGGTCCCGGAGCTGCTGTACGCCACTTTCCAATTGACCTTCGCCATCATCACCGCCGCTCTGGTCAGCGGCGCCATCGCCGACCGTGCCAGGTTCGCGGCCTGGATGGTGTTCGTGCTGGTGTGGTCGGTGGCGGTCTATGCCGTCATCGCGCACTGGGTCTGGGCGCCCACCGGGTGGCTCGCCAAGCTGGGAGTGCTCGACTACGCGGGCGGACTGGTGGTCGAAATCGTTTCGGGCTCGTCGGCTTTGGCATTGGCACTGGTGCTCGGGCCGCGCATCGGGTTCAAGGTCGAGGCCATGCGCCCGCACAACCTGCCCTTCGTCCTGCTCGGGGTGGGGCTGCTCTGGTTCGGCTGGTTCGGGTTCAACGCGGGCTCCGCGCTGGCCGCCAACGGGCTGGCTTCGGCGATCTTCCTCAACACCCTGGTGGCCGGCTGCCTGGGCATGCTGGGCTGGCTCACCGTCGAGCAGTTCCGCGACGGCAAGCCGACCACCTTCGGCGCCGCCTCGGGTGTGGTGGCCGGGCTGGTGGCGATCACGCCGTCGTGCGGGACGGTGAACACCTTCGGCGCCGCGGTGGTCGGATTGGTCGCCGGCGTCGTCTGCTCCTACGCGATCCTGGTCAAATTCAAGCTCAACTACGACGACTCCCTCGACGTGGTCGGGGTGCACTTCGTCGGCGGCGTGGTGGGCGTTTTCCTGATCGGGCTGTTCGCCACCGCGGTAATGACCGGTGGTCCCAAGGGTCTCTTCTACGGCGGCGGATTGGGCCAGCTCGGCAAGCAGTCCCTGGGCATGGTGGCGGTCGCCATCTATGCCTTCGCCGTAAGCTTCGTGCTGGGCAAGCTGATCGACCGCTTCATGGGCTTCCGGCTCAGCTCCGCGGACGAGAAGGGCGGGATCGACCTCAGCGAGCATGCCGAAACGGCTTATCCAGAAGGCGTTTACGGCCACCAGGCGCCTCGCCGTCCGTCCGTCGGTGAACGCGACGACTCCCGGTCACGGTCGATCGACGACGAGGACGAGCGTTAACCTGGCAACGTGAGCGGCCACCAAATACCCGGCGGCGTCGTGCACGAGATGCCGGCCGATCTTCGTCAGGCGCTGGTTGCGAACTCGACGGCTTTGAAGCTGTGGAAGGACATTACTCCGCTGGCGCGCAACGAGTTCATCTGCTGGGTCGAGGACGCCAAACAGGCGGCGACCCGCGAACGCCGCATCCGGCGGACGCAGGAAGAACTCGAGGAAGGCAAGCGCAGGCCCTGCTGCTGGCCGGGATGCAAACACCGCGAGCGCAACGGTAGGTAGCCGCGCTGGCATAGGCCCGTTGCCGGCCGCAACCGGAGGCGTCTAGTGTTTGGTTAGGCGAACCTAATCTAGCGGTCCCCTCCCGTCGGGTCAGGTCATCCGCCCGCTGCGTCAGCTGCCCTGACTGCAGCGCGAGCCGAATCCGGCCCGCCGCAGGCGGCCCGGGCTACGCAGCATGGGGAGGACCAGTTGCTGATGGGTGTGATGCCGAGGGGTTGGCCGGCGGTGAGTGCGCCGTGACGACACCGATCTGGATTGCCTCACCTCCCGAACTGCACTCGGCGTTGTTATCCAGTGGGCCGGGACCGGGGGTGCTGTCGGCGGCCGCGGGCGCCTGGCACGCCCTGGGTGCCGAGTACGCCGAGGCGGCGGCCGATCTGTTGGGTGTGCTCGGTGTGGCGCAGAGTTCCTGGCAGGGTCCGAGCGCCGCCCAGTACGTCGCCGCGCACGCGCCTTACCTGGGCTGGCTGGTCCAGGCACAGGCCACCAGTCAAGCCGCCGCCGCCCAACACGAGGCGGCCGCCGCGGCCTATACAACGGCACTGGCGCTGATGCCGACGCTGCCCGAGTTGGCCGCCAACCACTTAGTCCACGGGGCGTTGGTAGTAACGAATTTCTTTGGCATCAACACCATTCCGATCGCGCTGAATGAAGCCGACTATGTCCGCATGTGGCTGCAGGCCGCCACGGCCATGAGCGGCTACGAGGCAGCCTCGGCAGCTGCTGTGGCAGCCGTCCCGCCCACCACGCCGGCGCCGGCAGTCCTCAAATCCGATGCCACTGCCCAGATCAGCCAGCTCGCCGCGGCCGCTCCCGCCGCCGATTCGGGGGCCCAACTCAATCTCGCCGACATCATCACCCAGTTGCTGCAGCAGTACCTGCAATATGTGCAGGAGCTGTATGAGCCCATCATCAACTTTCTGCAGAACCCGGTAGGCAACACATTTCAGCTGATCAACGACTTCCTGACCAACCCGGCACAGGCGCTCGTGACCTGGGGGCCATTCCTCTTGGCCGTCGCCTACCAGGCCTTCTCCTGGGTGGGCGCGAGTCTCACCTATCCCCAGTTGCTGCTGGATCCCTTGCTGTCGATCACCCTGGGTGTGGTGATCGGGGTGGGTTACGAGTACCTGCAGCAGGTACCGGCCGTCGTCGCCGAAGGCGCGGCGCCCCCGACCGCGGTGGCAGGCGCTGCGAATCGCTCCTCGACCTGGCCGCTGGCGACTCTGGCTCCGACCATCGCCGGCCCGGCGGGCGCACCTGCGGCCTCGGCCACCGCGTCCGCCTCTTCAGCGCCCGCATCCGCCGCGCCCGCACCGGTCGCGTCGGCGGTGCCGTATGCGGTTCTCGGGGTCGACCCCGGCGAAGGCTTCACGCCGACGTTCCGCGAGGGTTCCAGAGCAAAGGCGCCGGCGCAGGGTATTCCGGCGGCCGCCACCGGGGTGCCGGCCCGGGACAAGCGCCGGTCCCGACGCCGGCGCAAGACCCCCATGCCGGAGCACCAGTACGCCGACGAGGTCTTGGATTACGATCCAGAGCCGGACCCCGCGCCGACCGACGAGCCGGTGGCGACGGCCTCGAGCAGCAGTGCCGGCGCGATGGGATTCGGTGGTACCACGGCTTTGGGCGACGCCGACGCGGCGGGGCTGGTGGCCCTGGCCGCCGAACGCGGTGGTGGCCCGACGGTTCCGATGCTGCCCACAACGTGGGACTCGGACGCTCGGTAGCCTCAGTTGCTCGGCTGTGTGTTGACCCACCCCACGACGTCGGCTGTCACGGGGTCGGTGATGTCGTTGTATTCGGGGTGTTTCTTGAGCACCGTGACGACCATGGAGCACACCGGCACGATCCGCTTGCCGTCGGCGCGGGTCGCCTGCAGAGCGTCCTCGAGAAGCAGCGTCGCCAAGCCGCGGCCGCCGTAGGCGGGATCGATTTCGGTGTGATGGAACACGCGCTGATCGCCGCGGTCGGCGAAGTCGGCGAGGCCGACCTGTCGGCCCCCGACTGCGATCGTGTAACGCCGGTCTTCGGCGCGGATGTCGACCTCTGCGCCGGTCTTGTCGGTTGTCATGAGTGCTCCTTCTGGTTGGGGATTGATCGGGGAACCAGCCGGGTGGTCGGCATTGGCGGGGCGGGCAGTCGGGTGACTGAACCCTGATAACCCCGGACGGCGCCGAAGCGCTCCGCGCCGTCCTGCCACTGTTGGCGGTAGGCGACGATCTCCTCGTGAGTGCGGCCGACGAAGTTCCACCACATCACCAGCTCTTCGCGGAGCGGGGCGCCACCCAGTAGCAGTACCCGGGCGGGCCGCTCCCCCGCATTGCGCAGCCGCAACACGCAGCGGCCGGGTCCTTGGTACCCCAGCTCAGCGACAGACAAGGGAATCCCGCCGAGTTGGATCTCGCCGGTGTCGCACAGCACTCCGTGCTCGAACGTCGGGTCGATCTCGAATTCGACATCGGCGTGCGCGTCCACGTCGATCTGAGCCCCGAGCAACGGGGTGAAAGTCGTTACCGGCGAAAGACTTCCAGCCAACTCGCCCAGGAACACCGATGCCCGCGCGCCCGGCATCGACACCGGTTCCGGTTGGTGGTGCGCGAAGTCGCGTCCGGTATCGCGCGCCGAATCCGGCAGGGCAACCCACATCTGGGCGCCGTGCAGAACCCCCGTATCCACCGAGACCTCGGAGTGACAGATGCCGGCGCCGGCCGTCATCAGGTTGAGTTCGCCGGGTCGCACCATGGCATGTACGCCGGCGCTGTCGCGGTGCTCCACCTCCCCGCTGAACAACCAGCTGACGGTCTGCAAGCCGGTGTGCGGATGCGGTGGAACATCCATCCGCGCGGCGCTTCCGGTCACGGGCCCATAGTGATCGATAAAGCACCAGGCACCGATCAGCGAACGTTGCCGTTGCGGCAGGGTGCGCTGCACGGCCATGGCCCGTGGTCCACCCAGCGGCACCTCCCGCGGCCGCAGCACCTCCACCGTCGGCGTGTCGGTTGCGACCTGCGAAGCGCCGCAAGCAACTTCGGCCGGGCCGGTCTCGAGATTGCTCACCCTCGCGACCCTACTCCGCAGGACGCGATCACCGGCCCGGCGGTTGCAGAGCCTTCATGGCGACCCGCATCACCGGCTCGGGAATCCGATCCTTGAGCGCCAGCGCCCGATCGGCAGCGCGGGAGCGCAGCGGTGTGCCTCTGCCGAACATCCGGTTGAACGTTCCCCCGGTCGGCTCGACCGTCACGTGCAGCGGCGGGACGTCGACCGAGGAACCCAGTGCATTGGCGATGACCATCCGCTGAATCTCACTCGTGCCCTCAAAGATGGTGTACAGCTTGGCATCTCGATACCACTTCTCGACCGGATGGTCGGTGATGTATCCCCAGCCGCCCATCGTCTGAATGGCCCGCTCGGTGGCCTTGACCGCGACCTCACTGGCGGCGAGCTTGGACATCGAGCCTTCGCCCCGCTCGAAGGGGACGCCGTTGGCGGCCATCCAGGAGGCACGCCAGGTCAGGAGCCGGGCGGCGTCGATCTGAGTCGCCAAGTCGGCCAGCGGGAATGCGATCCCCTGGTTGTCGATGATGGGTCCGCCGAACGCTTCGCGCTCCGTCGCATAGGCAGTCGCGTACTCGAGCGCGGCCCGCGCGATGCCGATCGCCTGCGCCGCCACCATCGGACGGGTCTGTTCGAAGGTACCCAGCGTGGCGGATCCGGACTTCTTGGCGCCGGCCACCACTTCGCGGGCCTTGGCCAGTTTGTGTTCGAGTTTGTCCTGTCCGCCAAGCAGATTGGCGCCGGGCACCCGCACACCATTGAACCGCAACTCCGCCGTGTGGGAGGCCCGGCAGCCCAATTTGTCCAGCTTGCGCACCAGCTCCAGCCCGGGGGTGCCACCCGGAACCACGAACAACGCCTGACCACGGTGGCCGAGCTCCTCGTCCACCACCGCGTTGACCACGTGCACGTTGGCGATGCCGCCGTTGCCGATCCACATCTTGTGACCGTCGATGATCCAGTCGTCACCGTCGCGCCGTGCATGGGTGCGTAGATTGCGGACGTCGCTGCCGCCTTCGGGTTCGGAGATGGCCAATGCGGCCAGCTTGAGATCCCCGGGTGTCCCGAAACATTCCGGGGCCCACTGCAGCATCTGCTCCGGGGACGCGGCCTGGCCGATCGCCGACAGCGCCAGAGCCGGCATGACGATCGCCAAGCCGATCCCCGCGCATCCCCAGAACAACTCCTCCATGAACATTGGCAGCGAAACGCCGGTCGGGTCCCCGATCAGGTCCCGGTAGAACAGCGGGCTGTAGAAACCGCGCTCGGCGGCCTCCTCCAGTACCGGCCACGGAAACTCCTGCCGCTGGTCGTATTCCAGGGCGACCGGCCGGATCACCTCCGTGGAGAACTCGTGAGTCCGTCGGGCGAGATCGTGCTGTGCTGCGGTGGGGGTCACGTCGAATGTCATGGTTGCCTCTAATTCAGTTGTCTCAGCCTGGACGGGGCACTGTCGAGCGCCGTATACCCGCAGTGTCGGCCCCCTATCCGCCCCAGTTCCGGTCAGGCCGCCGAACGGGGACCCCGCTGCGTGGCAGGAAGGTGGAGGACCACCGCGTTCGCCCGCACGATCTCGCGGTCGTTCTCGCGGCGCGCCAACAGCGCCGCATTCTCGGGCAGCTCTCGGGCGTTGATCTCCCCCGCGGCGATCTGTCGCAGCACCTCATGGGCCTGAGCGAGCTGTTCACGTTTGCGGTATTGGCCGCCGGGCAGCTTGACCCCGGCCCAGACGCCTTGGTTCGGCCAGAACACTCCGGGGATCGTGGAGCGAGATTGCGAGTACTTCGGCGAGCACTGGCCACACAATTCCGGCGTGGGCTGGGCGTACTCCGGCGCGCTGAGCGCGTTGATCGCGGCGTTGACGGTACCTCCGCCGATCGCGCCTATGGGCGCATCACCGGTCGCGCCGGCCGCAGCGGCCGAAGCGGTCGCCCAAGCCGCCGCACAGACCGGCATGCATAACGCGGTCCAGGCGTCGGGCCAGGTCGCCCAGAGCGCCGGTCAGGGCGCCGCCTCCCCCGCCGAGGCGACCGGTCAGCTGAGTTCGCTTCTGCAGCCGATGCAGATGGTGTCGTCGGCCACCGAACCGCTCAAGCAAATGCTGCAGGCGCCGATGCAGGCCATGCAGGGCGTCACCAGCCTGCCGCAGAGCATGATGCAGGGATTCGGCGGGATGTTTCCGGCCGCGGGGGCGCCCAGTGGCGTGGCCGCCGCCGAATCCGCGGTGGCAGCGGGGGGCATGGCCGGCTCAGCAGGCGGTGGCGGCGGCGCGGCCGGCGGATTCCCAGGAGCCGGACTGACCAGCTACACCCGGCCCACCAGCAGCTTCGAACCCGAGGCCGGAGGGAAGCCGACCGGTCTGCGGGCCGGCGTGCTCAATGCCGCCGAAGTGCGCGGGCCGACGGTGTCGACCGGAGGTGCCCCCATGCCGATGACGCCGGCCGGGATGTTGGCGCGCGGCGAAGCGGGCAAAGACGCCGACAAGGACGTGCTGCGCGCCCGGGTCGTCGTCGACCCCCGGTCATAACGGCTGACCGGGCGTTCGCGTGTCCCGCCAGCCGCACGGTCGCGGGCAAGCTTCAGGATCGGCCAACCCCGGGCGGGCCAGCGAATGCCTGCGCGATCCCCAGCCACTGCTGGGCCTCCTGCCCCACCGCCGTCACATCGAGTGCGCCCAGCGGCCGCCGTTGCGTTACCAGGAAGCAGAAATCCTCCGCCGAACCCGTCACCCGCTGAGCGGCATCCGGTGAGCCCCAGGACCAGGTGTCCCCGCCCGGCCCGCGCAACTCGACGTAGAACGGCTCGCCGGGCGGCGTCAGACCATTGACCAGGTAGGCGTAGTCACGCGCACGCACGCCGATGTGAGCGATCGAGCGCAACCGGTCCGTCGGCGGCCGGGTGACGCCCAGGGTGTCCGCCACGTCGAGTCCGTGCGCCCAGGTCTCCATGAGCCGCGCCGTCGCCATCGACGATGCGCTCATCGGCGGTCCGAACCAGGGCAACTTCCGGCCGTCGGCGACACCGAGCAGTGCCTCGTGCAGTCGCCGACGGGTGTCGCGCCATTCGGCCAGCAACTCGGCGGGGGGCATCGCCGCCAGTTCTTCGGCGCCGGCGTCGACGAATCCGGCAGGGTCAGCGGCGGCAGCCGTGAGCGCCTCGCCGAACGCGGCCTCGTCGGTCACCGACAGCAGCGACACCCGGTCGGTCCACAGCAAATGCCCGATCTGATGGGCGATGGTCCACCCCGGGGCGGGTGTCATCGCCGCCCACCTTTCCCCGGGCAGCGGCGCCACCAACGCGTCGAGCTCGTCGCTCTCGGCTTGCAGATCCGCGACGAACGCAGCCGAACCAGTCATCCCAGAACCTCCCTAGCACGTCCTCGACGGCCGACCAGGCTGTGTACCAGCAGCCCAATCAGATAGATCACCGAACCGAACAGCGCAAACGCGGGTGCGCGCCCGTCGTCGGGAATGAATGCGGCGGCAACGGTGACCGCGACGATGAACGAAACCCAGAACAGGGCGTCCTGGACGGCGAACACGTGCCCACGCAGCGCGTCGTCGACGTCGATCTGCATCGCCGAGTCCGCACACAACTTCACCACTTGGCCCGCGACGCCCAGCAGGAAACCGCACACCACCATGACCGGCAATAACAACCCGGCGCCCGCGGTCTGGATCACGGCCGCCGCCACCAGCGCGCCATTGGCCGTCGCATACCGACCCCAGCGCCGCACCAGCACCGGGGTCAGCACATTGGCCAGGAAAGCTCCTAAGCCGGTCGCGGCGAAGAAAACCAGAGCGGTGCCCAACCCGTCGACGTCGACGTTCTTCATGTGATGCACCAGCAGCAGGATCAGCAACGAGTTGATCCCCACGACCATCCGGTGTGCGGCCAGCCCCGACAGGGCGGCGGCTACCGACGGGAGCTGAATTACCGTCCGCACGCCGTGCAGCCATCCGGTGACCACGGCATACACCGCGGAGCCGTGGATCGCCCGGTTGGTGTCATCCGGACCGAGTACCCCCGGGGCGAACCGCAGCGACAGCAGTAGCGCCAGCGTCACCGGAATCAGGGCGGTGAAGATGACCGCCGCCGCGCCGTGATCGCCCGCCCCACCGAGCCAACGCGGCAGCAGCATGAAGTTGGCGCCCAGAAACGCGGCGATCGCCCCGGATGCCGTGGCCACCGAGTTCATCGTGACCACCTGCTGGCGCGGCACCACATGCGGCAACGACGCCGATAAACCGGACGCCACGAACCGGGCCAGACCGTTGGCCAACAACGCGGCACACAACAGCACCCAATCGCTGGCGCCGACCGCGAGAATCGTTCCGATCGCGACGATGAAGCACAACCGTGCGCTGTTCGCGCCGACTAGCACCAAGCGCCGATCCCACCGGTCCATCAGCGCGCCGGCGAACGGGCCGAGCAGCGAATACGGCAGAAACAACACCGCGAACGCGCGCGCGATCGCCGGCGGATCGGCGGCGCGATCGGGGTTGAACAGCAGCGCTCCCGCCAGACCCGCCTGGAACAGACCGTCGCCGAACTGGCTGGCCATGCGCAGCTGCATCAGACGCCAGAAGTCGGGCAGGGCTCGCACTGAGCGCCACAATTCCACGGGTGCGCTGGCCTGCATCCGGGTGCGAATCACTGAACCCACTTCCACGTTCGGCACAGGAAAGGACGGGTCGGATCTGCGCCGTCTCAATCACAGTACAAATCTCTGCTGACCGAGGCTGTTTGCACCGGTGATCCGACCTGGAGTGCGATGATGTGGTAGTGGCGCAGCACGAAGATCCCGAGGACTATGCCGCCCCTGCTGCACAACGCGTGCGGGCCGGCACCTTGCTCCTAGCTAACACCGATCTGCTGGAGCCGACGTTTCGGCGCAGCGTCATCTACATCGTCGAGCACAACGAGGGCGGAACTCTGGGTGTGGTCCTCAACCGGTCCAGCGAAACCGCGGTCTACAACGTGCTGCCGCAGTGGGCCAAGCTGGCTGCCAAACCCAAGACGATGTTCATCGGGGGCCCGGTGAAGCGGGACGCGGCACTCTGCCTGGCCGTGCTGCGCGTCGGTGCCGATCCCGACGGGGTGCCCGGTCTCCGGCATGTCGCGGGCCGCATGGTGATGGTGGATCTCGACGCCGAACCGGACCTGATCGCGCCCGTCGTGGAAGGCGTGCGGATCTTCGCCGGATACTCCGGCTGGACCATCGGACAACTCGAAGGCGAAATCGAGCGCGACGACTGGATTGTTCTGTCCGCACTGCCCTCTGACGTGCTGGCGCCGCCGAGGGCTGATCTGTGGGGGCAGGTGTTGCGCCGCCAGCCGCTGCCGTTGGCGATGTTGGCCACGCACCCGATCGATCTGAGCCGCAATTAGTAATCAGGCATCCGAGTGGGGTTTTGCTGCCGCGCAGCGGGCACGTAGCGGCCAGGCAAGTTGACGTAGATAGCCATCCGGTTCCGGTTCGTCGAGACCATAACTGGTTGGCCAGCGGTCGATCGGGAGATACAGGGTCCCGAACACCGCGTCGAGGATGGGAAACTCGCCGGCAAAGTTGCTGTTCCGGGCTCGCGGATCGCGGGCATGATGCCAGTGGTGGAATTGCGGCGTGGCGGTCAGCCACCGCAACGGGCCCAGCTTCACATTCACGTTCGCGTGGATGAAGACGGCCTGCAGCGTTATCAACAGGACAAACGCACCCAAGCTGACCTGACCGAAGCCGAGCGCGTACAGCGGCAGCACGGCAGCAGATCGAATGAAGGTCTCGTCGATGGGGTGCAGGTGGTTGGCGGCGAGCCAGTCCATCTCGCGGATACTGTGATGGACTCGGTGAAAGCGCCATAGCAGCGGTATCTCGTGAGCAGCGCGGTGTCCCGCGTAGTCGCCTACCGCCGAGATCGCCAGTCCCGCCACGATCTGCACCCAGCCTGGCGACGCGGCGATGGCGATGCGCACCGGTGGGGGTACCAACGCGTGTAGGACGCCGCCGGTCACCGTCACCGCCGCGATCAGACCGACCTTCAGTGCGGCGCCGTTGACCAGATAGTGAACAAGGTCGGTTCGCCATCCTCGCCGCAGCACTCGGCGGTAGCGTAGCGGCCACAGTCGCTCCAGCGGAACGAAGATAGCGGCGAGAATCGGCAGCCCGAGCACGATCCCGCCGCGCGTGCTCAGCGCGGCCAGCACCACAACAATGGTCCCTACCGTGACCACGACCGGGGTGATCTGGTGCTGCGACGCTAGCGTTCGCGCTGCTACCAGCGCGGGCTGCTCGCTGCCGATGTCGGTTAGCTCGGCAGCCGAGGTGCCTTCGGCGTCGTGGGCATCCAGCCGCGGGTGCTCGACCGATCGCGCCGCCGGCGTCGTCGCGGGTCCGGCGTTGGCCAAGCGACCCCATCCGGCAATAATCGCGGTTGGCAACCCAATCCCCACCGTTCCGGCGGCGAGGTTTTGGGTGGTTAAGGCGATTGCTGCAATCAAGATGCCTGCCTGAACGCTCAGCCCAGCGACCGTCAACGACCGGTGTCCTCGCAGCAGCAGGCGGATTTGCCACGCGACGACGACAACGGCCATCACCGCCACCAAGGCAGGCAGTTTCGCGCTGAGCCCTGGGTGCGGCCAGCTCCAGCCAACCAGCATCGACGCCGCCGCGGTCAGCACGATCAGTTCGATTCCCTGCAGCACCAACAGCCCGGTCGCTAGCACCCGGTGGATCTGAACGGTTGGCCTGGTCACCGAGGAGATCGCCGGGGACCCCGGCTCGGGACGAGTGCGACCAGGTGACGGGCCCGGACCCGCCACCTGGTACCCGTCGGTGGCCGAACGAGTCACGCCGAAGTCGCTACAACTCAGGATTCATCGGGGATCGGTGGTGGATGACGGGGTGGTGGATGAAATCGTCGTCGCGGTCCGAGTCGGGCCGCAGGTGATCTTCGGACCCAGGCACCCGATTCCGCCGCCTGCTCCGACCACTCCGTCCAACAAGGGCAGCCGGTTAAGCGACATGACCGTAGCGATGAAAGCGGCTGCCGCGGCGATCACCAGGGACAGGGCGATCCGGTAGCGGCGGTTTGACTGTGCTCGGCGCGCGGGGGGCGCCTCCGGAGAAAGTGGCGAGGCGTCGGCCGATTGGGCCGACGGATCCGGGCTCTGGCTCATCAACAAAGTATGAAGTTGGCTGGGCAGGAATTTCGGCACGATTTCCCGGGCCGCAGTCGGCTCGACCTCGTGCCAACGCTCCGCCCGGTCGGCGGGTCGGTGGCTTCGCGGTCAGTGGCAGGACAGCGTGCAGGCGCCGCAGCTACCGGTGCAGCCGGACTGATTGGCGGGACCGGGCTGATGGCGCAGCGCATACTTCGCGCTCTGTAGCGAACCGGTGGCCAGGGTGCCTAGGGCGCCGAGGATGCAGACGATCATCACCACCAGCGCGGTGTGCGGCGATGCGGCCAGGGCCACCACTCCGCCGGCACCCAGCATCACCGCAGCGGCGAACTGTGTGGGGGCCATCGAGCGCAGGGCCAACTGCGTGGCGTCAGTGGTGGGCGTATGGGACAGCGACCAGATACCGAATGCGGCCGAAGCTACGGCCGCACACACGCACACCACGCCCGCGATAAGCATGCGCTAACCATACGAGCCCACCGATCATTGCGCGCGCCGGCCTCCGGCGCCCGGCTAGTGCCCAGGCGCCGGCGTCAAGGTGACCAGGGTCGGCTCGGTCGGCACCTGGCTGGGCGTGGGAATCGTCCGCGGTGCCGGTGCGGCCGAGGGAGCGGTTGCCTGCGGCACCGGTGGGCGGGCGGGTGCCACGGGTGCGGGCGCCGCGGGTGCCACGGGTGCGGGCGCCGCGGGTGCGGGCGCCGCGGGTGCCGTGGGCGCGGGTGCCGTGGGGGCGGGCGCCGGGACTCGGCCGGCCACTCCGGGTGTGGTCACCCGGAAGCCACTGACGATGGCGTCGGTGGCAGGTGCATCGCTGACTGCCTGGCTTGCAGCCGTGGTCACCGACAGCGACACGAGGTATCTGTCGGCGCCGCTATTGGCCAGGACGTGGCGGCGCGACGTGTTCAGCGTCATGTCGTTCTCGCGGTAGGTGCCCTCAATGACCGACGACGGGAAGCTGCCGAGGCCGGCCAGCGACGCGTTGGTGGTCTGCCACGCGAGCAGTCGCTGGCTGTCGACGAAGCCGTGGGTGATCGCCTCCGCGGAGTCGAAGTCACCGATCAGCTTGTAGACGACCACCTGAGCATTCGAGGTGTAGACGCTGCTGCCGCCGACCCGGTCCGCGATCACCACGAAGGCATCGGGCACGTTGGGGTCGGGCACCTGGGTCCAACGTGGGGGCATCGGGACGGTGATGTCGAGCGCCTTGAAACCGAGCGGACGTTGCGCCTCGAGCTTGACGCCCTTGCCTTCGAGGTATTCACGCAGCGTGCCGGTCGTGGCCGGAGTGACCGCAGGAGGCTGCGGGGCGGTTGCCGCGGGTGCCGGTCCGGTGGACGGAACGGCCGCGGGGGCCACCGCTGGGACCGGCGCGGCGACCGGCGCCGGCATCTGCAGCGGCAACGGAAGCTGGGCGGGCGCTTGCGCGGGTGCGGGCGCGAACCGATTGACGCCGCCGGGGAACACGCCGGAGTTCTGGCCAGGCGGGTTGACCGGTTGCATGGGGACCGGCCCGGGGAGCGAGGGCTGGGGAACCAGAGGCTCTGCCGAAGCAGTCCCGCCCGCCACCATCACGACGCCGACGACACCGGCGGCCGCACCACCCACGAGTGTGCGCCAACTGCGCGCGATCCGCTTCATCTCGATCGGTCCCTCCGGAATTGCCGGGGCGTCGCTGCCCACCATCGAGGCCGAATGTAACCCCTGCTCAGCGGCGTCGACCATGCCCGAAATCGAGCTGGGATGAACCCCTGATCGGTGCGCAACGCAACCGATACCAACCCGTGCCCGACGGGCTCGGCGCGGTCGCTTCCGCAGCGGCCCTTATACCCTGTTGGGCGTGACAGAATCGCCGACCGCCGGACCCGACGCGGACGCGCCGCGGTACCGCTACACCGCCGAGCTCGCGGCCGGGCTGGAACGCACTTGGCAGCACAACTGGGCTCAGCTGGGTACGTTCAACGTGCCCAACCCGGTGGGCTCGTTGGCGCCCGCGGACGGCTCGCCCGTTCCCGCGGATAAGCTGTTCGTGCAGGATATGTTCCCCTACCCGTCGGGGGAGGGGCTGCACGTCGGCCACCCCCTGGGTTATATCGCCACCGACGTCTACGCCCGCTACTATCGGATGACCGGTCGTAATGTTCTGCACGCGTTGGGTTTCGACGCTTTCGGGCTGCCCGCCGAGCAGTATGCGGTGCAAACCGGCACGCACCCGCGCACCAGGACCGAGGCCAACATCGTCAACTTCCGGCGTCAGCTGGGCCGGTTGGGGCTCGGCCACGACAGCCGCCGCAGCTTCTCCACCACCGATGTGGAGTTCTACAAGTGGACGCAGTGGATCTTCCTGCAGATCTACAACGCCTGGTTCGACACCGCCGCCGACAAGGCCCGCCCGATTCGTGAGTTGATCGCCGAGTTCGACTCCGGTGCAAGGGTCCTCGATGGCGGCAGGCAGTGGGCGCAGCTGTCGGCGGGGGAGCGGGCCGACGTAATCGACGGGTTCCGGCTGGTGTACCGCGCCGACTCGATGGTCAACTGGTGCCCGGGTCTGGGGACTGTGCTGGCCAACGAGGAAGTCACCGCCGACGGCCGCAGTGACCGCGGCAACTTCCCGGTGTTCCGGAAGCGGTTGCGGCAGTGGATGATGCGGATCACCGCGTACTCCGATCGGTTGCTCGACGACCTCGACAGCCTGGATTGGCCAGATCAGGTCAAGACCATGCAGCGCAATTGGATCGGACGTTCGACGGGCGCCACCGCGCTGTTCGCCGCCACGAAGGCTGACAGCACCGCCACGGACATCGAGGTTTTCACCACCCGGCCCGACACGTTGTTCGGCGCCACCTACCTGGTGCTGGCGCCCGAGCACGAGCTGGTCGACGAATTGGTCGCGGCTCGTTGGCCCGCGGAAGTCAAGGAGGCCTGGACCTACGGCGGTGCCACGCCCGCCGAGGCGGTGGCCGCCTACCGGCACGCCATCGCGGCCAAGTCCGATCTGGAGCGCCAGGAAAGCAAGGAGAAGACCGGAGTCTTCCTCGGCAGCTACGCCACCAATCCGGCCAACGGAGCGTCGGTGCCGATCTTCATCGCCGACTACGTGCTGGCCGGCTACGGTACCGGCGCCATCATGGCCGTGCCGGGACACGACCAGCGCGACTGGGACTTCGCCCGGCAGTTCGGCTTGCCGATTCTGGAAGTCATTGCCGGCGGCGATATTTCGCAGGCCGCACATTCCGGTGACGGCGTCCTGGTGAACTCCGGCTTCCTGGACGGTAGGGCGGTCGCCGATGCCAAGCAAGCCATGACCCAACGGCTGGAAGCCGAGGGGCGCGGCCAGGCCCGCATCCAATTCAAGCTGCGCGACTGGCTTTTCGCGCGCCAACGGTACTGGGGTGAGCCGTTCCCGATCGTCTACGACGCCGACGGACGCGCGCACGCCATCGACGAAGCGGCGTTGCCGGTGGAACTGCCCGACGTCCCGGACTACTCGCCGATCTCGTTCGATCCCGACGACGCCGACAGCGAGCCGTCGCCGCCGCTGGGCAAGGCGACCGACTGGGTACACGTGGAACTGGATCTTGGCGACGGTCTCAGGCCCTACACCCGCGACACCAACGTGATGCCGCAATGGGCCGGCAGTTCCTGGTACGAGCTGCGCTACACCGATCCGCACAACTCAGAACGCTTCTGCGGCAAGGAGAACGAAGCCTACTGGATGGGCCCGCGACCGGCCGAGCACGGTCCGGACGACCCGGGCGGCGTGGACCTCTACGTCGGGGGCGCCGAACATGCCGTCCTGCACCTGCTGTATTCGCGCTTCTGGCACAAGGTTTTGTACGACCTGGGGCATGTCAGCTCCCGGGAGCCCTACCGCAGGCTGGTCAACCAGGGCTACATCCAGGCCTTCGCCTACACCGACGCGCGCGGGTCGTATGTGCCGGCCGAAGAAGTCATCGAGCGCGACGGCGGTTTCTTCTACCCGGGGCCCAACGGTGAGATCGAGGTCTTCCAGGAGTTCGGCAAAATCGGTAAGAGCCTGAAGAATTCGATCTCACCCGACGAGATCTGCGACGGCTACGGCGCTGACACGCTGCGGGTGTACGAGATGTCGATGGGCCCGCTGGAGGCGTCACGGCCGTGGGCCACCAAGGATGTCGTCGGCGCACACCGCTTTCTGCAGCGCGTCTGGCGGCTGGTTATCGACGAGGAGAGCGGTGGCACCCGGGTCATCGACGCCGATCTGACCGCCGAGACGCTTCGCACGTTGCACCGCACCATCGCCGGTGTCTCCGAAGACTATGTGGCACTGCGGAATAACACCGCGGCCGCCAAGTTGATCGAGTACACCAATCACCTCACCAAGCAATGCCGCGACGGGGTGCCGCGCGCCGCGGTCGAACCGCTGGTCTTGATGCTGGCGCCGCTGGCCCCGCACCTGGCCGAGGAATTATGGCTGCGACTGGGTCACACCACCTCGTTGGCGCATGGCCCGTTCCCGGTGTCCGACCCGGCGTACCTGGTGGACGACACCGTCGAGTACCCGGTGCAGGTGAACGGCAAGGTGCGCGGTCGGGTGGTGGTGGCGTCCGACGCGGCCCACGAGGCGGTGCAAGCCGCGGCGCTGGCCGACGAAAAGGTGCGGGCTTTCCTCGCGGGCGCCACGCCGCGCAAGGTGATCGTGGTAACCGGCCGGATGGTGAACCTGGTCGTGTGACCAGGATCATCCGCGCGGGCGGATGACCACCTCGTGCACCTGACCGTCGCGGGGGGTGGCCACCACGTTGGCCACCACCTCGGCGACGGTCTCGGGGCGCAGGAATCTCGCCGGGTCGTACTCGCCTCCTTCGTAGGCGACCAGCTCCCACTGCATGTCGGTGTCCACTCGGCCAGGATGTATCGACGTCACCAGCAGGTCCGGCTCATCAGCGCGCAACGAATCGGCGAAAGCCCGCAGGGCGAATTTGCTGGCTGAGTACGACGCCATGCCCGGCGACACATTGCGGCCCGAACCGGAGTTGATGAACACCACCCGGCCCCGGGCCTGCCGCAGCGCGGGCAGCAGCGTCAACGTAAGGGCCACGGCGCCAAAGACATTGACGCTGAACGTAGCACGCCATTCGTCCACGTGGGACTCGTCGACCCGGCCCGGTATCGACACCCCGGCGTTGTGCACGAGCACGTCGAGCTCATCGATGACTTCGCAGCTGGATTCGATCGAATCCGTGTCGGTCAGGTCCAGCGGAAACGTGGTGGCCCCCAGCCTTTCAGCGACAGCATCCAGACGCGACGAGGGCCGACCGGCCAGCAGCAGGGTATGTGTGGGCGCCAGCGCCGCCGCGATGGCGGCGCCGATGCCGCCACTGGCGCCGGTGATGAGTGCGGAGGGCATCGTTCAGTAATTACCAATCCTATTGGCAACAAACACTTTCACGCCTCGTCGGGGACTGTCGCCGGTGCGGCCGGTTCACCGCTGGCGAGCCGGGCCAGCGGCGCTGACGCTTCCATCAGAATGTCCAGGTCGGACTTCGGCAGTTGGCTGAGCATCGCTGCCAGGGCAGCGTGACGATTGGCCAGCGACTCGTTGTGCACCGCCCGGCCCTGCGGCGTGATGTCGACGAGCACCGCACGCAGGTCCGAGGGGTCACGCGAGCGCTTGACCAGCCCGATCTTCTCCAGGCGGCGGATCGCCACCGTGGTGGTGGGAGTGCGGACCCGTTCGTGCGCGGCCAGATCGGTCATCCTGATCGGACCCCGGTCGAGCAGGGTGATCAGGATCGAAAGCTGAGCCAACGTCAACTCACCGGCCACCGCACCGCCGGCCGGATCGCCGCGTCGCAGGATCGTGGACAGCTTGGAAAGGGAGCGGTGCAACCCTTCCGCCAGCTCCGAGACCTCCGGGGCCGTAGGTTCGCTGTCCGCCATAAGTCGGCAGTCTAACCCGCTGCGCCCACGGGTGGAGACAATGCGTGATGCGGGCGTGCCCGTTCCCGAAAAGCCCGGGTCAAGGTATCTGGGAGAGGAACCGCTGCAGCTCCCCGGTCTCGGCGGCGGCATTGATCTGCTCCGGAGACCCGGACTCTACGACTTTGCCGTGGTCCATGAAGACGACGGAATCCGAGGCTGGGCGCGCGTGGTGCGCACCTGACTGCGGTCCGCGATGGAGAGCAGTGCACGCCAGACCGGCGACGATCATGATCGTCGCCGCCAGTCCGAACAACTGCGCCCCATCACCGCCGCCGTGTCGAGCGCCGGTGGCGGGCCCCGCTCAAAGCACGACCGGCGAGCGCCCGGCGCTGTGGTCCGGATCAGGGGGCACCGGAAGGACGGCTACTTTGGCGTCCGTAGGCTCCTCGCGTGGAGCGAAGACTCCACGCCGGCACAACTCGGCCACCATGGTCTTGGCCATCAGCTCGGAGCGGCCGATACATGCCGACCGGGCGGCTTCGGGATCGCGCCGGTGCACGGCCGCATTCTCTTCTTCGTAAAACGGCAGCATGTCCTCGCGGCCGTGCTGATAAGTCATGAAAAAGACGCGGGGGATGAGGTTTTGCGACGCCCGAATCGTGGCGTGCAGTCGCGGCCCGGCGTATTCGTCGTTGACCACCCGCCGGTACTCCCAGGCGATCTCGGCGAAGTTTCGTGGCTCCTTGGCGATGCGCAGTGAACGCATCAGGGCGTCGAGTTCGCTCAGGATCCGCGGCGTGGGATTGGCCGCGGCCCGGGCCGAGGCGATGCCGTTGAGCAGGCCATCGAGTTCGTGGTGTTCCAGTACGGTCGACTCGTCGAAGCGCTCGACGAACGCACCGCGGTGATACCGCGTGGAAACGATGCCGTCGTGCTCCAGCTGGACCAGCGCCTCCTGGATCGGAACTCGGCTGATGCCCAGATCCTGCGCTATCTCGTTGCGGTCGACACGGTCGCCGCTGCGCAGTTTTCCGGTGAGCACCATGTTCAGCAGGTGCGTGACCACCTGGTCTTTTTCTTTGATCCCATACTTCTTAGGCATCAGTTTTTTGCATCTCTTTTCCAGCCACCCGACGGCCTCTGTGCGCGGCAAGTTTCTCACGACTGGCCGGGTAGGTTGAGATGTTTCGTAGATGAAGCGCGGCTTAAGACAAACTGTCGCGCCAGTGGCAGAGCGCCTCGGCGTCGGTGAGGTCGTATTCGGGTCCGTCGCAGCCGACAGTCAGCATCGTGACGCCCAGTGCGGCCAGCGCTTCGGCATTGTGCACCACCCCTGAGCCGTTGCCGGCCGAGGCCGACCGTTCGATGGTGGCCGGGTCCCGGCCGACGGCCTCGCAGTGCTGGGCCAGCACCGCGGCCTTGGTCGGGAATTCATCAGCGGAGGCGAAGCTGTGCCAGATGTCGGCGTGCTCGGCGACCAGGCGCAGCGTCTTGCGCTCGCCGCCCCCGCCGATCAACACCGGAATGTCCCTGGTCGGCGGCGGGTTCAGCTTGGCCAAGCGCGCCGTGATGCGGGGGAGTGCGCCTGCCAGATCGTCGAGGCGGCTGCCGGCGGTGCCGAACTCGTAGCCGTACTCGTCGTAGTCCTTCTGTTTCCAGCCTGAGCCGATGCCGAGAATGAGCCGACCGTCGGAGATGTGATCCACGGTGCGGGCCATGTCGGCCAGCAATTCGGGATTGCGGTAGGAGTTGCACGTGACCAATGCGCCGATCTGGATGCGTGAGGTCTGTTCGGCCCAAGCCCCGAGCATGGTCCAACATTCGAAATGGGCACCGTCGGGATCGCCGTAAAGCGGAAAGAAGTGGTCCCAGTTGAACGCGACATCCACGCCGATGTCCTCGCAGCGGCGGACGGCGTCACGGATCTGGTCGTATTGCGGGGCGTGCTGGGGCTGCAACTGCACCCCGATGCGGACGGGAAAGTCGAGGAGGACGGGGGAGTTCATACTCACCACCGTAGGCCCTCATCGGGCCGTGTCGATCACCGTGCGAACGAGATCGATCAGGGCGCGCGGCTGGTCGCTCTGCACCGAGTGGCCCGAGTTCGCGACCAGGTGAGCACCCTTGAAACGCGTTGCACGCCTGCCGAGTTCGGCGACGTCGTCGTCGTTGACGAACCCCGATGAGCCGCCCCGGATCAGGGTCACCGGCGCGGACAGCGCATCGACGTCGTCCCATAAGGTGCTGAAGTCCGGAAAGACCCGGATGGCGTCGTAACGCCAGGTCCAGTTGCCGTTGTCCAATTGACGTGAGTTGTGAAAAACCCCGCGGCGCAGCGCCTTCACCTCACGGTGCGGTGCGGCGGCGATCGTCAGGTCCAGCATGGCCTGAAAACTGGGGAACTCCCGCTCCCCGTGCATCAGTGCGACCGTGCCCTGTTGCTCCTTGGTCATCTCGGAATGGCGCTGCAGAGCCGACGGGGTGACGTCGATGAGCACCAGTTCACTGATCAGCTCCGGAGCCAGCGCACCGAGTCGGATGCCGGTCAGGCCGCCCAGCGACATCCCGACCACCAGCTCGGCATCGGGGGCGAGGTCGCGCAACACCGGGGCCAACGCGTCGGCGTTGTGCTGCGGTGAGTAGTCGCCGTCGTCCCGCCAGGAGGAATGGCCGTGACCCGGCAGGTCCACGGCCAGCGCGGGTTCGCCGAGGCCGACGATCACCGTGTCCCAGGTGTGGGCGTTCTGACCGCCGCCGTGCAGGAAGACCACCCGCGGCCGGGGGCCACCCCAACGCAGCGCGCTGATGGCACCGGCATCCACTCGCTCGACCGTCGGCAGCGGTCCCGAAACACCCGCCTGCTCGGCGTTTTCGGCCAGCAGATCAAACTCCGACAGCCCGGAAACGTCGGCACTGCTCGTTGCATCGGTGTGCGAGGCGTCGGTCACCCCACCGACTCTACGAACTGGCACACGGCTACCACCAGGTTCCTGGACGCACAGCGCATTCATCCAGGCAGAAGATCTGCAGCGATCAAACGAGTAACGGTCTGCGGTTCTTCAGTTTCGGCGAGTCACCCTAGGGTGTTAGCCCTCGTTGATGAACTCTTCGAGCTGCGTACGCGCGATGTCGTCGGCCAGCTGCTCCGGCGGGCTCTTCATCAGGTACGCCGAGGCCGGGAGCACCGGACCGCCGATGCCGCGGTCCTTGGCGATCTTGGCCGCGCGCACCGCGTCGATGATGATGCCGGCCGAGTTCGGGGAGTCCCAGACCTCGAGCTTGTACTCCAGGTTCAGCGGCACGTCACCGAAGGCGCGGCCTTCCAGGCGCACATAGGCCCACTTGCGGTCGTCCAGCCAGGCGACGTGGTCGGACGGGCCGATGTGGACGTTCTTGTCCTCGACCTTGCCGGCGAGCGAGCCGGTCAGGTTGGACGTCACGGCCTGGGTCTTGGAGACCTTCTTCGACTCGAGGCGCTCGCGTTCGAGCATGTTCTTGAAGTCCATGTTGCCGCCGACGTTGAGCTGATAGGTACGGTCCAGCGTCACGCCGCGGTCCTCGAACAGCTTGGCCATCACGCGGTGGGTGATCGTCGCGCCCACCTGGCTCTTGATGTCGTCGCCGATGATTGGCACACCGGCGTCCTTGAACTTCTTGGCCCAGACCGGGTCCGAGGCGATGAACACCGGCAACGCGTTCACGAATGCCACGCCGGCGTCGATGGCGCACTGGGCGTAGAACTTGTCGGCCTCCTCCGAGCCCACCGGGAGGTAGGACACCAGCACGTCGACCTTGTTGTCTTTGAGGACCTTCACCACATCGACGGGCTCATCGTCGGACAACTCGATGGTGTCGGCGTAGTACTTGCCGATGCCGTCGAGGGTCGGGCCGCGCTGCACCACCACATTGGTCGGCGGCACGTCGGCGATCTTGATGGTGTTGTTCTCCGAGGCGTAGATGGCGTCGGACAGGTCGAAGCCGACCTTCTTGGCGTCCACGTCGAACGCGGCCACGAACTTGACGTCGCGGACGTGATAAGGGCCGAACCGGACGTGCATCAAACCAGGGACGGACGCGGTGTCGTCGGCGTTGTAGTAGTACTCGACGCCCTGGACCAGCGAGGACGCGCAGTTGCCGACGCCGACGATGGCGACTCGTACCTCGGTCGACGCCTGTGTGTTCCCACTCATGGGGCGTTCTCCTAACCTTCGTAACTTTGTTTGTCTTGGTAACTTTGTTTGTCTTGGTAATCGTTGTTGGTGCGAGGGGATCTGGCGTGGACTACGTCTGTTCGACGGTGTTGGGAGCAGCCCGTTCCGCGGCGATGAGCTCGTTGAGCCACTTGACCTCACGCTCGCTGGACTCCAGCCCCAGTTGATGCAACTGGCGGGTGTAGCGGTCAAACGAGCTACTGGCCCGCGCGACTGCTTCACGCAAACCTTCCCGGCGCTCCTCGACCTGACGGCGCCGGCCTTCCAGGATGCGCATGCGCGCCTCCGCCGGAGTGCGGTTGAAAAATGCCAGATGCACTCCGAAGCCGTCATCGGTGTAGTTGTGCGGACCGGTGTCGGCAACGAGTTCGGTAAAGCGTCGGCGGCCCTCATCGGTCAGCTGGTAGACCCGCCGGGCGCGCCGCACCGGCGTCCCCGCCGGCGCCGCGTTCTCGGCGATCAGCCCGTCGGCCTGCATCCGCCGCAACGCCGGGTACAACGAGCCGTAGGAAAACGCCCGAAAGGCCCCGAGCAGGCCGGTCAACCGCTTGCGCAACTCGTAGCCATGCATGGGTGACTCGATGAGCAGCCCCAAAATTGCCAGTTCCAGCATCGATTCACCTCCCGGTGCATTGGCTTGTTACGACGATCCGACGTCTCGCGTCATAGTATCGCTCCGATATATTAGCGACAACAGCACCGTCCGTTAATGCGCTGTTTGTCACACCCGGGTGGCGGGCTTCAGTTCACAAAATGGACCTGCTTGACGGTCCCATCGCCAGCCAGCTCGATGTACCCGCTGCCGTAATCGCTGGAGACGTAGACGGTCAGCGACAGCGCCCCGGGGGCGGTGGGATCCTTCGCCGGCTCCACGATCAAGTAGATCGATTTGACGTCCTGCTGCTTGATGCCGACGGTCTCGGGGGCCCCGCGCAGGATGCCCACCACCGTCTTGACGTCGAATTTGCCCAGGTCGACCACGGCAGCGTCGGTGCTGCTGTTGCGGGCGGAGCTGCTCGGATCGCCCCATCCGCCGCGGTAGTTGTAGTCGAGGACCCGGCGGTCGTCGGTCGGATCCATGCGGTCAAGCGAGGCGTAGTCGGGATAAACCACCAGCCGGTAGCCCATGGTGTCGCCGAAACGCTTACGGGTCTGCTCCAGTAAGCCGGTCAGCCCGCCGAGGGACTGCAGTTGCTTGGGTGGCGTCAGCACCACCGGCCCGATCCCGTCGGACTTGGCACCGGGATCGGAGGTGAAGTCCAGCGGCGAGGTGGTGTTGCCGTACAGACCCCAGCCGATCCCGATGCCCAGCAGCACCGTAACGCCGAATGCGGCGGCAGCCAGGCCCAGCCCGTTGCGCCTGGCGCGGATCATCGGCACCTGCACCGGCTTCTGGGCCGGTGCGCTCTGCGCAGATTGCAGATCGTCGACCAGGAGCTGCAGGTCATCTAGTGTCACGGCGTTGGTGGCCATGCTGACTCGCTCGCGATGCTCTTCCATCGACAACTCGCCGTCGTTGAGCGCGTTGTCCAGGATCCGGCACGCGTCCTGCCGGTCGCTGTCCTTGGCTCGCGTGGTACCTGACCCACCCCGATATTTCGACACGGGATGATCGTAGAAGTCGGGCCCGCAACCGGCACAGCCTGTGATCACCGGATACCTGCTCACCCACGCGACAACAGCCGCAGTTGCGTGCCGGTGCCGGGGAGGGCGACGTACTCTGGTCAGCGTGCGACTGCAGCGACAGGTAGTGGACTACGCCCTTCGGCGGCGCTCACTGCTGGCCGAGGTCTACTCGGGACGCACCGGTGTCTCCGAGGTCTGTGACGCCAATCCCTATTTGCTGCGCGCGGCGAAGTTTCACGGGAAACAAAGCCAGACGATGTGCCCGATCTGCCGCAAAGAGCAGCTGACGCTGGTGTCCTGGGTTTTCGGCGAACATCTCGGTGCGGTTTCGGGTTCGGCGCGTACCGCAGAAGAGTTGGTGCTACTGGCGACGCGGTTCTCGGAATTTGCTGTGCACGTTGTTGAAGTGTGCCGGACCTGCAGTTGGAACCACCTGGTGAAGTCCTACGTCCTGGGCGCGGCAGTGCCCGCCCACCCACCGCGGGGCTCGGGCGGCAAGCGGACGGCGCGCAACGGCGCCCGCACGGCCAGTGAATAGCGGAGGGCGCCACCACCAGTCGTCCAGCGATTCACCGGATGGGTCGACGACAGCGGATGGCGGCGGACACTCCGGTGGCGAGCAGCAGGGTGAGCCGCCGCCCCCGCGCCGTCCGGTTCCGCCCGATGACCGGCTGACTACGGTCATCCCGACGGTGTCCGACGATCGCCCCGGCCGGCACGCCGACCCGATCGACCAGGTCAAGGCGGCTCTCGATTCGCCGTCTCCTGCCGACCCGCTCGGCCAGGTCAAAGCCGCGCTGGACTCCCCGTCGCCGCGGCCCGGGCACGAACGGCTCAGTGGCGGGCGACGCCCGCCGGGCGGGCCGCCGCCGTCGGGACCGGCTGGGTCCCCCGGCAGCCGGGGCCCCCGACCGAAGCCGACCTGGTCCCAGCAAATCAACTGGCGATGGGTCCGGCGCGCGTTGTATCTGAGCCTGGCGGTCCTGATCCTGCTCCCGATCGTCACTTTCACCATGGCCTACTTCATCGTCGACGTGCCGCGGCCGGGGGACATTCGCACCAACCAGGTGTCCACGATCCTGGCCAGTGACGGTTCGGAGATCGCCAAAATCGTGCCGCCCGAAGGTAACCGGGTCGACGTCAACCTCAGCCAGGTCCCGGTGCACGTACGTCAGGCGGTGATCGCCGCCGAGGACCGCGGCTTCTACTCCAATCCGGGCTTCTCGTTCAGTGGATTCGCCCGGGCGGTCGGCAACAATTTATTCGGTGGCGATCTGCAGGGCGGCTCCACGATCACCCAGCAATACGTCAAGAACGCCCTGGTGGGCTCCGCGCAGCACGGATGGAGCGGTGTGATGCGCAAGGCCAAGGAACTGGTCATCGCCACCAAGATGGCGGGGGAGTGGTCCAAAGACGATGTGCTGCAAGCGTACCTGAACATCATCTACTTCGGCCGCGGTGCCTACGGGATCTCGGCGGCGTCCAAGGCTTACTTCGACAAACCCGTCGAGCAGCTGACCGTGTCCGAGGGCGCGCTGCTGGCCGCGCTGATCCGGCGGCCGTCCACGCTGGACCCGGCCGTCGATCCCGAGGGCGCGCTGGCGCGCTGGAACTGGGTCCTAGACGGCATGGTGGAGACCAAGGCCCTGCCGGCCGATGACCGCGCCACACAGGTCTTCCCCAAGACGGTCTCGCCGGATCAGGCCCGCGCCGAGAATCAGACCACCGGGCCCAACGGGCTGATCGAACGCCAGGTGACCAAGGAACTGCTCGAGCTGTTCAACATCGACGAGCAGACCTTGAACACCCAGGGCTTGCAGGTCACCACCACGATCGATCCACAGGCGCAGCAGGCCGCGGAGAAGGCGGTGTCGAAGTACCTCGACGGGCAAGAGCCCGACATGCGCGCCGCGGCGGTCTCGATCGACCCGCGCACCGGCGCGGTGAAGGCTTATTACGGCGGAAACAACGCACTGGGCTTCGATTTCGCGCAGGCCGGCCTGCAGACCGGGTCGTCGTTCAAGGTGTTCGCCCTGGTGGCCGCACTCGAACAGGGCATCGGGCTGGGTTACCAGGTGGACAGTTCGCCGCTGACCGTCGACGGCATCAAGATCACCAACGTCGAGGGCGAGAGCTGCGGCACCTGCAATCTGGCCGAAGCGCTGAAGATGTCGCTCAACACCTCCTACTACCGGCTGATGCTCAAGCTCAAAGGCGGACCGCAGGCCGTCGCCGACGCCGCGCACCAGGCCGGCGTCGCCGAGAGCTTCCCCGGCGTCCCGCACACCCTGTCCGAAGACGGCAAGGGTGGCCCGCCCAACAACGGAATCGTGTTGGGGCAGTACCAAACCCGGGTGATCGACATGGCCACGGCCTACGCGACGCTGGCCGCGTCGGGCCTGTACCACCGCCCGCACTTCGTGCAGAAGGTGGTCAACGCCGAGGGTCAGGTTCTGTTCGATGCCGGCTCCGCCGACAACAGCGGTGACCAGCGCATCCCCAAGGCGGTGGCTGACAACGTGACCGCCGCGATGCAACCGATCGCCGGATATTCGCGCGGCCACAACCTGGCGGGCGGACGGCAGTCCGCGGCCAAGACCGGCACCACCCAGTTCGGCGACACCACATCCAATAAGGACGCCTGGATGGTCGGGTACACCCCGCAACTGTCCACCGCCGTCTGGGTCGGCACGGTCAAGGGCGACGTACCGCTGGTGAACTCTTCCGGGGGAGCGGTTTACGGCTCCGGTCTGCCCTCCGACATCTGGAAGGCGACGATGGACGGTGCCCTGAAGGGTCAGCCGAACGAGACCTTCCCCAAACCGACGGAGATCGGTGGTTACGCAGGAGTGCCCGCGGCTCCTCCGCCGCCCCCACCGCCGCCGTCGGAGACGGTCATTCAGCCCACGGTCGAGGTGGCGCCGGGGATCACCATCCCGGTGGGCCCACCGACCACGATCACGGTGCCGCCCGCGGGCGGACCGACACCGCCGTCCCCGTCGTCTGACGTCCCTCAACCGCCCCCGTGACGGACCCCGGGTCCGGGGCACCGGCAGAGCGCGCCACCATTTCTCCGCGGCCGCTGGCCGCCGACCGCCGCAGCGCCGACAACCGTGACTGCCCCAGCCGCACTGACGTTCTGGGCGCTGCGCTGGCCAACGCGGTCGGTGGACCCGTGGGCCGGCACGCGCTGATCGGTCGCACCCGATTCATGACGCCGGTGCGGGTGATGTTCGTCATCGCGCTGGTGTTTCTGGCGTTGGGCTGGTCCACGAAGGCGGCGTGCCTGCAGAGCACCGGCACCGGAACAGGTGATCAGCGGGTGGCCAATTGGGACAACCAGCGGGCCTACTACGAATTGTGTTACTCCGACACGGTGCCGCTCTACGGGGCAGAGTTGTTGAACCAGGGCAAGTTTCCCTACAAGTCCAGCTGGATCGAGACGGACGGCAACGGCACACCCCAAGTCCGCTACGACGGTCAGATCGCCGTGCGCTATATGGAATACCCGGTGTTGACCGGGGTTTACCAGTACGTATCGATGCGCTTGGCCAAGGCTTACACCGCGGTCAGCAAAGTTCTGCCCGTTCCGATCGTCGCCGAAGTGGTGATGTTCTTCAATTTCGCCGCATTCGGACTTGCGCTGGCCTGGCTGCTCACCGTGTGGGCCACGGCGGGACTGGCCGGTCGCCGCATCTGGGATGCCGCCTTGGTGGCCGCATCCCCGCTGCTCATCTTCCAGATCTTCACCAACTTCGATGCTCTGGCAACGGCTTTGGCGATGGGCGGCCTGCTGGCCTGGGCGCGGCGCAAACCCGTGCTCGCCGGTGCGCTGATCGGTTTGGGCGTTGCGGCCAAGCTGTATCCGCTGCTGTTCCTGGGTCCGTTGTTGGTGCTGGGAATCCGGTCGGGCCGGCTTCGCGACGTCTATCGGACCACGCTGATCGCCGCGGCGACCTGGCTGGCGGTGAACCTGCCGATCATGGTGCTCTTCCCGCGGGGGTGGTCGGAGTTCTTCCGGCTCAACACCCGCCGCGGCGACGACATGGACTCGCTGTTCAACGTGGTGAAGTCGTTCACCGGCTGGCGCGGGTTCGACCCCGTACTGGGCTTCTGGGAACCACCGGCCGTCTTGAATAGCGTCGTCTCGGTGCTGTTCGTGTTGTCTTGCGCGGCAATTGCTTACATCGCGCTGACCGCTCCGCAACGACCTCGTTTGGCGCAGCTGGTATTCCTGGTGGTCGCGGCCTTTCTTCTGACGAATAAGGTGTGGAGTCCGCAGTTCTCGCTGTGGTTGGTGCCGCTGGCGGTGCTGGCCGTGCCGCATCGTCGGGTCCTGTTGGCGTGGATGACAATTGATGCGCTGGTGTGGGTGCCCAGAATGTATTACCTGTACGGCAACCCGAACCGTTCGCTGCCGGTGCAGTGGTTCACGACGACGGTACTGGTGCGCGATATCGCGGTGATGGCCTTGTGCGTGTTGGTCATTCGCCAGATCTATCGGCCCGAGGAGGATCTGGTGCGCTGGCAAGGCCGGGTTGACGATCCGGCTGGCGGCAACTTCGACCTGGCGCCCGATAATCCGCCTGAGTGGCTGCCGAAGTGGCTGCGCCCGTCTCGTCGTCGGCTGGTGCGTCCGGAGCCCGAATTGGTTGGGGGCCCGGGCTGATGCAGGTTGCCATCCCGGTGTTCTCCCGGTTCACCGCACTCGATGCTGTCGGGCCTTACGAGGTGCTGCAACGCATCCCGTCGATCGAGGTGGTTTTCGTCGGTCATCGGCGCGGTGAGGTGCGCACCGAGAACGGCATGCTCGGCGTTACCTGCGATGCCACGTTCGAGGAGGTCGCTGCCCCCGACGTGGTGGTGGTCCCCGGTGGCATCGGGACCCGGGTGCTCGTCGACGACGAGACCATCCGCGGCTGGCTGCAATCTGTGCACCCGGGTACGAGATTCACCACGTCGGTGTGTACCGGGGCGCTGTTGTTGGCCGGCGCCGGTCTGCTCGACGGATTGACGGCGACGACGCACTGGCGCGCCGCCGAGGAGCTCAACCGATTGGGCGCGCGATATGTGCCCGAACGGGTCGTCGAGCACCTGCCGCAGCGGATCATCACCGCGGCCGGAGTGTCCAGCGGCGTGGACATGGCGTTGCGGCTGGCCGAGTTGCTGGTTGACCGGGTGGCCGCTCAAGCGACGCAGCTGCTCATCGAGTACGACCCACAGCCGCCGTTCGATTCCGGCGCGCTGGCCAAGGCCGACGAGGCGACGCGGGCCAGGGCGCAGGAGTTCCTGCGGTCCCGCAAGTGAATTTCGGGTCCGCCCGGTCATCCGGTAGCCTAGGGCGGTTGCCGACGCAGGCGACCCTCCTGCCACGGAGGTTCCGTGGCCGCACAGACCAGAGGAGGTGATGAGGTCCCTATGCGTCCATACGAAATCATGGTCATCCTCGACCCCACGCTCGACGAACGCACCGTAGCCCCGTCCCTGGAGACGTTCCTGAACGTCGTCCGCAAAGACGGTGGGTCGGTCGAGAAGATCGACATCTGGGGCCGGCGGCGGCTGGCGTACGAGATCGCCAAGCACGCCGAAGGCATCTACGTTGTCATCGACCTGAAGGCCGCCCCCGCGACGGTCTCCGAGCTCGACCGCCAGCTGAGCCTGAACGAGTCGGTGTTGCGCACCAAGGTTATGCGCACCGACAAGCACTGACCGCCCCTGTCGGAGCAGGTGCTTAGGCTGGTCCCAGGCTCGTACAACCACCCATCAGGCGGACCCAGGAGGCAATTATGGCTGGTGACACGACTATCACTGTCGTGGGAAACCTCACCGCTGACCCCGAACTGCGGTTCACGCCGTCGGGTGCGGCCGTGGCGAACTTCACGGTGGCATCTACCCCGCGGATCTACGACCGCCAGAGCGGCGAGTGGAAGGACGGCGAAGCGCTGTTCCTGCGCTGCAACATCTGGCGCGAGGCGGCCGAAAACGTCGCCGAAAGTCTGACGCGGGGAGCGCGGGTGATCGTCACCGGGCGGCTCAAGCAGCGCTCTTTCGAAACCCGTGAGGGTGAAAAGCGCACCGTGGTCGAGGTCGAGGTCGACGAGATCGGTCCCTCGCTTCGGTATGCGACCGCCAAGGTCAACAAGGCCAGCCGCAGCGGCGGTGGCGGATTCAGTGGCGGTGGCGGCGGATCACGGCAGTCGGCGCCGGCGCAGTCCGGCGGATCAGGCGAAGACCCGTGGGGCAGCGCCCCGGCTTCGGGGTCGTTCGGCGGCGGTGACGACGAACCGCCCTTCTGACTTACCTAACTTTCACAGCACGAGAACGGAAAGATTGACACCATGGCCAAGTCCACCAAGCGGCGCCCGGCTCCGGAAAAGCCGATCAAGGCGCGCAAATGCGTCTTCTGCGCCAAAAAGGGCCAGAACATCGACTACAAGGACACCAACCTGCTGCGGACCTACATCAGCGAGCGCGGCAAGATCCGGGCCCGCCGGGTCACCGGTAACTGCGTGCAGCACCAGCGGGACATCGCGGTCGCGGTGAAGAACGCCCGCGAGGTCGCGCTACTGCCCTTCACCTCCTCGACGCGCTGATCACCGCGCGGCCCAACGAAAGTACGTAAACGATGAAGCTGATTCTCACGGCTGACGTCGACCACCTCGGTTCCGTCGGCGACACGGTTGAAGTCAAGGACGGGTACGGCCGCAATTTCCTGCTGCCTCGTGGTCTGGCGATTGTCGCCTCGCGCGGCGCGCAGCGACAGGCCGACGACATCCGTCGAGCCCGCGAAACCAAGACGGTCCGCGACCGCGAGCACGCCAACGAGATCAAGACCGCCATCCAGGCGCTCGGATCGGTCTCGCTGCCGGTGAAGACCGCCTCCGACAGCGGCAAGCTGTTCGGCTCGGTCACTGCCGGTGACGTGGTGGCCGCCATCAAGAAGGCCGGCGGTCCGAACCTCGACAAGCGGATCGTCCGGCTGCCCAAGGCTCACATCAAGG
Organism: Mycobacterium gordonae; assembly: GCF_017086405.1. Lineage (NCBI taxonomy): Bacteria > Bacillati > Actinomycetota > Actinomycetes > Mycobacteriales > Mycobacteriaceae > Mycobacterium > Mycobacterium camsae. The sequence continues at coordinate 62,293 of NZ_CP070973.1, forward strand.
CGGTCGGTACGCACCCGGTGGTGGTGCACCTGCACCCCGAGATCGACGTCGAAGTCGCGCTCGAAGTCGTCGGCGAGAGCTAACTCTTTTCGTCTTTGCCCGGTGCGGCCTTTCGGCCGCACCGGGTTTTGTGCTGCCGGAATGGGGCACGCAGAGCGGCGTTCTGGCGAACGTCTTCGACGCCGCCTTCGCGGGGTCGACGTAACCTCGCATTAACTCCGCCAAAATGTGGTGGAAAACCAACACGCCCGGCGCGATAACCTGCGCCGACACGCCGTAGAAATTCTTGTCCACATGAAATCGGCGGCGTTGGATGGCGGTTAGCAGCAGTGATGGACAAAAAAGTCGCTTTGCTCCACAGGTTCTCCACACCCCGTTCAACACAGGCGTTCAACGATATGCACACTCGATCCACAGCTTCATAAACAGGCGCTGTTGGAGTCCTGTCCAGCAACGCTTACGTTTCTTCCGGCGCAGTGTGGGTGCGATCAGGCAGGCCGATAGGGCGGGGGGCGGGTGTCGGTGCGGTGACTTACGCTCTGAATACCAGTGATCGAATGTATGTTCGGTGGTTGAGTCGGAGGGAGGTGGCCTGTGGCGGTCGTCGATGACATGCCTCACCCGGGGATGGACACCCCGCCACCCAGTGAGGACTACGGTCGCCAGCCTCCCCAGGATCTCGCCGCGGAACAGTCGGTGCTGGGCGGGATGCTGCTGAGCAAGGACGCCATCGCCGACGTGTTGGAGCGGCTGCGGCCGAGCGACTTCTATCGCCCCGCCCACCAGAACGTCTACGACGCCATTCTCGACCTGTACGGCCGCGGTGAGCCGGCGGACGCCGTGACGGTGGCCGCGGAACTGGACCGTCGCGGGCTGCTCCGACGCATCGGTGGTGCACCGTATCTGCACACGCTGATCTCGACCGTGCCGACGGCCGCCAACGCCGGCTACTACGCGGGCATCGTCGCCGAGAAGGCGCTGCTTCGTCGCCTGGTCGAGGCGGGTACCCGGGTGGTGCAGTACGGGTACGCCGGCGCTGACGGGGCTGACGTAGCTGAGATCGTCGACCGGGCCCAGGCCGAGATCTACGAGGTCGCTGAGCGGCGCACCTCCGAAGACTTCGTGCCCCTGGAGGACCTGCTGCAGCCGACGATGGACGAGATCGACGCCATCGCCTCCAACGGCGGCATCTCGCGCGGTGTGCCGACCGGCTTCACCGAACTCGACGAGGTGACCAACGGGTTGCATCCCGGGCAGATGATTATCGTGGCGGCGCGGCCGGGGGTGGGGAAGGCACTGGCGCTCAACACGCCGCTGCCCACGCCGACCGGCTGGACGACGATGGGTGATGTCGCCGTTGGCGATGAGCTGCTCGACGCCGACGGAGCGCCGACCCTAGTCATGGCCGCCACCGAGATCCTGCTGGGCCGCCCCTGCTATGAGATCGAATTCTCCGACGGCACGACGATCGTCGCTGACGCTCAACACCTTTGGCCGACCGGTTACGGCATCCGCACGTCGGCACAACTGCGGAGCGGCCTGGACACCATCGTCCCCGCCGGCTCCGCTGGGCATCACGTCGCCGTTATGGCGCCGGTCCTGCAGATTGTGTCGGTCCGCCGTGTTCCGAGCGTTGCCGTGCGCTGCGTCGAGGTGGACAACTCTGCGCACCTCTACCTCGCCGGGCGCGGGATGGTGCCGACCCACAACTCAACCTTGGGGCTGGACTTCATGCGGTCGTGCTCCATCAAACACCGTATGGCCAGCGTCATCTTCTCGCTGGAAATGAGCAAGTCCGAGATCGTGATGCGGCTGCTGTCTGCGGAAGCGAAAATCAAACTCGCCGATATGCGTTCGGGCCGGATGACCGACGATGACTGGACCCGTCTGGCGCGGCGGATGAGCGAGATCAGCGAGGCGCCGCTGTATATCGACGATTCGCCGAACCTGACCATGATGGAGATTCGGGCCAAGGCGCGTCGGCTGCGGCAGAAGGCCAATCTGAAGCTCGTCGTGGTCGACTATCTGCAGCTGATGACGTCGGGCAAAAAGGTGGAGTCCCGACAGATCGAAGTGTCGGAATTCTCAAGGCATCTCAAGCTGCTCGCCAAGGAGCTCGAGGTTCCGGTAGTCGCGATCAGCCAGCTGAACCGCGGTCCCGAGCAACGCACCGATAAGAAGCCGATGCTGTCCGACCTTCGCGAGTCGGGTTGCGTGACTGCCGGGACCCGTATCCTCCGGGCCGATACCGGCGCCGAGGTCACCTTGGGTGAGCTGATGCGCACCGGAGAGCGTCCTCTGGTTTGGTCAGTGAACGAGCGGCTGCGGATGGTCGCCCGGCCAATGACGAATGTATTTCCGAGCGGGCACAAGGAGGTGTTCCGACTGCGGCTGGCTTCCGGGCGAGAGGTCGAGGCCACCGGCAACCACCCCTTCATGAAGTTAGAGGGTTGGACGCCCCTGGCGCAGTTGAAGATTGGCGACCGCGTTGCAGTGCCGCAGCGCGTGCCGGAGCCCGTTGACACGCAGCGGATGGACGATTGTGAAGTCATGCTGCTCGCCCACATGATCGGCGACGGGTCATGTGTGAAGCGTCAACCGATCCGCTATGCCTCGGTGGACGAAGCCAAGCTCGCCGCGGTGACGGTGTCGGCTGCCTATTTCGATGTGCGAGCCGTTCGCGACGACTACGCAGCCGCTCGGGTGACCACCCTGCGGCTGCCCGCGCCGAAGCGCCTGACGCACGGTCGACGCAATCCGATCGCGGTCTGGCTTGATGGGCTGGGTCTATTCGGTAAGCGCAGCTATGAGAAATTCGTGCCGGAAGCGGTATTCCGTTGTCCCAACGATCAGGTGGCGCTGTTCCTGCGGCATCTGTGGGCGACGGACGGGTCGGTGCGGTGGGACGCCAAGGTGGGCCAGGGACGCATCTACTATGCGTCCACAAGTCGTCGTCTCATCGACGACGTTGCTCAGCTGTTGCTGCGGATGGGTATTTTCGCGCGGATCAAACTGGCGAAGAAGCTCGGCTACCGGGACTCTTGGCACCTGTGTATCTACGGCACGGAGAACCAGGTCCGCTTCCTTCGCCATGTCGGCGTGCACGGCGGGAAATCGGTAGCCGGGCAAGAGGTGCTGTCCCACCTGGAAGCGGTCGTCCGCAATCCCAACCAGGACACTGTGCCGCTCGCGGTGTGGGATCGGGTTCGAAATGCGCTGTCCGTAAAGAAGATGACGCACCGGCAGTTCGCCGCGGCAATGGGCACACAATTCTGCGGGTCGATAATGTGGAAGCATTCGCCGAGCCGGTCGCGGTTGCACCGGGCAGCGGCGCTCTTGGCAGACAACGATATCCACGCGCTGGCGACCAGTGATGTCTTTTGGGACACCATCGTCGAAATCACCAGCATCGGCATACACGACGTATATGACGGGACTGTTGACGGCACGCACAACTTTGTGGCGAATGGGATCAACCTCCACAACAGTCTCGAGCAAGATGCCGACATGGTCATTCTGTTGAACCGTCCCGATGCCTTCGAGCGTGACGATCCGCGCGGGGGAGAAGCCGATTTCATTCTGGCCAAACACCGTAACGGGCCGACTAGGACGGTGACCGTGGCGCATCAGTTGCACTTGTCGCGGTTCGCCAACATGGCGCGGTAGTGCCCGCGTCCACCCACCAGCAGGGGGTGCGCGACGCCGTCAATGCCAGCGGCGGCCTCGGGGAGCCGTGGTGCGTCGACGGCGACCATGCGATACGGGTCGGCAACTTGATGCTGGTGATCGAAATGGACGACCTCGGCTGGGTCGTGATGGCGTACACGATCGATGGCGCAGAGGCCGACCTCTTCGCGGTGGTGGCTGCAGAAGACGGCAACCCGGCGTGGGTGGTTACCGATTGGCTGCGGGCCGCAGGAGGTGCTATGAGCTGGAGGCGCGTCAAGCCGGGTGTGTACAGCTCCGGCGGCTACCTTGTCGGCAGGCTTGACACCGGGGAATGGTTCGCAGAAGGTCCCGGCGTTGATCGGTGCTTCGACCACAAGAACGACGCTCAGGCTGCGTGTGCGGCTGCCCGCAGCCTGATCCCGCCGCTGCCGGTGAATCCCGGGCGGCGACGGGGCGGGCACCGTGGGTCGATCCAGTGAACGCCTGAATGATGTATTCGCTACTGACCGCGAGCGGCCGAAGAATTTCGGACAGCTGCACGACCTTGTGGTTGTCGGCTTCGCCATATGAATGCGACGGCGGTCCTCCTGCACCTCGATGAGAAAGACGGGAAGCCGCAGATCACGCATTGTGGCGTGGGCCATGAACCCCAAGAATGTCCAGCGCAGAACCAGGGGGGACGAACCCGCCGCAATTTCGCGGGCAGCCCGTGCCAGGTCGGGCCCTGCCCGTGGGCGGGGTGCCTCGGGTTCGAGGAGCAGCCGGACGCAGGCCACGGTGTGAAGCTAACGGTGGCGCAATGGTTTTCCCAAACCTAGGACCTACCCGCCGGCACTGAAGATTGTTCAGTACTGAGAAGCCCATTGGCCTTCGAATCCTTGACGATACTGTTGTCTCCAGTTCTTGCCGAGGCGAAAGGTGTCCAGGGTATGGCGCTTGAGGAAGATCGCGACGAAGTCGAACAACTTGCAGATGCGCTGCTTGCGGAAGTCGAACGGGGCGCCGAGGACGGGAACTCCGGTTTAGATAAGGCCCTTGCTGCGTTCCGACGCCGGGCAATCGACTTTGTGCGACGCTACAACCGACTGCAGATCGACTATGAGACCGAGACATTTGACAGCCCAGTGCTTTTCGTCGCCAACCACGGATTCGGCGGGATCTTCGATCTCAATGTGCTGGCCACCGGTGCCGCGCTGGAGGACCTGGCGCTGGACCGACCGCTCAGCTTCCTCACCCATCAACTGGCATGGACTCTGGGTGTGGGGCCCCTGGTCGAACAACTCGGGTCCCGGCCGGCCAGCCACGAAAGTGCGCGCCAGGCGTTCGAAGAGGGCCACCACGTCGTTGTGTTCCCCGGCGGAGACCTCGACGCCTTCAAGCCGTTCTCCGACCGCAACCAGGTCATCTTCGGGGGGCGCAGCGGGTTCGCGAGACTGGCAATCGAACAGCAGGTGCCCATCGTCCCAGTCGTCACCGCGGGCGCCGGCGAATCGTTGCTCGTGCTCGCCGACGGTGAACGACTTGCACGCGTCTTGCGGCTGGACAAGCTGTTCCGGATGAAGGCGCTGCCGATCTCCCTCTCCCTGCCGTGGGGACTGAGCGTCGGCGGGGTGGGACTCCTCCCGTACTTGCCGCTTCCCACCAAACTGCGCACGCGGGTACTTCCGGCCACTCAGGCGCGGCCCGGTGAGGATGCCGAACTCTTCGCTACGCGAATCCACACCGCGATGCAGGATGCGCTGACCGAAATGACGAAGAACCGACGGCCCCTTATCGGTTGAGGGCGACCCTGCCGCCGTATGGCCAGAAAGATTTCACCTCAACATAATTCGTCCCGATGGGTCAATAGCTCGACAATTTCGCCGAAGAAACGGCGGTGGCCAGGCGCTGCAGGCGGGTACGTGTCGCAGGAGCGAGGCGCGCGAGGCCGGCCTCCGATGTCTTGCATACGGAGCGGGGAGACGAGCTGCCTGCAGCGCCTGGCGCGCAGCTTGGCGAATCGTCCGCCGGTCGCCCTCGTACGGTCCGAATACAGTCACCAGGTGGCAAGCCGCCGAACTGTGGTCGAGGGGAATTGCGGGATGCTGCGAGGTCTGAAATCCCCAACGCCGGAGACTGATCCCACACAGCAATGACAACCGAGAATTGGGCGGGATACTTCAAACGCGTAAGCCGTTCGCGCAAACTCAGTTTCGTCTCCAACACCGCTTATGAGGTGAAGGGCGTCTACCTCGCCCAACTGGAAGTCCGGCGTCGGCGCAGCACCGAGGGCGACGAGGTGCAACTGGGATGGCAGTGCGCGATCAAACCCGTGGTGCTCGATGACATCCTCTGGGAGGCATTCATCCCCAACACCGACCTCGGCGGTGCGCGCGCACGGCGAAATCTCAAGATCAAGGGCGCTTTCATTGTCGATCCGCTGAGGATCAATGAGGGCGTGATCTCAGTCGCTCGGCCCGACGACCTCGACGCGACTGTTGGCCTGGTGATCGACCAGTTCGTCACTGCGACCGCACAATTCACTGACCGCTATCCCACGGTTGCTGACTATGCCACGGCACTAGAGCAACAGATACCGGAAAACCAACGGTCCTGGCCCCGCAATCGACTTAGGCAGATCGTCACCCTCATCGCCGCCGACCGCCGAGAGGAGGCCGTCGACCTGGCCGATTCTGAAATCGCGCGCGGTGAAACCGGACCTTACACGGGGTCGATTCTCGGTAGTGGTCACTCCGACGGTGTCTTCCAACACCTGTCGCTGCACTGCAAACCCGCGCAGGCGTCGACCGCCTATCTGGCCAGCCGCAAGCCCTCGCACCGTTTTCGGATACTCGCCGAAACTGACGGTTACCGTCGGGACGGGGAACTCGCGCACGGTTTTGCTCGCCATCGCGACGCACTCCAGCTCCTGCGTGACTTCACCGGCACCAGCCTGTGGGGCATGATCTTGTCACCACTGCCCGACACCGAGAACTTGCAGTACCTTCAGGCAGTCGGCCGTGCTGACGCGATGACACTCGAAATCTGTGCACCAAGCGGTCCGCCGGCTTCGGAATCGACGCGCTCAGTCATCGGACACCGCGCCGCCTCACCCAGCGTCGAGCGAGTGATCATCGAGCTGCCGCACAGCACCGAAGTCATCAGCGGGGATGAGGTGTTTGCCGCTGAGGAAGCAATCGAAGTTTTCCAAACCTACTACGACACAGGCACTATCAGCTCTGGCTACACGCTGCGACCGGTAGAGGTGCATCCCAACTCGGGCTAGGAGATCCGGCATCTTGCCGCCACGCGACGACAACAACTCCTCCACCGTCAGATCGGTCACGCGCCGACCGGCCGCGATGAGCCTTCGTTGGCGATCACCGCTGGCGCCAAGACGATCACCCACCCGACCCATCGACCCCGATCGCGTCGGCACACCGCGGTGCTCGGCGGGCAGGAAGTCGGCGTCCAGCGCCGGGAAGACGTTGCGTGCTCCCACTAAGTGAGTTCAGCCTGTTCTGGCGTCGTGGGGCTCTCGAACCCGCATCCAGGCTCCTCACCTGTTCAGTTGCCACACGGCCAGATTCAGACAGAGTGCGAACGTGGTCCACAGGAGATAAGGCACCAGCAGCCATCCGGCTACGGCACTACGGCGAAAGAACAGCACGACGGTGGTGATCAGCACTGCACACAGAATTGCGATATCGATCAACGCGATGCCCCGCCAGCCGAGTCCGAAGAACAACGGGGTCCAGGCCGCATTGAGGGCGAGCTGCGCGGCGTAAGCGCCCAGCGCGCTCCGGGTCGCGCCGACGGGTCCGCTGCGCCACACCAACCAGGCCGCCACTGCCATCAACGCATAGAGGGTGGTCCATACCGGTCCGAACAGCCAGGCAGGTGGCGCCCACGACGGTTGCCGCAGCCGGCCGCACTGCTGAGCGCTATTGGCGGCGAGCCCACCTGCCGCGGCGGTGAGCGCGACGGCGAGCAACGACAAACCCAGCGCTAGGAAATTCCTGACTCCCTGGCGATTGGCGGCATCGACCATGCGACCACGGTAGCCGCCCCGTTCGCCCGCCCGCGGCCGGGCCGATTCACGGGCTGCCATCGCCTCATGCGATTAACGCGGTGACATTCAGCTCGACTTAACGCACCGCCGCCGGTTACTCCGGCGGGCGCATGAATACTGGTCGAAAATCACTGCACCGCAATAGAAATGTGAGCCCAGTATCGAACCTCTGGTTGGCGCCGAGCACCGGAGATCCCGGCACAATTGCCGTTAACCGCCATTCACCAGAACAAAGACTCGTGTAGCATCCCGGTTCTGATTCACCACACCCGATGGTCGTTTTCTAGGCGGTGCATTCAATGGAGCAAGCTCGCTACGACTGGTCACAATTGACCGCTGCAGGCACGCCGGCGGTGCGGGGCGCTCGATGACCGCCACCGTCGACCCCGCCGAGTTCTTCAGCGACGCGGCCATTCAGGATCCCTATCCGCTGTACGCGCGGTTGCGGGCCGATGGCGGCGTTCACCGCGTCGGAGATTCCGACTTCTACCTGGTCAGCAGTTGGCCGGCGATCACCGATGTGGTCACCCGGCCCGAGGTCTTCTCTTCGAATCTCACCGCCACGATGACGTTCGCCCCGGACAAAGGGGTCGTCCCCTTCCCGATGGAGGGCGTGGGCGGCCGAACGCACATTCTGGTCACCGCCGACGACCCGGTGCACGCCGCGCATCGCAAGTTGATGGTGGGCCTGTTCACCGCCAAACGGGTGCAGGCCCTGCAACCCTTGATCGTCCAGGTCTTCGAAAGTCTCTGGGCCGCAACGGCTGACGGCGGCACCATCGAGTGGATGGACGGCGTGGCCAACCGGCTGCCGATGACCATCGTCGCCGACCTGATCGGTGTCCCCGAAGCCGATGCCGACCAGCTCGCGCGGTGGGGTTATGCCAGCACTCAACTGCTCGACGGGCTGATGTCGGGCGACGAATTGGCCGCATCGATGGCCGCTATCGGCGAGCTGAGCACCTACATCACGTCGAGCCTGAAACAGGCCGCGGCCGACCCGGGTGACGACCTGATCGGTGTGCTGGCGAAGGCGCAAGCAGCCGGCGACCTGGACGCCTTCACCGCCCAACTCATCCTGGTCTCGCTGTTCAGCGCCGGCGGAGAGTCGACGGCATCGCTGCTGGGCACCGCGGTGGATATCCTCGCCGGCGATTCAGACCTGCAGCAGAGACTCCGCGACCACCCCGACCTGCTCGGGGCCTTCATCGAGGAGACCCTGCGACTCGAGTCCCCGTTCCGCGCGCACTACCGCCATGTCCTGAGCGACACGGAGTTGGCCGGTACCGTGTTGCCGAAGGACTCCCGGGTCCTGCTGCTGTGGGGCGCGGTCAACCGCGACCCCGAACATTTCCAGGCACCGGATGAATTCCGACTGGACCGCCCGAACAGCAAGGCGCATACCAGCTTTGGCAAGGGCATCCACTTCTGCCTGGGTGCTCCGCTGGCGCGGCTCGAGGCCACCACCGTGCTGCGGATGCTGCTGGACCGGACCGAGTGGTTCGAGGCGGCCGAGGTCGGTCCATGGCTGCCCAGCGTGCTCGCCCGTCGGCGAGAATTCCTGCAGTTGACCTTCAAGTGAATGCGGCGGACCTGCGCGCCTCCTGATGGCATACCAGAGGGCCGAGAAGGAGGGCTTCGATGACAGACAACTTCGCCACGGTTGACGAAGCGGTGCCCTTCTTCCCCGCAGCGCGGGTTGACCCTTTCAGCGCGCCGCCGCGGTACACAGAGTTGCGCGCCGCCGGTGGGCTGCACAGAGTGACCATTTGGGACGGATCCCAGCACTGGCTGGCCACCCGGTACTCCGACGTCCGCGCCGCGCTGACGAATCCGGCCATGAGCCCCGATGTGCGACGCGCGGGATTCCCACTGATCTATCCGAATCAAATCGCAATGGAAGGCGGGGTCTGGTTCCGTCTGGACGATCCCGAGCACGCGCGACTGCGGCGCATGCTGTCGCACGAATTCAGTCTCAAACACACGCGAACTCTGCGTAAGACCTTGCTAGAGCTGGTAGACGAACTCATCGACGACATGTTGCGTTCCGGCGGTCCCGCCGACTTCGTGCAGGCTTTCGCGCATCCGCTGCCACTGCGGGCGATCTGCGCGATCCTCGGTGTGCCGCGTGCGGACCACACGCTGATCGAACGCAATGCGTACGCCCTGAGCGACCTGGACATGACAGCCGAACAGCAGCAGCGGGCATTCGACGACCTGGTCGCCTACAACCGCAGCCTCCTGGAACGCAGACAACATCACCCCGCTGACGACATGACAAGCCGCCTGGTGCACGAGCACAGCGGCGATGGCGGCCACTCGTTGAATGAACTGGCCGTGCTGATGTTCTTCCTGATCGCCGCCGGATACGTGAGTACCGCGAACATGCTGGCGTTAGGCGCACTGGCGCTGCTGCTTGACGACTCTCAACGGGAGCGGTTGCGAGAGCAGCCCGAGCTTGCCGCCGGCACGGTCGAGGAAATGCTGCGCTTCTGGAGTGTCATCTCCACCGACCCCCGTCGTATTGCGCTGCAGGACACCCAACTCGGTGGGCAGCCGGTGCGCGCGGGCGAAGGTGTCATCGTCTCACTCATCGCGGCAAACCATGACCCGGACGCGTTCGGCACCGATGCCGAACACGTCGACATCACCCGTACATCGCGCCAGCACCTGGCACTCGGTTTCGGCAGCCACCTGTGCCTGGGGCAGAACCTGGCCCGAGCCGAGCTGGAGATTGCCTGGTCGCGATTGCTGCAGAGGATTCCCGATCTACGTCTCGGGGTAGCGCCAGAGGATGTCGAATTCATGGACCACGCAATCGCTTTCGGGGTGAAGTCGTTGCCTGTCGACTGGGACGGCGCGCGATGACATCTTCCGAGTCGGCCGAGGCCGCGCGATGGGCAGAGCAGGTGAACGCCTATGTGGCCGAGCTCAACGCAATTGCCGGCCGACGCGGTCCGGCGCCCTTGTTCACCGAAGGTCCGTTCGCATATCCGTTTGTCAGATCACAGATCACGCAAGACCTGTTCGATGTCTGCGCGCGGGCAGTGGGCGACACCAATCCGTTGTGGAATGATCCCGCGTACGGTGCGGCCTCACCCTGGGGTTCCACGATCGGTCAGCCGCTCTTGGAAGCGTGTCTGTCCGAGCGCAGTTCGCAACCCGAGCCGCCGCCCATTCCGGGATGGAACGTGCTCTTGGGCGGAACGCAGCGCACCTATCACCAACCGTTTCGCCCGGGTGACGTGATTCGGGGCGAGGACGTGTGGCTCGGACTCGAGGAGAAGACACGCCCAGGCAAGCCCTATCGGCTTTTCATTCAAAATACCGAACGTCGCTACATCAACCAGCACGATCGGGTGGTGGTGACGCTGTCCGGTCAGGCCGCCATCACCGCTTCTCCACCGACGGCCTCGGGTGTTGCGGCGGGCCCAGATTTCAGCAATAGGAAGCGCCGGCGTTACACGCCGGACGAATTAGCCTCCGTACGTGCCGATTACGAACGAGAGCTGTCCGGGGAGGCACGCCGCGGCGCGACTCCCCGGTTCTGGGAGGACGTCGAGGTCGGGCAGTCCGTCGTCGGCGGCGCCAAGGGTCCATATGACATCAGCGACGCTGTCTCTTTCGCCGGTGCCATCGCCATCTGTGCGGGATTTGCAGCGAAGTGGCGCGAAGTGGCCGCCAACACCGCTGACGCGCTTGCCGATCCGGAGACCGGTGCTCCACACCACGTGATCGACTGGCACTTCGATGACCGGTTCGCGCAGTTGCGCGGGGTCCCCTACGCACCCGCGTTCGGCACCCATATGGAGATGATGCTGGTGCACGCCGTCACCAACTGGATGTCGGACCATGGTTTTGTCACCTATGTCGACATCCAACTCCGGTCAATGCTCATGATGGGCGAAATCAGCTATACGGCGGGCAAAGTGGTCGACAAGCGCCGCGATGGTGAGCGTTATCTCGTCGAGCTGGACATGACGTCGCGAACACTGGACGGCGTGCCCTACGCCAAGGGAAAGGTGATTGTGGACCTGCCTTCGCGCGACGGTTACTCGCCGGCGAAGTCAGGGGTGTAGTTCATCGGCAAGTGTCACCATGACTTTGCCGCATTCCCGGCTCTGGCTCAGCAATTCGATGGCGGTGTCAACCTGGTCAAGCGTGAACCGATGAGTGATCAGTGCTGACAGATCCCGACGGGTCAACAGGTCGACGGCGTCTGCGAACCGGGCCGGGTACTCCATCGAGCCGCGAATGGTCAACTCCTTCATCAGGACATTGAGGAAGTTCACCGGGACCGCCTGGTAGTGCAACGCCACCACGCTGATACGAGCGCCCGGTCCAGCCCGATCGATGATGTCGGTGAGTACCGCATCCGACCCGGACGCCTCGATGTATGCGTCGGTTGCCGGTGCGTGTCCGTAGGCCAACGACCGCGTCCCGTGCAGGCGTGACAGTTCGCGCCACACCTTGGTCTGACTCGGATCGATCGATGCCGACGCACCCAGGGCCTCGGCGAGCCGTCGGCGCTCCGCCGAAAGGTCCACCGCCACGATCCCGCTCAAGCCACGATCGGCCAATGCGGCGATTGCGGCCAATCCAATTGGTCCGCAACCGAACACGGCGACAGTATCGCCGGAATCCACGGCTGCCTGTTCGGCGGCGTGCATCCCCACCGCCAGCGGCTCCGCCAGCGCCGCGACGTCCAGTGGCATGTCGTCAGGGACGCCGATAAGCCGACCCCCGTCGGCCGCATCCCGGACCAGCACCACGTCGGACAGTCCACCGGCGGCGCTGCCGCCGCCGATGCGGCCGGAGACGTCGTTGCCCGGGTGGACGACGACCCGTTGGCCCGGTCTCACCCCGTCGACCTCGGCTCCGACCTGCCGCACCACGCCGGCGAACTCATGCCCGAGTGGCATCGGTTCCCCGCCTGGACCGGCCAGCCCGCCGAGGCGGATATAGGTGAGGTCGCTGCCGCAGATGCCGCAGGCATGTACCTCGACGAGCGCGTCCCGCGGACCGCAGGAGGCCATGTCCACCCGATCCAGCGACACCGTCCCTGGCGAATGGACGCGGACCTGCCGGGTAGTGGGAGCAGAAGGCACGGATGTCATTAGCCCGCGACCCTAAGCCCAAGGGTGTCGTTCGGACAAGGTCTGTGAGGTTCGAGGGTTCCTTCTGCACGGCCCGGCAGGCGTCGACCCGGCGACACGTAATGTGCTCAGCGTGGATATCAATGGAGCTAGCGCAATCGTCACCGGTGGGGCCTCGGGTATCGGGGCCGCGACCGCACGCCAACTCGCCGCCAAGGGCGCCCGGGTCGTCGTCGCGGACTTGCAGGCAGAACGTGGGCAGGAACTGGCGCACGAGATCGGCGGCGTGTTCGTCAGCGTCGACGTGACGAACACCGAGCAGATCGAGGACGCGGTCAACACCGCAGCCGACCTCGGCCCGCTACGGGCACTGGTGAACTCGGCGGGTGTGGGCTGGGCGCAGCGCACCATCGGCAAGGACGGCGAATTCGCTTCCGCGCACAATCTGGACGCCTACAAGAAGGTGCTCGCCATCAACCTGGTCGGCACCTTCGACTGCATCCGCCTGGCCGCCACGATGATGAGCCGCAACGAGCCGACCGACAGCGGCGAGCGTGGTGCCATCGTGAACATGACCAGTGTCGCCGCCTTCGACGGCCAGATCGGTCAAGCGGCCTATTCGTCCTCCAAGGGCGGCGTCGTCGGGTTGACCCTGCCGGTGGCGCGCGACCTGTCCGCGGTCGGCATCCGCGTCAACACGGTGGCCCCCGGCCTCATCGACACCCCCATCTACGGCGAAGGCGAACACGCCGAGGCATTCAAGGCGAAGCTCGGGCAGTCGGTGCTGTTTCCGCACCGCCTGGGCAAGCCCGACGAATTGGCTTCCATGGTGGTCGAATTGATCACCAACTCCTACATGAATGCCGAGGTGGTCCGCGTCGACGGCGGTATCCGGATGCCTCCGAAGTAGAAAAGCCCGCGCGGCTGGCGCGGGCGCCCGCAAGTCGCCTACGACGCGCCGCTGTGGCCGGCAGTTCACGCTCGCTCGCGAACCCCGCGGAAGGCCGACGCGCGCCGACTAACGTTTCGGGAGTCCCGGAATCCGTTGCACCAGACCATCGTCGAGCATCTGCTGGAAGTGATCGGTGATCGTCTCGTCGACCGGCCGGTAGGTCAACCCCAGCTCCTCCCGGCTACGCGAGTTGTCGAACGCCAACGGGTAGCCGACGTTGCGGTCGACGAACTTTCGGGTGATTCCGAGAACCGGAGCGATCGACTTGAAGACCACCTTGGGCAAGGTTGTCCTCGGAAACGCGTAGAACGGCCCGAAACCTCGGCGCAAAACCTTCCCGATTTCCAGGAAGGTCAAAGTGTCAGCGTTGGCGATGTAGCGTCCGTGTGCTTCGGGAGTGAAACCGGCGCGCAGGTGGGCTTCCGCAACGTCGCGAACGTCCACGATGCCGGTGGCCATGTCTGGCGCGCCGGCCAGCATGGTGCCGTCGTAGAACTGCTTCATCGTGCTCAGGCTGGCCGAGTCGCTGCCACTGGTCATCGACGGGCCGAGCACCAATCCCGGATGAACGGTCACCATGTCCCAGCGCTGCTGCGCCTGCTGGTAACGCCAGGCCTCCCGCTCGGCCACCGTCTTGGAGTAGGGGTATGGCTGGTGGTCGGCGCTGCTGGTGGTGTTCCAGTGTTCCTCGGTGAAAACCCCGTCGGGAACATCCTGTGACTCGCGGGCGTCGCCGTAGATCGCGACCACACTGCTGGTCAGCACCACGCGTTTGACGCTGTCGGTGCGGTTGACCGAATCCAGCACGTTGCGCGTGCCCTCCAGCGCCGGGCGGACCAGCGCCTCTTCGGCATCCTTGAAGCCGGAGATGAGGAACGGCGATGCGATGTGCATGACGAGCTCGCAGCCCTGCATCGCTTTGTCGAAGCTGCCGGCTTCCAGTAGGTCGGCCTTGAACAGTTTCAGCCGGCCGGGATGGTCGTCGGAGAGCTTGTGCAGATGCTCGAGACCGGAGGCCTTGTCGGGATTGCGCACCGTTCCGTGGACGGTGTGTCCGGCTTCGAGCACCGTACGCACGATCCAGCTGCCGATGTAGCCGCTGGCGCCCGTGACGAGCACCGGCGCGGCAGGGTCGATTGTGGTCGGGGATCGGCTCATGGAGGGTTGTTCCTCTCTCGCGGGACACGCAAAGCGCTATTGCTCGGACCCTAGCGCGATGAGGCGCAGGAATATACCGGGGCATGCGCGGCAACAGATTGGTGCCTGCAATCAAGGGCGGTCACTACACTGACCGTCGTGCCCAGGACAGACACGCCCGACGGCGGGCAACACGGCGTCCGCCAGCTGATGCAGAGCGACCCGCCGTCGGATGCTGTCATCGATCGCGTTGCCCTGCAACGATATCGAGGTGTCGCGGTCGTCACCCTGAGTCATCCGCAAGCGCAGAATGCATTGAATCTGGCGAGCTGGCGCCGCCTGAAGCTGCTGTTCGACGATCTCGCCACCGAAACCGAGCTGCGTGCGATCGTAGTTCGCGGGGCAGGTGGGAAAGCGTTCGCCGCCGGCGCGGACATCAAGGAATTCCCCGACACCCGGAGCACGGTGGCGGATGCCACCAATTACAACGAGGCCGTAGCCGCCTGCTTGAGAGCCTTGACCGCAGTACCGGTTCCGGTGATCGCGGCAGTCCGTGGGCTCGCCGTGGGCGGCGGCTGCGAGCTGAGCATGGCCTGCGATGTCCGCATCGCAACCGACGATGCGCGATTCGGCATCCCGTTGGGCAAGCTCGGCGTCATCCTCGGTTTCACCGAGGCAGAAACCGTCGCGCGCCTCATCGGTCCGGCAGCGCTCAAGTACTTGCTGTTCAGCGGCGAGCTGATCGACGTGACCGACGCCGCACGCTGGGGGCTTGTCCAAAAGGTGGTTCCGTCAGACGAATTGGCGGACGTGACGGCTGAACTCGTCGGCCAGATCTGTCGGCAGTCCGCGGTGACGATGCGGGCGTCAAAGGTGGTGGCCAACATGTGCGGCCGAGCTTTGACCGGCGCCGACACCGACGCCTTGATCCGATTCAATGTCGAAGCCTACGGGGGAGCCGATGTGCGAGAAGGGGTGGCAGCTTTCAACGAGCGACGTCCACCGCACTTCGATGGCAGCGCAACAATGTGACCTCGCGACGCGAACTTGACGACGGGATCTGGAAACTCGAACTCACCGAACTCGCCGAACTGATTCGCACCCGACAACTGAAGTCGGAGGACGTGACAGATTCGACGCTACGCCGAATCGAAAGGCTAGATCCGCGACTGAAGAGCTACGCATACGTCACCGCGGATGCCGCACTGAGCGCGGCGCGTGCCGCCGACGCGGATATCGCGCGGGGACGGTACCGCGGCGCCCTGCATGGCGTGCCGATCGGGGTGAAAGATCTGTGCTACACGGTCGGAGCTCCAAATGCCTCGGGTACCAGTATCTTTCGTGATTTTCATCCGTCTTACGACGCCACTGTGGTCGCCCGGCTGCGCACCGCCGGCGCGGTGATCCTAGGTAAGCTAGCCATGACCGAGGGGGCCTATCTCGCCTATCACCCCAGCGCTGCAGTACCGGTCAATCCCTGGAACCCGGCAGCTTGGGCGGGGGTGTCGTCGAGCGGTTGCGGCGTTGCCACGGCGGCAGGACTGTGCTTCGGCTCGATCGGATCCGATACCGGGGGATCGATCCGATTCCCGGCTGGCGCCTGTGGCGTGACCGGGATCAAGCCGACCTGGGGCCGGGTGAGCCGACACGGAATCGTCGAGTTGGCAGGGAGTTTCGACCACGTCGGACCGATCGCTCGGACCGCTCGTGACGCCGGGACATTGCTGACGGTCATCGCGGGATTTGACCGCGACGACCCCAGTGCATCGCAGGTGCCCACCATGGACTACGCCGCTGACCTGACCTTGACCCGGTCGCCCCGCGTCGGAGTGGATTGGGCACAACTGGCCGCATCCGACGAGGACACCAGGTCGATGCTGGGGCTGGTGGTCAAGACGCTGACCGGACTCGGCTGGTCAGTTCTCGACATCATGCTGCCCGAACTCGAGCGCGTGGTGGCGGCCTTCGCCGTGCTGAGGGCGGTTGAGACGGCCCGCGCGCACGCCGAAACCTATCCGGCCCGCGCTGACGAATACGGTCCGGTCTTTCGCGGAATGCTGGAGGCCGGGCGCACCGTGACCGCGGAGGACCACCACAGGTGCGTCCGGCGACGCCGCGAATTCACCGCGGCGGTGCGGCGGGTGCTCGACGATGTGGATCTGCTGTTGCTGCCCAGCCGGGGGATCGGACCAGCGACCGCGGCGGCGATGCAGGCACTGGGACAGGACGCGGCGTTGACCGCTGCGGTGGCCCTACCGACCGCGCCGTTCAACGTGAGCGGCCACCCGGCGATCTGTCTGCCGGCCGGTGTCACGCGTGACGGGATCCCGATCGGTTTCCAGTTCGTCGGCAGGGAGTTTCAGGAGGGGTTATTGGTGGCGGCTGGCCATGCATTTCAACAGGCCACCACATTCCATCGCCGCCGCCCGGATGTGTGAGCTGGCGGATCGTCAGCTGAACCGCACGTTCAACGTCGCAAGACCAAAGATCTTCCGGCCTGCTGACTTGGCGCCGACGATGATGACGCCGGAACGCGTTTCGGGGTCCAGCGATTTGATACGGCCGCTGAATTCGATGTCCGCGCCCTCGAGGGCCGAGACGATGGCCGGCTGAGACAGCCGCACCGCGAAGCGCGTCACCGCACCGGGGTCGCCCGTCCACGCGGAGGCGAAGCCGGCGCCCAGGCCCATGGTGAGCATGCCGTGGGCGATGACGTCGGGCAGCCCTGCTGCCTTCGCGAGGGTCTCGTCCCAGTGAATCGGGTTGGCGTCGCCGGCTACGCCGGCGTAGTTCACTAGGTCGCCGCGGGACAGTCGGGTGTGGCGCACCGGTAGCTCGTCGCCGACCTTCAACTCGTCGAAGGACGGCGTACCTGGCGTTCGGGCAGTGTCCTCGGCGATCCTGACCTCGCCCTCGGGACGCACCGTCTTCACGTAGTCGGCGTCGGATTGATCGGTGTCGAGGATGTTGACGTCGTGCATCATCGCCTTCTGCACCGCGGCCTTGACCGCCGGGTCGAAGTCCTCGGCGGTGATCCCGACGACCGTGGTGTGCAGGGTGTGTACCCGTTCTCCGGCCGTGTCGGTGTAAGTGTTGGTCACGGTGATCATGTCCCGTCCGGCGATCCTGCGCACCGACGTCAGTTCGACGTCGATGCTCAGC
The DNA here is from genome assembly GCF_017086405.1 of Mycobacterium gordonae. Lineage (NCBI taxonomy): Bacteria > Bacillati > Actinomycetota > Actinomycetes > Mycobacteriales > Mycobacteriaceae > Mycobacterium > Mycobacterium camsae. Next base: position 80,360 of record NZ_CP070973.1, read on the forward strand.
TCGTCGCCGGCCACGATCGGACGGTGTTGCTCGAAGACTTCCTCAGTCTGCAAGTACGTGTCGTAGCCGACGACCACCGACTCGAACATGCGGCGATTGCAGGTCATGCCCGGGACCGACGTGAACGTCAACGGCGCCACCAGCCCCGAATAGCCCAGTTTCGCGGCGGCGTCGACGTCCCAGTGAGCGGGGTGATAGTCCTGCACCGCGCGGGCGTACTCGCGCACCTTCTCGCGGCCCACCTCGTAGGTGTAGTCCATCTGGTAGTAGTGGCCGACCCGAGATTCGAGCGTCGATGCCTCTGCGGCTGTGGTCATGAATGTTCGCCCAACTGTTCTATCGGCTTGTTGGTCGAGGCCGACCCCAGCACACTATCGCGCCGACGGTCAGCAAACAGCGCCGCTACGGGCGGCCGACGCCGCGGTAGAGCTTGACGCTGATCGCCGCGAGCCAGGCCCAGGCCAGCACGACGGCCGCGGTGAAGGCCAAAATCGACGCGGTGCCCCCGGACCCGGAAGCCAATGCGACGAAGCTGCCCGCGAACGCTGCGCCGGTGAAGCGCGAGAACCACGCCCAGCCGGACCCACCCGGCGTCCGCGTGAACCATCCGCCGAGAACAAAGCACCCGGCGACCAGGCAGGCGAATCCGACACTCGCGACCGCGAAGTGGGCCATTCCGTGCCAGCTGGGCTGGCCGATGCCGGGCGGCGTGCCGGGGGGAAACCCGTCCGACGGGTCGGCGGGGAAGATCGCGGCGACCATCAGCGCGAGCCCGTACCCGCCGAGCAATCCGCCCGCCCACTGCGAGCGGCGGCCGCTGCCGAGTGCGCGCCGGACGCCGACGGCCGCCGCGATCGTCATCGCGCCCGTGACCAGGAAGGTCGCGACTTGGATCCATCCGAGGTCCCCGGTGGCGAGCTGGCTGGCCGCATGCCGAGTCGGGTCGAAACCGTCGCGAGTTGCCGCTTGGGTGGCGATCGACACCACAGAAAAGGGACCGGCGATGACGCCATATCCCAGCAGCGACTTCGTGATGCGGCCGGGCAGAGGTGGGCAGTCGGTCGTGCTCATCGCGTCCTCCGTGTCACTCTTAGAACTAGACCGTACAGTACCAAAGAACTAGACTGTCCAGTACTACTCGAAAGAGTGCAATGACCGAGCCAGTCGGCCGTTCGGCCCGAAAGCGCCTGACCATCTTGTCTGCGGGCCGCGAACTGTTCCTGGGCAACGGCTACCAGGGCACCAGTGTCGACGCGATCGCTGCGTCCGCCGCTGTCTCCAAGCAGACGGTGTACAAGCACTTCGGTGACAAACACCAGCTGTTGATGGCCATCGTGACCGACGCGCTGGATACGACCGTGTCCGCGTTCGTGGAACGCGCGTCGACCCTGGCTGAAACGACCGACCTGGAGCGCGACCTGACCGCGTTCGCCGCCGACTATCTGCGCGCGGTGCTGCAAGAGCATGTGGTGCAGTTGCGGCGGCTGGTGGTCGGGGAGGCCAATCGCCTGCCCGACCTTGCTGCGCTCTACTACGAACGGGCTCCCGGCAGGATGTTCTCGGCTCTGGCCGACTGTTTTTCCCGGCTGGACCAGCGCGGTCTGCTCGAGGTTCCAGAGCCGGCAACCGCCGCAGAGCATTTCGCGTTCCTGGTGGTTGGGCGGTGCATCGACCGGGCGCTGTTCAGCGGCGGCCCGCAGGTGGAATCCGACATCGACGTCGACCACCGCGCGCGGTCCGGCGTGCGGGTGTTCCTCGCGGGTTATCGGCCGGGCGGACGACCGTAATCCGGAGCGCTCATGGCTGCGGTGGTCAGAGCGCCGTCAGCGGGTGCGTGGCGCCTGCCGGCCGACGAAGGGAAAACCCGATCGGGTGCGCCCGGCGCCTGCCCGACAAGATAAGCCCGGCGAACAGCCCAATAGGGTTGTGGCCCCGGGCTTCTCCCGAGAGGGGTAGGTAGCCGAGGTCCGGAGGGCAGAGCGGTCCGCGCCGCCAAACCCATCGCTGCGGTACAGCCTCCGGACCCGATGAGATAGAACGGTAGGAGCTACCCCATCGCTTCACCGAAGATGCCCAGAGGAGCTCAGTCATGGAATCCGTCAAGGGGAAGAACGTTCTCGTCACCGGCGCCGCTATGGGCCTCGGCAAGCTGTTCGCCACGCAGGCCGTCAAGGAGGGCGCTGCCTCGGTGGTCCTTTGGGACGCCAACGAGACCGCACTGAAGGAGACGGCGACCGAGTTGGAGGCGGCCGGGGGCACCATCCACTACGACACCGTCGACGTCACCTCACAGGACCGGGTCGCCGAGGCCGCGCGGCAGGTTCGCGACACGGTCGGGACGATCCACGTACTGTTCAACAACGCCGGCATCGTGCGCGGCAACGGTTACTTCTGGGAGAACGAGCCGCGCGATTTCACGCTCACGCTGGAAGTCAACTCCATCGGCCCCATGCTGGTGGCCCGCGAATTCCTGCCCGCGATGATCGAGGCCGGCACCGAATGCCGCCTCGTCAACATCGCGTCGTCGGCCGGTCTGAACGCCATCCCTCGCATGGCCGCCTATGCGGCTTCCAAGTGGGCGGCCATCGGCTTCTCCGACTCCGTCCGGCTCGAGCTCGAACAGGCCGGTCACGACCAGGTCAAGGTCACCACCGTGTGCCCGACCTACATCAATACCGGCATGTTCGAAGGCGCGAAGGGCATCCTGTTCACCCCGATGCTCGAGCAGGCAGACGTCGTCAGCGAGACCTGGAGGGCGATGCTGCAGGGCAGCCCGTTCGTCGTCATCCCATGGACGTCAAAGATGAACAAAGTGCTCAGCGCCGTGCTGCCGATCCGGCTACGCGACTTCTACCTACGGCGCGTCGGCGTCTACAACTCCATGGACGAGTTCACCGGGCACTGACCCGCACGCTGTCGCCGACAATTGGCGATTATCACAGTTCGGCATTATTTTACTGGCGTGACGTCAACAGCTGCGGGTGTAGTTTCTCGGTGGATCGCTCCTTTCTTGACCGTCGCGGCCGTCGCCGCCATGGGTCTGTCTGGCCCGGCGCCGACCACGGCTACCCCACCGATGCGGTTGGTCGACTCGTCGAATCCGTTGGCGGGACAGTCCTTCTACGTCGACCCGGCGTCGGCGGCGATGGCGGCGCACAACGCCAATCCGGGGAGTGCGCAGCTGGCCGCCATCGCCAGCACACCGCAGGCTTACTGGCTGGACCAGGCATTTCCTGCCGGTTCAGTCGGCGGTCGGGTCGCGTCGTACGCGGGCGCGGCGCAGTCCGCCGGCAGCATGCCGATCTTCGCGCTCTACGGCATCCCGCATCGTGACTGCGGTAGCTACGCATCCGGCGGGTTCTCGTCGGGCGCGGACTACCGCGCGTGGATCGACAGCATCTCCTCCGGGCTTGGCGGCTCGCCCGCCGCGATCATCGTCGAACCCGATGCCCTCGACATGGCCGACTGCCTGTCGGCAGACCAGCGCCAGGAGCGCTTTGACTTGATCCGCTACGCGGTCGACACCTTGACGCGTGACCCGGCCGCGGCGGTGTACGTCGACGGTGGACACTCCCGCTGGTTGAGTGCCGAGGAGATCGCCAACCGGCTCAACCAGGTCGGTGTCGGCCATGCGCGCGGATTCAGCCTCAACGTCTCGAACTTCTTCAGCACCGACGAGGAGACCGGTTACGGCGAAGCGATCTCCGGAATGACCGGCGGAGCGCACTACGTGATCGACACCTCGCGCAACGGCGCCGGACCCGCGCCCGACTCCGCCCTGAGCTGGTGCAACCCGTCCGGTCGCGCCTTGGGCACCCCGCCCACCACGGCGACGGCGGGCGGGCACGCCGACGCTTATCTGTGGGTCAAGCGCCCCGGTGAATCCGACGGATCTTGCAACGGAGGGGCCGCAGCCGGCCACTTCGTGAGCCAGTACGCCATCGATCTGGCTCAGAACGCCGGCCGGTAAGGCGTTTCTAACTTCGCAGGCGGGCGCCCCGCGCGTTGACCTGCGGGGCAGAGCACCCGATCGGCTGTCGGGCGCCGGAAGCCGTCTATGTCGGCGACGTTCTGTTATGGCGACCTGTTCCTGACGCCGCCGACTGCGGCGCCTGATTTTCTGTCGTTCGCCTCGGCGAGTCCGCCGAAACGTCGGTGCCCAGTCGGGCACGCGACGGATGCCAAGGACAATCAGATTGGCGTCCGTCCACTACCGAATACGAATTCAGTATGTCCTTTTCACGTCGTTATCGGTGGCCTCGCAAATATCTTGGAATGGAATTCTGAGTTCAAACCCACCGCGGTGCTGCGGTGAGGGTTACGCAAGTGCGCTGAAGAGTTCGTGGTGTCCCCGGCATCGGCGCCCAAGGTAGCTGCACCTTTCGGTGTCGCCATGTGAAACATGAAAGATGCTGGTGACTGGCCATCTCGATGTCCGCGCTCGCCTGGCTGACCTCCGAGTGGGCGACACCGGTACCTGCTCGACCGCCGGTTATTCGTGCCGTCGCCGCTCTGGATTAAAGATAACGGCGATCGGTGGAAAACCTGCGCCAAGGGGAGTAGCGTGCGCGGCGCAGTTTTGAATAAGCCCGATCAGGCCCGGAGGCCACAATGTCGTCTTTGGTGATTGCAAATCCTGAGTATTTGATTGCGGCGGCGGGTGACGTGGCCGGAGTCGGGGACGCCGTTCGGGCGGCTGGTGCGACGGCGGCACTGTGGACCACCCAGATCGCCCCGCTGGCAGGGGACGAGGTGTCCGCGGCCGTCGCGAGATTGTTCGGCGCGCATGCGCTGGATTTCCAAACCCTGAATGCGCGTATGGCGCTGGGATACACCGGTCTGGCGCAGAATCTGCTGACAGGTGCGGGGGCTTATGCGGCGGCGGAGGCGGCGAGTGCAGCTTCGCTGCAGACACTGGCGCAAGACTTGCAGAGTCTGGCGGCTTTCGACCCGGTCAGGATTCTGACGGGACGCCCGTTGATCGGCAATGGCGTCAGCGGGGCGCCGGGTACCGGGCAGGCCGGCGGAGACGGCGGCTGGCTATGGGGCAATGGAGGTGATGGCGGGTCGGGTGCCCCCGGACAGGCGGGTGGCCATGGCGGATCGGCCGGATTGTGGGGTGCCGGTGGGGCCGGCGGTGCCGGCGGGAACGCCACGACCCCAGGCGGGTCCGGCGGGGTCGGCGGAGCCGGCGGAGCGAACGGTCTGATCGGCGGCGGCAACGGCGGGGTGGGCGGTGCCGGGGGGACCGGCGGGGCCGGTGCGGCCGGCACCCTCCAGGCGGGAGGGACAGGCGGCGACGGCGGCGCCGGTGGAGCGAACCGGCAGCTGGTGTCGCTGTTCGGGTCTGCCGGAGCTGGCGGGATTGGCGGCACCGGCGGAGCCGGTGCGATCGGCGCCGCGGGCGCCGTAGGGCCCAGCGGCATGGTCGGGCACACCGGAGGAGTGGGCGGGGCCGGTGGGACCGGCGGGGTCGGCGGTGTCAGCCAAGCGCTGATCGGCGGCGCTGCTGGTGCGGGCGGCACTGGCGGCCTGGGCGGCGCGGGTGGCACGGGCGGGCACGGTGCCGCCGCAACAATCCCTGGCACCGCCGGCGGTGACGGCGGGGTCGGCGGTGGTGGTGGTAGCCCCGGCGCCGGTGGCGCCGGGGGAGCTGTAACAGCACCCTTGAACTTGGGGGGGAGCGCGGGCGCCCACGGCGCCAATGGTGTCGGCGGCGCCGGTGGTACCGGGGGCAGCGGGGGAAGCGGCGCGAACGGGTCCGATGGTGTGTCCGGCATCGCTCCCACCGCAGGCAAACAGGGCGGACAAGGCGGCGCGGGCGGCGCCGGCGGATCCAGTGGGGCGGGCATCAACGGTGTCGGCGGAGGCAGCGGGGGACAGGGCGGCGTCGGTGGCGCAGGCGGAACTGGTGGCCTGGGTGGCTCCGACACCAACGGCACGGGCGGAAACGGAGCCTCCGGTGGGCAGGGCGGCACCGGTGGGTCCGCAGGCGCGGCCGGGGCCGGAACCGACGGTGGGGCGGTCGGCAGCATCGGTACCGGCGGTGTTGGTGGGCTCGGCGGTAACGGCGGAGCGGGAGCCGACAACAGCTTTGCCGGGGCCTCCGGGGCGAATCCGCAGGCGGGTAACCCGGGTGGCCAGGGCGGCGCCGGCGGCCAGGGCGGTTCGGGTGGTGCCGGCTTCAACGGCGTCGGGGGTGGTGCCGGCGGCAAGGGCGGCGTCGGTGGATCCGGCGGCGCGGGCAGCAATGGCGGCGACAACACCGGTAACACCGGTGGAAGCGGCGCCGAGGGCGGGCAGGGCGGTACCGGTGGAGCCGCGGGAGCAGCGGGCAAAGGCACCGACGGCGGCGCGGTCGGCAGCATCGGTACCGGCGGTGTTGGTGGGCTCGGCGGTAACGGCGGAGCGGGAGCCGACAACAGCTTTGCCGGGGCCTCCGGGGCGAATCCGCAGGCGGGTAACCCGGGTGGCCAGGGCGGCGCCGGCGGCCAGGGCGGTTCGGGTGGTGCCGGCTTCAACGGCGTCGGGGGTGGTGCCGGCGGCAAGGGCGGCGTCGGTGGATCCGGCGGCGCGGGCAGCAATGGCGGCGACAACACCGGTAACACCGGTGGAAGCGGCGCCGAGGGCGGGCAGGGCGGTACCGGTGGAGCCGCGGGAGCAGCGGGCAAAGGCACCGACGGCGGCGCGGTCGGCAGCATCGGTACCGGCGGTGTCGGTGGGCTCGGCGGTAACGGCGGAGCGGGAGCCGACAACAGCATTGCCGGGGCCTCCGGGGCGAATCCGCAGGCGGGTAACCCGGGTGGCCAGGGCGGCGCCGGCGGCCAGGGCGGCGATGGCGGTGCCGGCGGGGGCGCCGGTGGAAAAGGCGGTATCGGTGGCAGGGGCGGCGCGGGCAGCGATGGCGGCGACAACACCGGTAACACCGGTGGAAGCGGTGCCGCGGGCGGGCAGGGCGGTACCGGTGGGACCGCGGGAGCAGCGGGTAAAGGCAACAGCGGCGGCGCGGACGGCACCGCCGGCACCGGAGGTGTCGGCGGGCTCGGCGGCAACGGCGGCCGTGGTGGCACCGGCGTCGACGGCACCTCGGACGCCAGCCCTACCGCCGGTGGACAGGGTGGTCAGGGCGGTGCAGGCGGCAGGGGTGGCGACGGCGGTGCCGGCTTCGGGAAGTCGGGTGGCGGAAATGGCGGCAAAGGCGGCATCGGCGGTGCCGGCGGCACCGGAGGCCTGGGTGGCACCAATACCGCCTTCGCCGGCGGGGCGGGTGCAGCCGGGGGCCAAGGTGGTACCGGTGGCACCGCGGGCGCGGCGGGCAACGGGACCGATGGCGGCCTAGCGGGCAGCATCGGTAGTGGTGGGACCGGGGGCCTCGGTGGCAATGGGGGCGATGGCGCACAGGGAGCCGATGGCATCTCGGCGAAGGCCCCTATTGAAGCTACGGCGGGCGGTGTCGGTGGCACCGGCGGCGCCGGAGGTGCCGGAGGCGCTGGGGGAGCCGGGTTCGAGGGCGTCGGCGGCGGCGCTGGCGGCAGTGGGGGTAACGGCGGGAATGGCGGCAGGGGCGGGCCTGGTGGTGCCGACATCACCGAAGCCCCCGGCACCGTCAGTAAGGCTGGCGGCCGAGGCGGCACCGGCGGCGCCGGCGGCGCAGGCGGCGCGCCAGGTGCGGGCAACACCCTCGGCGGTCAGGGCGGCAACGGCGGCAACGGCGGCAACGGCGGCGTCGGCGGCGCCAACAACTCCGGCACCACGTTTCCCGATGTTGGATTCTCGGGTGGGGGCGGTGGTGGAGGCGCCGGCGGCCATGGCGGTGACGGCGGAGGCGGTGGCGCCATCGGCGGCAACGGCGGCAACGGCGGTAAAGGCGGCACCGGCGGCACGGCGACCAAGCCCAGCACCGGCGCCATCGCCGGAGGGGGCATCGGCGGCGGTGGCGGCGGAGGAGCTGCTGCTTCCGGCGCGGCCGGCGGTCGAGGAGGCGGTGGCGGTGGCGGTGGCGGCGGCGCGGCTATGGACACCGTCGCCTACGGTGGAGGTGGCGGGGGAGGGGGCGCTGCCGGCGGCCCCGGTGCCCTTGCCGGGAACGGCGGCTCGGGAGGTGATTCCTCGAGCTTCGACGGCAACGGCAATCCGCTGAACGCCCATGGCGGCCGGGGCGGCGCCGGCGAGATCGGTGGCCGCGGTGGCGGCGGTGGTGGCGGCAGCGCCGTGTCGGCCAGCGTTCGCTCGAACGGGGGTAACGGTGACGACGGGATAGACGGCGGTGACGGAGGAAGAGGCGCACTGAACAACTTTGGCCAGACCGGCGGTAACGGCGGACGCAATTCCCTCGGTGCAGGCGGCAACGGGGGCGCGTCGTTGATCAACACGGCGATGGGCGGTGACGGGCAATCCGGTTGATGTGCCCGCGGAGACGCGAATCTACGCAGGCGTCAGCCCCGGCGCCCCGTTAGGCCCGAACAGGAAGTAGGCGCCGAATCCCCCGGGTGCTCCAATGCCCGGTGTAGCGCCGATGCCGCCGTTGCCGCCGTGGCCACCGATCCCGAACAGGAAGCCGCCATACCCGCCCTGGCCGCCGTTGCCGCCAAAGGCCAGGTTGGCGGCACCGAAGCCATTGCCGCCGGCGCCGCCTAGCCCGAAGATGATGCCACCGAGGCCGCCCAGGCCGCCGACCCCGCCCCGGCCTCCGGCATCCGCGGACCCGCCGTTACCGCCGGCCCCGCCTACGCCGAAGTAGGCACCGCCGTCACCCCCGTAGCCACCGGGCCCGCCTGTCCCGGTACCGAGCGAAGCGCCACCGGCCCCGCCTGCACCGCCGAAGCCGAGCCACTGGCCGGCGCCGCTGCCGCCCTGACCGCCCTGCCCTCCGGTGGTGGCGCCGGCGGCGTCTCCACCGGCACCACCGTCGGCGCCCGTGCTGATCACGTTGAACAGGACGTTGCCGCTGCCGCCAGTACCGCCCATGCCAGGGACTCCGCCGTTGAACGGGGTGGCTCCACCGGCGCCACCGGTGCCGCCCGCGCCGTAGAGCAGGCCGAGGCCGTCGCCACCGTAACCACCCCACCCGGCAACGAATCCCCTTCCGCCGGCGCCGCCGACGCCGCCGTTGCCGAACAGGAGCCCGCCGCTACCGCCGTTGCCGCCATCGCCGGCGACCCCGGTGCCGCCTGCTCCGCCGACGCCGCCCGCGCCGCCGCTGCCGAACAGGCCGACGGCGTTGCCGCCGCTACCGCCCCAGCCGGCAAAGCCGTTGGGAACGGCACCACCGGCGCCGCCCCGGCCGCCGTTACCGAACAAGAACCCGCCGTCGCCGCCGCCCCCGCCGTTCTGCCCGGCCGCACCCGACCCGCCGTTGCCGCCGTTGCCCCACAGCAAGCCGCCGTTCTGTCCCCTGGCACCGGTTCCGTCGACGCCGTCGCGGCCGTCGCCGATCAGTGGGCGCCCCAGGAATGTCTCCGCGACCCCGTTGATCTGATTGAGCAGATTCTGCAGCGGGTTGGCGTTGGCGGCCTCGGCACTGGCATAGGAGCCGGCGCCGGCTGTCAGCAGCTGCACGAACTGCTGGTGGAACTCCGCCGCCCCGGCGCTGACCGCCTGATAGGCCCGGGCATGTTCGTTGAACATCGCCGCGACAGCAGCCGACACCTCGTCGCCCCCAGCCGCCAGCAAGGCCGAGGTCGGGCCCGCCGCAGCCCCGTTGGCAGCGCCGATCGAAGAAGCGATGTCGCCCAGATTTGAGGCCGCCGCCGTCAAGAATTCCGGAACCGCAATGACAAAGGACATTTCGACCTCCGAACCGACGCGGTCACCGCCCGTGTGTCACCGCATGTCAGGAAATCGTATGGCGGTCCCGCGCGAAATTCCGCAGCAACTTCCTCAGCGCCGCATCGATGCCGTCACGCGACCCAGAATTGACGACCTGACCCGGCGGGGAAGCAGTGCCAGGGAAGCCGTCAAGAACTTCGCCTGCACACCCGGCACCACTGTCACCCACCGCCCGAGTGCCGACCACATCGCCCTGGCCACCGTCTCGGGTGCGGCAGCCGACTAACGTCAGGCCCGCACGCGCCGCCAAACCGATGTGTACCGGCCCGGGCGCCACCGACAGCACGTCGACGCCGCGTGGCCCGAGTTCACGGTGCAGACCCTCGGCGAAGTTCTGGACGCAGGCTTTGGATGCCGCCTGGGTCGCCTGGCCCGGCACCGCTTGCCAGCCGAGGATGGAGCCGAACAACACGATCCCGCCGCGCCGCTGAGCGGTCGTGCGAGCGGCGGACCATCGGGCCGCTCGGCGACGGCGGCGACGTTGCCGGCGATCATCTCCGGCTCGTCTGCGGGGTCCGAATCGTGCACCGGGGCAACATGTTTGGTACCCGCCCGCCCGATCCCGTCACTGGCGCCGGTCACCACCACCCACGGTCGGTACTTCTCGCGCTTGGTCATGCCCGGCTTCCGGTCGGGTGGGCCGGCAGCACGGCGAGCACGAACAACGCTCCGGCCAGGCAGACCGCTGCGGCGGTCAGGCAGCCGGCACTCATGCCCGACAGGAATGCATCGCTGACCGTCGCGCGGACAGTACCCGCGATCGGAGCCGGAGATTGGCCCGCCACGGCCAGCCCCTGCGCCAGGCCGTCCTGCGCAGCGGATTGGGCCGCGCGCGGTAGCTCCTGCAGCGCTTGGCTTTCGGTGAGGTGACGGATATAGAGAGTAGAGAACACGCTGCCGATGACCGCGACGCCGAGGGTGCCGCCTACCTGACGGGTGGCGTCGTTGACGGCCGACCCGGCACCGGCCTGCTCGGGCCGGACCACTCCCATGATGGAGTCGGTAGCCGGCGCGGTGGTCAGGCCCAACCCGCCGCCCAGCAGCACCATCTGTGCGGCCATCTCCAGATAACTGACACTCAAGTCGCACGTGCTGATCCAGGCAAAGGACGCGGCCATCATCAGGAGTCCAAGGAAAACAACCACTTTGGTGCCGATTCGACTGACTGCGAGCCTGGTGCCCAGAACCGATCCGACGGCGATCGACAGAGCGACCGGCAAGATCCGCACGCCGGTGCCCAGCGGCCCGAATCCTTGAAGCTGCTGCATGAACTGGGTGATCAGAAAGATGAACCCGAACAGGGCGAAGAATGCCACCGTGACCGCCCCACTTGCCGCGCTGAACCGCAGATTGGTGAACAACATGACGTCGATGAGCGGGTCGCGCTGCCGTCGCTCCCACAGGGCAAAGCCCACGCCTGCCGCCAAAGCCAGAGCGAAGCCGCCCAGCGTCCGCGCGGAACTCCACCCCTGTTCCGGCGCTTCGATGATGGTGTAGACCAGGGCGCCCAGCATCACCACCGAGAGCAGCAGCCCGCCCCGGTCGAGGCGCGAGTCGGGGTCGGGTTTGGAGGCGGGGATGACGACGGGCGCAGCGAGCGCCGCCGCGAGGGCGATAGGCGCCAGCGCCAGGAAAAGGCTGCCCCACCAGAACATTTCGAGCAGCGCGCCGCCGAGGATCGGGCCCACCGCCACTCCCAGGCCGGTGACCGCGCCCCATAGCCCGATCGCGACCGCCCGCTGACGAGGCTCCCGGAAGGTGTCGGTGATGATGGCCAGCGTGGTCGGATAGATCAGCGCCGATGCCACGCCCATCACCACCCGCATCGCGGTCAGAGATCCCGTCGTGGTGCACAGCGCCGCGCCCACGCTGCTCAGCGCGAAGAGGACGAGCCCGCCGATCAGCGTCCCGCGGCGCCCGAACTTGTCCCCGATGGTGCCACCGGCCAGCACCAGCGCGGCGAACGCCAGATTGTAAGCGTCGACAATCCATTGCAGGCCGCGCGTCGAGGCACCAAGCGCCGAATTAAGGGTTGGCAGTGCGACATTGACGATCGTGGTTTCCACATTGATCGCCAGGGACGCCACCAGGACGACAGCCAGGATAGCGGCGGGACGGACCCGCGCCGGCGGGGGCTTGATATCGGAACGTTCGGGGGTGTTGATGGTCATCGGGCGTCCGCCTTATGTTGACAGCAGTAACATCGGCAAGCATGCCAGCGTAAGTTATCGCTGTCAACATGGCGGGGTCTAGCGGATACCGTCCTGGACGACGTCGAGGAGGCGGTCGGTGATCAACTGCTTGCGGTCGGCGTCCGCTGCGGCCAGTGGTCCGTCGAGGTATAGCGAGGACAGGCCGTGCACGGCCGCCCATGCGGCTTCGTCGAGTCCGTCGCGCCGGCTCGGCGTGAGGACGCCGGTGGCGACGAGATCGTCGATGCAGCCACTGAGAATCTGGAACGGATGACGGTCGAGTGCTACGACCGGGTCGGTCTGTTGTGGTCCGCCAGGGGCGAATGCCGTTCGGAACAAGCCAGGTTCGGCCAGGGCGAAATCCACATAGGCCTGCCCGGTGGCCCGCAACCGTGCCACGGCACGCCGATTGCGCGGGCCGCGATTGGGCACCGAGGCGATCGACTCCACCATCGCCTCGCCCAGCAGTGTCATCGCGTACACCTGGACCGCCCCCAACAACGCCTGCCGGTCCGAATAGTGGCGGTAGGCGGCGGCGTTACTCACTCCGGCCGCGCGCTGCACGTCGCGTAACACGACCGCGTCGGGCCCGCCGGCCCGGGCCAGCGTCACGGCATGATCCAGCAGTGCCTGCCGCAGGTTGCCGTGGTGGTACGAGCCGGATGCCATGTTGACAAGTTTTACATCCAAAGGGTTCGCAAACCGGCGCTTACCTCACGCGGCGCGCCGGTACTCCGCCGTGCTGCGGTTGGTCACCGCACGTAGTGGTTGCCAGCGGAACATGCCGGCGCCTTGCGAATAAGAGAGGTGACCGCCGAGGGCGCCGCCGACACCGATCGCGGTCAACCCCAGCAGGGTGAACAGGCGGGCCGCCCGGCACCGGCCTTTGCGATAGGCCCGGTAGGACAGCGAGAATATAACCACACCAACACCATTGGATGCAGCGTGGACTAGGCCCACCCGGCCAGCACGGTGGGCGGCGGCGCAGCGAGCCCGGTGGCGACGAGCCGGCGGGCTGCCGTGGTGTCCCCGAAGACGATGTCCAGGACGGCCGAGGTCATCCAGGCGCCGATCGGCAGCGTGATCAACAGTGGGTGCACCGGGTGCCCGAGCCACGAGCCGCGCAGGGCTCCCGCCAGGCCGTGACGGCCCAGCACTTGTTCGGCGATATGGGAGGCTGTCTCGGTCGTTCCGTCGAGAACCTCGAACTCCTCGACACGGCTCAGGGCACCATGCAGGTTCATCGCGGTGGTCTACCCGGTTGCGTGACGTCCAATCAGCGGCCCTAGATCGGAGCCTGTTTCAGGACAGGGATCGTTCCGTAGTCCGGAACGATGCGACGTCACCCGATGCCGAGTTGCCGAAGTAACGGTTAAACGACACCAGACCGGGGCAAGCTGATGACCACTTCGACATCCCCAGCGGCAAGAGGGATTTCGTGACGGGACGACGATGAGCGCCACCACTGGTTTGGGTAGCTCCATCGCCGGCCAGTTGAGCGGCCCGCTGGCAGTGGTCGCAGGCTTCGCCCGGATGGCGGCCCTGACCGGCAAGGCGCTTTCTCGCCGACGTCCGGGATGCCCGACCATCCGCGCCCGGGGGCGGGTGTGCGACGATCGACGATGTGACCGACTCTGTCGTCGAGATGATGAATACCGCTCTGTCATCGACCATCCCGATCGCCGAACACATGGGTGTCCGGATCGTCGAGGCTCGGCGCGGTTTCGCCGCTGCCAGCGTTCCGGTCGAGGGCAACGGCAACCACTTCGGTGTCATCTACGCCGGCGTTCAATTCACCGTCGCTGAAGTGCTGGGCGGCATCATCGCGCTGTCCACCTTCGATGCGAGCAAGTATTTCCCACTGGTGAAGAACGTCGACATCTCGTTTAAGGCGATGGCCAGCACCCCGCTGCGGGCGGAGGCGCAGCTGGACGAGGAGACCATTGCACGCGTGGAAGCCGAGGCCGCTGAGCGGGGCAAGTCCGACTACATACTGGACGCGGTCGTCACCGATGCCAACGGCACTGTGGTGGCGAAGACCCACGGGCTTTATCAGCTGCGCGCACATCGCAGCTGACGTGTTATCGCGTGTCGAGCTGGAAAAGGCGAGCGGCGTTGTCGTGCAGTACTTTTCGTAGCCATTCGTCGTCGACACCCGGCAGACGCGTCAGGACGCGCATCGCCTCGATGAAGCCGTAGGGGATGTTCGGAAAGTCGCTGCCGAACAGGATGCGGTCGGCATGCGCGCGTAGCCGCCCGTGCTCAGAGCGCGGAAACGGCATCGTCTCTTCGATGAACGGCGTGAAAGCCATGGTGGTGTCGAGTCGTACCTCTGGATAACGCTCGACCAGGCCGAGGAAATCGCCGTACTCGGGCATGCCCATGTGCGCGACGATCAGACGCAGTCGAGGGTGGCGCGCCAGTAACGTCGTGACCGGCCCGGGGCCGGTGTATCTGCCTGGAGCGGGGCCGGACCCGCAGTGCATGACGACCGGAATCGCGGCATCTTCGATGACGCCCCACGCCGGGTCGAGCAACGCGTCGGTGGGATCGTACTGGCCGACCTGAATGTGCGCCTTGAAGACTCTCACGCCCGCGTCGACCGCCCGACAGACGTAGGATTCGACGCCCGGTTCCGGGTATAGCGTTGCCGTGTGCAGGCAGTCCGGCGTGGCAGCGGCGAAGCCGGTCGCCCACTCGTTGAGCCAGGCCGCCATCTGCGGTTTGTGGGGATAGACCAGTGAGGTGAACGCCCGTACCCCGAAGTCGCGTAGCGTCTCCAATCGGCGCTGCTCGTTGGTGCGGTAGGTGACCGGCCAGGTGCGGCCCACCAGTGGCCCGGCTTCGTCGAAGTACTTCCAGACTTTGTCCATGACCGACTTGGGCATGAAATGCGTGTGCACATCGACGATGCCGGGCAGCCCGAGTGCCTGCCACATCTGACGTACGGCTTCAGTCTCATCCATCGTCAGCCAGGATGGCAGGCCCCCGGCTGACTGGGACGGGGAGGGCCTACCCGACCGGTCGCAGTGGGCTCACTCGTGGCGGACCGGAATGGGTGGCATGCCAATCGCGTTCGACGCGCATGACGCGATGGTGCTCCACCGCCAGCCAGGCGAGGCCTCCGGCGATCGCCAGCACGGCGACCACGCCACACGTGAGCAGCCACTCGTGGTGCCGGTAGGCCGCCGCCGCCACACCGGCGGCGAGTGAGATCACACCGAGCACGATCGACGAGATACCCGGCCAGCTGTAGCGGTCGATGAAGTATTCGCCGGTGTGTGGGCAGGTGGTGCGGAAATGGTCAGTGGGATCTTTGGTGCTGCACATGATTACCTCCGTGGTTGTGCTCTTTCGAAGAGGTACTCACCGTGCGGCAGGCCACCAACCCCCGTCCGAGTGATCTGTCGGGTGACCGCGAATCGGTTGCGCCGTCAGACCGTGAAACCGCCGTCGACGTTGATGTTAGCTCCGGTGATGTACCCGGCCTCGGGGCCGGACAGGAAGCTCACCATAGCGGCGACGTCGGAGGTGTGGCCGTAGCGTCCGAGCGCGGAAACCAGCTTGAGGCTCTCGGCGAACTCGCCTTCGGCGGGATTCATTGCGGTGTCGATCGGGCCGGGTTGAACGTTGTTGACCGTGATACCGCGCGGGCCGAGCTCACGCGCCAGTCCACGGGTGAAAGACGACACCGCGCCTTTGGTCAGCGCGTACACCGAAAGCCCGGGCCCGGGTACTCGGTCGGCGTTGATGCTGCCGATGTTGATGATCCGCGCGCCCTCGCCGAGATGCGCGACAGCGCTGCGCACGGTCCAGTACACGCCACCGATGTTGACGGCGACGACGCGGTCGAACTGCTCGGCGGGAAACTCGTCGATCGGGGCCAGGTAGGCGGTACCGGCGTTGTTGACCAGCACGTCCAGGCCGCCGAGTTCGGTCACCGCCTGTTCGACGGCCGTCGAGATCTGGCCCGGATCGGCCGCGTCGGCCTGTATGGCAACTGCCTTGCCTCCGTTGTCCGCCACTTCAGCGACGAGCTTCTCGGCGTCGCTCGCCGACGCCGCGTAGGTGAACGCCACCGTGGCACCGTCCGCGGTGAGCCGCCGCACGATCTGGGCACCGATGCCGCGGGAGCCTCCGGTGACAAGCGCCCGCTTTCCAGCCAAAGTCATGCTCATCTCGGGGAACCTTTCTGTCGCTCACGAACCGCCTCGTTACTCGGTAGGCAAGTCTGTGGTCGCCGGATTCATTCCCGTCGAACGTCGGGCCAGTCACCCCTGCGGCACAATGCATGGTGATCGTCGGTCGAAAGGTGCTCAATGACAACGTTTGAAGGCAAGGTCGCGTTCGTCACCGGCGCATCCTCGGGCCTGGGCGCAGAAACGGCGCGACTCCTTTCCCGCAGGGGCGCAGCTGTTTTCGGTATCGCGCGGGACGCCGCCAAACTCAACGCGGTGTTCGCCGACATCGCCGAGGGCGCCGGTGTTCCCGCGGACGTGACAGACCCGGCAGCCTGCCGCAGTGCCGTGGCACAGTGCATCGCACGATTCGGCGCCATCGATGTGCTGATCAATATCGCAGGGCATCATCAGATGCGCCGCACCGACTCGATGACCGACGACGAATGGGCGCACGACCTGGCGGTCAACCTCAACGGCCCATTCTACCTATGTCGGGCGGCGCTACCGCATCTGCTGGACCGCGGCGGCAACATCGTCAACGTCGCCTCCATCGCCGGTGTCGAAGGCCAGGCGTATTCAGCCGGCTACTGCTCGGCCAAGCACGGCTTGATCGGACTGTCCCGCGCGCTCGCTGTCGAGTACACAGCAGATCGCTTGCGCGTCAACGCCGTTTGCCCCGGCGGCATGTTGACGCCGCAGATAGAGCAGTTCAGCGCCCCGGAAAACCCGAACTTTGACTTGATCCTTCGCTCGGCAGCACCGCGCGGCATGATGCAGCCTGTCGACGTGGCCAACGTCATCGCGTTCCTCGCCAGCGACGACGCCGCGGCCGTTCACGGCGCCGTGTACCGCGTGGACAACGGAAAGGGCGCGGGCTGAGCCGTTACCCGCTGCGCTCGAGGACGTCCATGCAGTACGTCAGTGGCGGCTCAGGAAAGTTCACCACCTGCTGATCCCCGCCGCACAACCCGGGGTCGTCGACCCCGTCACGTCGGAGCGCCACCCGGAAGGTGGGGTCGCTGGACAGCGCTCCGGGCGTGCAGGCGGTTGACGCGAACATGTGCGAAATCAGCGCCTGGTGATAGCAACTGCCGATGGTCAGGTTGTCTTCCAGACACAGGCCGCTGCCGCCGCCCTCCAGAGTTCCGTAATTGTCGTTGGGGCAGTTCTTGGCGCCCTTGTACTTCTTCGCGACCTTTGACAGCGCGGTTTGGGAGGAGCAGGGCTCCACGTGCACGTCGCTCGGCTTCACCATGATTCCTGCTTTGGCGAGGTTGAGGCAGGTGCCAACCGCATAGTCGAAGCCGCTACTGCCGGACGGGCGATCGTCATGTCGGTGCGTCACCGCATGCAGTCCAACCTTCGCGGCGATCACCAGGACCACGGCACCCAGGGCCGCGCCGATGCGCTTGCCTACCCCACCCTTCTTGGGCGTGATGGGTGCCGGAGGTGGCGGCGCGTACTGAGGCCCAGGCGGCGCATAGCCGCCGGGCGGGGGTGGCGGATACCCGCCGGCCGGAGGTTGGTGGTTCGCAGGTGCGATGTTGTTGTCGTTACCCGTCATGCGTAGCCCCTTGTGCCAAGTCGACGAACGCCCTGCCGCCCGTCCGGATGGAGCCTAATTGGCCGGCGGCAGCATATTCCGCACAAGTTCGGCGCCGGGCGGCGGCGGCGCCGGGCGGACCTGGGCAGGCCGCCACCGACGTTGCGAAGCGTTATCGCCGATAGAACACATCACCTTCGACGGTGATCGTCGACTGGTCGACCCAGAGGACATTGAAGTAGATCGGTGCCGGTCGACGGGTCTGGCTGCTCACGATGGTCAGGATTCCTCCCCGGGAGGACGGGTTCCAACTGCACGGGCCCGACGTGGTCGGCACTCCCGCGCCGTTGGCCAGCGAGCACCCGCGCTGGCTCACCAACAGTTGCTCTGACCCAGTGCCTGTCGTCCAGAAGCCAACGGGTGCCGACGCTTCCGCATGCGCTACCCCGGTCGAGGTGGCGAACATCCCGATCGCCAAACCGGTCGCGGCGATCAACTTTCCTACGTTCGAGACCTGACGGTTCGTCATCGCGACTCCTGTGCTGCTGGAAGGGCTCGGGAAGAGCTCGGGAAGGGCTCGTGGAGAGATTCCCGAACACCGCTGGGGGGAACCTTGGACTTTTCTTG
Organism: Mycobacterium gordonae; assembly: GCF_017086405.1. NCBI lineage: Bacteria > Bacillati > Actinomycetota > Actinomycetes > Mycobacteriales > Mycobacteriaceae > Mycobacterium > Mycobacterium camsae. The sequence continues at coordinate 98,731 of NZ_CP070973.1, forward strand.
GAAGCCGGCGGCGCGAACATTGTCGGCGTGCCGGTTCAGTGTCCATCGCCTGGACCTGAAATGGGGCCCACAGCAATCGGAAAACTCCTCGTAACGACTGGCGAAGCATGCCGATTTCGACGCGACGTCCAATGTCATTCATTCGGACATCAAATCGCCGTATTGAAATCTGCCGATGACACAAATTGGTGTCACCGTGGTGGACATCAAACGGGTGCGTACCCATGCTGAGTGGGGCCGCTGCGGATCGCTGACGAAAGCGCAAAAACCCTTTGAACTGGGTATTCACCGACGCGACAACCCGACTCGGCGGCATCTGGCCGGCGCCTCCGGCCGGCGCCCAATATCTGTGCCACGGCCCTTTGCATTCAATTGCGAGGGTGATCCGTTGCCGCACTTTTCCGACACCCCAAACTATTGCCACACAGGTCTTGAATACCTAGCATATGGGACTTATCGGTAGCAAACTCAATGGACGGGGTCTCCAATTGGCGACGCAAGGTAGCCTCGAACAATCGCGACCCAGTGGTGAGGGAGCGGCGGCGCGCGCCATGCGTGTAACAGCGAAACGCCCGGCCCGGCTGACTCCAGAGCGATCGACTCCCGTGCAACGCGATTCGGCATCGGCACGCATCGTCCGTCGCGTACATCTGAACTCGGGATCACTCGGACCTGGCCAGCGCAGGGCGCTGGTGGACGTCCTCTACGACATCTACCGCCAATCCGCACGGGGTTGCAGCCGGGATGATTTCGCGGCCGTGGTGTTCAGCGCCGGTGACGGGCGTTTCGTCCTTTTCTACGATGAGCGTGACCAGTGTGCCGGCTTCTCATACGTCGCGTTCGACCATCTCGAGTGCGAGAACATCGCGGTCATCAACGCCGGCGTGTTCTTCCGGCCGGGCTATCGTGGCGGCGCGCTGGCCGGGCTCTTCGGGTTGGGGCAGGCCCTCCGTTTCAAGCTTCGTTCGCCGCGCACCCCGCTGGCATATGCCACTCGAAGCTCTTCGCCGGCGGTCTATCGTCTGCTGGCTTCCACCATGCCGCGGTTATACCCCAGCCGCAGCTACTCGACGCCGCCGGAGGTGGAGAGGTTGGCGATGGCGGTCAGCAGTCGCAGGCACTACCAGCCGATTGGCGCTGATCCCTGGGTTGTGCGTTCGGACGCTGTGCCGCTGGATGTTTCGCGAATGCAACGGATGAGCGGCGACCCGGATGTGCGCTTCTACACCGCGATGGCACCCGGTTGGGCAGCGGGCGAAGCGGTGGTGGTATGGATACCTCTCGATGCGGCGAACATCCTTGCCGGTGTGCTGCGGCTGGTGCGGGCACGGCTGGCGCGATGAGCACAATGTCCACCTGCGCATCGTTGGTGCGACGCGTACGACGGCCGGTCCTCGTTGCCATGGGCACTGGTGCGCTGTACGGATGCTGGTCAGGGGCGGCTCATCACCGCTTCGGGGTTCGAATTGCGTTGCACGCCGGGTTGGCTCAGTTCATGCTCAGCGCCGCTACCACCTTGGTGCTGACGGCGGTGCTGGAACGGGTGTTCAGGTTGCCCGCCAAACCCCGCCATGGTTTCTGGCTCGCCCCCCTGGTGACGACGGCGCTGGCCACGGTATGGCTGGTAGTGGGCAATGCGCTCGCCGGCACCCCGCATATTGCCATCGCCATCGCGCCCTCGGTGATCGTCGGTGGCGCGGCCTGCTTCGCCTACACGCGCACCCTGCTAAACGACGCCGTGCGGTCTGCTCCCGAATGTGCGCCCGATTATCGAAATTCGTACCAGGAAGGCGGCTAATGGCGGCACAAGCGACGACGGATACAGTGCTGCGGCCGCCGGTGGTGCCGATACCAGGATTGATTGTCGCGGTGGCATTTCTGACCGCTCGCAGGGCTGCCGTCAAGGCTTTGGGCCGCCGTTACGGCGATGCCTTCACGGTGCGGCTACCGATCGTCGGTCAGGTGACGGTCTTCGGTCACCCGGCGGTGATCAAAGACGTGTTGAGCACCAAGGATGATCTGATCGTGCCGGCCTCCCACGTGGGCTCGGTGTTCGGTCCGGGCTCGACGGTGAATTTGCACGGTGCCGAGCTCCGGCAACGTCGACGGTTGCTGTTGCCGATATTCCACGGAAGACGCATGAGCGCCTACGAGTCCGTCGTGGTGGAAGAGGTGCTGCGCGAGACCGCTGGCTGGGTGGAAGGCCAGGCCTTCGCCACCTTGCCATCGATGACTCGAATAACACTGAACGCCATCTTGCGAGCCGTATTCGGCGCTGAGGGAGACGAATTCGAGGAACTGCGCGAGTCGTTGCCCGCAATGGTGGCGCTCGGCTCACGGCTGGCCTTGTTGCCGTTGTGGGCCCGCCGTGATTTAGGGCGGTGGAGCCCGGGAGGACGCTTCGCGCGTCAGCGTCGCCGCTACGACCTGGTCATCGAGCAGCTGATAGCCAAGGCACGTGCCGACCCGAACTTCGATGACCGCAACGACGTGCTGTCGCTGCTGCTGGCGGCTCGCTACGAAGACGGCCGGTCGATGACCGCGGACCATATCGCTGATGAGCTCTTCACGCTGCTGGCAGCCGGTCACGAGACCACCAGTGCCACACTGGCCTGGGCCGTCGAACGGTTGCGGCGTCACCCGCAGTTACTGGCCCGGCTGGTCGCTGAAGCGGACGGTGACGAAACGCGTCTACTGCAGGCCACGGTGTGGGAAGTGCAGCGCACGCACCCGGTGATCCAGGGTCTGCTGAGGGTCACCCGGGCCCGATTGCGGCTGGGGGAGTGGGTGATTCCGGAGAATCAGCTGGTTGCGGTCAGTATGGTGCTCAGTCACAGCTCGCATCGCAACTTTCCCGATGCAGACGAATTCAATCCCGACCGCTTTGTTGACAATCCGCCCGACACGTCCACATGGGTGCCTTTCGGCGCGGGCATACATCGATGTGTGGGTGCGGCTTTCGCCAACATGGAGATGGTCGTGGTCTTGCGGACGCTGTTGCGGTGCTTCGATTTACGCGCTACCGATGCCGCCGGGGAGTGGAGTCACTACCGTGGTGTCACCAACGCGCCGTTGCGCGGCGGTCGCGCCGTCGTGTTCCGCCGCGCCGCTCACAACCTGGAAGCCCTAGCGAACTGAAGGATCTCGTCCGCGGCGGTCTGGGCGCCGTCGCGCTGGCGAATCTGTCGGCCAAGGCGATCTGCGGCGTCTCGATAGCGCGGATCCTCTAATACCGCGCGTATCGCCGTCCGGATGCGTCGTGTTCTGGCGTGTTTGCTCAGCAGGATCCCGGCGCCCACCTGGTGGAGTGCGGCGCCCACCATCTTCTGGTCTATCAGCGGGTTTGCCGGCAAGACGACCACCGGGACACCGAAACTCAGCGCCCGCATGGTGGTGCTGTGTCCGCCGTGACCGACCACCATAGCCGTGGTGGGCAGCACCTCGTCATGGTCGAGCCAGTCGTGAATCGACGCGTTCGCCGGTACCCGCAATCCCGAGGCGTCGATCGCAGGGCCCACTGTCACCGTCGCGTGTACCGGCAAGGGTGCAACAGCATGGAGAATTCGCCGCAACATACTCCGCTGTCCGGCGATCCCCAAGGTGCTCAGGCTCACCAGGATTCGGGGCACCTCCAGCACCGTGGATTCGGTGGGAACGCCTTGCCACACGACCCCGACATGATGTACTGGTGGTGTGCCGTGGATCGGATCGAGGTCACGGCGGGCGGTAACGATGTGCAGCGCACCGCTGCGCTCTGCGCCCAACGGGTCGACGCCGCGGGCGCGCATCAGCCAGCCGAGTGGTCCACCCGCCTTGTTCTGCACCTGTCGGTAGAAGCAGTGCACAAAGACAACGGTCGCCATGTGCGCGGCGACGACTTCGTCGATGGTGGCCGTCAGCAGCATGTCGATGACGACCACGTCGGCGCCGTAGCGGCATGCCGCGGCTACGACTGCGGCACCGATCCGGCGATCGATCTGCACCTTGGCGATATCGCTGGCCATACGAAGCAATGACCGTTGCCGGGTGGGGTCGAAATCGGTTCTGGTCGGCAATGATTCGAAGCTGAATCCCGCAGCCTCCACTCGATCGCGGATGCCCGGGTGACCGAGAAAGTGGATCCGCGAGCCGCGGGATCGCAGCACCCGGGCAACCGCCAGCTGTGGCGAAATGTTGCCGCCACCGTCGACTGTGACGAACAAGATCTTCACCACGGCTGCTGTGGTTTCCGTGTCGAGAGCGGCGGCAACGGCATTGGTCATGATTAGCACGCGGTGCTGCGTTGGGCCGCCGTTTTTCTCGAGCGCCGCGACGAGGTGCCCGGCGACGAGCGAACTGGCTGAGTTTGATTCCCGGGGCGATGGCTAACGTCGCCGCTGGGCGCCACCGTTCATCGACCGGCGCCGGCTTCGAACATCGCCGCCTCCAAGGCGCCGTCGGCGCCGAACCAGATGCGACGAGCCTGCGAGGCCATCTTGGCGGCACAACTTTGCAGCTGTTCTGTGGTCAAACTGCTGATCGGGTGCTCGGTGACCCCGGGTGTCAGTCCCGGCATGCCGAGCAACTCGCATTGCAGCAGTGCCTCGAGTTCGAATTCCGATGTGACGAACGCGACGGTCGGGACTCCCGCTCGCTCGAGGTGTAATGCGTCGCTGATGCAGGCCGAATAACTCCAGGCGCAGTCACCGATTGCGGTGAGCGCGATGTCGTTGTCGGCGGCGATCTCCGCGACCGACTCGGAGCCGGCGTTGCAGGAGAAATGCGCCTTGTCGTAGTAGTTGACTGTTGCCAGGCTCAACCCGTGGTCGACCAGTTGGCGCACGGTCAGGAGCAGCAACTTGGCGGCGTTCCACTTGGTGTTGCACAGCACCCCCAGTCGGAGGCTATCGAAACTGGACCGACGGGGGGCCGTGGAGATCAGCGGCATCTTGACGACTTCGCAAGTGGCATAGGGTTCTTGCATAGGTTGCTCCTTCCTGACGAGCTACGGGAGATTCGTGCTTCAGCCGGCCACAACGCCGGCGCAATGAGGTGTGCGCTTTGTGCCAACGCATCGGGGATGCGTTGACGGCGCATAATCAGATCGCCGCGAGAATCGCATCGGTCATCAGCTGCATGCGATCTCGCACTTGATCGGTGGTCAGACTCCGGTCGCGCCGCAGCAACTTCCACGTGTAGAGATCGGTCGCCACCACCAGGGCATCGACAACACGGGCCCGCTGGGCCGGTTCATCTTCATCGGGCAGTCGGCTGCTGAACACTTCGGTGACCCACCGCCGATGTTCGATTCGTCCCCTGTCGCACATCGAGCGTGCCCGGGGATCGAAGTCCTCCTCGCGCAGCACACCTAGGACCATGTCCCCACGACGCTCGTAGTGTTCGAGCAGGACTTCCAATGCCCGGTCGCGGTCTTCGCTCGGGGGGATCCGCTCGACGAGTATCTCCTCGTGGACTCGCGCCCACGCGGAGGCGATCACCGCTTCCCGACTGCCGAAATGCCGCATCACCGTCTTTACCGTGACGCCCGCCCGTTCGGCGATCATGTTCAGCGTGATCGCCACCGACTGCTCGACGACGAAGCAATCGATCGTTGCTTGCAGTATCGCTTCGTGCGTCGCATCCGCCGCATCCTTGCGGGCGCGCATCTCGTAACCGCGCTTCTTGTTGTCATCCTGATCTTTAGCGTCCATAGCGATGTACATCAAAGCAGAAATTAGCGACTAGCGTAAAGGACATGAAAGCTACGTCACAGTGCCGATAAAGGTTCGGCCACGGTTCGGTTGTGCCGGGACGCGTCGCGGCACTCCGGCTCATCAACCGGGCGACGATGCCCGAATGACGGAATGCCCAGCACGGATCTCGCGTCAGACCTTTCTGCGCGGTGCCGCCGGCGCATTCGCCGCGGGCCTGGTGTTCGGGACCAGCCGGGCCGCCGCCGATCCCGCCGCATCCGGTTGGGACGGTCTTTCCACCGCGCTCGGCGGGCAGGTCATCCTGCCGGACAGTGCCCAGTTCGGCGCCGCCAAGCAGGTGTTCAACACCAACTACAGCGACTTGACGCCGGCCGCCATCGTCACACCGAGATCCGTCGCCGATGTGCAGAAGGCGATGGCGTTCGCCACGGCCAACAAGCTCAAGGTCGCCCCGCGTAGTGGTGGGCACTCCTATACCGGCGCCTCGACGGCAAACGGAACCATGGTGCTCGATCTGCGCCAACTACCGGGTGACGTCAACTTCGACGCGGCCACCGGACAGGTGACGGTCACGCCCGCTACCGGGTTATACGAGGTGCACCAGGCCCTGGCAACGGCCGGCCGGGGCATCCCGACCGGCACCTGCCCGACGGTCGGCGCCGCGGGGCACGCCCTGGGCGGTGGGCTGGGCGCCCAGTCCCGGCACGCGGGCCTACTGTGCGACCAGTTGACCTCCGCGACCGTGGTGTTGCCCGGCGGCCAGAGCGTCACGGCATCTGCCTCGAGCAACCCCGACCTGTTCTGGGCGTTGCGGGGCGGCGGCGGGGGCAACTTCGGGGTGGCCACCTCATTGACGTTCGCCACCTTCCCCACCCAGGACGTCGACGCGGTGAACCTCAACTTCGCCCCACAGGCGTTCCCGCAGGTCCTCGTCGGCTGGCAGAACTGGTTGCGCACCGCTGACCGGAACAGTTGGGCGCTGGCCGACAGCACCACTGACGCGACCGGCACCCACTGCCGAATCCTGGCGACCGGTCCGGCTGGTTCAGGCAATAGCGTTGCGGCCGCGATCATTTCGGCCGTTGGAGTGCAACCGACCGGAACCGAGAACCACACCTTCAACTACCTCGACCTGGTGCGGTACCTGGCGGTGAACAACCTCAACCCGGCCCCTCTGGGCTATGTCGGCGGATCGGACGTGTTCACGACAATCACCCCGGCCGTTGCCCAGGGGATCGCCGCGGCCGTCGACGCCTTTCCCCGCAACGCCGGGCGCATGCTGGCCATCATGCACGCGCTGGACGGCGCCATGGCCACCGTGGCTCCGGCCGCCACGGCCTTTCCGTGGCGGCGGCAGTCCGCGTTGGTGCAGTGGTACGTAGAAACCTCCGGCTCCCCGCAGGCCGCCACCAGCTGGCTCAGCACGGCACACCAAGCGGTGCAACAGTATTCGGTGGGAGGCTACGTGAACTATCTGGAGGCGAATCAGCCGCCGGCACGATACTTCGGTGCCAACCTTGCCCGGCTAAGCTCGGTGCGCCAGAAGTATGATCCGGCCCGGACCATGTTCTCGGGCATGAATTTGTAGCCACCGCAAAGTGTTTGAAAAAGTAGCGAGGTAAAGGAGACGTGGTGTTGCATCGATGCCTTCCCAAGACGGGCGCGGAGGTTGCGGCGTGATCGGACTCTCTCGGGACGCCGATGTGCTGACGGTCCGGATTCAGCGCCCGGAACGGCGCAATGCCCTCAACGCCGCGGTGATCGACGAACTGCGGGCGACATTCGACGGTGCCGCCCCTGACGGGGTGAAAGCCATCGTCCTGACCGGCGAGGGCAGCGTCTTCTGCTCCGGCATGGACCTGTCGGGGGCAGGGGCTGCCTCTGCGGAGAACCTCATCGATGAGCTCATGGACAAGGCCATAGCGCTCAACGCGGCGATCGACCACACACCGGTGCCCGTGGTTGCCGCCATCAACGGTCCCGTCATCGGAGCCGGGGTGCAGCTGGCCATCATCTGCGACCTCCGAGTGGTCGACGCCAACGCGTATTTTCAACTGCCAGTAGCCAAATACGGGCTGGCGGCTGACACCTGGACGGTCCGGCGACTCACCTCCCTGGTGGGTTACGGCCGAGCCCGCGCCATGCTGATGGCGGCTCAGAAACTCCCCGCCGACGAGGCGCTGACGTGCGGAATGGCGAACCGGATCGGCACCCTCGAAGACGCCCAGCAGTGGGCACACGAAATCGCCGGGTTGGCCCCGCTGTCGCTGCGACACGCCAAGCGAGTGCTCAACGACGACGGTGCCTGGGACACCGAGCGGCCCGTCCATCAGGACATGTTCGAGGCGGCGTGGAAGAGTCAGGACGCCGTCGAGGCGCAGGTTGCCCGCTTCCAGAAACGATCACCCGCCTTTCAAGGGCGGTGACAGTGCGCCCCTGAAACGTCAATCCAGCACATCGCCGTCGACGTACACCCAGCGGCCCTTCACCCGCGTGAATCGGCTGCGTTCATGCAGGATGCTGCGTACGCCGTGGCGCACATACTGGGCGCGGAACTCGACCACCCCGGTGGTGTCCGCGTCGGCACCGGCCTCGGTGTCGACGATCTGCAGCCGCCGCCACTCGACGTCGGTGTCCACCGGTAACCGCTTCGGTCGCGTGCCGGGATGCCAGCTTGCGAGAAGGTAGGCGGTGTCCGCCAGCGCAAACGCGCTGAAGCGCGACCGCATCAGGGCCAACGCGGTGCCGGCGTCTCGTTCGCCGGCATGCAACGGCCGGCAGCAGTCGGCGTAGCTGCTGCCTGACCCGCAGGGGCACGCGTGCGGGTCGCGTCTCTTGACGCCCATGAGCAGATTGTCTCAGGCTAAGTCCGCCCCAACGGCGAAGGAGGATTGCGATGACCGACACCGACATGGTCGAAGCCGCGCGTGCTGCAGGTGACCCGATCCAGCAGGCTGTCGCGGTGTTCATGCTGCACCCGGAGACCTTCACCGAGAGCATCGCGGCCGGCTATCAGAACCCGCTGGCCGGATATGTCGCCGGCCGCGGCGGCGTGCTGGGCGATGTCGGCGGCGAGACGGTCAGCGCTGCGTTCGCCGTGTTCGAGCCGAAGTCCCTCGGCGTGATGTGGGAGGAAGGCGTCGCGGTGCGCGGCGCGGCCGGCGCCGCCGAGGTGTATTGGCGACAAACCGCCGACTTCGGCCGCAAGTACCTGGCTGGCGCAGCGGGCCTGGACCGCCTGGCCGCGTTGGGAGAGAGGATCATCGCGGCGACTCCGGGCACGGGCCTGCCGCTGTATGCCGGTTGGCGCACCATGCCGCTGGCCGACGACGCCCCGGCCCGGGCCCTTCAGGTGATGTTCATCCTGCGCGAGTTGCGCGCGGCCGTCCATTTCAATGTCCTCGCCGACTCCGGGATCAGCCCCGTGGAAGCGCACATGCTCAACAAGGGCCCCGAGTACACCAGGATGTTCGCCTGGCCGGAGCCGTACGACGACGGCGCCGCGAAGAGGGACCGCTACGCCGAGGTCGAGGACGTGACCAATAGCCGCATGGCGGAGATCTTCGCGACCGCTCTGGACCGGGAAGAGGCCGACGAACTCGCCCGACTGAGCGCCGACGCCCTGGCGGCGATAAACGCCGGTGCTGCGGGCTGAGTCTGCCCGTCGGCGATTTTCTCGGCCAGCCTGCCCAGCTGGCCTTGGCCGTGCATGCACTGTTTATGGTCGTTTTGGTGGTCGTACTTCCGCGACGGCCGGGATGTCACCCGGCTGGCGGGAAGGTCAGGAGGAGGGGCGCGGTGAACGAGGAACAACGCAACGCGATGGCGTCGCGGCCGGGCTTTATCGCGGCGCTGGATCAGAGCGGTGGGAGCAGCCCGAAGGCCTTGAGGCTGTACGGCATTTCCGAGGATGCCTACGACGGTGACGAGAAGATGTTCGACCTCATCCACGAGATGCGGGAACGCATCATGGCGAGTCCGGGGTTCTCCGGCGACCAGGTCCTGGCCACCATCCTCTTCGAGCAGACCATGGACCGGACCATCGACGGCCGGGACACCGCGGCATTCCTGTGGGAACACAAGCGCGTGGTGCCGATCGTGAAAGTCGACCAGGGACTCGACAGCGCCGAAAACGGTGTCCAGCTTATGAAACCGATGACCAGGCTCGACACCCTGCTGGACCGGGCCGTCGAGAAGGCCATCTTCGGCACCAAGATGCGCTCGTTCATCCAGGAGCCGAACGAGCGGGGGATCAAGGCCATCGTCGATCAACAGTTCGACTACGCCTACCGCATCCTCGAGCGTGGACTCATGCCGATCATCGAGCCCGAGGTGAGTATCGAGAGCCCCGACAAGCCCGGAGCCGACAACTTGTTACTGGCGGCGCTGAGCGCGAAACTCGATGAGGTGCCGGGGGATACGCAGGTGATGCTCAAGCTGACACTGCCCAGCGAAGACAATCTCTATGCACCGCTGATCGCCCACCCCCGGGTGCTGCGGGTGGTCGCCCTGTCCGGTGGCTACAGCCTCGCCCAGAGTTGCGAGATCCTGGCGCGCAATCACGGTCTCATCGCCAGCTTTTCGCGCGCATTGACCGAGGGCCTGCTGGTCGATCAGACCGATGCGGAGTTCGACACGAAGCTGAGATCGAACATCGAACAGATCTACGCCGCGTCGGTGACGTAGCGTTTCGGCGCAACACCGGTCGGCCGGCTACCCGGCCGACTTTCTAGCACGTGCACGCCGCACGCCGAGCCCAAGCCGATGACATGGGCCAACCCCACCCTGGCATTGTCGATCTGGCGATCACCGGCTTGACCCCGAAGGTGGTGGCAGATCTCCCAGACGTTGGCGATACCGGTCGCCGCGATGGGGTGGCCCTTGGATTGCAGACTGCCGGAGACGTTGACCGGCGTCGTGCCGTGGCGCCAGGTGGCACCAGAGTTGAAAAGTCCGCGGCCCGCCCACTTCGCACAGCATCAGGTTGTCGTAGTGCACCAGTTCGGCGGTGGCGAAACAGTCGTGCAGTTCGACCAGGTCCAGATCATCCGGACCGATACCGGCCTGCTCGTGGGCGATTGCGGCAGCGTTGCGGGTCAGGGTGTTGACGTTGGGCAGCACCTTGGCAGCCCTCTTCGTACGGGTGGGTGGTGAGCACCGACGCCGAGACCTTCACCGCGCGCCGACGTTTGAACCGCTTCTGTTATGCGGCAAGCGGATTGAGCGTCGAGTAGGCATGGTTCTTCTCGCTGATCCGGGCGAACAACTCAAAGTTGGTGCCGCCTCGGTGCCGATCCGGCCGTCGACCGCCGCCGAGCAGCCCGGCGCCAGAAAGTCTTTCGACGCCGACAGCCATTCCGTAGGAGACATTGCATTCGGTCGCGACCGGCACGCGGGCGAGTCGGTCGCGAAGCAGCCGGCGCACGCATTCCGGCGATCGAAGAACCGGGCGCCAACGGTTGCACTCCTGGGCGACGAGGTGCGCCTCGTCGTCGTCGAGCACCAGGTAGTCGATCAGGCCGACCTGTCCGGTCATCGGAACCTCCGGCGCGTCGTCGGCCACCGTGGATCCTCGCACGGCTGGCCCGGAAAACCAGTTGACCACCTCCCGGTCAGCTGCGAAGGTGGACCGCTGCTGACCCAACGACACCCACGACAAGGCAATGACTCTCACCGATGACCAATTGACCGACCTGACCGCCGGGAGCACCGGCGGCGGTGCCGCGCACCGTCGGGTGATCGATGACGTCGGTGACTGGCTGGATGGCCTGGACTACGGTGTGCGTCCCACGCTACGCGCGCTCGGCGAGTTGCTCGTTGGAGTCGCCGAACGCGAAACTGCCGAGAACGCGGAACGATTCACCGCGCGCTGCCTGGGCGTGCCGGATTGTGGGTACCTGCTCGACGAAGCGCGTGACCTCAATCCGGTGTCCCGACTGACCGTCGCTCTGGCCCTCGCGGAATGGATCGAGGAACACGCTGCCGTGTGCGAGATCGGCCCCGGCGAGTACGCCTACCCGCCGAAATGGACGCAGACCGAGATCGGCGACCAGCGCTACCGCCATCCACTGTGTCTGCGCGTGCACTTCCCGGCCGGAGCGCTGTTGGCGGACGCGGGCTGCGTCGTGCACATCGAGGCGCGCGACGGCATCATGCATTCGGCCGAGGTGAGCGCATTCGTCACGCCGGACAACCAGGCACACGCTCGCGCGGTGCTGGATCGTCTCGCCCGCCGCGCCACCGAGCTGAACCCGTACCGGGGCCGCGCGGTGCGTGCCACCAACAATCACGGGCTCAGCTTCAGCATCATCGAGCTGCCGTCGACGGTCACTCGTGACACCGTCATCGTTCCCGACGAAGTCTGGACCGAGGTCGACCTCGGCGTCACCGCGGTGCGCGACCGTCACGAAGAACTGCGGGCACATGGGCTGGGGGCTCGGCGCGGTGTGCTGCTGTGCGGGCCGCCCGGCACCGGCAAGTCAGCGGTGAGCGCGGTGGTGGCCCGCGAAGTGGTCGGCGGCTTCACGGTCATCTACGTCGAGGCCAAGGCGGGCGAAGACCTGCTGACCGCGGTGGTGCAGGAGGCGCAACGTCTCGGCGGTCCGGTGCTGATCGTGCTCGAAGACGTAGATCTGTGGTGCCGTAGCCGCGGGTCGAGCGACGGCGGTCTGTCAGAACTGTTGCAGGCCATGGACATCGAAGCCGACGCCCGGATTCTGACATTGGCGTCCACCAACGACGCGGCGACCCTGGACAAGGCGGCGATCCGCACCGGACGGTTCGACTCGGTCGTGGAGGTCGGATACCCCAACCGCGTCGACGCAGCGCGCATCCTGGCGGCTCTGATCCGCGACATCCCCGGGGGTCGCGACGTCGACCCGGCCGCCGTCGTCTCCGCGCTGCCCGAGCGGACCAGCGGTAGCGACATCCGGGAAGTCGTCCGCCGGGCGGTGCTGGCCGGCGCTGACGGAAGCGTTTGTACTGCAACGCTTTTAGGCGAGATCGGCAACGGTCGTTACCGGGCGGCGGTGCCGGCAGGGCTCTACCTCTGAGCGGCTAACGCGTGGTTTCGTCGGCGATCTCGTCGGTTGATTGCCGGGACGCCGGCGCGTCCGGATCACCGTCTTGATGTTCCAGCCGGTCTTCTTCCGCGCGCTGCGCCGGAGTCGTCTCGCGGGCGTCTTCGGGCACCGGCGCGCTGTCGCTTGGCTGCTGGGGGTTCATCCAGTCAGGATCGCCGCATTCCCAGGTTCCGAAACCCGCGCCGCCTACGTGAAAGGCGACTGCGGGACATACGGTCAGGAGATGAACTTCGAGGAGTACCGGACCTATGACGCCACCGGCCTGGCGAAGCTGGTCGCCGATCGGGAGGTGTCAGCGGCGGAGTTGCTCACCCTCGCCCGGGAGCGGGCGGCGGCGGTCAACCCACGGATCAACGCGATCGTGCGCGATGTCCCGGCGTCCCCCTCGGAGGAGTTGGACGGCCCGTTCGCCGGCGTTCCATTCTTGATCAAAGACCTTGCCCAGGACTATGCCGGCCTACCCAGCTCGCAGGGGTCCCGGGCCCTGATGTCGACGCCCGTGGCGGAGCACTCGACCATCGTCCAGCGCTGGATCGATGCCGGCCTGGTCATCTTCGGCAAGACCAATCTGCCGGAGTTCGGTGCGAAAGGGATCACCGAATCGGAGGCGTGGGGCCCGGCGCGCAACCCGTGGGACACGCAGCGAACGCCGGGCGGATCGTCCGGGGGGTCGGCCGCGGCCGTGGCAGCCGGCATCGTGCCGTGCGCGGGTGCCAACGACGGCGGGGGGTCGATCCGCATCCCGGCGGCCTGCTGCGGCCTGATCGGCTTGAAGCCGGGTCGCGGGCTCACCCCGATGGGGCCGGCGACCAGCGAATCCATGCACGGGGCGGCGGTGCAGGGTGTGGTGTCACGAACCGTGCGGGACACCGCGGCGATGCTCGATGTGATCTGTGGTGGCGAGCCGTCCGGGCCCTACCTGCCCGCTCTGCCCGCCTCGCCCTTCGCGGCCGCCGTGGGACAGGACCCTGGAAGACTTCGGATCGGGGTGCGGGTGCCGTCGGCGATCACCCCCGTTCCGCACCCGGAAGCATTCGCTGCCGCCGAGGCCACGGTGCGGACCCTGACCGGGCTCGGACACCACGTCGAGGAGTTGCCGCAGGCGCCGTGCGACGACGCCGTCCTGGCCCGCGACTTCCTGCTCACCTGGTTTGTCCATCTCGCCTGGGACGTCGACGCGGCTAAGCGACTCACCGGCGCCGGTAATGCGGCGTTCGAGCGCGACACGCTGATCATCGCGGCTATCGGCCGGGCGACCAGCAGCCTCGATTACGTGGACGCCGTGGAACGGCGCCATGATCACACTCGTCGGTTGAGCCGGTTCTTCGACTCGTACGACCTGCTGCTGACGCCGACTCTGGCGACCCCGCCGCCGAAGATCGGCGAGTTCGACATGCCGGTCATGTTGCAGCGCGCGTCAGACGCTCTGATCAAGACCCGCAGCGCCGGCCTCCTGCGCTACACCAAGATCGTCGACGACATCGTCGAGAAGAACTTGGGCTGGGTGCCCTATACCCAACTGGCCAACCTGACCGGCCGGCCGGCGATCTCGTTGCCGCTGCACTGGACCGGTGACCGCCTGCCGCTCGGCGTCCAGTTCGTGGCGCCGCTGGGTGGAGAACCGCTGTTGATTCGTCTGGCAGCGCAATTGGAACAGGCAGTGCCATGGTCGGACCGGGTGGCGCCCCTATAGCCAATGCCGATCAGCCGACTTCAGGTGGTCGCCAACGCCACGGGTATCAGCAATAATCTGCGTGTCCGGCCCCGGGGCTAAGGGGATCATGGCGGGCCGGTACTTCGACTCTGATATCGGTGGTGGCGATTAAGCGGCGACTCGGGATTCTCAACCGGTGGCAGCGGGCGGATCAGTTTGACTGGCTGTCTGGCTACCTGGCCGCGCGCGGCATCAGCGGTGCCACCCGGGCCTTGATGGCGTTCATTTCGACGTCGCTGGTGTTGTGTCTGCTGGTGTTGCTGTCCGGCGCGGACGGCCCGCGCGGTGCGGTGCCGGTCGCCATGACCTGGGCTGCGGTAGTCGGCGGGACGGCCGGGGCGCTGCTGTGGATCTGGCGCTGGCCGACACGTGCACAGTCGCTGGCGTACGGTTTGACGTGCAACATCGCCGTCGCGTTGGCGTGTCTCGCGCATCCCAAACCGTTGGCCGCGTTGATCGGCTGCATCGCCTTCGCCACCTTCGGTGCGTACATGGCGTTCTTCCACACGACCGGATTCGTGCTGTACAACTTTGCGGTGGCCGCCGCGGTCGGCCTCTTCGAGGCGGGCCGGCTGGCGGACATGGGGCACCCGTCGCTGGCCGTGGTTGATCTGTGGCTGGTGGTCGAGGTCAACATCGCTCTGCCGCTGGCCATCGGGGTTCTGGTCCGTGCCTTGGCGGGCGATCTGCTGCGGGCCGACCGCGACCCGCTGACCGGTCTGTTGAACCGGCGCGCGTTCGCGCACAACGCGTTGGGGATGATGCTGGCCCGCCGGGGTATCGACGCTCACCTGGTGGTGTTGGTCGTCGATCTGGACAACTTCAAGGGTCTCAACGACAACCGCGGTCATGCCGCGGGTGATTACGCGCTGGTCCAGGTCGGACAGGCACTGCTGGCCGCCGCCGAGGAACAGGCGGTGGTGGCCAGAAGCGGCGGCGAGGAATTCCTGCTGGCCGGCACCGCGGCGAACTGCAACGCCGAGCAGTTGGCCAAACAGATATGCGACGCGATCGCCGGCTCGACGGTGGGAGTCACGGCGAGCATCGGCACCGCCTGCGCCCGGCTCGACGAAATCACACCCGGTGAACATCAGGCACTTCTGATCGACCTGATCACCGCTTCCGATGCCGCGATGTACCAGGCCAAGAGGCTGGGCGGGAATGGGTTTTACCACCACGAACTGTGTGCCGGCCAGGGCTGATCAGAGCCGCTCGGGGACCCGGATGCGGGCCAGGTCTTCGGCGATGACGAGGTCTCCGTCGAAAACCTCGGCCGCCTCGTCGTGGTGTTCCCGGGTGCTGGTGTACCGCTGCGAGAAATGGGTGAGCACCAGCCGCCGCACTCCGCACTCGGCCGCAACCCGTGCCGCCTGCCGCGCCGTGAGGTGTCCGTAGCGCGCGGCCAGATCCGAGTCCCGACTCAGAAACGTCGCCTCGATCACCAGCAGGTCCGCGCCGTCGGCCAGGGCGTAGACCCCGTCGCACAGCCGGGTGTCCATCACGAAGGCGAACCGTTGGCCCGGCCGCGCCTCGCTGACTTCCGATAGATCGACCGTCCGCCCACCCCAGTCGATGGAGCCGGCCGCATGCAGCCGGCCGACCGCGGGACCATCGAGCCCGAAGCGCTCCAACAGTTCGGGCACAAATCGACGACCGTCGGGCTCGATGAGCCGATAACCGATCGCATCGGTGGAATGCTCGAGCCGCCGCGCTTCCAGCACCCCGAACTCTCCCGCCGCCACCGGCCCGTCGACGGCGACGGGCTGCGCGCAGATGTCGGCGCGGTCGTGAAAGACGCAGGCGTGACGCAGGCGGGTGAAGTACTGCCGCCCGGAAGCCGGGAAATAGGCGTGCACCCGGTGCTGTGCCTCGTCCAGGGACAGGCGCTGGATGATCCCTGGGACGCCTAGGCAGTGATCACCGTGAAAATGGGTGACGCACAACCGGGTCACGCTGCTCATTGCTACGCCGGCGAGCAGCATCTGTCGCTGGGTGCCCTCGCCGGGGTCGAACATCAGCCCTTCGCCGTCCCAGCGCAACAGGTAGCCGTTCTGGTTGCGGTACCTGGTGGGCGCTTGACTGGCAGTGCCCAGCACGATCAGTTCGCGGGCCGACATGACGCTAAACCGGGCCACTCACAGCGTCGCCGCCGCTCCGAGTGAGGTGGCGGTCAGCGTCGCGACGATGCTGTCCTCGTCGGTGTCGATGTCTCCGTGCAGCCAGCCGATGATGAGCTCGGTCGTTCCGGCGACCAGCGCGCGGGTGGCGAGCACCCGGTCGACTCCCGGCCTGGGATCTCCGGTGAACGCGATCGCATGAGCGGCCATGTACTCACTGAAGTCGCGCACCGCCCGCTGTTGGCGTTCGCGTAGTCGCGGGTAGGCCGGGCACTCCATGTACAGCCGCGCGTCGGCTGGATCGGAGGCCAGGGTGTGTACGACCACCCGCACCGTGCGCGCGACGCGCTCGGTGAGCGGGGCAGCGGCCAGCACCTCCTCCATCTGCGCGTACAACCGACCGAACAGTTCTTCGGCGCACGCGTCGAGCAGGTCATCCTTGGTGTCGAACTCGGTGTAGAAGTACCGCTTGCTGAGGTTCGCCCGCTGGGCGACAATGTCGACGGTCAGGGGCGCCACGCCGCACTCGGCAATCAACGCACGGGCTGCCTCCACCAAGCGTGCGCGGCGGCCCTGCGAGCGCTGCTCAGGGCTCAGTCCGCCATAGATACGGCCGGTCATTACGACATCTTGACCCATTCGCGGGCACAGGCATAATCTAGAACTATAGCGTTCCACATCATACGAGGTGCTGCCGTGGCTGTTGACCCGCCCCGATCGTCGTCCACCTGCAGACGCTGACATCCCCCTGCTACCGGCACCATGAGGAGACACAATGAGCACCCGGACCATGGATGAGGCCGCACGGGTTCTGGCCGACCCCGCGGCCTACGCCGACGAGAAGCGACTGCACGAGGCGCTCACCCACCTGCGGGCGCACGCTCCGGTGTCCTGGGTCGACGTGGCGGGATACCGGCCGTTCTGGGCGATTACCAAGCACGCCGACGTGATGGCGATCGAGCGCCAGAACGATCTGTTCACCAACCATCCCCGCCTGCTGCTGATGGTCACCGAGTTGGAGGAGAAGCTGCTCGCAGACCAGGAGGCGGGGATCGGTCTGCGCACCCTGATCCACATGGACGACCCTCATCACCGCGACATGCGCAAGATCGGAGTCGACTGGTTTCGTCCAAAGGCGATGCGGGCCTTGAAAACCCGCTGTGACGAGCTGGCCAAGATCTACGTCGACAAGATGCTCGAGCGCGGGTCGGAGCTGGATTTCGTGCAAGAGATCGCGGTGAATTACCCGCTCTACGTGATTCTTTCGCTACTCGGCCTGCCGGAGTCGGATTTCCCGCGCATGCTCAAGCTCACTCAGGAGATGTTCGGTGGTGACGACACCGAACTGCGCCGTGGCGAGGTCAACACCGACGTCCTTGCGACACTGCTGGACTTCTTCAACTACTTCTCCGCATTGACCGCAGCACGCCGGGAGCATCCGACCGAGGACCTGGCATCAGCGATCGCCAACGCCACCATCAACGGCGAGCCGCTGTCCGACATGGACACCATCTCCTACTACGTGATCGTGGCCAGCGCCGGCCACGACACCACCAGTGCCGCGATTTCCGGCGGACTGCTGGCGCTGTTGGAGAATCCCGGTGAGCTCCGGCGACTGCAGCAGGACACCGGGCTGATGGGCACGGCGGTCGAGGAGATGATCCGCTGGGTGGTGCCGGTCAAGGAGTTCATGCGCACCGCGCAGGCCGACACCGAAGTGCGCGGTGTGCCGATCGCGAAGGGCGAATCCGTGCTGCTGTCTTACGTTTCGGCCAACCGGGACGAAGAGGTGTTCACCGACCCGTTCCGGTTCGATGTCGGACGCGACCCCAATAAGCATCTGTCGTTCGGACACGGCGTGCATTTCTGCCTGGGCGCCGCGCTGGCCCGCCTGGAGATGAACAGCTTCTTCTCTGAACTGATACCGCGCATCAAATCCATTGAGATGGCTGATGATCCGCAATTGATCGCCACTACCTTCGTCGGCGGCCCCAAGCACCTGCCGATCAGGTACTCGCTGAGGTGATCAGCGGACCCCGAGAACTTTGGCAGCGCGATCTGCGGCCGTCGGCCCGGCGAGTTGTCGCAACAACAACATCCCGTCGATGAGTGCCAAGCTCGCCTCGGCTTCGGCGCGCCGCCGCTTCGTGGTTCCGGTGAAAAACCGTGCCAACCAGTCGATCCAGCCTTCGGTGAGCGGAGCGGCGAGGTCGTGGTACGGCGTCACACCGGCGGCGGCAAGTCCGCACACCTCGAAGTAGACCGCGAAGAGCGGATCGAACTCGTCGGTGGCCAGGACCTTGAAGGCGGTGCTGACCAGCTGGCGATGGCCGTCAGCGGGTTCGGTCAGTGCACGGGCCAGTGTCTGCTGCAGCCTGTTGCCGATCTCGACGAGGACGTCGGTGACGAGGGTGGTCTTACTGGGAAAGTAATAGACGATCATGCGGTCGCTGGTGCCGAGGTGTCTGGCCAGTCCGCCGAAGGTCAGCGAGCTGAGCCCGCCGGTCAGCGCCATCCCGACGGCATCGTCGAGGATCTGTTCGCGCGTGTACTTGTGCCCCATGTGGCCTTGATTGTAGTCCCGACTACAGGTTAGATACGTTTGTAGTTGACACTACAAAAGAAAGGTCAGGTCTCCAATGACCGCATCCTTGACCGGCAATCAGAACCGCGCCGCCACCGCGATGTCCGTGATGCGGATGTTCGCCGGCGGAATCTCCTGGGCAACACCACCACTCAGTTCTCGGGTGTTCGGGCTCGGCAAGTTGCCCCCCGACGCCAGCGTCGGACTGGTCACCCGACTGTTCGGGGTGCGGGACCTTGTGCTGGGTGCTGCCCTGCAGCATCCCGAACCAGCCATCCGCAAGGCGGTGCTGCAGGCGGGTCTGGTCTGTGACGCGGCCGATGTCACCGCGTCGCTGATCGCCCTGCGAGCCGGAGCGCCGAAGACCATGCTGATGGGCGTGACCGCTGGTGCCGGGCTGTTCCTCGTGCTGGGTGCGATCGCGCTGCGAGGCGACGCGCCGAGT
Source organism: Mycobacterium gordonae (assembly GCF_017086405.1). Taxonomy (NCBI): domain Bacteria; kingdom Bacillati; phylum Actinomycetota; class Actinomycetes; order Mycobacteriales; family Mycobacteriaceae; genus Mycobacterium; species Mycobacterium camsae. The sequence goes on from NZ_CP070973.1 coordinate 118,366, forward strand.
GGGAATTCGACGACGGTGGGCCAGCCCAATTAGCTCACGTGAGTTCTCTGTCACCGTACGCTCGCTGGGGTAGGCAGGTAGGAAGGCGAAGACGGGAGGACAACCCATGGCGTCCAATCTGCTGTCCCGGCGTGACTTGGATTTTCTGCTGTTCGAGTGGCTGCGGGTCGACGAGCTGCCGGCCCGGGAGCGCTTTGCGGAACATTCCCGGGAAACGTTCTCGGCGCTGCTGGATCTGTGTGAAGAACTTGCCACCCGGTATTTCGCCACACATAACAAGAAGAACGACGCGCACGAGCCCAGCTTCGACGGGGAGCGGGTCAGCGTGATCCCCGAGGTGAAGCAAGCGTTGGATGCGTTCGCCAAGGCCGACCTGTTGGCGATGAGCATGGATCATGCGCTGGGTGGATGGCAGCTGCCCACCGTCGTGGCGGGCGCCGGACTGGCGTGGTTTCACGCTGCCAACGTGGCGACGGCCGGTTATGTGCTGTTGAGCCTGGCGAACGCGAATCTCCTGGCGAACTACGGGACTCCCGAACAGATCGAGCGCTTCGTCAGGCCGACCCTCGCCGGTCGCTTCACCGGCACCATGTGTCTCTCGGAGCCGCAAGCGGGGTCGTCGTTGGCCGACATCACTACCCGCGCCGAACCCCAGGACGACGGTAGCTATCGCCTGTTCGGAGCCAAGATGTGGATCTCCGGCGGTGATCACGAAGTGGCAGAGAACATCGTGCACCTGGTGCTGGCCAAGATCACCGGCGCACCGGCGGGCACCCGGGGCATTTCGTTGTTCATCGTGCCGAAGTTCCTGGTCGGGGACGACGGCGGTGTCGGCGAACGCAATGACGTCGTGCTGGCCGGCCTCAACCACAAGATGGGATATCGCGGCATAACCAACACCGCATTGAATTTCGGGGAAGGCCGGCATCAGCCCGACGGTCGGCCGGGGGCGGTCGGCTATCTGGTCGGTGAACCGCACCGGGGCCTTTCGTACATGTTCCACATGATGAACGAGGCGCGGCTGGGCGTCGGGCTAGGGGCGATCGCCCTGGGTTACACCGGCTATCTCAAGGCGCTGCAGTATGCGCGTGAGCGGCCGCAGGGCCGGCCGGTGACCGGCAAGGACCCTGCCATGCCTCAAATTCCGATCATCGGGCATGCGGACGTCAAACGAATGTTGTTGGCGCAGAAGTCTTACGTTGAGGGCGCTCTCGCGCTGGCCCTGTACTGCGCCCGGCTCGTCGATATCCAAAGCAGTCCCCGGTCTCCCGAGGAGGGCGAATCCGCTGCGCTGCTGCTGGATATCCTCACCCCGGTGGCGAAAAGCTGGCCGTCGCAGTGGTGTCTGGAAGCCAACAATCTGGCGATCCAGGTGCATGGCGGCTACGGTTACACGCGCGAATACGACGTGGAGCAGCACTACCGCGACAACAGGCTCAACCCCATCCACGAGGGCACCCATGGGATTCAGAGCCTGGATCTATTGGGCCGCAAGGTAACCCAGCGCGGCGGTGCCAGCCTGGTGGAGTTGACGAAAACCGTTGCCGGCACCGTGTCGCGTGCGGGCGCGCTCGCGGGCGAGCCCGCCGCGATGGCGAAACAACTCGATGAATCCTGGCAGCGGCTGGTCAGCGTTACGGCCTCGATGTTTGCAGCCGGTGACGTCGACGCCGCGCTGGCCAACAGCGCCGTATATCTGGAAGCATTCGGCCATCTCGTCATCGCCTGGGCGTGGCTGGAGCAGCTTGTCGCTGCGCACGGCCGCTCCGGTGACTTCTACGACGGCAAACGCTACGCCGCGCGGTACTTCTACAACTACGAACTACCGAAAACCGCTCCGCAACTTGATCTTCTGCAAAGCCTGGACCGGACCACCTTGGAGATGCGCGACAATTGCTTCTGACCTAGGTGGCCGCCGCCGCTCGCCGATGCACGATGACGCGCCCGCCGCCGCTGGGCAGGTATCCGAGTCCGCCGGTCCGCATCTTCTCCGCCGGCCCGGCGACCGGTCGAATCTCCAAATGGCGCAGCACTGTCCGCAGCACCACGTCCATCTCCATCTTGGCGAACGCGGCACCCGCACAGCGCCGCGTTCCGCCGCCGAACGGGATCCAGGCGAACGGGGACGGTTTGCCCTCGATGTAGCGTTGCGGCTCGAAGCTTTCGGGTTCGGGAAACGCCTCGGAGTTGTTGTGGCACTGGGAGATGCTGACGACGATCGAATATCCGGCCGGGACGAGGTGCGAGCCCAGCTCGAAGGCCGAATCCCGAACCCGCCGGCCGGAGAAATCGATGACCGAGCGGGTTCGCTGCACTTCGTATATCGCCGCGTGGCGCAGCACATTGTCTGAGGTCTCGGCCTCGGCGACGAGCGCGGCGAGTACCTCGGGCTGGCGGCTGAGGCGCTCGAACGCCCACGCCAAGGTGGTCGCGGTGGTTTCGTGTCCGGCAACCAGCAGGGTCAGCAGGTCGTCGCGGATGTCCTTGCGGGACATGACCGAACCGTCGTCGTAGGAGCTGGCGAGCAGCAGCGAAAGAATGTCGGTGTGCTCGGCCGACTCCGGTCGCCGCTGTGCACGGTCGATCAGCCGGTCGATGACCACGTCGTACCTATTGCGCCAGGCGGCCAGTCGGCCCCACGGCGTGTAGCGCCCGTAGGTCCGCTGTGGCATCGGCAGGGTCGACAGCCGCGATCCGAGCTTGGCCCACGGCACGATGACCCGCCGCAGTTCGTCGAAGTCGTCGCCTTCGGCGCCGAAGACCGCCCGCAGGATGACGTTCAGCGTGATCGCCTTCATCGCCGGCAGGGTCGCGAACTCGGTTCCCTCCGGCCAGTTCTGGATCTCCCGGATCGTCTCCAGCTCGACGATCCGCTCGAAGTTCTTCATGTTGGCCGCATGGAAAGGCTGCGCCAGCAGCTTCCGCCGGCGCCGGTGCTCGGGCCCTTCGAGGCCGAAGACGGAGCCAGAACCCAGTAGCCGGCTCAGGTTGGGCTGGATGGCACCGAGATTGTCGGCCCGACTCATGTAGACCTGCTTGGCCAGCTCCGGTTCGGTGACCACCACCAGCCGTCCGAAGACGGGCAGGTGCAGCGTGAATGCGCCGCCGTATCGCCTCACCAGCCACTGCGTGGTTCGTCGCCGCGCGGTGAAGAAGGCAATGCCCTGCAGCGCCCGGGGAATCACCTGCGGCGGTCCCGGCGGTAACCCTAGGGCTGGAACATTGTTGGCAACGCTGGTCATTCGATCACCCCGTCGAGGCCGAACTCGCCCAGGGTGCTCGACACCAGTTGGCGCAACATCGGCTTGGTAGTAGTGCCGCCGGGCTGGTATGCACCGACGGTGACGCACATCTTGCCGCCGATCCGCAGAAACCACAGCGCCAGTTCGCCGTTGGCAGTCTCGAGATCTTGGCGCAGCACCCGCTGGATCACCCCACGTCCGAATGCGTACTCCGCCGGGGTGCCGTCAGGGCAACCTGCCATCGGGGGCAGCTCGCCCAAACTCGACGAGGCCACGGGAAGATCGCCGAATGCGAATTCCGCTTGCGCCGCTTGCCTGAGCACCCGCCGGGGGAGGAAGGGCACCAGTGGCGTGACCGGGAGCGTGGGAGACGCCTGCTCCGGGTTCTCCCGCAATGTCTCGAATGTGTTCTTGATCGCCGCGCGGGTGTCGGTCAGGTCAGCGGTGACCCGGGTGGGATCGATGCCGATACTGACGAACGACAGCGTGTTGGCGCGGGTGTCGTGATCGGTGCGGTCGCTGAGTGGGACCTGCAGGCTGACGACGCCGTCACGGAGGCGCCGGCGGCCCAGCCGCTCGCCGAGTTTGGCTGCCAGGCCCGCGGCCAGGTGGTGACTGGCGCCGCCCAGGGCCTGGGCGCGAGCATCCCAATCATCGACGTCGATGTGGATGACGACCGCGGGAACGGCGATCCTCTGGTCGGGGCCGGACCGCTCGACCATGGTGTGCTGCCGAGCCACGACAGGTCGGGACGGGTCCCGCCTGCGCTGACGCGAAAGTCGCACCGCCGCGCCGAGGGCACGTGCGGCGTCCGGAACATCGCGAACGGTCTGGCGGGTGTCTTGTCGTAGCGCCTGTAATCGGCTCCGCGAGCACGGCGGTGGGTAGCCGAGATCGTGTCCCTGTCCGGCGGCCGCGTCGGCGACCGCGCGAACCACTCCTAGGCCGTCGATCAGACAGTGTGAGGCCACCAGACTCACCACGGTCGTGCCGTCCGTCAGGGGCACAACACCGAGATGCCAACCGGGACCATGCTCCGGGTCGATTGGCAACCGGGCCCGGGTGTCGATCCAGTCACCGAGTTCGGCACGCGGCCGGGCGTATTCATCGATATCGAGGGCGGCCGGCCACCTGTCCTGGACCCAGCGGCCGCGCGCGAAGGGGAGGGGAGAACGCTCGATGCGGCGCCCGAGCAGCCCGTAGCCGAGATTGTGGTGGAACCTGCGCAACGCCTCCACATCGACAGGGTGCTCGTACAGCCAGACGCACTGGACGACAGCATCACGTTCCAGGGCACGCAATGTGCAGAACATCGCCTGATCCGCCGGCGACAGCTGATTATCCTGTGGCACTGCATGTTTCGACGCGTCTGCCGTTGGTTCCGCAATTGTGTGAACTCGCACTGGTGAAGTCTCCGATCGGTTGTCTGGGCTCACACATCGGTGATGACGCGATTTGCGGCGGTATTGGTGTGTTCGTTGATGAAGAAGTGTCCACCGTCGAAGAGGGACATTCCGAACGAGCCGTTGGTGTGGTGTGCCCACTGTCGCAAGGATCCGGCTTCGACCCGGTTGTCGCTGCGCCCCCCGAAGGCGTGGATGTCCGCGCGGATGCGCACCCTTTCGCTGCACTCGTAGCGGTTGATCGCCTCGTAGTCGCACCTGGCCGCCTCGGCCACCAGCTGCGAGAACTCCTCGTCGGCCAGCAAGCGCGGATCGGTGCCGCCGAGTCGGGCGAGGTCGGCGAGCAGTTCGCTGGTGCTGGTGGGCATTGCGGGTAACGCGGCCACCGACGACGGCACCGGCCCCGCGGACACCCACAACTTGTGCACGGCGATCCCGCGCCGCTCGGCGATCCGGGCGAACTCGAACGCGACCAGCGCTCCCATACTGTGCCCGAACAACCGCAGCGGCGCCGCCCGGTGCCAGGGCCCGGCCTGGAACAGTTCGCGAGCCAGGTCGTGAATCGTCTCCGGCGCGGGATGATTGAGCCTCTCGGCCCGCCGGGGATACTGCACGACGAACGTGTCGCCACCAGCAGCCAGCGCCGTCGCCAATGTCCGGTAACTGGATGCGGCCGCGCCGGCGTGCGGGAACACTACGATCGCCCCCGACTGAGTCCGACCGGCGGGCCCGGGCTGGCGCTTGATCCACGGCGCGAAATCGCTTGTGGGTGCCGGGCGCTGAATGAAGCTCCCGCTCGTTCGACGCACCGCGTCGGTCGTTCGACCGAATCGGTCGTGGTTGGCCATTCTTTCCTCCTACGTGCTTGCTGTTACGACTGGAACGTGAGTGTGGTTCGGCACCCGCATCGCGCGCGGCGGATGCCTGGACGGCCACCAATTGCCGTTGCCCATCAGTACCGCCAGTGCCGGCACGGTGACGGTGCGAACCAAGAAGGTGTCGAGCAGGAGTCCGGCACCGATCACGAAGCCCGCCTGGACCATGGTGCTGATGCTGCCGAACAACATGCCGAACATCGATGCGGCGAAAATCAGTCCCGCCGAGGTGATTACGCCCCCAGTGGTGCCCACCGTGCGGATGACGCCAGAGCGCAGGCCGCGCGACGACTCGTCACGAATACGGGAGATCAACAGTAGGTTGTAGTCCGCGCCGACAGCCACCAACACGATGAACGCCATGCCCGGCACGCTCCAGGCCATGGGTTGGCCGCCGATGAGCTGGAAGACGATCACGCCCACGCCCAGTGCCGATAGATACGAAACCACGACGGTGGCAACCAGATACAGGGGCGCCACCAGCGCCCGCAGTAGCAGGGCCAGAATGAGGAAGACGATGACTATCGTCATGATCACGATGAACCGCAGGTCGTGATCGTAGTAGTCGCGCATCTCGCTGTAGATCGGCGTCATGCCTGTCATGCCGATCGACGCGTCCGACAGTGACGTGTTGGCTTGCGCGCTGCGGGCCGCGTTGACGATGGCCCGGGTCTGGTCCATCGCGTTGCTGTCGAACGGCTCCAGCTTCGACTGGACCAGATAGCGCACGGCATGGCCGTCGGGTGAGACGAACGCCGACGCCATCGCCTGGAAGTCGGCGCTGTTCATCGCCTGCGGTGGAACGTAGAAGCCGGACATCCCCGGTTGTGAGGCGTTGTGTTTCATCGAAAGCAGCAGCTCTGACGCTTCGGCCAGGCTGCCGCCGAGCTGTTTGGTCTGGTCGGTCAAGCTGCGGACGCCGGTGGCCACCCGTTGGCTGCCGTTGGCCAGTGCATTCGCCCCCTGTTCCAGGCCGGCGAGTTGCTGCTGCAGGCGACTCGGGTTGAGGGCACGCAGCGTCTGGATGGCTCTGCTTACCAAAGCCCGGAGCTGCTGGGTTGGCACGGCGGATCCGGAATTGTTCTCGCGGGTGGCGACCAACCGCTGCAGCTGGCCGCGCGCGGTGCTGCAGAGTTGGTCGGTGCTGCAGGCCGGGCTGGCCTCCAGACCGGTCAACACGGAGTCCGCTTGGGCGAGAACCTCGTTGGGATTGACGGCGGGGCGGGAAGTGTTGAGCTGCTCCTGCATCAGTGTGAGTTCGTTGAGCAGCCCCGTGATGCGACCGATCGCCTGGCTCACCTGGTTATGCACGGCGGAGAGCTGATCGGCGAGCTGACGCGCACCGGAAGTCAGTGCGTCGAGGTCACCGCCGGCACCGGTGATCCGGCCGGAGGCATCGGACAGCCGTTGGCCGATCTCACCTGCCTGCCAACTGAGTTTGGCCTGCTCCAGCGGTTCCCCGGTCGGGCGTGTGACGCCCCGGACCAGATCGATGTCAGGCAACTGACTGACCCGCTGCGCCAGTTGCTCCAGGTCGGCGAGTGCCGTCGTGTTGCGGAGATCGTGTGGGGACTGAATGAAGATGTATTGCGGTGTACTCGAACTCGAGGGGAAATGGCGATCCAGTGCGGCATTGCCGACGTTGCTCTGCGCTGATGGCGGCAACGAGGTGCGGGCGTCGTAATTCGAGCGCAATAGCGGTACGCAGCCTGCCAACACGGCCAGGACCAACAGACTGCCCAACAGATGGGCTTTCGGCCGGCGAACGATGTGAACTCCGGACCGCCGCCACAACCGGCTGGTGCGGTCGTGTTTCGGCGCTGCCCAGCCCCGACGCCCGGCGATCACGAGCAGGGCCGGTAGCAGTGTGACCGCAGCCAGAAACGCGATGGAGATGGAAATAGCCAAAGCGGGTCCAACTGTGGAAAACACCTGCAAACGAGTGAAAGTCATGCCGAGGAAGGTGACCGCCACTGTTGCCGCCGAAGCCGCGATCACCTTTCCGATGCCCGTCAACGCAGACGCGACGGCGGCATCGGAAAACATGCCGCCGCGCACATTCTCGTGATAGCGGCTGATGACGAAGACCGAGTAGTCCACGCCGGCGCCAACCATCATCGCGGTCATGAAGACAACCGTCTGCTGCGAAATACCCAGGCCCACTCCGGCCAAACCAGAAACAACTTGCTGAGCGGCGACCAGGGAAACCGCGATGGTCACCAGCGGAAGCAACATGGTGACGAAGCTGCGATAGACCATAAACAGAATCAGCAGCACCATGGCAATGGTGGCGAATTCGATCACCCGCATGTCGCGCTCCCCGATACCCGCAAGCTCTGAGACGGTGGCCGCGATCCCGGTCGTGTTGGCGGTGATCCTCGACCCACTGACCGTTTGCTGTGCGGTCTCGGCGATTCGCGAGTAAGCCTCGTTGGCTCGTGGTGAACCCAGTTCTCCTGCCACTCCTACCGGAATGAACCACGCTTTACCGTCCTTGCTGGTCAGTACCTCGCGCAGCGCCGGTGTCGCGACGAAATCGTGCACGCTGGTGACGTCGTCGACGTCGCGTCGCAGCCTGTCCACCAAGATGCGGTAGACATCTTCGTCGGCGCTGTCGAGGCCTTGTTCATCGGTCAGAACCACCAGAGCCATGTTCTGCGACTCCGGTTCGCGAAACGCCTGCGTCATCTGGCGGCTCGCCACCATCGTGGGGGCATCGCTGGGCAGGATCTCTTCGGTGCGCTCGCGGACCACCTGTGTCAGCGCCGGCAGCGTGACCGACAGGGCGGCCGCCAGCACCACCCAGAGAACTACCCATAGCCACGGCCAACGCACCACGACTCGCGCAAGGCGTGGGAATATGCCTGTGGTCCGAAGGTGACCACGGGATGAGAACACCTATTCCAGACTACGCGGCGGGGCGACGCTCAGGACCGCCGCAATCACAACGGCGCCCCGGTAGTGGTACCAAATATGTTGTGGCCCTGTGAAAGTCAACGAACCTATGAGCGAGCTATGGGCTTGGTCACCTACCGGCGGCCGGTACGCACAGCCGCAGGCTCCATACGAATCCTATGAAATTGAGCGATAAGCGTTTACGCCTGGTCGGTTGGGGAATCAGTAACGCAACCGTTCACTAAGCGCGGATCGCGCGACAGTTCTGCCGGGCCGGACGGCGACCAACGGGGGTTGGCCGTGGGGATCACATGGCCCCGGCCGGGGTGAATGCCGGCCAAACCTGAATAACCGCAGTTGACGAACGGAAAGTCGTTCGTCCGACTGGCATTTGAAGGGAGAATCCGATGCCGTACGTTACGATCGCCGAACTCGCCGAACGTGGTCTGATTGCCGATGTCTGAGCGCACTCGGCACGGGGCCGATCCGGTGGTGATCATCGGAATGGCGCTCGAGGCACCCGGCGGCGTCGACAGCCCGGAAAGTTACTGGGCGTTGCTGTCGCAGCAGCGCGAAGGCATGTCTCCGCTACCAGCCGACCGGGGTTGGCCGATCGGCGACTTGCTCAGTGAACGCGACGGTTTCAAGAAGATTCACAACGCGGGTGGATTTCTCGCCGGTGCGGCCGCATTCGACCCGGGCTTCTTCGGCATCACGGTGCGCGAGGCCACGACAATGGATCCGCAACAGCGGGTCGCGCTGCGAGTCTCGTGGCGTGCCTTGGAGAGCAGTGGCATCAACCCCGACGATCTGGCCGGCCATGACGTCGGGTGTTACGTCGGCGCCTACTCCACCGGATACGGCCCGGATATGGCGAGCTTCTCGCGGCACAGCGGTCATCTGATCACGGGGTCGGCCTGCGGTGTGATCTCCGGCCGGATCGCCTACCTGCTCGGACTCGCCGGGCCGGCCATCACCGTCGACACCTCGTGTTCGTCGGCGCTGACCGCGCTTCACGTTGCGGTGCAGGCGTTGCGCTCCGGCGACTGCGATATGGCGTTGGCCGGTGGCGTCTGCGTGATGGGCTCACCTGGATTCTTCGTCGAGTTCTCCAAACAGCACGCGCTCTCCGACGACGGACGATGCCGGCCCTACAGCGCCCGGGCCAGCGGCACCGTCTGGGCCGAGGGCGCGGCGATGTATGTGCTGCAACGCAAGTCGGCAGCGCTGCGCAGCGGGCGCCGCATCCTCGCCGAGATCAGCGCCACCGCGCTCAATCAAGACGGCCGAAGCGCCGGCCTTTCCGCGCCGTCAGCTCAGGCGCAGAGCAAGCTGTTCCGCCGCGCTTTGGGCCAAGCCGGGCTGCGGCCCGAAGAGGTGGGAATGGTGGAAGGGCACGGCACCGGAACGCGACTGGGCGACCGCACCGAATTATGTTCGCTGACTGAGGTTTACGGCGACGCCGAGCCCGGTAGCGGCCCGGTGCTGGGCTCGGTGAAGTCGAACTTCGGCCATACCCAGGCCGCGTCCGGCGCACTCGGCCTTGCCAAGCTGCTGGTATCGGCTCAACACATGACCATTCCACCCACCCTGCATGCCGACCAGCCCAGCGACGAAGTCGATTGGGAGAATCAGGGGTTGCGCCTGGCGCACGACATGACGCCGTGGCCCGCGGTCGGCGGCTGCCGCCACGGCGCTGTTTCCGCTTTCGGTATCAGCGGTACCAACGCTCATCTGATCGTCTCCGTGCCGGAGGCAGCCTGATGGCCCCCGGACGACTACCTGACGGCCGGGTCCCGGTGTTGCTCAGCGCTCATGAGGACGAACTGATCGCTCAGGATGCGGCGGCAATCCTGAGATTCGTGAAGCAGGTTGGCGCAATCCCTGACATCCCCGGGGCAGTGGCGACCACCTTGCTCCGTACCCGCCGTGTCCGCCGTCACCGCGCGCTCATCCGCGCCGCTGATCGGACCGAACTGGAGGACGGCCTGCGCGCGCTGGCCCAGGGAGACGACCACCCCCTGGTGGCCCGCTCTACTGAAAAGCCCGCGTCGAAAACCGCGTTCGTCTTTCCGGGGCAGGGCCGCGAATGGCCGTCGATGGGAGCCGAGGCGTACGAAGGTATTCCGGCCTACCGGGGCCAAGCGCAGCAGTGTGCGCAGGCATTCACCGCGGCGGGACTACCCTCGCCGCTGCGTTACCTGCGGTGCGACCGATCTCGCGACTTCTCGCAAACCGAGGTTCAGGCTGCACACTTCACCCACGCGGTCAGCCTGGCGCAGGTCTGGCGATCAGGTGGGGTAGCACCCGAGATCACCATCGGGCACAGCCTGGGCGAGGTGGCCGCCGCGTATGTGGCAGGCGTCATCTCGCTGCCGGCCGCGGTCGGCGTAGTCGGCGCGCGTGCTGCCGTCGTGGGCCGGCTGCCGGGCCGTTACGGTATGGCGGCCCTGGGGGTCGGCGCCGATCAGGCCAAGGCGCTGATCGCTGAAACGCCTGGGTGGCTAGAGATCTCGGTATTGAACTCCGCGTCGTCGAGCGTCGTGTCCGGAGATCGCGCCGCCGTCGCCGCGTGCGTGCGGCTGGCCGAGCAACGCGGCGTCTTCGCGCGCCAGCTGGCCGTCGATTTCCCGGCCCACACCAGCAGGCTCGAAACACTGCGCACGAGTTTCGGCGATCTCCTGCCGGTGGCCACCTTTCGGGACGGGGCGGTGGATTTCGTCAGCTCAGCCCACGGCGACGTCGTCGGCGCGGACGCCGACTTCAACAGCTACTGGTATGAGAACCTCCGCAATACGGTGCGTTTCGGCGCGGCGGTGAACTGCGCCGCACAGCGCGGGGCGGGCACGTATATCGAGATGTCGGCACACCCGTCGCTGCTGTACGCAATCGGGGAACTTGCCGAAGACGCGTTGGTGGTCGGATCGGGTAGCCGGGACGAACCGATCGCCGATCGACTGTCCGCCGGCATCGCCACGGTCGGGGTGCACGACGCGCGGTTCCGGAGGCCGGACCCGCAGGGCTCGGCGGGCCCACCGCTGTTGTGGGGCTTTCCGCCAGCGCCCATGCGGGGGCTTCACCTGTGGGCAACCGCCGAGCCGGTGACGCCCGCCCCGGCCGCACATCCGAGAGTTTTCCACGAGCAGTGGGAGTCACGTCCGCCGACCCGCGATGACGGCGGGTTCCCACCATCCGGCGCCTTGGTGATCGAACCACCCGGGGACGCCAACGATGCTGTGGCACAGCTATTGACGGACGCCGCCGCGGCGCAGCACCAGTTCCGGCTGACCGGGCGCGAGGAGGCCGAGGTGGCCGTCATCGTCGCACCGGCCATTGCGCAGGCCGACGTAGGCGAAGCGGCAGACCAGCTGGCACGTGGTGCCGGCATGATCGAATACCGCCGTCTGATCGGTCCGAACTGCCGGCGCGTCTGGTTGGTCACCACGGGCGCAGAGCAGGTGCACCGGGACGACCCGCGGGGACTGCCCGGGCAGGCGGCTCTGACGGCGATGCATCGCAGCGTCGGGTTCGAGTTTCCCGACGTCACCTTCGCCCACCTCGACCTGCCCAGCGCCGGGGCCGACATCCACACCGCTCGCTGCTGTGTCGATCAACTGATGAGCCCGGACACCGAAATCGCGCTGCGGCGCAACGGCTCTGAAGAATCGCTGGTGCACAGGTTCGTCCCCACCCTGCGGGAAGACGTGGCACCCAGCGCGCCGATGGCAACGACGGCACGGGACAACGTGGTGATCACCGGCGGCAATGGCACTATCGGCCAGCGCTACGCCCGCCACTGCATCGCCGCCGGCGCGCGCCGGATCGTCCTGCTCAGCCGCAGGGGTGGGGCCACCGCGGAGCTGCAGCGATCAGCGGCGGATTCCGGCACGGAGCTGCACGCACCGGTCTGCGATATCACCGACCCCCGCGCGGTGAAGGCAGCGGCGGACGAGTTCGCCGGAGAGGGAGCCACGCTGTTGATCCATGCGGCGGGTGCCGCGACTTTCGCCCCACATGACCAACTGACTGCCGACGACCTGACCGGGGTCTTGTCCGCCAAGATCACCGGGCTCGAGCGGATGGTCGAAGGGTGGCCCCTTGCTGCGAGTGCGCGAATCCTACTGTGCTCCTCGGTATCCGGAGTGTGGGGCGGCTACGGTCATGCCGCATACGCGGCCTCCAACCGACTGCTCGACAGCCTGGCCGCCGAGCTGCGCGCCGATGGCAGGGACTGCACCGCGGTGCGGTGGGGTCTATGGCAGGACACCACCATCGCCGACGGGCAGGAGATCACCCGCATCGAGCGCTCGGGGCTGATCGCGATGGATCCCGACGCGGCCGTCTCACTCAGCCTCAGCCAACAGTGCAACGACCCGCTGATCGTCGCCGCCGACCTGGCCCGGCTACGAACCTTCTTCGAGAGTCAAGGGCTGAGCATGCCATTTGCCACACACGTCACCGAATCTGCCGCAGAAGTGAGGCCACCGTCGGGTGCATCCGTCGCCGACGTGGTGCGTGTCGAGATCGCGACCGTGCTCAGTCTTGACGGACCGGCGTCGGTGGACCTGAACGTCGCGCTGGTTGACCTCGGTGCCGACTCCATGCTGGCGCTCGACCTGCGTGACCGGTTGCGCCGAGCAACCGGCGAATCGATCGCCGCGGCAAGACTTTTGGGCGGTATGACCGGCAGCGACCTCATCGATGCCCTGACCCCGGATAGAAAGGGTGAAACCCCCGCGTGACTGCAATCACCGATCACGATGCTCTGTCGAACATCTGCGCGTCCTATCGTCTCAGGGGGTGTGTCGACACCGAGCGGTTGCATCGGGCGCTGGACGCTGTCGCCGCCCGACATCCGGTGTTGCGCAGTACGTATGCCGCCGACGACGATCGCGCTGAAATTCACGACGAGCTACGTCCCACCTTCGCCGCACACGATCTGTCCGAACTCGCCGTGCAGGCTCAGCGGCTACGGCTGGAAGTGTTGGCGCAGCGCGACTTTCGTCGCCCGTTCGAGCTGACCTCGGAATCGCCACTGCGGATGACCGCCATACGACTGAGCTCCGAGGAGGTGGCGCTCCTGGTCACCGCACACCACCGCGCCTGGGACGACGGCTCCTGGTCGCCGTTCTTCGCCGACCTGACTCAGGCCTATGCGGATCCGGAACGCGTCGCCGCTCCGGTGCCGGTCGCGGCGCGGTCCGGCGATCACACCGAGGACGACCTGAACCACTGGCGGGCGGTCCTGGCGGACCTGCCCGAACCGCTGGAACTTCCCGGACCCCACGGCTCGGCGATTCCGGGTCACAGGCGGGCACAGCGGGTAACGCAGCTGCTCTCCGCGCAAACCCTCGAGCGGGTGGAGACCTTGGCCCGGGAAACCGGTACCACCCCCTACACGGTGCTGCTGGCGGCCTTCGCGGCGGTGTTGCACCGCTACACCCACACCACCGATCTACTGATCGCCGCCCCGGTCAGCCACCGTGACGCCGAGAGCTCGATCGGCAACTTCGCCCGCTCGGTGCCGATCCGCGCGTATCCGCAACCGCACCAGACCTTCCGCGAGTTGTTGACCCAGACCCACCAGGCGGCGGGCGGCGCTTTCGCCCATCGGCACGTCGACGTGGAGCCGCTGCTCGACGAGATCGATCCCGCGCACCAGGCGGCGGCGCGGGTCAGCTTCGGGTTGCTCGAATCCGATGGCGGCGGGTTCTGCCCGCCCGGGGTGTCGTGCAGCCCGGGGGATTTGCACGGGCAGTCCGGACGCCTGCCGCTGAGCATCAAGGTAGCGCCGGCCGACGGCCGGGTGGAGGCGGAGTATCTGGTCGAGATCCTGGATCCGCCGCTGGCCGGCCAACTGCTGGAGCATTACGCGGTGCTGCTCGACAGCGCCCTGACGGACCCCGATCGGCAGCTGCGCCGGCTGACGCTGCTCAGCGAATCCGAAGCGGAGTGGATGCGCGAAGTCTCAGCCGGCGAGCAGGTTTCGATCCCACCGAGCACGATCGCCGCGCTGGTCGCCGACCGTGCCGCGGCGTCGCCCGACAACGTGGCCGTGGTTTACGAGGGTCGCCGGTACAGCTACCGCGAGATCAACGCTGAGGCGAACCGCCTGGCGCACTGGTTGATCGCCCAGGGTGTCGGCTCGGAGGATCGGGTCGCCGTGTTGCTCGAGAAGTCTCCTGAGCTCGTCGTCACCGCACTCGGCATCCTCAAGTCCGGAGCCGTCTATCTTCCCGTCGACCCGACCTATCCGCCCGAGCGCCTGTCGTACATCCTCGACGACGCCGAGGCCAAACTTGTTCTGCGCGAACCGGTCACCGGTCTGTCGGAGTACCCCGATACCGATCCCGGGCCTGATCAGCTGATCCGTCCCCTGCGCCCGGATAACACCGCCTACCTGATCTACACGTCCGGGTCGACCGGATTGCCCAAGGGCGTCCCCGTGCCGCATCGGCCGATTGCCGAGTATTTCGTCTGGTTCGGGGGCAAGTACCAGGTGGACGAGACGGACCGGCTACTGCAGGTGGCTTCGCCGGGATTCGACGTGTCCATCGCCGAGATCTTCTGTCCGCTGGTGTGCGGTGCGCGGCTGGTGATTCCGCGGCCCGACGGTCTACGCGACATCAACTATTTGACCGAACTGCTGTACCGCGAAGGCATCACCTCGATGCATTTCGTGCCGTCGCTGCTGGGGCTGTTCCTGTCGCTACCGGGTGTCAACCAGTGGCGGACGCTACGGCGGGTTCCGATCGGTGGCGAACCGCTGCCCGGCGAGATCGCCGACAAGTTTCATGCGACTTTCGACGCGCTGCTCTACAACTTCTACGGACCGACCGAAACCGTGGTCAACACCACCAGTTACCAGGTGGAGGGCACCCAGGGCACCCGGATCGTGCCGATCGGACGGCCCAAGCTCAACACGCAGGTCTACCTGCTCGACGACGCGCTGCAGCCGGTGCCGGTCGGAGTGATCGGCGAGATCTACATCGGTGGTACGCACCTGGCGCACGGCTATCATCGCCGGCCGGCGCTGACCGCGGAACGTTTCGTGGCAGATCCGTTCACGCCCGGCGCCCGGCTGTACCGTTCCGGCGACCTGGCTCGCCGAGATGCGGACGGGGCGGTCGAATTCGTGGGCCGCGCCGATGAGCAGGTGAAGATTCGCGGCTTCCGGATCGAGCTCGGAGAGATCGCCGCGGCGATCTCCGTCGACCCGAGCGTGGGTCAGACGGTCGTGATCGCCGCGGATCTGCCGCAGCTGGGCAAGAGCCTGGTGAGTTATCTGACGCCGACCGACGGCGACACGACATCGGTTGACGTGGAACGCATCCGGGCCCGGGTGGCCGCCGCACTGCCGGATTACATGACTCCCGCCGCCTATGTCGTCATCGACGAGATCCCGATTACCACGCACGGCAAGATCGACCGGAAGGCGTTGCCGCAACCGGAAATCACCTCCGAGGCCGAGTTTCGGGAGCCGACCACGGCCACCGAGCGCACGGTGGCAGGCCTGTTCGCTGATCTGCTGGGTGCCGGGCGGGTCGGTCTAGAGGACTCGTTCTTCGATCTGGGCGGACATTCACTGGCCGCCACCAAACTGGTCGCGGCGATCCGCGCCGAATGCGGCGTCGCCATCGGCATCCGCGACATTTTCGAGTCGGAGACGGTAGCCCAGCTGGCCGAGCTGATCGACCGAGCGGAACCGGATGCGGACAGCCCCGCACGGCCCGCATTGGTAAAGACGGCCCACGAGGGCCGGTCGCCGTTGTCGGCCGCGCAGCTGCGAAGTTGGTTTGCCTATCAGATCGAGGGACCCAGCGAGGTCAACAACATTCCGTTCGTCGCGCGACTGAGCGGACCGTGCGACGTCGACGCATTGGTGGCCGCACTCAGCGATGTCGTAGCGCGCCACGAAATCCTGCGTACCACCTACGGCGACGTCGCGGGTGTGCCGCACCAGGTCATCAATGCTCCGATGGAGGTGCCGGTGCGGCAGGCGGTCGGCGACAGCGAGGCGTGGCTGCAGGAGCAACTCGACGCCGAGCGCCGCCATGGTTTTGAGCTCGAACATGACTGGCCGATCCGTGCCGCGGTGCTGCACACCGGTCCGGACGGTCAGGAGCATGTGGTGTCGCTGGTGGTGCACCACATCGCCATTGATCACTGGTCGGGGGGCGTACTGTTCGCCGATCTGCTCACCGCGTATCGCGCGCGGAAGGCGGGTCGGGAGCCTTCATGGGCACCGCTGCCGGTTCAATACGCGGACTACGCAGCCTGGCAGGGCGAGCTACTGGCCGATCCGGACGACGAGTCGGGAATCGCCGGCGCTCAACGCAAATACTGGATGCGCCAACTGGAGGGGATCCCCGAAGACACCGGACTTCGACCCGACCTGCCGCGGCCGCCGGTACCCAGCGGCGCCGGCGACTCGGTCGAATTCAGCATCGACACCCACACCAGGGCCAGGCTCGGTGAGTTGTGCCGCGAACTGGGCGTGACCGAGTTCATGGTGCTGCAGGCCGCGGTCGCCGTGGTGCTGCACAAGGCCGGCGGCGGGGTGGACATACCGGTGGGGACCCCCATCGCATCCCGCACAGAAGCCGAGCTCGACCAACTGGTCGGCTTTTTCATCAACATCCTGGTTCTGCGCAACGACCTGACCGGCAACCCGTCACTGCGCGAAGTGCTCGGCCGAGTTCGCGATACCGCCCTGGGCGCCTATGGGCACCAGGATCTGCCGTTCGAGCAGGTGGTCGACGCCGTCAATCCGGCCCGATCGCTAGCGCGCAACCCGCTGTTTCAGGTTGTCGTCCACGTACGCGACCACCTGCCCGCCGCGCAGGTGATCGAAGCCGATGCGTCCGGCGACACGGTATTCACCGCGCTCGAGCCGCCCTTCGACATCGCGCCCGCCGATCTGAGCGTGAACTTCTTCGCCACCGAGGGGCGATATCAGGGCAAGATCGTCTACCGCAGCGAGCTGTATCGCCGCGGCACCATCGAGCGTCTGGCCGGCTGGCTGACGCAGGTCGTCAACCTCTTCACCGAGGACGCCGATCGGCGGTTGCGCGACGTTCCGCTGCTCGACGACCGCGAGCGGCACCGCATTCTCACCGAGTGGAGCCGTGGCCCCGAGCCGCCGACCGAGCGCCCGCTCACCATCGCCGCGCTGCTCGAGCCGAGCCGCCGCTGGGACGACGATCGCATCGCTCTGCGCTGTGGCTCCGAGAAGATCGATTACCCTGCGCTGCATCGCCGTTCGGACAACTTCGCCTCGTTGCTCGGCGACCTCGGCGTGGGGCCGGGATCGCTGGTGGGCCTGTCTACGCGACGCGGCATCGACATGGTGGTGGCGCTGGTCGGCATCATGAAGGCCGGCGCGGGGTTCTTCCCGCTGGATCCGGGTTACCCCACCGCACGCAAACAGTTGATGCTCGACGACGTCGCGCCACGGGTCGTCGTGGCGACCGCCGAGGCCGCCGACACCTTGCCGGAATGCGTCGGCACGACGGTGGTCGTGCTCGATGATCCCGGGCTGCAGCGGGCACTCGACCGCCCGCTGCAACACGACATCGGGTTGCCCGCGGCCCATCCCGACGATCCGATGTACTTGGTGTTCACCTCCGGATCGACGGGAACCCCGAAGGGCGTGCTCGGCACGCACCGGTCGATGACGAGCCGGCTGAACTGGCAGCTGTGGAATTATCCGTTGCCGGGCAACGACATTCGATTGGCGCAGGCATCCTGGACCTTCCTGGAAGGCTGCATGGAGACGTTGGGCGGCTTGGCCGCCGGCGCGACCACTATCCTCGCCAACGACGCCGAGCACCGCGACCCCGAGGCGCTGGCCGCGCTGGTGCGCGAACATTCGGTGGCACAGGTGACCGCCGTGCCGAGTCTGGTCTCGACGATCGTGGATGCCTGGCCGGAATCGCTGCGCCCCCTGCACCGGCTGGTGTGCGGCGCCGAGCCGATGACCGCTGCGCTGCACCAGCGGTTGTTGGCCAATTATGGCGGGGGCGACGGTCCGGAACTGCTGAACAACTTCGGCGCGACCGAAACGTCCGGCGCACTGGTCCGTGGACCGCTGACGCCCCCGGTGCCGCTGCTGGGCACCCCGATGCCCGACTCGCAGGTGTATCTGCTCGACGAGGCTCTGAAACCGGTGCCCGTTGGGGTGGTCGGCGAATTGTATTATGCCGGTGCGCAATTGGTGCGTGGATATTGGAAAAGGCCGGGTCTCACGGCGTCGCGGTTCGTGCCCGATCCGTACTCCTCCAAGCCGGGGGCACGGTTCTACCGCAGCGGTGACCGGGCTCGCTGGACCGACGACGGTCGCCTGGAATTCGTTGGCCGTGCCGACCATCAGGTGAAGGTCCGCGGCTTCCGGGTCGAGCTCGGCGAGGTCGAGGCCGCGCTGCGGGATGTGGACGGGGTGGCTGTTGCGGCGGTGCGCACCTGGGACGTCGACGGCACCACCACCCTGGCCGGTTACGTCGCACCCCGCGAACCGACCGCCGGCGAGTCCGACAAGGCGGAGTTCGCGGCCATGGTGCGCGGCGCAGCCGCCGCCGTGCTGCCCGCGTACATGCTGCCGTCGTCGATCACCGTGCTCGACGAGATGCCCAAGACGGAATCGGGCAAGCTCAACCGGCCCGGCCTGCCGAGGCCGGCAGTGAGTACCTCCGGCCACCGGGAGCCGCCCCGCACCGACACCGAGCGGGCGTTGGCCGACGTTTTCGTCGGTCTGCTGCCGATCACCGAAATCGGCCGGCATGACGACTTTTTCGCCCTCGGCGGAGACAGCATCCTGTCGGTGCAGCTGGCCGCCCGGGCACGTGCGGCCGGCCTTGCGGTCAGTCCACGGATGGTATTCGAGCACCCGACCATCCAGGAGCTTGCCGCGGCGCTGGATTCGGGTCAGGACGGCACCGGCGCGGACGCCGACGTCCGTCACGAGCCGATGAGCGCATCCGGGCTGTCAGACCAGGATCTCGCCGCGGTGACGGCGGCCTGGGCCACCGATGGCGGCAGCCGGTGACCACGACTCAAACCGGCATGCCACCGGGCATCGAGGATGTGATGGCACTCAGCCCCCTCCAGGAGGGGCTGTACTCGTTGACCACGTTGACGGAATTCTCCGCCGAAGACCCGTATCTGATCGGGATGACCGCGGACATCTCCGGTCCGTTGAATCCGGAGCTGCTCAAGGACTGCGCCGCAAGAATGTTGGTGCGGCATCCGAATCTACGGGCCAGCTTCACGAGCCGGAATATTGCGCGTCCGGTACAGATCGTCCCGTCCGGTGTCGATTTGCCGTGGCGCCAGGTACGGGCGACCCGCGCCGAGCTCGAGCGGCTCGGGGCGGCGGAACGAGCGCGGCCTTTCGATTTCGAACGGACACCGGCGATCCGCTTCCTGCTTGTCGAACTGCCCGACGATCAGTGGCACCTGGTCATCACCGCGCACCACATCGTCATCGACGGGTGGTCGCTGCCGGTGTTCGCGGCCGAGTTGATCGCGCTCTACGGCGCCGGCGGAAACACGCAGGTCTTCCCCGACAGCCCGCGTCCCTACCGGGACTACATCGGGTGGCTGTCCGGACATGATCGCACGGCAAGCGAACGGGTATGGCGGGAGTACCTCGCCGGACTGAGCGCCCCGACGATGCTTGCGCCCACCATGGCCGGCTCGGCGCCGCGCGCCGGCTTACCGCGGCGCACCGAGCTGCGCGCCGGCCCCAGGGTGACCGCTGCGCTGGCCGAAGGTGCCCGCTCCCGGGGGATCACCGTCAACACGTTGATGCAGATGGCGTGGGCCTCGGTGTTGTCGAGGTTGACCGACCGCGACGATGTGGTATTCGGCGTCACCGTCTCGGGCCGGCCCGCTGAGCTGTCCGGTGTGGAAAGCATGATCGGGCTGTTCATCAACACCGTTCCACTGCGGGTCCAGCTGGATCCGGACACCGATGTCGGCGCCCAGTGCCTTGCCGTGCAACGCGATGCGGCGATGCTGCGCGATCACGGCTACCTCAGCCACGCCACGCTACGGGCCCTGGGCGGTGTCGGAGAGATGTTCGACACGCTGCTGGTCTACGAGAACTTCCCGACCGCCGGACTTGGCGAAGGTGCCGAATTTGCCTCGGGCGGGGTCACATTCCGGCCGGCCGGGCTGGAGAGCGTGACACATTTCCCGGTTACGCTGGCCGCCCATATGGCCGGTGATGAACTGGTGCTCCTGATCGAGGTGCTCGACGGTGCGCTGGGTGCGACGACCAGCGAATCACTGGGCCGCAGAGTGCTTTTGACCGCGAAAAGGTTGCTTTCGCTGTGGCAGCGGCCGCTGCGCGAGCTCAGCGTTTTGATCGACGAAGAGGACCGGCCGCTGCGTGCCACCCACACACCGCCGGCGCGGCCGGCAACGGGCTTTCACACCCGTTTCGCCGCGATCGCCGACACGAGCCCGCAAGCCACCGCGCTGAGCTGGGCCGGCGGCGCGATGAACTACGCCGAACTCGACGCCGCAGCCAACCGGGTGGCCGCTCTGCTGCTGGACCGTGGGGTCGAGGCCGAGACCCCGGTGGCAATCCGGCTTGCCCGCGGCCACACCTACGTCGTCGCGCTGCTCGGGGTGCTCAAAGCCGGCGGCGTCAGCGTCCCGATGGAGCCCGGCACCCCGCCGGAACGGGTGACATCGATCCTGCGTCAGACGGGCGCGACCATCGTCGTGGACGACGGCCTGCTGTCGGATGCCGAGGCGGGATCTGGGGACTACCGGCCGGTCACCGTGGATCCGCAACAGGCGGCCTACCTGGTATTCACCTCGGGGACCACCGGGGAACCCAAGGGCGTCATCGGAACTCATGCTGCGCTGGGCGCCTACGCCGACGACCACATCGACCGTGTGCTGCAACCCGCCGCCGACCGGTTGGGCCGCCGCCTGCGTATCGCGCACTCGTGGTCGTTTGCCTTCGACGCGGCGTGGCAGCCGTTGGTCGGGCTACTCGACGGCCACGCCGTGCACGTGGTCGGCGAACACACCCAGCGCGACGCCGAGGCGCTGGTCGAGACCATGGTCGAGCACCGGATCGACATGATCGACACGACGCCGTCGATGTTCACCCAACTGCGGGCCTTCGGATTGCTGACCACCAACGCCCTGTCCGTGCTGGCGCTGGGCGGCGAAGCCATCGGCCCGCCGATGTGGCAGGCGATTCGCGACGAATGCGCTCGCACCACAACTGCCGCCTACAACTGCTACGGTCCCACCGAGACGACGGTCGAGGCAGTGGTGGCGGACATCATCGCATGCCCGGCGCCGACGATCGGTAGGCCCACTGCGCAGACCCGCGGCTACGTGCTGGATTCCGGGATGCGTCCGGTGCCGCACGGGGTTCCCGGCGAATTGTATTTGGCGGGACCGCAACTGGCCCGCGGCTACCTGGGCCGGGCGGCCGAGACGTGCACCCGTTTCGTCGCCGACCCATTCCAACCCAGCGCCCGGATGTACCGCACCGGTGACGTGGTGCGCCGTCAACCAGACGGTTCGCTGCAGTACCTCGGCCGTGCCGACGCGCAGGTGAAGATCCGCGGCTATCGCGTCGAACCCGGCGAAATCGCCGCGGCCCTGGAAACCCATCCCGCGGTGCGACACGCACACGTGGTGGTGCGGGACCAACAGCGCCGTCCAGCCCTGACCGCCTACGCCGCCACCGTGAACGGTTCCGGACCCAGCGCCGCCGAGCTGCGCGCCGCGGTCGGTGAGCGGCTGCCGCGCTACATGGTGCCCCAGCGCATCGTCATCGTCGACAACCTCCCGCTGACCGCCAACGGCAAATTGGACGAGGCGGCCCTCGACGGCATCGGCGCCCGCACCGCCGTGACCACGACACCCGAGACCGACACCGAAAGGCAACTGGCCGAACTGCTTTCGGAGCTGCTCGGCCAGCGGGAAGTGGATGTCACGGCGGATTTCCTGGAACTCGGGCTGGACAGCATTTTTGCCTTGTCGGTGGTGCAGGCGGCGCGACGCCGTGGGATCCCGCTGCGCGCGCGGCTGATCCTCGAATGCGTCAACGTTCGCGAACTCGCCGCGGCGATCGACGCCGGGGAGGCCGCACCGAATCGTCATGACGAGCAGCGCGGTCAGCCAATCCCCTTGTTGCCCAACGCGCGCTGGCTCTACGAGTACGGCGAGCCGCGGCGGCTCGCGCAGACCGAGGCGCTTCGGCTGCCCGCCGACATCGACGGCGACCGGCTGCGGGCGGCGCTGTTCACCGTCATCAGCGGCCACGAAGTACTGCACACCTGCCTGGACCGAGCGACCATGACGCTGGTGCCCGCACCGGTCACCGACCTGCTCGATGAGGTGGTTGTGCCGGGCGACCTGCGGGACGCGGTCCGCGAACACACCGAACGGGCGCTGGCAGAGCTTGATCCGGAACGGGGCGCACTGCTGTCAGCCACCTGGCTGCGGCCGCCCGGTGGGGAGAGCGTGTTGGTGATCACCGCCCACGTGCTGGCCATGGATCCGGCGTCGTGGCGGGTGGTGCTGGGTGAACTCGACGCCGCCCTACATGCCCTGGCTGCGGGCCATTCGCCGGCCCCCGGTAGCGAGCACACCAGCTATCGGCAGTGGGCGCACGCGCTCACCAGCCGCGCCAAAACCCTGGATAGCAGCTCGTTTTGGCTGTCCCAGCTGGACGGAGACGACCCCGACCTCGGGGCTCGCCGGATCGAGCCCGACCGCGACCGGGCTCGCGACCTACTGGTCCGTCCGTGGGTCACCGATGCCGAAACCACCGTTCGATTGCTGGGGATCGGCGTTCCGATGTTCGAGGTACTGGTCGCCGGCGCGGCGCGGACTGTCAACCGGTGGCGAAACACCCGCGAGCAGCGAACGCCGCCGCCGCTGCTGGCACTCGAAACCCACGGCCGCGCGGACTCTCTGGTCGACGACACGATCGATACGTCTGACACCGTCGGACTGCTGAGCACCATCTACCCGCTGCGGGTGCACGCCACCGACCCGCAGCACGTGGCGGAGCAGCTGGCCGCGATCCCCGGCGGCGACATCGACTACGGGCTGCTGCGCTATCTGCGCAGCGACACCGCCGCCGAGTTCAAGAAGCGGGCGGGCCCGCAATTGCTGCTGAATTACCTGGGGCGCACCGACGCCGGTGCCGTCGGGACCGACCTGCGGCTGGACCGTGAACTGCTCGGTGGACTGCCGCAGCTGCCCGAGCCCGACATCGCGGTCCGCCATGAGCTGGTCATCATGGCCACACTTGTCGGCAGCGGCGACCAGCAGCTGTTGCTGACCCAGTGGCGCGCGCTGCCCGACATCCTCGCGGAGTCCGATCTGACTGCGCTGCAAACAATCTGGAACGAGGAACTCAAGGAGATGGTGTCATGACCAGGCTCGGGGTAATCGGCGCCGGCGCCAAAGCGGTCGCCGTGGCCGCCAAGGCTTCGGCGTTACGTGCCATGGGTGTCGACACACCCGAGGTGGTGGCTGTCGAGCGAACCGGAGTAGCCGCCAATTGGCAGGCCAGCGGCGGCTGGACCGACGGTGCCCAGCACCTGGGCACCAGCCCGGAAAAGGACGTCGGCTTCCCCTACCGGTCGTCGCTGGTGCCGCGCCGCAACGCCGAACTCGACGAGCGGATGACCGTCCACAGTTGGCAGTCCTACCTGATCGCCACCGGCCAGTTCGCGCAATGGATCGACCGCGGTCGCCCGGCGCCGACCCACCGCCGGTGGGGCCAGTACCTGAGGTGGGTCGCCCAACGTGTCGATATGACCGTCGTCTACGGAGAGGTCGATCGCATCGCCGTCGACGGTCGGCAGTGGGCGCTGCGCACCCCGGAAGGCACCGTGCACACCGACGCGCTGATGATCACCGGGCCGGGCCAACCCGAGCGCACCCTGCTGCCGGGCAACCCACGGGTGATGTCGATCGCGCAGTTCTGGCACCGCGCCGCCGCGCACGACCGGATCAGTGCCGAACGAGTCGCGATGATCGGCGGCGGCGAGACCGCGGCGGCGATGCTCAATGAGCTATTCCGCCACTCCATTTCGACGATCACGGTGATCTCCCCGCAGGTCACGCTGTTCACTCGCGGTGAAGGCTACTTCGAGAACGCGCTGTTCTCCGATCCATCCGAATGGACGGCCCTGACGCTGGCCGAACGCCGTGACGCGATCGCCCGGACCGACCGCGGGGTCTTTTCCGCGACCGTGCAGGACGCACTTATGGCCGACGACCGGATCCGGCATCTGCGGGGACGCGTCGCGCACGCCGTCGCCCGTGACGATCAGATCCGGCTCACGCTGAACACCAACCGCGGCAGCGAAAACTTCGAGACCGTGCACGGTTTCGATCTCGTCATCGACGGCTCCGGCCTCGACGCGCTGTGGTTCACCACGCTGTTCAGCCAGGACGCGCTCGATCTGCTCGAACTCGGGCTGGGCGGGCCGATGACCGGTGACCGGTTGCGCGAATCGATCGGTCACGACCTCGCGGTCAACGACGTCTCGCCGAAGTTGTTCTTGCCCAATCTCGCCGGACTGAACCAGGGGCCGGGGTTCCCCAACCTCAGTTGCCTGGGCATGCTGTCCGACCGGGTTCTGGGAGCCGACCTGTCCGGTAACGACCCCGCAATGAGGAGGAGCTATGAGCACCAACCCCTTCGATGACGAGACCGCCACCTTCATCGTGGTGACCAACGACGAAGACCAGCACAGTCTGTGGCCTACCTTCGTCGAGGTACCCGCGGGCTGGCAGCGGGTGTTCGGCGCGGCGGGCCGCGCGGAGTGTCTGCAATTCGTCGAGGAGAACTGGACCGACATGCGGCCGAAAAGCCTTCGTGAGGCGATGAATGCGCAGGCCACGCCGTGAGCGACACGGATGTGCTGTTGCCGCGCGAGCGTACCGAGCTTCCCGACGAGGTCCGCGAGATCCCGCCGCCGCCGTCCCGGCCGGAACTGCCCGCCCCATACGCATTCCGGCTGGCCGATCCGGAGGACGATGCCGACATGATCGCCGAGTGGATGCGCCGGCCGCATCTGGCCGAAGCCTGGGAATACGTCTGGCCCACGTCGCGGTGGCGCCGCTATCTGCTCGCCCAACTGCAGGGCAGCTACTCGCGGCCGTTCGTCGCCAGTATCGACGGGTGCGACCACGCTTATATCGAACTGTATTGGGCGGCAAAGGATTCGATCGCCACCCGGTACGAGTACGACCCACACGACCTGGGCATCCATGCCGCCATCGCCGACCCGGCGATCACCAACAAGGGCATTGCGCAGTTCGTGTTGCCGCACTTCGTGGCCAGCGTGCTCACCAGTGAGCCGCAGTGCCGTCGGGTGATGTTCGACCCGGATCACCGGAACAAGGGTGCGCGCCGGTTCTGCGAGAGCGCGGGCTGCGTCTTCCTCGGCGAGCACGATATGTCGAATCGCCGAATGGCGCTGTACGCACTCCCTCGCACGCCCGACGACGCTCCGCGCCCGCGGGCGTCGTAGGCCGGACAACCAAAGATGCGAACTCGGCGGCAACGTTACGCATAGACAACAGTTCCATTGGGTACGCGGCCAGGTGGACGGAACAGTCGACCGCCGCTCCCGCGGCCGGTCGCGGGGAGGAGCTTCTGATGCCAGAGGTCGCGTTACACCGCGAGGGACACCCGAAGTATCGGCGGATGGTGCGCTTCGACTGGTCGGGCACACCGTTGCACTGGGTGCCTGACGACCCGTTCTCCACGCACATGATCAACGTCCTGCATCTGCTGCTGCCCGAGGGTGAACGGCACTTCATCAAGGCCGTCCTGGAGGCGTCGTCGCTGGTGCACGACCCGGAATTGGAAGCGGCGATCAAGCCGTTCATCCAGCAGGAGTCCTGGCATGCTTGGGCCCACCAGGTGGTGCTCGATCATCTGGCCGAGCAGGGCATCGACACCAAGCCGTACACCGAGCGGCTCGGCAAGACGTTGTCGATCTCACTGGGTGATCCGCCGAGATTCTTTTCGCCGGCGCTGCGGCGCTGGTGGCTCTACCGGCGTCTCGCTGACGTCGCCGCGCTGGAGCACTTCACCGCCATGTTGGGGCAGTGGGTCTTGAGCAACCGTGGGCTTGACTACGCGAAGGCTGACCCGATGATGCTCGACCTGCTGCGGTGGCACGGCGCCGAGGAGGTCGAACACCGCTCGCTGGTGTACGACGTCTACCAGCATGTCTGCGGCAGCTACGCGATCCGGGCGTTCTCCATGCTGATGACCGCGCCGCTGTTCATCGGCTGGTGGATCGCCGGTGCCCGCTACCTGATGGCTCATGACCCGACCATCGACACCAAGTGGCGCTGGCGGGACTGGTTGTGGGCGGCCCGTGAATACCGGTTGCCGGGTCCGTGGAAGCTCTTCGTGACGGCGCCCGCGCGCTACCTGCGACCCCGCCACCACCCCAATGACGAGGCGTCCACGCAGATGGCCGTCGAGTATTTGGAATATTCGCCGGTCGCGAAGGCCGCCCGGGAGCGGGCCCGCTCGCACGCCGAAAGGGCGGACGTCGGATGAAAGTTTCGGTCGATCTGGACACCTGCGACGGAAACGGTGTCTGCATGAGCATCTGTCATGAGGTGTTCGACGTGCGGGAAGACGGCCTGCACGTGCTTGCGAAAGAGCCGCCGACGTCGTTGCGCCAGCAGGTGAAGGGGGCCGAGGTGTCGTGCCCCACCCAGGCGATCATCGTGGAGGACTGACCGGATGCTCGATCGAGTGGTCGTGGTCGGTGCAGGCATAGCCGGGACGCGGGCAGCGGAGACTCTGCGGCGGGAAGGCTATGACGGTGAGCTGACCATCGTGGGTGGCGAACGCCATGCCCCCTACCATCGGCCGCCGTTGTCGAAGAAGTTCCTCACCGGCAAGGTGCACCGGGCGGGCATCGATATCGCGCCGCAATTCGATCTGGATGCCCGGGTGTTGCGCGGGGCATCAGCGGTGGGGCTGGACATGTCGGCACGGACGATCGCGCTCCGTGACGATGGCCGGAATAAGTCGTTGCGGTTCGACGGACTGGTCATCGCCAGCGGCGCCGTCCCGCGCGAATGGCCCGGCGGTCCGGTTCCGGACGGGGTGATGCTGCTCCGCACGGTCGAGGACTGTCTGGCGATAAGGGAACGGCTCAGCTCGCGGCCCCGGGTCGTCGTCGTCGGCGGCGGCTTCATCGGCGCCGAGGTCGCGGCGACCTGCCGATCGTCGGGGCTCGACGTGACGCTGATCGAGAAGGCGGTCAACCCGCTGGTGGCGGCGTTGGGCCAAGAATTAGCCCCGTGCTGGGCTGCCCTGCACCGCCGGCACGGCGTCGACCTGCGGGTGCGGGTGGGCGTCGAGGAGATCGTCGGCAACGGACATGTCGAGGCGGTTCGGCTCACCGATGGTTCGTACGTGGCCGCTGACCTTGTCATCGTCGGCCTCGGGGTGCGGCCCGCCACCGATTGGCTGGCCGATTCGGGCCTGCGCGTGGACGACGGGGTGGTCTGTGACGCCACCGGCCGAGCCGAAGGCGGTACCGATGTGGTGGCCGCCGGGGACGTCGCGCGCTGGTGGCATCCGCTGTACGAGCGGCACCTGCGCACCGAGCACTGGGAGGATGCCGGGGGTCAGGGCGCCGCGGCCGCGCGCTCGCTGTTGGCAGGCCCCGACCAGGCGCAGCCGTACCACGAGCTGCCCTATTTCTGGTCGGATCAATACGATGTCAAGGTGCAAATGCTGGGTGTGCCAACCGATTACGACGCGGTACAACTCGTCGAGGGCGACTCGAACAGATGGCAGTTCGTCACGGCCTTTGGTCGCGGCGGGCAGACCATCGCGGTGTTGGGCACGATCCCCGATCGGGTGCACGCCTACCGCGATGCCATCACGAACCGCGCCGAGTTTCCACCGCTGCCGCCGTCCTGACGATCCGGCGACTCAGAGCCGGCCCAGCAGTTCGGCCTTCTTCGCCGCGAATTCCTCGTCGGAGAGGATGCCGCGCTGGTGCAGTCCGGCCAGCGACTCGATGGCTGCGACGATGGCGCCCGGATCGCCGGCCTGGTGCTGCGGCGCGGGTGCGGCCGTCGGTGTCTCGGCCACCTGCGGGGCGCCCAGCTCAGTCAGGCTGGAAACCTCGAAGGTGCCCAGCTGGCTGGTGAAGCTCACCGACCCGTATCCGCCGCCCTGCTGCTGTTGTTGCACGCCGGTGATCTGGTGGTCGTCGGTGTCGAACACTTTCGTGACCCCGTTGACGTCGATCGCCAGCCGCCGGGTGGCCGGGAAGATGGCGTAGCGCACGCTGTTCTGCGCGCCGGACGAGGTTGGGACGCCCAGGTCCGCCGGCCACCAGTTGGCGGAAGTGAAGCCGCCCTGGGTCTGCCCCTGGGAGTGCGTGGCGGTGCTGCGGAAAACCGTGGTCGAGGCGAGCAGCTGAGCCAGATCGCCACACAGCGCGTCGACACGTGCCTTCAGGGCGTTGTCGAACATGTTGCCGACCATCGTCATGCCGCCCCGCATCCACTGGCCGGAGCCGCCGAGCTCGGGGATGGAGAACTGTGCCATGGTGCCGCCGCCGGCATGGATGGCGAACAGCATGGCCAGGACGGCGTCGCGGGAAAGCCCGTGGCGCTGGGCGATGTCGGTGATGGCGTTTTCGGCCTCGGGGGTGACCGTTGCCTGCATAGTCATGGTTCTTTCGTTGTCGGTGCAGTGGCGAGATTACCTACTGGTACCCAGCGGCAGTGGTCGGCGAATCATGGCCAAAGATGAGGG
Source organism: Mycobacterium gordonae (assembly GCF_017086405.1). Classification (NCBI taxonomy): domain Bacteria; kingdom Bacillati; phylum Actinomycetota; class Actinomycetes; order Mycobacteriales; family Mycobacteriaceae; genus Mycobacterium; species Mycobacterium camsae. The sequence goes on from NZ_CP070973.1 coordinate 147,584, forward strand.
ACGTGTCCAACGGCTTCGACGTGCGTGGGCGGATGCTGCGAAACGGTGAGCTCGCGCCCTGGCTGGCGGAGAACAGCCTGGGAAACCGGTTCGGCCTGGCGGTCGCCGGCAGTGACGAAGGACACCTGTCCAGAGCCGTTGCGCTGGCGATTGTCGCGGCCGACGGCGACGGCCGCTATCTCGACGTCGCCGCCCTGAGTGCGGATGACGAAGCCGCGCTGGCCTCCTGGCTCGCCGACCCCGGGCCGCCGAAAGCGGTCCACGCGGGCAAGTGGACGATCCATGCGCTGGCGAACTGCGGCTGGACGCTGCGCGGCGTCACCTCAGACACAGCGCTGGCGGCGCACCTGGTGCGTCCCGGACGGTGCAGCACCCCGCTCAATGAACTGTTGGTTCACCACATGCGTTGCGCGTTGCCCGGCGAAACCCTGGAGCTGAACCATTTTTCGTCGCCTCCCGACGAGCGCGCCGTGACCGCGCTGATCCTGCGGGCCTGCGCAGTGCTCGATCTGGCCGACGTGCTCGACGAGGAGTTGGCGCGCATCGACTCTTCGTCGTTGTTATGGCGGATGGAGCTGCCGGTGCAGCGGGTGCTGGCCGACCTGGAGACCACGGGCATTGCCGTGGCGCCCGTGACCGCCCCGAGTGAGCGTGTCCATCCCACCTACCGCCAAGCGACGTCAGCCACCGGCGCCGTGTCGTCGTCGCAGCCGAACCTGCGCGGCCTGCACGCACGCGTGGTGGCCGGCGATGGTTACGGCGGACTGCTGACCCTGCGCTACGACGCGCTGGAGGCGCGGTTGCTTGCCCACCTGTCGGGCGACGCTGGGCTCTTCGATGCCCGTCCGGAGGACCCCGTCGGGGCGGTGTTGCGCGGAATCGCGTACGGATGGACGGCCGACGAGGTGGCGGGCGCTTTGAAAATCTCGTTCGCTGACGCTAAACAGCTTGTCACACAATACCTTTCCCACCAGTTGCGCGATCACCTGGCGGGGGCTGTAGCCGATGCCCGTGGGGTGGGTTACGCGACAACGTGGTCAGGTCGCCGTCGCTATCTGCCTGACTTGAACATTCCCGACGGGGCCCGCCGCCAGGCCGCCGAGCGCGCCGCCTGTGTCACGGTGCTACAGGGCGGGGTGGCCGACATCATCAAGACTGCGATGATCAACACCGACCAGGCCCTCATGGCGGAAGGGTTCGCCTCGCGGATGGTGGCGCAGATCGATGACCGGTTGGTGTTCGAGATAGCCCCCGGTGAGCGCGACGCGGTGGAGGCGGCCGTCCGGGATCAGATGGCATGCGCCCATCAGTTGGACGTGCCCTTACCGGTGGTGGCCGAGGAATAACTGTCCCGCACTTTCAACCTATACCGCACGGGGGGTCTTGCGGCAAGACCCGGGTCATGCCGCAAAATCGCTGAGCTGAGCCAAAACTCGGCGAAATGGGGGACATGTGAGACCAGAACATGCGGTGGTGGTCGTCGGCGCCGGGCCTACCGGTCTGATGTTGTCGGCCGAATTGGCCTTGGCCGGAGTCGATGTCGCCGTCGTCGAACGACGTGCCAACCGGGCCCTGGTCGGCGCCCGGGCGGGCGGTCTTCATTCGCGCACCATCGAGATCCTCGACCAGCGCGGAGTCGCCGACCGCTTCCTGCAGCAGGGCGAGGTGGCCCAGTTGACCGGATTCGCGCAGATCCGACTGGACATCAGCGACTTCCCCACCCGGCACCCGTATGGACTTGCGTTGTGGCAGAGCCGCATCGAGCAACTTCTGGCCGATTGGGCCGAGGAGCTCGCGGTGCCGATCTATCGCGGGCGGGAGGTCGAGGGTCTCGCCGAGGATGAGACCGGCGTGGCCGTCGAACTCGTGGACGGGGAACTGTTGCGAGGGGAATACGTGGTGGGTTGCGACGGCGGACGCAGCGCGGTCCGCAAGGCGGTCGGTATTGCCTTCGTCGGCTGGGATCCGACGACGAGCTACCTACTTGCCGAGGCCGAGATCTCCACCGGCGACGGCCGAGAACCGGCGTGGGGCATCCACGGCGACGCCCTCGGTGTGCACGCGCTCAGCAGGACCGGTGACGAGGGCCCGGTACGTGTGATGGTGACCGAGCGCCACCTCGGGCCGGAAAGCGAACCCACCCTGGACGACCTGAGCCGGGCAATGATCGACGTGTACCGGACGGACTACGGAATACACAGTCCGGCTTGGCTTTCCCGATTCACCGACGCGGCCCGCCAAGCCGCGGCTTACCGGAAGGGGCGGGTGCTGCTGGCCGGTGACGCCGCGCACGTTCATCACCCGATCGGCGGACAGGGACTCAACACCGGAATGCAGGATGCGGTGAACCTGGGATGGAAACTCGCCGCGGTGCTCAAGGGGACGTCGCCCGGCAGTGTGCTCGACACCTATCACGCCGAACGGCACCCGGTTGCCGCACGCGTGTTGCGAAACGCCATCGCGCAGATGACACTGCTGCGCGCGGACGACCGCACGACAGCATTGCGAGAAACCACCGCGGAACTCCTGGGCATGACCGAGCCCCGAAAAAGGTTCGCCGCCATGATGTCTGGCTTGGACATTTGTTACGACCTCGGTGCGGGTCACCCACTGCTGGGTCGGCGGATGCCCGATCTCGACCTGGTCGGTGGTCGCGTTTATGAACTGCTGCACCGGGCCCAGCCGCTGCTGCTGAATTTCGGCCGACCCGGGTGCATCGACGTCGCCGCCTGGGCAGACCGGGTCCGGGTAGTGGACGCCGAGTATGTAGGAGGTTGGCAGCTTCCGGTGCTAGGCACGGTAGCGGCCCCCAGTGCCGTATTGGTCCGGCCCGACGGACACGTCGCGTGGGCGGGAGACGCTCCATGTGCCGGACTTGCCGACGCGCTCACCACCTGGTTCGGAGCGTCGGCCGCCGAGCCGGGAATGGATGAATCGCACGGGCATGTTGAACTTGGGTATGGCTGAACAAGTAGAGCTAAGCCCCACGGATTGGGTGCGCGAGCAGACCGAACGGATACTCAGGCAGGGCACCACCGACGGCGTAGAGATCTTCGACAAGCCGGTCGTGCTGCTGACCATGACCGGCGCCAAATCCGGCAAGAAGCGGTATGTGCCCCTCATGCGGGTCGAGCACGACGGCCGCTACGCCATCGTCGCGTCCAAGGGGGGCGCGCCCGATCACCCGGCCTGGTACTTCAACGTCAAGGCGAACCCGGCGTTGACCGTGCAAGACGGTGACCGGGTCCACCACCTCACCGCGCGCGAGATCGAGGGCGCTGAGCGGGAGGAATGGTGGCAGCGTGCTGTCGAGGCCTACCCGCCGTACGCGGAATACCAGACGAAGACGACCAGGCAGATCCCGGTCTTCGTTTTGGAGTGAGTTACGTCGTGGAGTGACCGAAGCGACGGTGCCGGTTTCGCGCCTCTCGGCAAGTGGTCGCTCGAAGCGACGATTCTGATGTGGTACCCGGGGGAAGTATCCGGCACCGTCGGGATGAGTAACCATGTCCTCGGCCCGGATATTCCTGGGTGGGCGATCTATCGGTGCCCGGACGCGTGTCACGACCTCGAGAAGCCGGCGCAGACATCCCTGGCGGTCATGGCGTCGGCTTGACTTGGAAAGACGCGATTCATCAGAAGATCGTGAAGCTCAGGGTCCGCATCCGCGACGCAATCTCGTAGCACGATGATTCGGTAATCCCGGTCAGCGGCCTCCCGGAGTGTCGACAGCACGACGCCGCTGGTGTGCACACCTGCCAGGAGCAGCGTGGTGACGCCCCGATTGGTGAGCCGCTCGTCGAGGTTGGTCTGGCAGAAGGCTCCGACCCGAACCTTGCGAATCGATATGTCGTCGGGGCGATGATCGACTGCTTCGTGCAGTGCCGCGACTGGTGTTCCGTCTTGGAGGTACCAGTCGGCTGCGACGGCTGAGAGGGCCCGGTTGGTTGATGCGATGAACCGATAGTCTGCCGCCTTGAACGCTGTCCGAACATACGCGACGTGACCACCGGCTCGACGGACGTCATCGGCAACGGCATTGACGCCCGAGATCAACCTGTCCGGGTCGCGTACCGAGTGCAGAACGGCGGGTTGGTAGTCCAGCACGACCAGGGCGCACTGTGCCGGGTCGATACCGCGTTCCTCGGCCGGCTCGTGGCTGTCGGGTGTCCTGACTGGCGCGAAGACGGCGGATAGCGACGCCCAATCCGCACCGCGGCGAACTGCGGAGGGCTCTGCAACGGTCATCGCACACAGCCCCTTCTCGATCTGCCCTGTGCGTCAGGGCCTTCGACAGTCCGCTCGAGAAGACCGTCGCTGCGATTATCGACCGGGCTGATGCGCCTGGAGCAAGTTCGCCGAGTTCAAATGGTGTCAGTAGCCGGCTGGTGGTGGGCATCTGAGCGGGTGCTCGACAGCTCACGATCACCATCTGAAAAAAGGTGTCCTTGTCGTCAACTCATCCCTGGGTTGCACTCGAACACACGATGAGCCCATACCCGCGCGCCAGCCACGGGCGCGGGAGACAGCTCAAACGAGGGGACAGGCTGTGACCGCGATGGACACGCTCGCAAGGCCGATGCGGGCAGTCGGTGGGTTCTTCGCCACTGCGATCGACACCTTGCTGCTAATTCCGCGTAGGCCTTTCGCGTGGCGGGAATGGCTTCTGCAGACCTGGTTTGTAGCGAGTGTGTCGATCGTGCCGACCATCATGTTGTCGATTCCCTTCACCGTTCTGTCGGTGTTCATCTTCAATATTCTGCTCGTCGAATTCGGAGCCGCGGACTTCTCGGGTGCCGGTGCGGCGTTCGGCGCAGTCACCCAAATCGGGCCGTTGGTAACGGTTCTCGTGGTCGCCGGTGCGGCGGCGACCGCAATGTGCGCCGATCTGGGTGCCCGTACCATCAGAGAAGAACTCGATGCTATGCGGGTGATGGGCATCAACCCACTGCAGGCGCTGGTGGTCCCGCGGGTGCTGGCGACGGTCGTGGTGGCACTTCTGTTGAATTCGGTGGTAGCTGTCGTCGGTGTCGTCGGCGGCTTCTTCTTCTCCGTCTTCGTCCAACACGTGACGCCCGGGGCATTCGTCGCCGGCATGACACTGTTCACCGGTCTGCCCGAGGTCATCATCTCGTTGACCAAGGCCGCACTTTTTGGTCTGGTGGCTGCCCTGATCGGTTGCTATAAGGGCATTTCGGTGGGTGGAGGTCCCGCTGGTGTCGGCAACGCAGTCAACGAGACCGTGGTGTTCTCTTTTATGGCGCTGTTCGTCATCAACGTCATCGTGACTGCGGTCGGCGTGAAGGCGACGATGTGACCAGCGCGCCCAGCAGACTGACGCCCCGGTTGGAGCGGGCCGGTGCCGGCTTCGCCCAAGGGTGGAACCGGATTGGCGAGCAGACCCAGTTCTACGGCAAGACCATTGCGTCTATCGGGGATGCAATCATCCATTACCGCACCCAGGTGGCAACCCTGGTGGCCCAGATGAGCATGGGCAGTGGAGCGCTCGCAGTCGTCGGCGGCACGATTGTGATCATCGGTTTTCTCACGTTGTCCGCCGGCGCTCTCATCGCGGTTCAGGGTTACAACACCCTCGCGGGCGTCGGCGTCGAGGCGCTGACCGGATTCACGTCGGCATATCTCAACGTACGGATCATCGGGCCACTGACCACTGGCATCGGCCTGGCCGCCACGATAGGTGCTGCGGCAACAGCGCAATTGGGAGCGATGCGGATCGCGGAGGAGATCGACGCGCTAGAGGTGATGGGAGTGCGTGCCATCGCCTACCTCGCCTCGACAAGGGTGCTGGCGGGAGTAATTGTCGTGGTCCCGCTGTATTGCGCTGCGGTGCTGATGTCTTTCGTTGCGGCGCGGTTGGGCACCACCGGTATTTACGGTCAATCCACCGGGGTCTACGACCACTACTTCAATACGTTCCTCAACCCTGCCGACTTGTTGTGGTCATTCCTGCAGACCGGAGTGATGGCACTGGCGGTCATGGTGATCCATACCTACTACGGCTTCACCGCGACGGGTGGCCCGGCAGGCGTAGGGCAGGCGGTAGGACGCGCGGTGCGCGCCTCTCTCATTGTTGTCGTGTTCGTGACGCTGGTCATTTCACTGTCTGTCTACGGGCAGTCGGGCAATTTTCACCTCTCGGGATAATCGATGGTTTCCAATGGATCTCACGGTTCCCGTCAGCGCTGGTACAAACATCCCGCATGGAGCACCGCCGTCCTGCTGTCGACCGTCGTTGTCGTCGTATTGCTCACGGCGGCGTTGTTCAGCGGCAGCTTTCACACTTATGTCGCGGTGACACTGAAGTCCGACCGATCCGGATTGGTCATGGAACCCGGCGGAAAAGTCAAGATGCGCGGATTCCAGATAGGCCGTGTGAACCGGGTAGTCGGCAACGACAATGCAGCGACCCTGGAACTCCAGATCGAACCTGATCAAATCAAGTACATTCCCGCGAATGTGGAGGCGCAAATCAACGCCACCACCGCTTTCGGCGCCAAGTATGTCGACTTCATCTATCCGTCGCACCCCAGCCCGCGCCGGTTGACGGCAGGGCAGGTCTTGCACTCGCGCAATGTGACCAGCGAGGTCAACACGGTTTTCCAGAACCTCGTGAACCTGCTCGACAAGATCGACCCGGCAAAACTCAACGGGATCCTGTCGACCCTTTCCGAGGGCCTGCGCAACCGGGGACCTGCCATCGGCGAAGCAACCAGCGCTGCAAGTGAAGTGCTCGCTGCGCTCAACCCGCGTACCGACACCATCGACGGCGACTGGAAGGCGTTGAAGGGCTTCAGCGACAGCTACGGGTCCGCCGCGGACAACATCTTGACCGTGCTCGACGCGGCGAGTACGACGGCGGCAACGATCACCGATCGTTCTGCCGCATTGGATGCTTTGCTGCTCAACGTGATCGGGTTAAGCCGAAGCGGAATCGGCTTGCTCGGCGCGAGCAGTGCAAACCTCATTCACGACGTCAACACCCTCGAACCGACCACGGCGCTGTTACTGAAGTACAGCCCCACCCTTACCTGTCTCCTGGTCGGCGCGCAGTGGTTCATCGACCACGGTGGCAGCTACGCCGAAGGCGGTAACGGATACTCACTGATGCTGGATGCCGGTCTCACCTGGGGCCAAGACCCGTACAGATATCCCGACAACCTGCCGATCACCGGCGCTAAGGGTGGACCAGGCGGTAAGCCCGGCTGCGGCTCCCTGCCGGATGTAACCAAATCGTTTCCGGTGCGTCAGCTGATCACCAACACCGGGTGGGGTACCGGCACCGATATCCGTGTCAACCCCGGCATCGGGTTTCCGGGATGGGCCAACTACCTGCCGGTGACGCGGGCCATACCCGAGCCGCCGAGCGTGCGTTACCCAGGCGGACCGGCCCCGGGGCCGGTTCCCTATCCCGGTGCGCCACCATACGGTGCGCCCCAGTACGCAGCGGACGGTACGCCACTGTATCCCGGGTTGCCGCCGGCACCAGCACCCGGAGCTCCGCGTGAACCCGGACCAACCCCCGGATCGGAACCCTTCAACCCGACTGTCCCCGCGCAGGTACACCCCACGCCGCTGCCCGCGTCGCCCGGAGGTGGGTGATGCCATCGGTGATCGGACCTGACTGCATCGGTCACCCTGTGTCGAAGGTGAGAGAAGAGACTTCACAATGAGAGACCGACTCCGCGCCGCCATCTGGCGCTTAGGCGTTTTTGCTGCGGTGTGCCTGCTGGCCATGTTCGTGCTCTTCGCCGTCTTCGCTCAACTGCGCTTCGAACCGCAGCACGAGTACACCGCTGAATTCGCCAACGTAGGAGGTCTCAAAGAGGGCGACTTCGTGCGCATCGCCGGGGTCGAAGTCGGTAAGGTGACCGACCTGTCGCTACGGCCCGATACCACGGTCGCAGTCAAGTTCAGCACAGACGATTCGGTCGAACTGACCCAAGCCAGCCGAGCGGTGATCCGTTACGACAACCTCTACGGTGATCGTTATCTCGCCCTGGAGGAAGGTGAAAGAGGCAGCAGAAGAATCAATTCCGGCGCCACCATCCCGCTGTCGCACACATCACCGGCACTCGACCTGGACGCTTTGATCGGGGGATTCCGACCGCTGTTCCAGGCTTTGCAGCCTGACCAAGTCAACGCCCTGTCCGCACAGCTGATTCAAGCCTTTCAAGGGGAAGGCGCGACGATCGGGATGCTGCTCGACCACACGGCAACTCTGACGAGCACACTGGCCGATCGTGACCAACTGGTCGGTCAAGTCATCACCAACCTCAACGCCGTACTGGGTACGTTCAGTGGCCACAGCTCGCAGTTCGGAGATGCGGTCGACAAGCTGGCGGCCCTTACCAAGGGCTTGGCCGAACGCAAACAGGACATCAGCAACTCGGTGGCCTACACCAATGCCGCGGCCGGATCCCTCACCGATCTGCTGACCCGATCCCGACCGGCGATCCAGCGAGACGTCAACGAAATCGACCGAGTGTCAAGCATTGTGCTCGCGGAGCAGAACTACTTCGACAATCTGCTCGATACGCTGCCCGAGGCCTACCAGACGCTGGGACGTCAGGGTCTCTACGGCGATTGGTTCGCCTTCTACATCTGCGAGGTGGTCTTCAAGGTGAATGGTAAAGGGGGGCAACCGGTCTACATCAAGGTGGCCGGACAGTCATCTGGTAGGTGCACGCCCAAATGAGGACGATGAGCGAGCGCAATCCAATTCTCGTCGGGGTCGTTGGCTGCTTGATCACCGCCACCGTGGTGCTAGGCGCCCTCAATTACAACAGTCTGCCTTTTGTCGGCTCTACCAGCACATGTTCGGCCTACTTCGCCGATGCGGCCGGTTTGCAGGCGAATGCTCCGGTGGAGGTGTCGGGATTGCGGACCGGACGGGTCACCGGAATCGAACTCGACGGGGCGCGGGTCCTAGTCAAATTCAGTCTCGACAAGAAGGTCTCGCTGGGTGACCGAACCCAGGCTGCGATTAAGACCAAAACCGTTCTGGGAGCGAAGTTCCTGGAGGTAACGCCCCGGGGAGAAGGTCGACAGTCGGGCCCCATACCGCTGGAGCGCACCACCTCGCCCTACCAACTCACCGATGTCCTGGGCGACCTGTCGGCAACGATCAGCGGATTGGACACGACGACGGTGTCCGACTCGTTACGCACACTGGCGCAGACCTTCTCCCAGACGCCACCGGCGTTGAAAGCGGCGATACAAGGCGTTGGGCGATTCGCTGACACGTTGAACCTACGTGATCAGCAGCTGCGATCCCTACTGGCCAACGCCAGCAAGGCGAGCCGAGTTCTCTCAGATCGCAGTGACCAGGTCGTGAGTCTCATCGGAAGCACCAATGCGCTGCTGTTACAACTGCGAACGCAAAGCGCTGCGCTCGAACAGATCTCGGGAAACATCTCGGCGGTCGCCAGGCAGATCGAGGGTTTCGTCAGCGACAACCGTCAAACGATGAAGACGGCGCTGGACAAGCTGAATGGAGTGCTCACCATCGTCGACAACAGGAAGGCGCGCATCCAGGACTCGATCAGACGTCTGAACGGTTACGCGATGTCTCTGGGAGAGTCGATCGCGTCGGGTCCGTTCTTCAAGGGCTATCTGTCCAATCTTGCACTCGGCCAGTTCGTACAGCCGTTCATCGACGCGGCGTTCTCCGATCTGGGGCTCGATCCCAATGTCCTCCTACCGTCACAACTCAGCGATCCGCAAGTCGGTCAGCCGGGGACACCCCCGTTGCCGGTGCCGTACCCGCGCACCGGACAAGGCGGCGAACCCAGGCTCAACTTGCCCGACGCGATCACCGGCAATCCCGATGACCCGCGCTACCCCTACCGACCGCCCCCGCCGGCTCCGCCCCCCGGTGGGCCGCCACCGGGACCGCCGGCGGAAGTCCAGCCTCCACCACCGCAGCCACCTGTCCTGTTGCCCGCACCGGGAGAACCGTCGAGTGCCGATTCAGGGGGAAGGCGCTGAATGTCCAAACGCAACTGGCGCATCGGTGTGGGCAGCCTGCTGGCCCTGGTTCTGCTGGGGGGCGTCATCACGGTCAACGAGACGGGGCAAACGACCGCCCGGACTCACATCACCGCGTACTTCGCGAACAGTACCGGCGTCTTTCCCGGCGATGAGGTCCGTATCCTCGGAGTCCGGGTCGGCAAGATCGACACGATCGAGGCTGAACCACAGCAAGTCAAGATCACCTTTTGGGTCGACGCAAAATACCCGATTCCCTCGCAGGCCAAGGCGGCGATCTTGTCGCCATCGCTGATATCGGCGCGAGCAATACAGCTGGTGCCTGCCTACGTCGGAGGCCCCGCGCTGCAGAGCGGCGCGGTAATCCCGCTTCAACGCACCGCCGTTCCCGTCGAGTGGGATGGTTTGCGCAAGCAGCTGCAGAAGCTCGTGGACGCGCTGCAACCCACCGAACAGGGCGGAGTAAGTACGGTGGGGGCGTTCATCAACACGGCAGCCGACAATCTGCGTGGCCAAGGCGCCAATATCCGAGAGACGATTGTCGAGTTGTCACAGGCATTTTCGGCGCTCGGCGACCATAGCGATGATCTGTTCAGCACCATCAGGAGCCTGTCGGTGGTCGTTGCCGCCCTTCATGACAGTGCGGACCTGATGCGTCGGCTCAATCAGAACCTGGCGGCTGTCACCGCGTTGCTGGCTAATCAGCCCGAAGAAGTAGGCAGGGCGGTGACGGATATCAGCGACGCGGCCAGCGCCGTCCAGGCGTTCGCCGAGGAGGTTCGCGAACCGGTGGGCGGCACGTCGGACAAGCTCGCGTCGATCAGCGCAGCCCTTCACGAAAGCCTCGATGACGTCAAGCAGACGTTGCACATTGCACCCACGCTGATCGCAAACTTCGTCGACCTCTACCCGCCTGCTGTGGGGGGATTTGCCGGCGCCTTCAGCCTCAACAATTTTGCGAATCCGATCTCGTTCCTATGCGGTGCTATCCAGGCGGCATCGCGTCTGAACTACGAACAGTCAGCCAAACTTTGTGTGCAATACCTGGCGCCGATCTTCAAGAATCGGCAGTACAATTTCCCCCCGCTCGGTCTCAATCCGTTCGTGGGCGCAATGGCTCGACCCAACGAGGTCACCTATAGCGAGGATTGGCTCCGACCCGATTACGTGCCACCATCTACCTCGCCCGAAAGCGATGTCGCACTGGCGACTCCCGCGCTGGAGGGGGCCCTGGGCGCCCCCACGCTGCCGGCCGAGGCGCCGCCCGCCCCGACAAACCTGCGCGACTTGATGGTGCCCGGATCATGATGGTCCGCCGAATCGTCTTTACCGCGGCGATGACTGCCATCCTGCTCGGAGGTATCTGCGCTTGTGGCTGGCGCGGGGCCAATTCCATACCACTGCCCGGTACCCAGGGGTCCGCGCCAGGCTCCTACACCATTCAGGCTCAGCTGCCGGATATCGGTAACATTCAACGGAATTCACGGGTGCGTGTTGGCGATGTCAACGTGGGGGTTGTCGTCAAGATCGAGCGCGAGGGCTGGCATGCGCTGGTGACGATGCGGATCAATGGTGATGTGGACCTGCCGGCCAACACCACCGCCACCATCGGCCAAACCAGCCTGCTCGGATCGCTCCACATCGAGCTCGCGCCACCGAAAAACGTCGCGCCGCAGGGCAAGTTGCGCGACCGATCGCTGATTCCACTGTCTTCCGGCAACGCCTACCCAACCACCGAACAAACACTGGCCAGTCTTTCGGTGCTGCTCAACGGAGGTGGTATCGGTCAGATTCAAGACATTACTCAGTCTCTGAGCACCGCATTTGCCGGTCGCGAAGGTGATCTCCGGGCACTCATCGAACGCCTCGGTGTCTTCATCGGGCGGGTAGAGGGCCAAACCCAGGACATCATCGCCGCAACCGAAAGCCTGAACAATCTGGTCGGTCAACTTGCCGATGGAAAGGGGGTTCTAGAACGGGCATTCGACACCATTCCCGACGCGCTCTCGATCCTCAACGAAGAGCGCAGCAACCTTACCGATGCACTCGATCTGCTTGGCAAGTTCAGTGCGCTGACCGCCAACACGGTCAACCAGACCAAGGAGAATCTGGTCAGGGAGGTCAACGACGTTGGGCCGGTGCTGCAATCGCTGGCCGACGCTGGGCCCGCCATGGTCCACTCGTTGAGCTTTCTGTTGACCTTCCCGTGGGTGAAAGAAAACATCGACAAGATCTTCCGAGGGGATTATCTGAACCTGACCGGGATCTTCGATCTGACCCTCAGCCGCCTCGACGCCGGGTTTCTCACCGGAACTCGATTCGAGGGAAAGCTCACCGAGCTCGAGATGCGCTGGGGCCGCACAATCGGTCAGATGCCCAGCCCCTATACCGCGGCCAATCCATTGACCATTCCCTATCTTCCGGATCAAGGCCGCTGACATGCGTCTGATCAGGCGAACCAAGATCCAGTTGGCGATCTTCGTCATCGTTTCCCTGATAGCCGGCGGAGTCATGGCTTTTGGCTATCTGCGACTACCCAGCATGCTGTTCGGAGTGGGTCGCTACAACGTGGTACTCGAGCTTCCCGAAACCGGCGGGCTGTACCAAAGTAGCAACGTGACCTACCGGGGTCAGGAGGTAGGCCGCGTCACCGACGTACGATTGACCGACACTGGTGTCGAAGCGGTGTTGTCCCTGAACTCCAGCGTCCCCATCCCAGCGGATCTTGACGCGGAGGTGCACAGTCAGTCCGCGGTTGGCGAGCAGTATGTCGAACTCGTTCCGCGCAGCGCCGGGCCGGCACCGCTGAAGGACGGCGACGTGATCCCACTTTCTCGGGCGTCGGTACCGCCAGACATCAACTCACTTCTCAACGCGACCAACCGAGGGCTCGAGGCGATCCCGCCGGGAAACCTCAAGACCACCATTGACGAGGGCTATATCGCGTTGGCCGGACTCGGCCCCGAATTCGCCCGGTTCGTCAACGCATCGACGAGGTTGGCTATCGACGCAAAGAAGAACCTCGGCCCGTTGACCACCCTTATCGACCAATCCAAGCCGGTCCTGGACAGTCAGGGCGAGACATCGGAGGCTATCGATGCGTGGGCCGCACACATCGCCGATATCACCAGGCAGCTCAGGGACAACGACGTCGCCGTCCGTGGCGTACTTGACGGCGGCCCCGGTGCGGCCGGCCAAGTCCGGCAGGTGTTCGACCGCCTCCAGCCGGCACTGCCTGTGCTGCTGGCCAACCTCACCTCCGTCGCCGATGTGACAGTCACCTACCACCCCAACGTCGAGCAGCTGCTGGTGCTGCTGCCGCAGTCGGTGGCCATTCTCGATAGTGCCCTGGTGCCCGACTTGTACTCGAAAAGCATTTACCGAGGGCCGTTTACCACCTTCGACCTGAACATCAACATTCCGCCGCCGTGTCTCACCGGTTACTTGCCGCCGAACCAGCAGCGAGCAACCGCGCTCGTCGACCACCCGGACCGTCCGCAAGGCGATCTGTATTGCCGGGTGCCCCAGGACTCGAACTACAACGTGCGCGGGGCGCGAAACATCCCGTGCGAGACGAAGCCCGGCAAACGGGCGCCTACCGCAGCGATGTGTGAGAGTGACGAACAGTACGTTCCGCTCAATGAGGGCTACAACTGGAAGGGCGACCCCAACGCGACGCTGTCCGGTCAGGACATCCCGCAGGCACCGCCCCGAGTCCCGCCGGCGTCAGTGCCACCATCAGGCGAAACCGCGCCGCCTCCAATCGCTTTCGCTGAGTATGATCCGGCGACTGGCTACTACGTTGGCCCCGACGGGCAGCCGTACACACAGGCGAATCTTGCGCAACAGCGGGGTCCTCAGACCTGGCAGTCGATGTTGCTGCCGCCGGAAGGCAACTGAGCCTAGGTGGGACGATTAGCGCGCTGTCCACCCGCCATCGACGGTGAGGACCTGGCCGGTGATGTAGGAACCCGCTTCGCTGGCAAGAAGGAGCAGCGCACCGCAGAGCTCCTCTGCGCGACCTGCACGTGCCATCGGGGTATTGCGCCGGACATACGTACCGCCCGCTTCGTCGTCAAGCAGTTCGGTGGTCAACTCGCTGGGAAAGAATCCGGGCGCCAATGCATTAACGCGGACGTTGTAGCGTGCCCATTGCACCGCCAACTCTCTGGTGAGGCTGATCAGGCCGCCCTTCGAGGCACAATAGGCGGCTTGCCGGTTTGGCGCTGCGGCAACTAGCCCAAGGATCGAGGCGACGTTGACGACGCTACCGCCTCTGCGCTGAATCATCTTGCGCCCGAACCGTTGTGTCAGTCGAAAAGCGCCGAGCAGGTTGACATCCATGACGTATTGAAAATCGGCCAAATTCTCGTCTTCGGCGCGTGCCGGGATGCTGGTGCCCGCGTTGTTGACCAGGATGTCGACTTCACCGACCCGTTCTTCCACCTCAGAGCAGGCAGCCTCGATCGATTGCGGACTCGCGACGTCGCACGAGATCGGCGTCAAGCCTTGGTGCGTGGCGCACAAAGCGGCCAGCCGATCAGATCGGCGGGCGGCAACCACGACTTGGGCTCCGGCGGCCTGCAGCGCGAGCGCGAACTGGACCCCCAGCCCACTCGATGCTCCGGTGACCAGGGCTATGCGGTCGGTGAGATCGAATAATCGATGGGGTGCCAGTGCGGCTGGGTCGGCGAACCGGGCCTCAACCGTCATGGGGCGCTCGCTTGGTCCGAAGGCTTGCTGGTAACAGTCTCCAGCCACATCTCGATTGAACGGCCGGCGAGTGCGACGGCCGGTTCGCCCGGTGACCCGGCCAGGGCGGCACGGCCCATCACAAGAGCCCGGGTTGCGCATGCGGCGTTGTCAGCGGCGATGGCGAGCGCATCAGGTGCCTCGCTGAACGTTCCCGCGGGTAGAAAGGCCGCGTAACCGTGGGCCACGGCCGCCGAAGCGACGGCGAGGCTGCTGGCTTGCTCCGGGGCGACGCCCGGAATCTCCAACGCGGGCAGCAGGAATGCCTCGACCACTGGGCGCACGGGCTCGATCAGTTTGGCGTTGCCCCCGACGAAAACCTCTTTGGCGTAGAGGACTTCGAACAACGCCGGATGTTGTGCGGCGAACTCCACGTAGGCACGGGCGGCTCTGACCAGCCGCTCCACCGGGTCGGTGGTGGTGCCGACCACTCGTGTGATGTGGACTACCAGCACTTCGCACGCCCGCACGGCGATCGCGGTCAGCAGCTCGTCTCTGTCGGCGAAATGGCGGTAGGGGGCACCAGGGCTGACATCCAGCCGCCGGCATGCTTCGGCAATCGAGAATGCGGCGGCGCCGTCGCGCCCGATCAATTCGACGGCTACGTCGATCAACGCGTCACGCAGGTTCCCGTGGTGATAAGAGCGTCGCTTCGCCCCGCTTTCGTCTACAACGCCTTGCCTGGCCACGCGGCTATGTTAATGGCTATCACATACCGAAGACAAGCTCTTGGATCGGTGTTGCGGGCACCTCGCAATCGGGTGTCTTGCGTCACATGTAAAAGGCACTTACACTGGCGGCGGCAAATGTAAGAGCCAGTTACATACTCGGTATTGGGAGGTCAGGCTGTGGACAACACCGAAAAATCACTGGTCCGATCGTTGCAGCGCGGACTGCAGATCATCAATGTCGTGGCGGCGGAAGGGCCGCTGCACGTGAAGCGGATCGCGCGCACGGTGAGACTGCCCCTGCCTACCGCCTACCACCTGCTTCGAACGTTGGTCCACGACGATTACCTGATTCGTCTCGACGACGGCAGCTACGTCCTGGGCGACCGCTTTCGCATCGACGCCCTGCAGCACTGCCACGAGTTGGCCGGCGCGTAACCGGTGCTAGACCACGCGGCAGCGTCGCCGACACTGATTCAAAGCCTCCAACGCGGCATGCACCTGGTGGCTGCCGTCATCGAGCGTGGCCCGCTGACGGCACGTGCGCTCAGCGACACGACTGGCATAGCCCTGCCCACGACTTACCATCTGCTTCGTACCTTGGTCCACGAGGGTTACCTGCTCCGCTCCTCCGGGGGTCGCTACGTCCTGGGGGACCAATTGACCTCGATTACCGCGATGGAACGACGCGCACACAGCTTGCGGTTGCTTCGCGAGGAGATGACCGAGTTGGCCAACCAGGCCCGCGCGACGGTGAGCATCGGGCTTGTCGACTCAGCAGAGATCGTGATTTCGCAGGTGGTGGTGCATCCCGGGGCGCCCCGATTCGACTGCTGGCCCGGCATGAAAATCCCAGGACACGCGACCGCGATCGGCAAGAACATTCTTGCCCGGATGGCGCCCCAGGATAGAATGGACTACCTCGCCACGCATCCCTTGAAGCCTCTGACATCACAGACACTGACCACGACGTGGCGACTGGAAAAGGAGTTGGCGGAACCGGGGATTGCTCACAGCGACCAGGAGTTTCGCTACGGGATCACCTGCACAGCGGCGTCGTTGGCAATATCCGGACAGATTGCGGCACTGGGCGCAGCGTACGCAACCACGCGGTGCCAGCGCTATCGCGACCAGATTGACGATCTCATCTCTGTGGCCGCGCAACGGATTTCGGACGCGATCGAATTGGCGCAAGTCGACTTGGGCCGGCATCGTCAGGGCATCGGAGCCAATCGCGCCGCCATCTGAGCCTGCTTCGCCATCTGAAAACCGGTGTCTTTCCCTCGACGGCACCGTCGAATTCACTGACTAGGAGTCGCTGGTACGGATAGACAGCATCGGCCAGTCACTTACACCCCAGCTGCGCCGACGGACGAACCGAGATGAGAGACAACGTAATCGGGAGCGAGACGACGATCGTGGGACTCCTGCTCACATGTGTCGAGCAGTGTCCGGACACCGAGTTCCTGGATCTCGCCGGTAACCGTTACAGCTACGCCGAAGTCTGGCGGCGATCACTGGACCTTGCGGGTGCGCTGAGAGCCTGCGGAATCGGCAAGGGTGACTCGGTGGTCAGCATGCAGGACACGCATATCGACGCCGTCGCGTCATGGATCGGCGCGAATATGCTCGGGGCTGTCTGGGTGGGGATCAATACTGCATTGCGTGGCGAGTTCTTAAGGCACGTGATCTCGGACACCGGTGCCACGATAGTGGTCGTAGAGCAGGACCTGGTGGGCCGACTGACCGGCATCGGCCATCAGTTACCAGACGTTCGGCGGATTCTACAACGCGGCGTCGAGCAGCAGCCCTGGGCGGAGTCGGGCCTTCGGATCGAACGCCTCGACGACTACCGCAACGCATCGATAGGCGATGCGTATATCGGCTCGGCCGAAGACCTCACCTGCCTGACCTACACCGGAGGTACCACCGGACCGTCGAAGGGTTGCATGATCAGTAACGGCTACGCGGTCAACATCGCCCGGCGTGGCCTCGGCCAAACGGAACGCCGGCGCGATGAGGTCAATTGGAGTCCCCTTCCAATGTTCCACCTCAACGTGCTGACGATGTCGTTGATCGGGACCATGCTCCTGCGTGGCACAGTTGCTCTTGCGCAGCGCTTTTCAGCTTCGCGATTCTGGCCCGAGATTGATCGTACCGGGGCTCGGGTGGTCAACTTGATCGGCGCGATGCCGGCGATCATCGCCCAACAGCCGGACACCCCGGAGATGTCGCGTTGTTTCGGTCAGATTCGCATGGTGCACGCGGTGCCGTTCCCAGAAGATCTGCAAAGGTTGTGGCGCCGACGATTTGGGGTGGCGGTCCCGGGAGCCAAGGGTTACGGCATGACCGAGGTGTTTCCGATCACCTATTCAGCACCGAATGAATCCGCGCCGCCCAACTCGGCAGGCCGGATCAACGACGAAGACTTGGAAGTACGCATAGTCGACGAGCAGGACCGCGACGTCGGCCGCGGCGAAGTCGGCGAGGTCGTCTGCCGTCCGCGGCGATCCAACGTGATGTTCCAGGGCTATTGGCGTCATCCCGAGGCTACCGTCGAAGCCACCCGCAACCTTTGGTTCCACACCGGTGACCTGGGGCGGTTAGATGACGCCGGCTATTTCTACTTCGTAGACCGCAAGAACGACTACTTGAGGCGACGTGGGGAGAACATCTCCAGCTACGAGCTGGAATCGACGTACCTGGTCCACCCCGACATCGTTGACGTCGCGGTCCACGCTGTGCCGTCGGAGGTCACCGAAGATGACGTGAAAGTGACGGCAGTCCTGCGCAGTGAGGCCGTGCTGGCGCCGTCCGAGCTGTTCGAATGGTCAAAAGACCGGGTGCCCTACTACGCGCTGCCGCGCTACATCGAGTTCCGTTCGGAACTCCCGTTGAGCCCCCTCGGTCGAGTCCACAAGCATCTATTGCGGCATGAAGGATGCACGGCCACCACCTGGGACCGTGAGAACGCCGGTGTCTCATGGGAACGACGATGAAATCCGACTTTGGCAGGGCTGAATGCGACTCGGATGACCTCGGGCGAGACCGGTGCAGCATCGTCGGAATAGGAACGACGGACTACAGCTTCAACTCGGGGAGATCGACGCTGACCCTTGCGGCCCAGGCCGGTAGCACGGCGATCGCCGACGCAGGATTACAGCCTGCCGACATCGACGGCATCGTGCGATGCGAGATGGACGAGGTCTTGCATGCCGATTTGGCGGCGACGCTTGGTCTGCCCCACGTGCGCTTCTGGGCGGCCGGCAGCTGGGCGGGTGCCGCACCGTGCGGAATGGTGGGGCTGGCGGTCAACGCCATCTGCGCCGGACAGGCTCGAAACGTTCTGGTCTTCCGTTCCCTCAACGGGCGGTCAGGGCGACGGTTCGGTCGGGAATGGGCCGGTGGAGAATCAGTCGGGGGCAAGGGCTCCTATCTCGAATTCCTGGCTCCGTACGGATTGCAGTCGCCCGGCATGGCCTATGCGCTGTTCGCACGCAAGCACATGATCGAATTCGGCACCACCAGCGAGCATCTCGGCCACATCGCTGTCGCCTGTCACGCTCGGGCCAACCAGAACCCGGCAGCGCAGCGCTATGGCCACGTGTTAACCATGGCGGACTACCTGAACTCCAGGATGATCGCTGATCCGTTGCGCCGGTACGACTTCTGCTTAGAGACCGATGGAGCTGCGGCCGTTGTCGTCTCGGCCGCCGAGCAGGCAAGGGACTGCAAGCAACCGTCCGTATTGATCCGGGCCGTGGCCCAGGGCGACGAGGCCGTGCCGCGACAGGGTGGACTGTGGGGCAATCTGCTCACCGGCCCACTCACCAATGCCAGCTCCGCGCTTGCTGATCGGTTGTACCGGGTCGCCGGGATGGGCCCGGAGGATATCGATGTGGCGCAGTTCTACGACTGCTTCACCATCACGGTCATGATGCAACTCGAAGACTATGGGTTCTGCAAACGTGGCGAGGGCGGCCCATTCGCCGCCAGCGGCGCGCTCGAGCTGGACGGGTCAGTACCCATCAATACCTCCGGTGGCAACCTGGCTGACGGCTACATACACGGGCTGAGTCACATCGTTGAGGGCGTGCGGCAACTACGCGGTGACTCGACGGCGACGGTCGCCGGCGCCGAAACATGTCTGGTGACTTCTGGGATGCCTGGCCCAGGATCCAGTGCTTTGATCTTGCGCAAAGGCGACTGAGCGACAGGAACGAACGGACGCAGATGACCTATATACTAGGCGGTTGGCAATCCGACTTTGCCGCGAAAGCCCCCGACGGGCAGTTCTTTCCGCTGCTACAGTCCGCCACGGCCGGCGCCCTCGAGGACGCATGCATCGAAGCGGGAGACATCGACACGATTCACGTGGGGAATTTTGCGGGCGAGATCTTCACGGGGCAAGGTCAGCTCGGTGGTCTGGTGACTTCGATTGACCCGGCCTTGATCGGCAAGCCGGCCTCACGTCACGAGGCCGCGTGCGCATCAGGCAGCATGGCTGCACTCGCGGCGATGGCCGACTTGGAAAGTGGCCGTTACGATTGCGCTCTGGTGGTCGGCGCTGAGGTATTGCGCAACGTGGGTGGCCAGGAGGCCGGGCTGCGACTGGGTGGCGCCGCATGGGTCGGCAAGGAGGTTGTCGGCGAGCCCTTTCCCTGGCCGGCCATGTTTGGGCGTATCGGCGACGAATACGCGCTTCGGTACGGCCTCGAACACGCCTACCTGGGGCGGATAGCCGAAATCAACATGACGAACGCGCGGTGCAACCCGCGGGCGCAGACGCGCGAGTGGGAGCTGACCCGAGAATCGTTCTACCAGAACGATGTACATAACCCACCGGTGGCAGGTCCGCTTCGGCGCTATGACTGCAGCCGGATAACGGACGGTTCGGCTGCTGTTGTGCTGGCCTCCGGTCGCTTCGCGGAGAGCTGGGCACGCAGGCGCAAAGTCGATCTCGAGGATGTTCCGAAGATCCTGGGTTGGGGACACCGCACCGGTGCGATGCTGCTCGAGGAGAAGCTCGCAGCCAGCAGACCAGCGACCTACGTGTTTCCGCATCTACGGCAGACAATTCTGGATGCGTACCGTAGGGCCGGTTGCCGCGGACCGGCAGACCTGGACGTGATCGAGACCCATGACTGCTTCACCATTTCGGAATACCTGGCAATCGACCACTTCGGCATTACTGCGCCGGGCATGTCATGGCAGGCGGTGGAGGACGGCGTCATTGAAACCGACGGCACCCTGCCGATCAACCCCAGTGGCGGATTGCTTGGTCTAGGCCATCCGGTCGGAGCGACCGGTGTCCGGATGCTGCTGGACGGCGCACGGCAAGTCAGCGGGCGGGCCGGCGACTATCAGGTGCCGGGCGTGAAGAAAGCCGGCCTGTTGAACATCGGCGGATCAGCCACGACCGTTGCTGCTTTCGTAGTCGGCACCCAGGATTGAGCATTCATCTCATCATCTGAATTCGTGCCGATTGCAGCCTAGGGCCCGTACGTAGACGCTGAACCTATCTACTACGTGTAGCGAACTCCGCCAGTGTGTTTGGAGACAATATGTGTTTGGAGGCAATATGGGCAGCTCCTCGACGTTGATCATCGACACCGACACCCACATCACCGAACCACCCGATCTGTGGACCACCCGGATGTCTCGCCGGCGATGGGGAAACTTGATTCCGGAGGTGCGCTGGGTTGAGGAGCGTCAAGGCGAGTACTGGTGCATGGACGGACAACCCGTCTTCACCGTCGGCACCTGCATCATGGTCCCCGGCGACGGCGGCAAGCCCATGCGGTCGCCGAAATTCCCCGACTACGCGGATCGCTTCTCGTCGATGCATCCCTCGGCATATGACGCTCGGGCACGGTTGGAAGTGATGGATTCCTACGGTATCCAGGCAGCGGCTCTGTTCCCCAACCTTGGGTTCGTCGGCCCGAACATCTTTGCCGCCGCGGGCTCGGACGCTCTTGAATTTCAAACCGCAGCGTTGCAGGCGTACAACGACTTTCTCCTGGAGTGGTCCTCGATCGCACCCGACCGGCTGCTTTCGCTGGCGCTCATTCCCTATTGGGATGTCGACGCGGCCGTCGCTGAGATTGAGAGGTGCGCGGCCGCCGGTCACCGGGGCCTGGTGTCAACCGGTAAGCCGCACGAGCACGGACAGCCGCTGTTGGCTGATCGCCATTGGGATCGGATGTGGGCCGCCGCCCAGGATGCCGGTTTATCCATCAGCTTCCACGTTGGTGGCGGAAACCTGAGTCGCCACATGAACGACGAGCGCACCGCAGTGGAGGGCTGGCGCGCCACCCTAGCTCGTCTGACGACTTCCTTCTTCCTCGAAAGCGGGATCACCCTGGCGGATCTGTTGATGTCTGGCGTACTGGCCCGGTACCCCAAACTGCGATTCGTCTCCGTCGAAAGTGCGGTGGGTTGGATTCCGTTCCTGTTGGAGGCGTTAGATTTTCACTATCACAAGTACCAGCCTTGGCTTGAGCGGCCGGAATTCGCCGCCAACGGCATGCTGCCCAGCGAGTACTTTCACCGGCAGGTGTTCGCCAACTACTGGTATGAGGATCTCAAACCTTGGCACATCGAAGCCATCGGCGAAGACAACTTGCTGTTTGAAACCGACTACCCGCATCAAACCTGCTTGGACAAGCAGGAGATCGAACACTCGATCAACGAAGGGCTGAGCAACGTCAGCGACGCTGCCAAGGAGAAGATCCTCTGGCGTAACGCGGCATCGCTGTTCAACCTGGATATCGCCGAACTCGAGAATCTCAGTCACTAGTGAGCAGCATCCCGGCGCCGCTACCGGTAACCAATGACCCAGACACTGCCGGCTTTTGGTTGGCAGCCCACAATGGTGAAGTTGCGGTGTGCGTGTGCGCGAGGTGCGGTACGGCGTTGCACCTGCCTCGCTCGTACTGTCACAGCTGCCGGTCATGGGCTGTCGAGTGGAAGCCCGTCGCACCCAGGGCGCGGTTGGTGTCCTGGACTGTCGCCGAGCATCAGGTTCATCCCGCATTTCCGGTCCCGTACACGTTCGTCCTGGTCGAGCTGGACGATATGCCCGACGTCCGGTTGGCGGGGCATCTCGCCGGCCGCCCACCCCTTCGGGCGGGCATGTCGATGCGTGCCGATTTCGTGGTTCGTCCAGCAGGCGTCACGTTGGTCAATTGGATTCCCGCCGAGCATTTTCAGGAAGCCGTGGGCGATGGGTAGCGGACGTCTCGCGGCGGCGCACTATCTGAACTCACGAGGCTTACGGGCCACGGCCCGGGTATCTATGTTCTGAATATCAGCAAGTTCCGGAAGTCCCGCGAGCCGAGCGGGTCTTGCCGCTCCCGATCACCACACCTCACCAATAGGAGATGACATGAGCAACGAGGACGTCGTCCGCGCATTCCTCAAGGGTATGGGGCAACCGCTGTCCCAAGTGCCGCAGCACCTTCGGGACTCGATGACTGAGGATGCCGTCTGGGGAAACTCCGGATTCCCGCCCAGCGTAGGGATCGAGGACATCGTCTCCAAGCACGAGATGAGCGGTCAAGTGTTCGGCGATTACGTCCTCTCCATTGATGTGCGGCACCTTGCTGTGGGCGATGACGGTGTCGTGTTCACCGAGCGGCTCGATGTCGGCAGCACCCAGTCGGGTGAAGAGATCTTGACCGTTCCTGTCGTCGGGGTGTTCGAAGTCCGCGATGGAAAGATCGCACGCTGGACCGACTACTTCGACCCGCGTGGACTACTCGAGGGGCTGTCCTCGCTCCCCGATGTGGAGGCCTACTTCACCGGCAAGAAGTAACACGGAACCGACACGGTGTCCCCAGCGGTGACAGATCGCACTATGACGCGAGCCGGGCTGATAGGCGCCACAGGGCGCATGGCGACATGGGATTGGCCATGCCTGGCCTGTTGATCGGCGGCGCATTACGCGAGGCCAGCGATGGTCGGACATTTGCCAATGTCAACCCGGCTACCGAAGAGTCGATCGGATCCGCTCCCGATGGGAGCCACGAAGATGTGGACGATGCGGTCAAAGCGGCACGGCAGGCCTTCGACGGATCGACCTGGCCGCAAGATCACGAACTGCGCGCACACTGCCTGCGACAGTTGCTGGACGGGCTGCGGGCGGAACAGGAAACCCTGCGGCAGGTTCTGGTGCGCGAAGCCGGTGTCCCAGTCTCGTTGACGCATTCGATCTGGTTGGACACTATCCTCGAATCTGTCTGTTATTGGGCAGATTTGGCGACATCATTTTCTTATGAGGTGCAAGTCGCCGCACGGTCGACACTTGCCGGCGTAACCTCCCGACGCACCGTTGTGCGGGAGCCGGTAGGGGTCGTTGCCGCCATCACACCATGGAACTATCCGCTGCCGCTCAACATCTTCAAAGTCGCCGCAGCGCTGGCAGCCGGCTGCACGATCGTGCTCAAGCCGGCTCCCGACACGCCTTGGAGTGGAACCGAATTAGGCCGGATTATCGCCGAGCGAACCGACATTCCCGCCGGCGTGGTCAACGTGGTGACGGCCGCGGATGCCGCGATCGGCGAAGCGCTGGTGTCGGACCCCCGTGTGGACATGATTACGTTCACCGGATCCACGCAGGTCGGCAAGCGGATCATGGCGAGCGCAGCAAATCACGTCACGCGGGTATGCCTGGAACTCGGCGGGAAGTCGGCGAACATCATCCTCGATGACGCGGATCTACCGGCTCTCGGTGCAGCGATCGCGGGGGTGTGTGCGCATGCCGGGCAGGGGTGCGCGCTGACGACCCGCCTGCTGTTGCCGAGAAGCCGATACGAAGAAGGACTAGCGGTAGCGCAGACAGCCTTCGAATCGCTTCCGTGTGGGGACCCCACCGACCCGGCGACAGTTGTCGGCCCGGTGATCAACGCCAAGCAACGGTTCCGGGTTCTGAGCATGATCGAGAAAGGCAGGCAGGAGGCGCGGCTTCTGCTGGGTGGTGGCGTGCCCGATTCACTGCCTGTCGGGTATTTCGTTGAGCCCACACTGTTCTGCGACGTCGATCCCGACGCGGTCATCGCGCAGGAGGAGATATTCGGACCCGTGCTTGCCGTCATCCCTTACGATGGCGACGACGAGGCAGTGCAAATCGCCAATAACAGCAGCTACGGACTGTCAGCGGCGGTGCACAGCGGCGATACCGACCGCGCGATGCGGATTGCACGTCGACTGCGCACCGGGACCGTCGGAGTCAACGGGGGCGTATGGCTGGCCGCTGACACACCGTTCGGAGGCTACAAGCAGAGTGGGTTGGGTCGCGAACTCGGTGTGGACGGATTCACCGAGTTTCTGGAGACCAAGTCGATTGCCCTGCCCGGTTGAGCCCGCTGCGCTTCTTCGCTGAGAAGGATTGTCCTTGCTTGGGTTGATGCAAGACCGACCATTGGCGCTGCCGCATGTCTTTCATCGTGCCGAGAGGTACTTCGGCCACAAGAAAGTCGTTACCGCAACCGCTGGTCACGGCGTCACGGTGTCGACCATCGCCGGTGTCTGCGCGCAGGCCAGACGGTTGGCCACTGCACTGGACCGGTTAGGTGTCGGCCCTGACGCCCGCGTGGGAAACTGGCGGACAAGTTGCCGGCCGTTCAGTATTTCGTCGTCATCGACGACGGCGCGGACGAAGAGCTTCCCGACAGTCCCCGGGTGGTGAACTACCAGCGACTCCTCGCCGGCTGTGAACCGTTTTGGGGCGAGTTCGGCATGGTAGCCGAAACCGCGGCGGCTGCAATGTGTTACACCTCTGGCACCACTGGAAACCGTCACACGACCCGAGCACACCGTCCGATGGCACCGCGGAAGGGATGCTGTGAAGCGGAGTATTTTCGAGATCGAACATGAGCAACTCAGGGCGACCGCGCAACAGTTCATTGCCCGAGAAGTCCGGCCGAATGCGCAGAAGTGGGAACAGGCCCGGATCGTTGATCGATCCGCATACTTAGCGGCTGCCCGTTACGGGCTGATCGGATTCAATCTGCCCGAAGACCACGGCGGAGGTGGCTCAGATGACTTCCGGTTCAATGCCGTAGTCGTAGAGGAGCTCGCTAGGTTCGGTTTCCTCACGCCTGCGCTCAGCGTGCATAACGACATTGTGGCGCCATACCTTCGCGATCTGGCGACGCCCGATCAACAGCGTCGCTGGCTTCCCGGCTATGTGGCAGGCGAATTGATCGGCGCGATCGCGATGAGCGAACCCGGCGCCGGAAGTGACCTGGCGGGCATCCGGACCTCCGCTGTACGTTCCGGCGATGACTGGATTCTCAGCGGTTACAAGACATTCATCTCCGCTGGAATCAACAGCGACCTGATCATTGTGGTGGCACGTACCGATCCCCACGCCGGCCACAAGGGCTTCTCATTGTTTGTGGTGGAGCGCGGCATGAAGGGTTTCGAGAGGGGTCGAAAGCTCGACAAGTTGGGCCAACCCGCACAGGACACCGCGGAGTTGCGGTTCTCGGACGTACGGGTTCCCGCCGACAACCTCCTCGGCGAAGCGAACCGCGGGTTCTATCACCTGATGGCCAACCTCCCGTCCGAGCGACTTTCCATCGCCATCGCTGCGGTGGCCGGGGCGCGCGAGACCTACTGCCGAACTTTGCAATACGCCAAGGATCGGACCGCGTTCGGCCAGAGCATAGGACGTTTCCAACACAACCGATTTGTGCTGGCCGAACTGGACACCGAACTCGACATCGCCCAGCATTACCTCGATCGATGCCTGCAGGCTCTGCTGGACAAGGAGTTCACCGCTATCGACGCGGCAAAGGCCAAGTGGTGGTGTACCGAGCTGGCCAAGCGTGTCGTCGATGCCTGTCTTCAGTTGCACGGCGGATACGGCTATATGAACGAATACAAGGTCGCCAGGGACTACGTCGACACCCGCGTCCAGACCATCTACGGGGGAACCACTGAGATCATGAAAGACATCATCGGGCGAAGCCTGGGTCTGTGAGCGGCAACCGGTGGGTCTGCGCCGAAGAAACCGGTGGCTCGCCGTGCGCTGACATGTTCGGCGTAGTGAATAGCGCTATCTGAACATCGACCTGTTTTGCGGCTGATTGCAACGACTTACGGTGCATATCACATCAGTGTTGCTGCAAGCACGGCTCAGACGGAGGACCACCGTGATCTTCGACTTCGATCAGCACCTGTTCGAGTATCCGAACATGTGGTTGGACCACTGCGACCCCGACAAGAAGGAGCTCGCGCTGGAGATGACCCGAGATGAGCTGGGCTACCCGTGGTTATGGTCAAGGGCGACAAACCAGCTCATGTACATCTACTCGAAAACCGTTCCGGAGGACGGCTTCGAGTCGTTCTTCGGGCCCTGGCAGCGTTGGAAAGACAGGATCCCCGCTGAGGTGGATTACGTTGCGGACATGCCGGCCGCCTGCACCGAACCGAAGGCGCGAGTCGAGCAGCTGGATCAGCTCGGAGTCGACAAGAGCATCCTGTTCCCACACTTCGGAGCCGTCTGGGGCCGGTATGTCCATGACCGGCTCGACATTCTGCGCGCGAATATGACCGCATGGAACCGGTGGGCGGTCACGGTGCGCGAGGAGGGATCCGGACGCTTGGAGCCGACCGGCCACGTGACTTTGCGCGGTGGAGACTTAGGCTGGCTCGAAAGTGAATTGGCCTACTTGGGCAAGCACGGAATCAAGGCGGCCTTCCTTTCCTATGGTCTGGTCGACGGCCGCAGGATGTCTCATCCTGACCATGACAGGGCGTGGCGAGCCTTTCTGAACAACGGAATCGTTCCCGTGTTTCACATCCAGGACGCCGATGTGCGCGCCAGCGGACTCGACGAGGGCTGGTTCATCGACGCGGCCGACCCCCTCTTCGCGGCTTTGGACATGGCCTTCTCTCACCTCGGGGTGCAGGTGGCTGCGGCCGACCTGATCCTCAACGGCGTTTTCGACAAATTCCCGGATCTGAGATTCGCGACCGTTGAACTCACAGCAGGATGGATCAATCCCCTCATCGGACTTACCGAGGGCATCCCGGGCAGCACCGGTGCCGTGGTGAACGGCCCGGGGCTCGACGCGTCGTATGCCTACGAGCGGGTCGCTCGGCGCCACTCGGTTCACTTGAAGAGATCGCCAAGTGAATACCTGCGCGATCACTTCCGCAGCACCGTGCATCCGATGGAACCGATCAAGTCGTATGTGGAAACCGGTCTGGGCAACAACCTGATGTTCGGCAGTGACTGGCCGCACAGCGAGGGATTCAACACCCCCCTGACCACTTTCCGTTCGGCAGTGGGTGATCTCAGTCCTGAGCAGGACGCCAGGTTCTTCGGCGGCACCGCCGCCGAGCTGTTGGGAGTTTCGTAGTCGCTTGCGAGTGAAAGACCCCGGCCTAGAAGGGTTTACCGGAGCCATCCGGGAATCTCGGAATGGCGCCTACCTCCGGTGCTCGGCCGAGCTTTTGTTGCGAATATTGGAAGGGCAAACTCGATGACATCGACGATAGGGCACAATGTCAATGCCGAATACCGTAGTGCTGGTGCGGAATTAGGAATACGGGAACGATACGTGTCGGCTGAGTTCGCCAGGCAGGAGGCGGCAAAGCTCTGGCCGAACGTATGGCAGGTCGCGTGCCGGGTCGAAGAGGTAAGACGGCCCGGTGACTACTGCGAGTACCAGATTGTCGATCAAAGCATTCTGGTCGTGCACACGACCAGCGGCGAGATCAAAGCGCTGCACAACGTCTGCCAACACCGTGGTATGCGCCTCAAAGAGGGCAGAGGTTCATGCAATGAGCTCAGGTGCCCATCCCATGCCTGGTGCTGGAACCTCGACGGCTCCTTGAAAGATGTTGTCGATCCACAGGACTTCGATCCCAAGGCAATCGAGCCCGATGCGCTGCACCTGCCGGAATGCCAAGTCGAGGTGTGGGCGGGCTTTGTCTTCATCAACATGGACCCGGCCGCTGCCCCGCTGCACGAGTATCTGGGCCCGGTACGCGACCGTGTCGAGCGGTACGGGATACACAAGATGGCCTGCACCAGGAAGAGATCGACAATCATCGATGCCAACTGGAAGCTGTGCCACGAAGCGTTCATCGAGACCTATCATGCGATCGGCACCCACCCGCAGTCATTGAGATATCTCGACGACACGGGAATGATCTACGAGCAGCATGGCGACCACGGAATGCACCGGATCAAGCCGGGCAACATGGGCAAGCCAAGCGCGCGCCTCGGTGACGACAGCTATGACCGTACCGATGTGTTGCTGGCCCTGACCGCCGACCTGGCCGAGTTCGACTTCTACAACGACGAGGATGTGGCCCAAGCCAACGCTCTGCTGGAGACCGTCCAGGAGCTGCCCGAGGACGTGACGATCGGGACGTTCTTCGCAGGCTTGCGCCGACAGCAAGCCGAGGCTGAAGGGTTGGACCTAAGCGCCTACAGCGATGCCGATCTGCTGGCCGGTGAGTTGTGGAACGTGTTCCCCAACTTCACGATTCCGTGCAACGCCGGCAATGCGCTCGTCTTGCGATTCATGCCGAACGGGCTCAGCCACGAGCAGTGCATCTTCGACGTCTACTACCTGAAACTATGTGCGAACGAAGCGGAAGTCCCGCTGATGGAGCATGAGTTCTATCCAGACTGGCGGGAAACCAAGATCTGGGGAACGATCATGACGCAGGACTTCACCAACCTGCCGAAATGGCAGGCGGGCGTGCATTCTCGGGGATACCGAGGTCCGGTATGGGGGCGCCCCGACGGGAACGTCAGCAATTTGCACCGGGCAATATCTGACTATCTGGCCAAGTAGTGACCGGGCCGGAACGAGGCGCCGCCCCTGTCACGCATTCGGTAGAGGTCGAACCCCGCGGAATCATCCTGAACGCCTACGACGGCGAGGCCATCATGGGGGCCGCCCAAAGATGCGGTTTTCATTGGCCAACACTGTGCAACGGCGACGGAACCTGCTCGATCTGCTGGGTTGAGGTGAAGGCGGGCGAGCAACACCTGTCGCCCATGCAGGACGGCGAGCGAGAGACGCTGGAATTGTTGTCGGTCCGGCTCCGGGCTGGTCGCGCGATTCGGTTGGCGTGCCAGGCACGCGTCGAGGGAGACATCACCGTATGGAAAGCGGGTGTCCGTCCGCGTACTGCTGAGGAAGCGGAGCGGGCGGACGTCGTCGATGAGCCGTTGGCTCCAGGTATTTGAAATCGGCTTGCTTGCTCGATGTTCCAGGCACGCACAGAGTGTGGATCAGGGAACTAGTAAGTGAAGGAGATCTCTGCAATGGACGATGCAGTACGGCTGGGGCTGTATCGGATGATGCGCTTGATCCGCATCTACGAGGAGGCCATCCTGCATGAGTATCACCTCGACAAGAAACCGAGTTTCGATATCGCCAAGGGACAGATTCCCGGCGAAATGCATCTGTCGACCGGTCAAGAACCGGTCCCGGTGGGCTTCTGTGCGCATCTGCGGCGTGACGACGCGGTCACCGGACCGCACCGCCCACATGGCTGGGCCCTGGCCAAGGGCGTCGATCTGCAGAAGATGACCGCCGAAATCTTCGGTCGGGTGGATGGACTCGGCCGCGGGCGAGGCGGTCATATGCACCTGTTCGATCAAGATGTCCACTTCTCCTGCTCGGGCATCATCGCCGAAGGATTGCCGACGGCGGTGGGAATGGCGTTGGCGTTCAAGCGGCAAGGAAGTGACCGTGTTGCGATTGCGGTCACCGGCGAGGGGGCAGCGAACCAGGGTGCGTTTCATGAATCCCTGAACCTCGCCTCGTTGTGGAAGCTGCCGGTGGTGTTCGTCGTCGAAGACAACGGGTGGGGTGTGTCGGTCGCGAAAGCTCAGTCCACCGCCATCGATTCCAATGCCGACCGGGCCGTGGCCTACGGAATGCCGGGCGTTCTGGTCAAGGATAATGCGGTAGAGGCGGTCTATGCGTCAGCGGCGGAAGCGATTGCTAGGGCGCGGGCCGGCGGGGGGCCGACCTTGATCGAGGTCGAAACATTGCGGCTGTGGGGTCATTTCGAGGGTGATCCGCAGGTATACCGACCCGACCTCGCCGGTGTTGCGGCACTGGACCCCATCCCGGCGTACGAGCGACGACTGCGGGACGTCGGGGTCCTGTCCGACGAGATCGTTGCCGAGGTCACGGCGTGGGCAACCCAGCGCGTAGAAGACGCAATCGCGTTCGCAAAGGGGTCTGCGGAGCCCGAGCCCGCCACGGCATTGGACTATCAATTCGCCTAGCGCGCAGGCTATGTCGTACAGGAGGCAGCCATGACTACGGTCGCACGTCCCACTAGGAAACTTACCGCTGCGAAGGCGATCGCCGAGGCGATCGGCTCAGAGATGGAACGTGATCCATCGATATTCGTGCTGGGCGAGGACATTGGAAAGTACGGCGGTGTCTTCGGGCAGACGAGCGGACTGCTGGAAAGATTTGGCCCCGAACGGATCGTCGACACCCCGATCTCGGAGACCGCCTTCATCGGGGCGGCTGTCGGTGCCGCGGTCGAAGGCCTCCGGCCGATTGTTGAGCTGATGTTCGTCGACTTCTTCGGTGTCTGCATGGACCAGATCTACAACCACATGGCAAGAATTCACTTCTTGTCCGGCGGCAATATCCGCGTTCCGGTGGTGCTTATGACTGCCGTCGGCGGCGGCTATTCGGATGCGGCCCAGCACTCGCAATGTCTTTGGGCGACCTTCGCGCACCTGCCCGGCATGAAGGTTGTCGTCCCGAGCTCACCTGGCGACGCCAAGGGCATGATGGTCGCGGCTATCCGGGACGACAACCCCGTTGTGTACATGTTCCACAAGGGGATCATGGGGCTGTCGTGGATGTCGAAGACCTCCCGCGCCTTGGAGCCGGTGCCCCGCGAAACCTTCGAAGTTGAGCTGGGCAAGGCCAAGGTGGTACGGCCAGGCAGCGATGTATCGATTGTCACGCTCTCGCTCTCGGTACACCATGCGCTGGACGTGGCCGACGAGCTGGCGTCCGAGGGCATCGACTGTGAGGTTGTTGATCTGCGCAGCTTGGTACCCCTGGACACGCCGACGATCCTCGAGTCGGTCGGGAGGACCGGCCGGCTACTCGTGGTTGACGAAGACTATGAGTCGTTCGGACTTTCCGGGGAGATCATCGCTCGGGTCGCCGAACGCGATCCCACCGTGTTCAAGGTGCCGCCGGCACGTGTGTGTGTGCCAGACGGGTCACTGCCCTACTCGCGCTCGTTGGAGATGGCCGTATTGCCCACACCCGAGCGCATTCGCGCCGCGGTCGTCGCGATGTTGGGCAAGCGGAATGGCTGACGTTCTTTTCCCGCAGATGTCGCAGAACGAACCGGACGCCGAGGGCGTCGTGTCGGTGTGGTTCGTCTCCGACGGCGACCAAGTGGAGGAGGGTGATCTCGTTGCAGAGGTCGCTGTGGACAAAGCGGATATGGAAATCGTTGCACCACAGACTGGCACTATCTCACTCCTGGTGGCGCAGGATCAGGCCGTCAAGCAGAACACTCCGATTGCCACGATCGTCTGATGGGGCACCGCGGCGCCGGGCACCCGCGGTCCGCACTACAGCGATTTGAAAAATCCGGCGTTCAGCAAGTCGCCACGCCCGGGGAGACTCACCTGTCATGAGCCAACAGACTGCGTTGGCGGTCGGAGACGAAGATCGGGCCGACGACGACGCGCCACAGGGCCGGGCCCTCGTTCGATGGAAGAGACCCGTCACAGCAGTGGTTGCCGCAATCAGACGGCGACCGCATCGGCGAGGTGCGTCTGGCGTCGGTGACGTCACCGAGGACCGCGTCGATGCGGCCGACGACGCGACCGACTCGACTGAGACTCGCGGCGGCCCAGAAGAAGTCGATCATCAACCGCCGCGGCTGCGTTCGCTGTTTATCTCCGGTGTGATCATGTGCCTGGCGCTGGGTGGACTCGTGGGATGGCTGGCCGTGCGTGCCCACCAGTCGCAGGCGGATCAGCATCGCCGGGAATTGTTCTTGGCAGTGGGACGCCGGGGCGCGGTGAACCTCACCAGTATCGACTACACCCACGTGGAGGTGGACATTCAGCGGGTACTGGACTGCGCCACGGGATCGTTCTACGAGGATTTCCGGCAACGCTCTCCGGCGTTCGCCGAGGTGGTCAAGAGAGCCAAATCGAAAACCGTCGGGACTGTCAATGCGGCCGGCCTCGAATCGGTGACTGCAGGGTCGGCACAGGTTCTCGTCACGGTAGCGGTGAGCACCTCCAATACCGCCTCGGCCGATCAGCCGCCCCGGCACTGGCGAATGCGGATTGACGTCCAAGAAACCGGAGATGGTGCGAAGGTGTCGAAGGTCGTGTTTGTGCCATGAGATGTGCGAAACCGGGGTTGCGAGCCGAGGATCACCCCGCTGCCGCCGAAGTCGGCGATGCGAACCCGCCAACAGCCCAATCAGACTGCACTGAAACAGATTCGATAGAGTCGCCGGCCGCGGTGGTCGAAACCGGCGCTGCGGCATCACGGCGCCGGGACCGAATCGGGTGGGTGCGGGTGTTGGTGTGCGGGGTTGTGCCCGCGCTCGCGCTGGTGCTGGCGTCGTCAGCCGGGTATCTGAAGTGGTGTGATGCATCGGCGCGCGAATCACAAGCTGCAGCTGCGGGTGCCATGCGGGCGGCCATCGACAGCACCGTGGCGTTGTTGTCCTACCAGCCCGACACTGTCGACAAAGACCTCGGCGCCGCGCGGGACCGGCTGACCGGATCGTTTCGAGATTCCTACATCTCGCTGACCAACGACGTGGTTATCCCCGGTGCAAAGCAAAAGCACATCTCGGCAGTAGCGACGGTACCGGCTGCGGCCCCCATCGCCTCCAGTCAAAGTCAGGCCGTGGTACTGGTTTTCGTCAACCAGTCCATCGTCGTCGGCGACGACCCGCCCACCAGCAGCGCCTCCACCGTGAAGGTCACCTTGGACAGGGTTGGCGATCGTTGGCTGATATCCCAATTCGATCCGGTTTAAGGACGTGGCTCCGTCGTGAAGCAGCCGGGTATCCACCTCAAGTCGGGCGGTCACGCCAACCGCGGCGGCTGCCGAAGACTGCTGAGCCTGGTCGGCGCGTTGATGATCCCCCTGCTGGCCACACCCGATGCGCATGCCGACAACAAACGCCTGAACGACAGCCTGGTGGTGAACGTCTACACGCTTCAACATCAGGCCGGATGTACCAACGAC
Organism: Mycobacterium gordonae; assembly: GCF_017086405.1. NCBI lineage: Bacteria > Bacillati > Actinomycetota > Actinomycetes > Mycobacteriales > Mycobacteriaceae > Mycobacterium > Mycobacterium camsae. The sequence continues at coordinate 181,257 of NZ_CP070973.1, forward strand.
GTCAAGATCAATCCGCAGCTACAGCTGGCCGCGCAGTGGCACGCCGTGGATGTGCTCAACAACCGAAATTTGGAGGCAGACACCGGATCCGACGCATCCGGGCCGCAGGACCGGGCAAACGCGGCCGGCTATCGCGGGAAAGTGTCCGAAACCGTTGCGATCAACCCGGCCCTGGCTATCAACGGTATTGAGATCCTCAACCAGTGGTACTACAACCCTGCGGCCAGGGCGATCATGTCCGATTGTGCCAACACCCAGATCGGGGTGTGGTCGGAAAACAGTGTGGATCGCTCCGTGGTGGTCGCCGTTTACGGGCAGCCCCTGATCGCCGCCGATGCCCGGCGAAACGGGACCGGTGGTTCAGCGCAGAGCCGGCCGGAGAACACCCCGATCGACCCGAGCCCGGACTACGACGCCACTGACGAGGTGGAATTCGGGATGGACTGGTTCCCATGGATTCTGCGGGGTGTGTACCCACCACCGGGCTACCCCGCGCAGTAGCCCGAAGGATGCGCGCCGATGTCAGCGATGAAGCACCGAAAGTTTCCTGTTGCGGCGACAGCCATGGCTGCTGTGGTCGCAGGAGTGGCGCAAGTGTCAGCACCCTGCGCGCGTGCTGCACCGGCGCCAGAAGTGGAGTACGTGTACGACGTGGTCGTGCGGCGCCATTACAGTTTTCCTGGTAACGACGCGGTGGGCTACGGCTACGGGATATGTGACAAGGTCGGCCGGGGCGAAGGGTACCCGCAGGTGATCCGCGAAGTGAAAAGTGACGTGTACCCCAACGACGAAGCCGCCGCGAACTACCTCGTGTCTTATGCGGTCAACCTGCTTTGCCCCCCGCTGATCTGGCAGCTGCGGAACTCGGCCGCGCACTACCAACCACCGCCGGAATAGGATTGGCGCCTTGTGAGTCGCGATCGGTCCCCGCGGCGCCGCTAGAACGTGTTCTAATAATGTGCATCGTTAGCGTCCGTCCACGAGGGATCCCACTGCCGCGGCTGCCGAAGGTGCCCGCGTTGGCCCCGGTCGCGCAGTTGCCGGACGGGGTCGTCGTCGACCTTCCCGGACGTGGCAGCACCTACGTTCTCGACTCGGGCCCCAGCGACGGGCCTACCTACATCCTGCTGCACTCCCTGGCCTGCACCGGCCTGATGACGTGGTATCCGGCCCTGGACGTGGTGCGCGAGTTCGGGCGGGTGGTGATTTTCGACCAGCGGTGTCACGGTCAGGGCATCTCGCCGCCCCGGATGTTGTTCGAGGACTGCGCGGACGATGTGGTGGCCCTGGCCGATGTACTCGACATCCCCAGCTTCGTGCCGGTTGGCTACTCGATGGGGTCGCTGATCGCCCAGTTGGTCTGGCGGCGCCACCGGGAGCGGGTCGAGGGGTTGGTGTTGTGCGCCGCGACCGCGGCGGTGAGCCGGGCCCGTTACGAGCGCGTCGCCACCGGGCTGTTCGCGGCCCTGATCGAAACCCTCACCCCAGAACCGCGCCGCGGCGGATCGGCGGCTGCGGTGCCCACCGGGCGCTTCGCCGACTACCAATGGGTGCTGGGCCAGGCTCGTGCCACCTCGCCCGGCGGCATCACCCGCGCGATCGCCGAGGTGGTCCGCTTCGACTCGTCCAGCTGGGTCGGCGACATCGACGTCCCGACGGCGGTCGTGGTGACGATGAAAGACCGTGCCTTCGGGGTGCAGCGGCAGAAGTGGCTGGCTGAGCGCATACCGGACGCTGAGATGGTTCCGGTCGACGCCGGCCACGCCGGGTGCACGCTGCAGCCGGCCGAGTTCGTCCCAGGGCTTGCCAAAGCGATCGAATCGGTCCACCAGCGGCTTCCCGAGCCCCGGCGCGCCACGCGGGCGGCCAGATAAGGAGAGGCGGGCCGGTGAAGCGACTCAGCGGTTGGGATGTGCTCATGCTGGCCAGCGAGACGCCCAACGTCCATCAGCACACCCTGAAGGTGGCGGTCGTCGACACCACCGGCTTCGAGGGCACCCCGACCTTCGACGCGTTCCGCGAGGTGTTTCGAGCCCGGCTGCCGGTTCTCGAGCCGATGCACTACCAGCTGGTGGCGACTCCTTGGCATCTGCACCGCCCCGTCTGGCATGAGGACGCCGAACTCGACCTCGATTATCACCTGCAGCGGGTCGAGGTTGCCCCGCCTGGGGGACGGCGGGAACTCGACGCCGCCATCGGGCGCGTGGCCAGCACCCCGCTGGATCGCAGTCGCCCGCTGTGGCAGTTCTATTTCGCTGACGGACTCGACGGTGGGCGTATCGCGGTGATCGGCAAGATCCATCATGTGCTCGCCGACGGCGTCGCCTCGGCCAACCTGATGGCGCGCACCCTGCAGTGGACCGACGCCACGCCTGAGCTGGACGGCGCCGTCTTCGCCCCGCCGCGGATGCGGGACGTGATGCGGTTCGCGGCGCACGACCACGTGGCGCGGGTCCGGACGCTGCCGTCGGCGGTGCGCGACGGAGTCGTCGGGGCCTACCGGCTTCAGCGCCGCGCGCGCCAGCGTCTGACGCATCCGGATCTGGCAGCCCGGTTCGACCCGCCGCCTACGTTCCTCAACCACAAGCTGTCGCCCGGCCGGACCTTCGCCAGCGCTGTGCTGCCGCTGGCGCAGGTCAAGGCGCTCAGCAAGACGCTCGGAGTGACGATCAACGACCTGGTGCTCACCGTTGCGGCGGGCGCGCTGCGGCGGCTGTTGCTCAACTACGGCGAAGCAACCGAGCGCCCGCTGATCGCCTCGATCCCCACTGCCACCGACACCTCGCCGGACCGGATCGCCGGCAATGCGCTGGCCACCATGCTGGTCTCGCTGCCAGTGCAGGTCAGTGATCCGATGCAGCGGCTCGACCTGATCCGAACTTCGACCCGCATCGCCAAGGAAGACCACCAACTGTTGGGACCGACCTTGGTCGGCCGCTGGCTGGAGTTCATCCCGCCGACTCTCACTCGCGCGACGTTCGGCTGGATGTCGCGTCGTGAGGCGCCCAACCAGCTGTTCAACGTGATTGTCTCCAACGTTCCGGGCCCGCGTGAACCGGGCGCGATCGCGGGGGCCGTGGTCACCGACTTCTATTCCGTGGGACCACTTGCCGCCGGCTCGGCCCTCAACATCACGGTGTGGAGCTACGGCGGCCAATTGAGCGTCTCGGTGCTGGCCGACGACGCGACGTTCAAGGACACCCACGAGGTCACCGACGCGTTCGTCGCTGCCTTCGCCGAACTGCGGGCGGCCGGCAACGGTGACACCTCCGCGGCTCCGGCAGGTTAGTCGGGCGCCGAAATAGCGGTCCGATATTCGCGGTGCGGTTTATCGCCGCGACGCTTCGGGTAAATCCGATTGCGAAAGTTCCGTGTCGATCAGGTGTCAGCGTTCGGCGGCGGAAACAGCTGGAAGAGAGACCCATGATGAGCGCCAAGCATCGCCTGAGCGAGTCGCCGAGGCAGCAACCAAGGGGTCAGTCCGGCGGCCCGACCCGCACTGCATGGAGCATTGTTTTCGGTTCGGTAATCGCGGCTGCGGCATTAGCCGCGTTGCTGGTGACTGTTGTCGGTTCGCCGCATTTGCCGCCGGCCCCTTCCGATCAACAGGTCAGCCAGGAGGGAACGTTGATCGCGGTTTCGGCCGGATCGGTGACCGCGCGCAGCCGCGACGGCGTCACCCGGACCTACCTGGTCACCCCGCATACCGCCGTCATCACCAGGGCCGGTAGCCAATTCACGGTGAACGACGAAGTGGCCATCATCGGGACCATTCAAAACGGAACGGCGTTGGCCACCGCGGTGGCGCACCGCGATCTGGGCGACGGAGCCGGACCGCCAATGGATTACGTTGCAGGCCAACCGGACAGCGGCGCATTGGGCGACGACTGAGTGGTGACGGCTGGTTGCCCGAAACGGATGGAATTCGGGCCATGTGGTGGGGTCCGCCCCGACGGGCAGTGTGAAATGCGTTCCGGTGCATGTGCATTCGTGGACATCGTGCCCTGGTCCGGTCGGTCCCCGGTCGATCGGCCGGTAACTCAGGCGCCGTTGGTGCTGACCGATTTCAGCTGTACGCCCTTCGATCGAGATGACGTTGCGGCCACCGCAGCCGTGCTGGTGAACTCCTGTGACGCCGTACTGGTGGGTGAGCATCAGAACAAGCCGGACTTTCCGCCGACACTGATGGGATCGTTACTGCTGGACGCGGGGGTGACACCGTGGATCACCCTGTCGTGCCGAGACCGCAATCGGATCGTCCTGGAACAAGAGCTCCGGGGTCTGCGCACCATCGGCGTCGACACCGTGCTTTGTGTGACCGGTGATGGGCGCGGCTACGACGTCCGCCCGGACGTCACCCAGACGTTCGACCTGGACGGGCTGCGACTGGTGTCATTGGCCGCGTCGCTGGGGGCGCTGGCCGCCGTACCCGAAACACCCACTGCGCCGCCCGTCGCCGCACGACCTGCGCGGTTGGTGGAAAAGCAGCGCGCCGGCGCCGGCCTGGCCGTGTTGAACCATGTGCCGTTCCCCGACATGATCGCCGATTTCATGAAAACAGCTCGGGTGCAGGGCCTGTCGATCCCGGTGATCGCGGCCGTCGCCGTCTTCACCGACAGTGTGTCGGCGGCCATATTGCAGGGCCTGCCCGGTCTCGAGCTGGATCCGGCCGTGACGCAGCGCGTCCTGACCGCGGTGGATCCGATTGCGGCCGGCATCTCGGCCGCGGTCGACGAAGCGCGGGCTTTGCTGTCGATCGACGGCGTGGAGGGCGTGAACGTATCGGGGCTGGGATCGGCTTCGGGTGCCCGCGTGGGTGCCGAGATCAAGGCGGAGGTCGGCAGGCTCATCCGGAAAGGGGTGTCGTGACCGAAGCCATGCAGGCCGAGTTCGACACCGTCGCGGAGTGGACCGCGCAGGTCGCCGCCGACCTCGGCCCCGACTATTACGTGCCGGCGGGCTGCCGGGGGAGCGGTAGCCCGGCCGCGCTGGATTGGCTCATCGAGCGCATGGAGCTGGGCAGTGGCGCAACGTTCTTGGATTGCGGGGCGGGCGTCGGCGGACCGGCCGCGTATGCGGCCCGACGCCGCGAATTGCGGCCGGTGCTGGTCGAGCCGGAGGCGGGCGCCTGTCGCGCTGCGAAGAGGTTGTTCGGCTATCCCGTGATGCAAGCGGTGGGATCGAAATTACCGCTGGCGGAGGCGAGTTGCGACGCGGCGTGGTCTCTGGGGGTGTTGTGCACCACGGCGGATCAACTCGCGTTGCTTGCCGAGTTGCATCGCACCGTGCGCCGCGGCGGCCGAATCGGATTGCTGGCGTTCGTCGCGCACCGGGAACTGGCACGCGATGAGCTAGAAGCGAACCACTTTCCGATGCCCGACCGGTTGCGGCAACTGGTGGACGAGTCGGGGCTTCATGTCGAGGACTGGCTGACAACCGCTGAGTTGCCCGCGATTCCAAGTGAATGGAATGACCGGATGGATGCGGTGACAGACGAGCTGACCCGACGGCACGGGGATGCTGAAGTGTGGCAACTGGCTGAGCGCCAGAGTTCGCGGATAGCGCGGCTGCTCGAAGACGGGACGCTGACCGGCGAGTTGTTGGTGGTGCGTCACGTGTGAGCCCGCAAACCTGGCGACCACAGCGCTGGGCCGCCGCGCCCTAGGCGTGGGCTCAGACGCGTGTGAACTGCGGCATCAGCTCGTCGAGAACTGATGGGAAGTTAGGTGACAGCCGTCGTCAGCGTCAAAATCGATCGTCACACCGGCCGAATGGACTACTGGTGGCGTCGGCTCGTCCTTTCCACTCAGTCCTGGCGATTGCGGTAACGTTTCGCCGGAGTGACCGCTACTTCAGCGGATTACGACAGGAGTACCGGGGCAGCGAATGTCATCGTCCGAGGGGTTCAGTATCCGTCAACTTGGGGCTACCGACACGGCGTTGCTGAACGAGCTTTCCGCCACTTTCGGTGAAGCGTTTGAGGAGCACCACACCTATGTCTCGTCTCGTCCTGGCAAGGCATATCTGAAGGGACTGCTGGGCAGCGAGTACTTCATTGCACTCGTGGCCCTCATCGACGAGTCGGTAGTTGGCGGCATCGCCGCCTACGAATTGCGCAAATTCGAGCAGGAGCGCAGTGAAATCTATCTCTACGATCTCGCGGTTTCAGCACCTCATCGCCGAAGAGGCATCGCCAGCGCGTTAATCGACGAACTCAAGAATATCGCAGCAGCTCGCGGAGCCTGCACCATCTTCGTCCAAGCTGACATTGGAGATGACCCGGCAATTGATCTCTACTCGAAACTCGGGACACGCGAGACGGTACTTCATTTCGACATTGCAGTTGCAGTCTCTGAAGACGACTAGTAGCCAGACCACTCTGAGCATGGGGGCTTGGGGCTAGATCTGGGCTGCTCGGCCTGGACGACCGCGGCCGCTCGATCGGGTCGTCCTCATGCGTCACACCGCAGAACGCAGTTGTCCATCACGCTCGCGCGGCCTCCCGAAAAAGCGCGGTGATCTCCGCGACCCGCGGATCCGCCTGCAGCCCTTCCAGAGTCTCTGGAAGCGGCAGTCGCCAGTTCGGGTATTCGTCAATCGTTCCAGGCAGATTGGGCTGGCGGACCTCGGCCAGCACGTCGTAGGGAGAGACCAGTTTCAGCCGGCTCGGTGTCGCCGCCAGCAGCCGGTGCATCGCGACGATGATCCTGGACTGGCAGCGCTCGTCGGGCTCGGCCTCTTCATCGGGCAGCAGGTGTTCGGATCGCAGCAGCGCCAGCCACTCGGCGCGTTCCTTGGCGGCCGAAGCTTGTTCGGCCGGAACATCATTGAGCAGACCGAGGTCGGCACGCGCCCGCACGTGCTCGGCGCGCAGGAACCCCGCTGCCGTCGGCAGATCGTGCGTCGACAAACTGGCGGCGGCCCGCGCGGGCCACTTCGCCGGAGCCAGCAGCGGCTCCTCGGCGACCGACTGATCGCGGGTGAACCACGACACCGCGCAACCCAGCATCCCGTTCTCGGCCAGCGCCTCGGTGACTTCCGGTTCGACGGTGCCCAGGTCCTCGCCGACGACGGTCGCCTTCGCCCGATGCGCCTCTAGCGCCAGCACCGACAGCATCACCTCGGCGTCGTAGTGCACGTAGGTGCCGCGGTCGGGCCCGTCTCCTGGCGGGATCCACCACAACCGCCACAGCCCCGCGACATGGTCGATGCGCAGCCCGTCGGCGTGAACGAGTACCGCGCGCAACATGTCTCGCAGCGCGGCGTAACCCGTCGCGGCCAGGCGGTCCGGGCGCCAGGGGGGCAACCCCCAATCCTGGCCGCGCGGGGTGAAGTTATCCGGCGGTGCGCCGATACTCACTCCGGTGGCCAGCACGTCGGCCAGCGCCCAGGCGTCGGCGCCGTCGGCGTCCACACCCACCGCCAGGTCATGCAACACCCCCAGCGCCATACCGGCCTCGCGCGCGGTCGTCCGCACCGCGATCAGCTGCTCGGCACAGCGCTGCTGCACCCAGGCATGGAACGCCAGCCGCGGAGCGAGCTCCCGGCGAGCCTCGACGACGGCCGGCCCATGGACATCCCGCAGCGAGGCGGGCCACCGGCTCCACCGGCCGCCATGCCGCTCGGCCAGCGCGCAGTAGGTGGCCCAGTCGCGCAGCCCCACTGAGCCGGGAGAGTTGTCCAGCGGCGACGGCCGCCCCTCCGCGCGCCACAGCACTTCGAGCGCCGATCGCTTGGCCGCCCACACCAGATCGTGCTCGATCCGCGCGGTGGCCGGCGAGACCCGCAGCGCGTCCACTTCGGCGCGGGTTTCCGGGTCGGCGCGATGGTAGGCATCGAGGTCCTCGATGCGCAGCGCCAGCGGGTTGGCGAAACGCCGGCTGGAGGGGGTGTAGGGCGACGGCTGCACGGGGTGGGTCGGGCCGGGCGCGTGCAAGGGGTTGAGCAGTACCGCGCCGGCGTGGTGCGCCGCGGCGGTCCAGTCGATGAATTCCCGCAGGTCTCCCAGGTCGCCGATGCCCCACGAGCGGGCCGAGCGCAGTGCGTAGAGCTGCAGCATCCAGCCCCAGGTGGCGGGCGTCGACGGCACCTGCGGCGGCGCCGCGACCAGCGTGGCCTGCTGACCGTCGCGGGTTTCCACGCGGTACCAGCCGGCCGGCAGGCCGCTCGGCAGCTCGCCGTGCACGTCGAAGCGGGTGCCGTCCTCGGACTCCAGCGCGACGGCACCCGGCAGCGGCCGGGGCCGCCCGCCGACCCGGAAGGCGACCGTAGGCGGCAGCACGCCGGCGTGGTCTGCCGCGGAGAGCCGGGTCAGTTCGCGCCGCCGGTCCACCTCGGTACCAGCCTCCACGTCGAGCAGGCCGAGCACGCGGATCACCACGTCGGCGTCGACGTCGACCGGCTCCCGTCGCTCGTTGCGGTAGGAGGTCGCCACGCCGTGTGCCGCGGCCAACTGGCGCAAGCTGTCGGAGGCTGGTGAGGGATTGGCCACAGCGCGGGTATACCCGGGCCCGGGCTTCTCACACCCGCGAAAGGCTGTGTGCTGCTGTGACTTTTGCCTAGACGTCGAGCGCACCGGCCGCCACTGCGGCCGCGTTGATCTTGGTCAGCACCTCGCGCAGATGCTCGAGTTCGGCGAGATCGACGCCTAGGCGCGCGACCACCGCCGGGGGCACTTTGAGGGCTTGCCGGCGAAGATTGCGGCCCTGTGGGGTCAGCGCGATGTGAGTGGTGCGCTCGTCGGCGGCGCTGCGCGTCCGAGTGATCAGGCCTTGCGACTCGAGGCGCTTGAGCATCGGTGACAAGGTGGCCGAATCCATCTGCAACAGCGTGGCGATGTCCTTAACCAACAGCGGATTTCCACTCGGCTTAGTCTTCGCGTTGTCCCACAGCGCCAGCATCACCAGGTACTGGGGATGGGTCAGGCCCAGCGGTTCCAGCAACGGACGGTATACGGCCAGCACTGCCCGGTTGGTGACGGCGAGCGCGAAGCAGACCTGGCGCTCCAACGACAGCGGGTCGAGTTCCGCATCGGCTTTCGTGCCCATGGCGTAATCGCTCCTTCGTGGCCGCGGTCAGAACGGGCTGCTGTTGTCCTGCCATTTGGCCTCTTCCGGGCGCGGGCCATAGCGCCGGGCGTAGTCGTCGTGAATGTGGGCCTGCTTCTGGCGTTTGATGACATCGACCAGACCCGGGTCCAGCCCGTGCTGGGCCAGTCGGTGGCGACGCCACACCTTGTTCAGGGCCAGTGCCATCAGCAGGACCCAGATGAAGATCGGCGCTGTCATCTCCGAGTGCACGTACAACGATGCCGGCAGCAACCAGAGCGGGGCCAGCACGATAATTCCGGGTATTGCCATCCGGATCAGGTGTCTACGAATGGCTCCGGGGCCGGCAAGGTCACGGGAGACCCAGTCCCGCATCGAGTTGGGCAGGCGCCGGCCGTAGGAGTAGGTGATGTACTGCCAGGGGTTCGGGCGAGCGTTGGACATGATCGCTCCTCAAGCAATGCCAATCGAAGTCGTACTCGGCTCCGAGAAGTCTTATCGTACACTATTAGTTAGTGTCCTAACTATGTGGGTACCGCCACGTCCGGGTGGGGGAATACGATGTCGATTCGACGTCACCGCATCGGACACTTTCGGCGCTGGGTTCAGGCCGCGATGAGCTTGACCGGCAGATGCTCGTGGCGGTGAATGATGTTGTTGACGGCCCAGGTCGGTTCCCCGGCCACCTCGATCCGGTCAACCCGCTGCAGCAGCGAACGCAGGATCGCGGCGGTTTCCATGCGGGCGAGCCCCTGGCCGGCGCAGGCGTGGGCGCCGTTGCCGAAGCCGATCTGGCGACTTGCGTCGCGGCGAATGTCGAAGGTGTCGGGGCGGTCCCACTCGCTCTCGTCCCGGTTGGCCGATGCGTACAGGATCAGCAGCCGTGAGCCCCTCGGTATCGGCGTCGCGTCGACTTCGGTGTCGTTTCGGACCTGGCGGGTGAAGGCGCGCAGCGGTGATTCGTAGCGAATCACCTCGTTGATCGCATTGGGGATCAGACCGGGGTCGTCCTTGAGTAGGCGCCATTGTTCGGGATGTGTTGCCAGCAGGTAGACGGCGTTGGAGATGGCGCTGATCGTGGTATCCAGCGAGGGGGCGATGTAGTCGACCATCAGCTTCGGGCATTCCGCGTGGGTGAGCTTGCCGTCGTCGGCGGCGCACAGCAATTCGTGCGCCATGCTCCCTTCGATCACGGAGCGGTTTCGCACCACCCGGCGCGCGAACATGAGCATCTGCAAACTGCGCGGAATGCTCTTGACGGCTTGCCAATTCAGTGGGCCGAGGATGTCGAAGGTGGCGCCGCCCCAGGCGATGAGGTGCTCGCGCTCGTCGCGCGGCCAGCCGACGAGGTCGGGGACGATCGCCAGCGGCAGCGCGGTAGCGAGATCGGCGACCGCGTCGACGGCGCCCCGGCGCACCGCGGCCTCCACCACCGCGTCGGCCTGTTCGTCGACGGTTTCCCCGACCGAACGCAACGCCCTGGGCAGCAGGCGGTGGGCCAGTAGCTTGCGGCGATGATCGTGTTCGGCACCGTCGCTGTTGAGCGTGGTGCCGCGCGACAGGCGATTGCTCAACGAGTTCAGCGCGACACCGTTTCCGGAGATGAACAGGTCGTCGTTGCGCAGCGTGGCCTTGCACTCCGCGTAACGCGGCAGCGCGTACACCCGGTGCCTGCGCAGCCAGACCACCGACCCCGCACGCCGCAGCCGCCGGTAATGCGGGTATGGGTCCACGAGGGCATCGGAGGTATAGATGTTCGCGCTATCCACGGGCACGCCGCCCGGAGCGCGACCCATCGTGAGGCCTCCTCGGGTCAGCGCTTGGCGATTGCTGACGAAATCGTCACATACCGCGGTTGTCTCAGTCAACTCTTCCTGGCGAAATCGTCACTCAAGTGCGGTCGACTCGGGCTTATGGTCGAACGGTGACGATCGCTTACGACGACGTGCTGCGTGAACAGATCCGTCTGCGCTTGGCGGGTCATGACCGCCGCCTCGTCACCGACCCGTCCAAGCGGCACGCGGCCGTGGCGCTGGTTCTTGTCGACTCCGAGATCGGCGAAGACCGGGTGGATCCCGCCCCGGTGGATGACTGGATCGGCGGCCGTCCACTGCCGGACGAACTCCTCGACGGCCACATGATCGACGTTGCCGGAGGCGCCGCATTTCTGTTGTGCCGCAGAACGTCTCGGCTGCGGACTCACGCCGCGCAGTGGGCGCTGCCGGGCGGCCGTCTGGATCCGGGCGAGACGGTGGTCGAGGCGGCGCTGCGCGAATTGGATGAAGAGGTCGGGGTCCGGTTGCCGGAGTCGTCGGTGCTGGGTCTGCTCGACGACTACCCGACGCGTTCGGGCTACGTCATCACGCCGGTCGTCATCTGGGGAGGCGGCCGGCTGGATCTGCGTCCGGCGCCCGACGAGGTGCTGGCGGTGTACCGGGTGGGATTGCACCAACTGCAGCGTGCGGATTCACCGCGGTTCATCAGCATCGCCGAAAGCCCCCGCCCGGTTGTGCAGATCCCGCTGGGCAACGACCTGATCCACGCGCCGACCGGCGCGGTGCTGCTGCAGCTGCGCTGGCTGGGCCTGGAAGGCCGCCACGATCGGGTCGATGAACTCGAGCAGCCGACGTTCGCCTGGCGATAACAGTCAGTTGCCGCCGCCGCAGCCTCCGCCACCACACCCGCTGCCGCCGCCGCAGCCGCTGGACCCGCCGCCGCAGCCACTGGACCCGCCACTGCAGCTGCTGGAGCTGCAGCTGCTGCCGCCGCCGCAACCGCTCGAACCGCCGTCGGTTCCCGATCCCGAGCCCCAGATTCCGTTGTTCGAACCTTGGCCCCGCTTCGAGGCCGGCCGGTAGATGGCATACCCGATAAGCCACACCATGCTGATGCCGCCCAGCGCGACCAGCAGCATGCCTCCGCTGTTCATGCGCAAAGGCTACGTGAGGATTTTCCGGTAGTCCGCGGACATTTCGGGCGCCCCTTACAGTGAAGGCCGTGTGGGGCCGACGGCGGGATCGTTACGGTCGGGCACGCGTCGCGGTGACCGAACTCGAGCTCCTTCCGGCCGTGTTCAAGACATGTCCGTGGCAGCCCAGAACGCTGGTGGAGATCGGCTTGCGCCAATGGCTGCTCTGCTGCGCGGCCGCCCTACCGGACAACCAGGTCATCGGTATGCCGTCGCGCGCCGTCGATGAGGCCTGGCACGGGTTGATCCTGTGCACCGCACGCTATGCCGAGTTCTGCGACAAGGCCTACGGCAGGTTTCTTCACCACCACCCCGACGGCGGCGCGCCCACAGGCGTCGCCGGTGACTCGGCGGCCGAGCAGCTTCGCAGGACGATCATCGCCTGGGAGTTGGTCGCCGGGCCCGGCGAGCAGTGTGTGCTGTGGGATCTCGACGAGCGGGTCGGTGTCGAGGAACCCTGGGGCGTGAGTGTCGAGCGCGTCGCGGAAATCCGGTCCGCGGTGGCCCGCGCCAGAGCCGCCGCCCGGGTGCGGTAGAAACGCGGTGTGCAAGGCAATTCCGACGGCGCTGCCTCGGCAGTGCAGCTGCCTTACCTCGTTCGCGACGGAAATCGTTATCTACCAACCGAAATCGCGCGGGGTGGGTGGGGCCCATCGCTGAGTGGCCACGTCGTCGGCGGTCTGCTTGGCTGGGCAGCCGAACGGCTCGTGGACGACCCGCAATTTCAACCGGCGCGTCTGACCATCGATCTGCCGCGTCCAACCGCTCTCGAACCGGTCGAGGTGCACACCCGGGTTCGGCAAGATCGTCGGCGACTGCGTCTGGTCGAAGTCGGCCTCGTCCAGAACGGCAACCCGGTCGCGCATGCCAGTGCGCTTTTCCTGCGGCGCGGCGCTCAACCCGACGGGCAGGTGTGGTCATCACCCGTGCACATGCCGGCTATCCCGGCCGAGCAGAGCGATGTCGAGTCGCTGTTCATCCGGACGTATGGCTGGGGTGCGGACATTCAGAACCCCGAGCCCGGTTGGGCCGACACCCCTGGGCAGAAGTACACCTGGCTGCAGGAGACGCGCCCACTGGTCGACGCCGACCCGATGACCGCCTTCACCCGCGCGGCCATGGCCGGTGACATCACGGCGTCGATCGCCAACTGGGGATCCCGAAGGCTGCAATTCATCAACGTCGACTACACCCTGACGCTGACCAGGCTGCCGCACGGACCGCACCTCGGCCTGGCGTCACTGACGCACTGCAGCGACGGCGGGGTCGCGACCGGTTCGGCTGTGCTGGTCGACTCTACCGGCCCGATCGGCACCTGTGTGTCCGTGGCGATCGCCCAGACCGGGTTCCTTGCCCCAACGGAAACTCAGCCCAGCTGAATCACCGCGCCGCCAGGTTGGTTGCGGCGGTCGGGGGATGAGTTCCGCCGGCTGATGATTTCCCCGGTGCGGCCGGCGAAGTGGTGTATCAACTCGGGGTAAGTGCGCAGCTCAGGGGGTTTGATCGCCGATCGTGGCGAAACGTTCGGCTGGGCTGTGCAACCATGCATCCCGCCAAGAACGTGCCTGCTTTCCAGGAGGAGTTGACCGTGTCGTACATGATCGCGGTGCCGGATGTGGTGGCGGCTGCGGCGGCAGAACTGACAGGGATCGGGTCGTCGCTGGATGCGGCCCGTGCCGCTGCGGCGTTGTGGACCACCGGGGTGGCGGCTGCGGCTGACGATGAGGTGTCGGCGGCGGTTGCGGCGGTGTTTTCGTGCCACGGCCAGGCATATCAGGCGTTGGGTGTGCAGGCGGCGGCCGTGCACACCCGGTTCGTGCAGGGCTTGGCGCAGGCTGGGGCTGCGTATGCCGCCACCGAGGCGGCCAGTGTGTCGCCGTTGCAGGTACTTGAGGACGCGGTGTTGGGAGTCGTCAACGGACCCGCAGATCTGTTGTTCGGACGCCCGCTGATCGGCAACGGCGCCAATGGGGCGCCTGGGACGGGTCAGAATGGTGGTGCGGCGGGGATCCTGTGGGGCAATGGCGGTCACGGCGGATCAGGTGCTGCTGGACAGGCGGGTGGGGCCGGTGGGGCTGCGGGTTTGTTCGGCGCTGGTGGTTCAGGGGGCGTCGGCGGTGTCGGGGGTGGGGCCGGCGGTGCCGGGGGTAGTGGTGGTTGGTTGTGGGGTAACGGCGGTGCCGGGGGCGCCGGCGGGATCGGGGCCGGCACCGTGGCGGGCGGCATCGGCGGCGTCGGTGGTAACGCGGTGTTGTTCGGTAACGGCGGGGCTGGTGGCGCGGGCGGGTCCGGTGCGGCGGGCGCCGTCGGCGTCGCGGGCACCCCGGGAACTTCTACGTCGGCGGGTGGGATCGGGGGCCCCGGCGGTGACGGCGGTAACGGCGGTACGGGTGGGGCCGGCGGTGACGGGGGCCGGTGGTTCGGTAGCGGGGGTGCCGGCGGGCAGGGCGGAGCGGGTGGTGCCGGTGGAGTCGGCGGGGTCGGCGGAGCCGGCTGGAGCGCCACGGTCGACGGCGCCACCGGCGGTGATGGGGGGGACAGTGGGTCTGGCGGCAACGGCGGTAACGGCGGGATGGGCGGGGCTGGGGGGCAGGGTTCCCCCGGTGGGGGACAGCCTGGCGCAAACGGTGCCGGCGGCGTCGGCGGTGCGGGCGGCAATGCCGGTGCACCAGGTGACGGGGGCACGGGAGGCGACGGCAATGCCACGACCGTCGGAGGGACCGGAGGAAACGGGGGCAATCCTGGTGGCGTCGGAGTCGGGGGCAGCGGAGGCGGCGCCGGTGGTCCGGGTGCCAGTGCCGGCGTTGGGGGCAATGTCGGCGTCGTGATTCCGGGCAACGGCGGCAATGGTGGCAGCGGCGGTGCCGGCTATGACGCCACGTTCGCAGCCCAGGGCACGCCCGGCGGCGCCGGTGGGGTCGGCGGTAATGGCGGGAGCTACGGTAACGGCGGCGCCGGCGGGGCCGGAGGCAATGCCGCGCTCAACAGCGTGGCCGCCAACGGCGGAGACGGCGGGGCCGGGGGCACCGGCGGTTCGATCACCGGTGTGGGCGGCACCGGTGGCAACGGGGGTGCCGGCACCGGGACCGGCATCGGCGGCAATGGCGGCAAGGGTGGCGCCGGCATTATGAACGGGCCAGGCGATGCGACTGGCGGCCTCGGCGGGGCAGGCGGATCTGCCCAAAGCGGCGTGGGTGGAAACGGCGGTACTGGGGGCACAGCGACGAATAGCGGATCCGGGAAGGCAGTGGGCGGCCGCGGTGGAGCCGGGGGCGTCGGCGGAACGGGCACAGGTGACGGCGGAGACGGCGGCGCAGCAATCAACAGCGGATCCGGAGACGCCCTTGGCGGCGCCGGGGCGGCCGGCGTCAACGTCGCTGCCGGTGTCGGTGGCAACGGCGGGTCCGGTGGCGACGCCACCATCACCAATTCCGCCTCGGTGGCAACAGCCACCGGCGGGAAGGGCGGCGTCGGCGGCACCGGCGGCACCGGCTCCGGTACGGGTAACGGCGGAGACGGCGGTGCGGCGGTCAACATGGGAACCGGAGACGCCATCGGCGGGGCCGGAGCGGACGGCATCGACGTGGGCGCCGACAGCGTCGGAGGCAACGGCGGGTCCGGTGGCGACGCGACCGTCTCCAACGCTGGCGGCGCGGGCGATGCCCGTGGCGGGCGTGGCGGAAGTGGCGGCAGCGGCGGGGTCGGTGGCAAGGGCGGGGCCGGAGGGGACGCGACGTCGAACTCCGTTACGGGGAACGCTTACGCCGGAGCCGGGGGCGACGGCGGCAGCGGGAGCAATCTCGACGCCGGCGGGGATGGCGGAGCAGGCGGCAACGCGACCCTTTCCGATGCCGCCGCCACGGGTAGCGCCCTGGGCGGCAAGGGCGGATCGGGCGGTAACGGCAATGTCGGTGGCAATGGGGGAGCCGGCGGGTTCGCCTCGCTGAGTAATGGGGGCTCCGCGGACGCCGCGGCGACTGGCGGTGCCGGAGGCGACGGTGGCTCCGCAAGCAACGCGGTACTCGGCGGTGGCAACGGTGGCAAGGGCGGCAGCGGCGGAAATGCGTCCTCACTCGACGGGACCGGGAGCGTTGTCGGCGGCGCTGGTGGCGCCGGCGGAAATGGTGGGCAGAACGGCACAGCAGGATCGGGTGGTGCCGGCGGCTCGGCAACAGACGCGGGAAGCAACTCGTCAGGTTCTTACATCGGCGGCAGCGGCGGAGCGGGCGGCGACGGCCCGACCGGCGGTGACGGCGGTGACGGTGGCTCCGCGTCGAACGGCGGCAAAGGCACCAGCGAGGGAGGTCAAGGGGGCGCTGGTGGCTCGAGCACCACGGGTGCCGGTGGCAAGGGTGGCGCCGGAGGGGCCGCGACCAATGGCAACCGTAACGTTTCTTTCAGGGCCACCGGAGGCAAGGGCGGGGCTGGCGGCAACGGTGCCCAGGGGGGAGCAGGTGGAAACGGTGGCGATGCGATTTCCGCCGGGCTTGCCTCGGGTCTGACGTTGGCCGGCGATGGCGGTGACGGGGGCGACAGTTCGGCAGCAGCAGTCGCGGGAGGCGATGGCGGCGACGGCGGAGACGCCCAAGTGAGAGACGCTAGCGCCCAAGCATCCGGCGGCGCCGGCGGCGCTGGGGGCACCGGAGGGCCTGGAGGCGTCGCCGGTTTAGCCGGTCTGGATGGAACGGCCACGGTCATCATTTGATGACCGTGGTCTTCCATCAGGTCTGTCGGTGTCCGTTGCGCCGCAGCCGCACTGACCTGCCGATTGCCGCGGCGGCCGCCAAACCGGCCAGCGTCACAAAGATCAGCGTTGATTCCCGGCCTGGCCCGAGCATCGTCAGCAGCAGCGGCAGGCCGAATCCGAGGTAGGTGACCGAGTAGAACGTACCGGTGAGAGTGCCCCGGACGCGTTGTGGCGCAGCAGCTTCCAGATCGATCAGGCCCTCACGCAGGCAGAGGCCCGATGCGCACCCGAGCATCATCACCACCGCGATGCCCAGCCCGAGCGGAATGTCGGCGGGAGTGGCCGCGACGACGACGTAGCCGATCGCAGCCAGCAGCGCGCCGACGGTGCCGGTTTGCGGGCCCCAGCGACGCGCTCTGGCGACCACCTGGCTGATTCCGCTGGCGCCGTTGGTGATCAGCGCCGCCGTCCCGGCGGCCAGTGGGGCGGCGAGCCCAGTGTGGACCCGCGTGGGGATCGTGACGAAAGCCAGTGTGGCCGAGATGAACACCCAGGGCGCCAGCGGCATCGCCCAGCTCAACGCGCGCCGGGTGCTGTGGCCACCAACTGGCCGGGTCCGCTCCGATGTGGGGGCCATCGGGTTGGCTCTGCGCAGGCCAAATCCGGCGCCGACCATCGCCAACGCGATCACCGCGGCGGCAATGCCGAATGACACCGGAACGCCGGAATGCCCGGCCGACGCGGTCACACCCGAAGCGAATGGACCCAGAGCGAAACCCGTGATCAGAACCGTACCGGCCAACGCCGCACCCGCGGGTCCCTTGAGGTCGGATGCCCATGCGGTACAAGAGCTCACGGCCAGCCCCACTCCCAGCCCGACGACCAGGCGCCCGATCAGTAGAGCCTCAGACTGTTGCGACGCGAGCATGGTGACCGTTCCGGCCAGCGCCGTGCCTGAGCCTGCCAACGCCACCGACGGACGCCCGAACGTGTCTGAGGCGCGTCCGCCCAGCAGGAGGCCCGGCAGCAGTCCGAGCGCGTAGATGCCGAACATGATGTCCACAGCGGCGGTCGTGAGGTGTTGGCGGTCGCTGATGGCCGGTATGAGCGCGGCGAAGTGATTGGCCGCCCAGCCCATTGCGAGCAGGACGGCCAGGACACCGGCGAACAAGGCCTGCTGGCGACCTGCTGCGCGAAGCGCGGGCTTCGCGGTCGCCGCCGCCGACGGCTGGTACACCAGGGCGGCGGCCCCGCTCGGCCTCGTCACGGACATCCCCTCCTCAACTGCCTACCGATGCAACGACGATGTGGCCGGCCGCGATATTCCTGGTCGAGACCCATGTCACTTCTCGCGACGGCAGTTTCGTGCTACACACCAGTACGTGGCAGAACCGGCAGTGCTCCTCGAGCGCGACCAGCACATCCTCACCATCACCCTCAACCGGCCCGAGAAGCGCAACGCCTTCAATCCGGAAGTGCTGTGCCGACTCGCCGATGCCTGGGATCTGTTGGACCAGGACCCGGACTTGCGGGTCGCAATCATGACCGGAGCGGACGGGAATTTCTCCGCCGGCGCGGATCTCGATCGCCTGGTTGGGGCCCTGATCGCCGGAGAACCCGCCCAGAACGAGTACGAGGAGCGGGTCAGGTCGGATTTCGCCTTGATCTACAAGGGATTTCTGAAGGACCACTACGTCAGGAAACCAATCATCGCCGCGGTCGAGGGTTACTGCTACGCCGGCGGGATGGAGATCCTGCAGGCATTCGACATCCGGGTGGCCGCGGAGAACGCACAATTAGCGATCAGCGAAGTGCAGCGCGGTCTGTTTCCGATGAGCGCGTCAACGATCCGATTGCCCCGTCAGATCCCCTACACCGTCGCGATGGAGATGCTGATCGCCGGCACGCCGATCTCCGGGCAGCGGGCCTACGAGGTAGGCCTGGTCGGGCAGGTGACCGCGGCCGGGGGTGCACTGGACCGGGCACGCGAGATAGCGCAGCAGGTGGCCGCGAATGGCCCACTGGCGGTACGCAACATCAAGGCCTCGGTAATCGAGAACCTGGAAAAGACCGAAGCCGAGGCCTTTCCGCGTGAGCTGGAACTCGGCATGGCTGTGATGGCCTCGGCCGACGCGAAGGAAGGACCGCGCGCGTTTCTGGAGAAGCGGCGGCCGAACTTCACCGGCACGTGATGGTGGCGTCGTCCCGACGCGCCAGCAGTCCCGCCGCGGTGAGTAACTGCCACCCGAAGATCGAATAGGCGCTGCCTCGCTCCCACACACCGACAGGCAGCGCCGTGCAATTGCCCACCAGCAGCGCGAGGCACAGAAATCCCAGGGCGGCAATCGCTTTCGAGGCATTGCGATACCATCGCAGCTGCGGCAGCAGGTGTGCCGATCCAGGCAGAATGGCGGCATTACCGCCGACAAGCGCCAGTGTCGCGCCGATGAGGTGGATCAACCCACTGGGCACCGTGCCGACTAGAACGTTGCCGACAGCGTTCGCTGATACCAGCACCACGAAAAGGCGGTTGTCCCGCCCGAAAGGCACACCGGCAATCAACAGCGCGCCCAGCAGGAACATGGTGCCTTGCAGGCAAAACGCGGCATGCATCAACGGTGCGCGCGGGCCTACTCTCCCGAGATCACTGATGTAGTTGAGCGCGTAGCTATAGGTTGTCGGGTAGGCGGCAGCGGTGACGGCTTCCAGGATCAGATAGCCGACGACTCCCACGCACCAAACGCCGGCCCCGACGGTGCGCCACCTCACTGGCCGGGCTGCACGTGAACGTTTCTGGCGCCCTTGACATTGCGCAACCCAGAGCAGTTCACGCAGCCGATGCACCCGACGCAATCGGTGCAGCGCACGCACCCGAGGCAGGCGACGCAACGGGTGCAGGCGACACACGCCAGGCATGCCACGCATTCCCGCACGGCCACGCAGATGACCGTAAGCAGGCAGGCGATCACGCCGACGCTGCCCGCCGTGGCTGCTGATCCCGCCACCGCGACACTGCCGGCGGTGGACACCGACCCGGCCACTGCCACGCTGCCCGCGGTTGTCACCGACCCGGCCACTGCGACGCTGCCGGCGACCGCCGCCGAGCCGGCGACCGCGACGCTTTCGACGACGGCGACCGAGCCCACGACGGATTCGTAATCAGAATCGATGGTTACCGGCGAGTTGAGGGCAAGCATGAGGTTCATCATGTCAGCCTGGTGGCCGAAGCCGAAGGGCCGACGCCGCGGCATTGCGGCGCTGGGGTGGCGCCGGAGTCTATCCGTAGAGAATTTCGAAGACGCTGTTGAGTGCGGCGCGGCAAACCGGTGGATCTGCGCGCCGGGACAGGTGCTGCCGGATCGCGAACTGTCCGCAGCTCAACTCGGTCGGACGGATGCCCCCGAAGAGTTCCAATCGTGCGGGAAAACGCAATGATCCCTTGCGGATTGGTGAAAAGGGGAAGTCGCGTCACCGCTGCAAATGTGATTGCGTGGACTCGCCCGAAGATGTTGCGCCACGAAAGCCCATGGCCGGGAGGCGACGGATGTCGTTTGTCATTGCGGTGCCGGAGTCAGTGTCGGCGGCGGCCTCGGACCTGATGAATATCGGCTCGGCAATCAGCGAGGCGAACGCCGCCGCGTCGGCTCCCACGGCCGCCGTGGTCGCCCCAGGTGCCGACGATGTGTCGGCGGCCATCGCTGAGTTGTTCGGTGCACATGCTCAGGCGTACCAGGAAATCAGCGCTCGGGCCGCGGCGTTTCACAGCCAGTTCGTCCGCGTTATGAGTGCGGGTGCCGGAGCCTACGCGACAGCCGAAACCACGAACGCCGCACTGCAGAGGCTTCAGTTGGAGGTACTCACGGCCGTCAATGCGCCAACCTTGGTGCTGCTGAACCGTCCGCTGATCGGCAATGGCGCCGATGCCGCCCCACAATCCGGCGCCAATGGTGGCAACGGCGGATTGTTGTGGGGCAACGGCGGGAACGGCGGATCTGGCGGGGAGGGCCAGGCCGGCGGAAACGGCGGCGCCGCGGGTCTTTTCGGAAATGGTGGCGCCGGCGGGGCCGGCGGCTTCAGTACTAGTGGCGGAGACGGCGCTGCGGCCGGATCAGGCGGTGCCGGTGGCCTCTTGTGGGGGGCCGGCGGCAACGGGGGCGCCGGAGGGCCGGGCCGGGCTGGCGGGAGCGGCGGGGCGGGGGTCTGTTCGGTCGTGGCGGCGCCGGTGGTGCCGGCGGCGATTCGGTCAACATGGCCGGGGCGGGCGGTACCGGCGGCACGGGCGGATTGATCTTCGGCGCCGGAGGCGACGGTGGGGCAGGCGGGCAAGCCCTCAATGGCGCGGCCCCGGGAGCCGGCGGCACGGGCGGCTCGGCGGGACTGTTCGGCGCAGGCGGTGTCGGTGGTGTCGGTGGATCCTCGGGACCAAACCAAGGTCCCTACATCGGGGGGCACGGCGGCGACGGCGGTGCGGGCGGCAAGATCTTCGGCCACGGAGGCACCGGCGGAGCGGGTGGCTCCGTCAACCCGCTGCCGGCGGACATGAGCACCCTCACCGGGGCAGGTGGTGACGGCGGAAACGGAGGAGCCGCTGGCCTTTTCGGCCTCGGCGGCGCCGGTGGTGCGGGCGGGTACGGGGGGTTTCAAACTGGGTCATCGCAAATTGGGTTGGCGGTGCCGGCGGCAACGGCGGGGCGGGCGGTTCGTTGATGGGTCTGGGCGGCACCGGCGGCGGCGGAGGCTTCGCGAACTACGGCGGGTCCGGGGGCGTGGGAGGGGCCGGCGGCCGGGTGTTCGGCGACGGCGGGGCCGGTGGCACGGGCGGCTGGGGCACCTTCTCCGGCGGAGATGGCGGCGCGGGAGGCGTCGGTGGCAACCTCACCGGCTCAGGCGGTAGCGGGGGCAGCGGCGGCAACGTCTTTGTGGGTGGGTTCGGAAACGCTGGGGCAGGCGGCGCCGGCGGCAGCGCCAAACTGCTCGGCAACGGCGGCAACGGAGGCAGCGGCGGGGCGGCCTTCAATGGTCCGGCGGCGGGCGGACCCAGCGGCTCCGGTGGGGCCGGGGGCCTGTGGTTCGGTAGCCCCGGGGTGCCCGGGTCTTCGACATTGAGCTGAAAGGTGTTGTCCTTGAACCCCTGTCAAGGAGCAGTCTCGTCGTCCGATCCGATCACTGACGGTGCCTGTCCGCGAAAGCCCGGTGATTTCCATGGAGCTGTACCAACTTCGCTACTTCCAAGCGGTGGCCGAATGCGGCACGCTGCGGGATGCCGCCGACAGACTGCTGGTGTCCCAGTCCGCGGTCAGCCGTGCCATTGCCATTCTCGAGTCGGAAATCGGCGTCGAGCTGTTCACCCGGAGCGGTAGATCCAATGAACTGAATCGGTTCGGGCAGGTCTTCTTGCGGGCGAGTCTGAAAACTCAGCGCAACTTGGATGCCGCGGTCGAGGACGTGCGCCGGCTGGCAGGGGTGGACTCCGGAACGGTGGCGCTTGGATTTCTCGGTTCACTGGGCATCTCGACGGTGCCTCGGCTGATACGCCGTCACCGCGACCGCTATCCGGCGGCCCGGTTCGAGCTGCGCCAGGGCACCGGGCCAGGACTCGTCACCGACCTGGCAAACGGCGTCCTGGACGTATGCCTCAGTTACCCAATGACATCCGACGACTCACCGGGTGTCGAGTGGCAGCAGTTGTTCACTCAGCAGTGGTGCGCGGTCGTTCACCGTGAACATCCGTCGGCCTGCCGCAAGCTGATCGGCTTCGAGGAGTTGGCCGGCGAACAGTTCGTGGTGTTGAACTCCGAACCCGCTCTGCGCCGCATCTTCGACGACGCGTGCATACGTCACCGGTTCACGCCGGCGATCGTTCTCGAAGGTACCGACGTGACGACGTTGCGGGGGCTGGTCAGGGCGCGGTTGGGTATCTCCGTGCTGCCGCGGGCGGCAACCGCGTTGGCCGACACCATCGAGATCCCGATCGACGACCCGGAATTGATCAAGGTCGTTGCCATCGGATGGATGACCAATCGATACCTACCGCCGTCGGCAGCCGCCTTCCGAGACACCGCGATCGCTGCAGCCCGACGGTCGGCGTATCTACCCGGGCCGAACCGGACAGACGTCGGCACCTTGCTGAAGAAGGGCACCTCGGCGAAGAGGCCGGAGTGTGTCCACCGGCACCTGTTGGACGTGGCGCCCTAATCGCTTTCGAAGTATGGGGCGTTGGAGAGGGCTGTCGACGGTGCGGCCGGGCCGCTGAACACCCCGAAACCAGTGTGGATACTCCATGTTTCGGGCCCGCTTGCCCGTCAAGCCAGGTGGCGTAGCCGGATTCGCGAGCGACTGGCCGAGGTGAACATCGTTGAACTCCGCGGCTGTCGGGACTGAGGGTGCACCGCACGCACCGTCGAGCAAACAGGCGTCGCAGCCGTCGCTCTCGACGAGAGGGGCGCTCGGACTCGCAAAATTTGTGTGAGGCGCAACTTTTCGTTCGCAACCTTCTACTAGACCGTTGCGAACGGCGTTGCATAGCGTGAGTCGCCAGCGGGGTTACCGGCCGACTTCGGCGACGCCCCACAGGCAGATGGCGCTGTGGCTGACAAGGACTCGACCTGTCGGCGCAGCTCGTTGGATGGGTGAGGTCGTCGTGAACTTTTTCGTGCTACCGCCGGAGATCAACTCAGCTTTGATGTTCGCAGGGGCGGGGTCGGCTCCGATGACGGCCGCAGCGGATGCCTGGTGTGGGCTGGCCGACGATCTGCACTCGGCCGCACGCAGCTTCTCCTCGGTGACGCTCGGGCTCGTGGGCGAGTCCTGGCAGGGACCGTCGGCACAGGCGATGACGGGCGTGGCGCACACCTACGTCGGCTGGCTGAGCGCGGCGGCGGCGCAGGCCGAGCAGGCGGCAATTGGGGCCAACACCGTAGCCGCGGTGTTCGATGAGGCGCGTTCCGCTGTCGTGCATCCCGTCGTCGTGGCGTCGAATCGCTCCCAGCTGATCGCTTTGGTGGCGTCGAATCTGTTCGGACAGAACGCACCGGCTATCGCGGCCGCGGAGGCAACCTACGAGCAGCTCTGGGCTCAAGACGTCGCGGCCATGGCCGAATATCACGCTGCGGCGGCTGCCGCGATCGCGCCGCTGACTCCCTGGTACGTGACGCCGGAGGGTCTCTACATCAGCGTCGGCCAGATCGGGGGAACCATCAACATCACCCCGGGAAACGTCGGCGCGCTCAACCTCGGTCTCGGCAATGTCGGGGCGCTGAACCCCGGGTTCGGCAACAGCGGCAGCTACAACCTTGGCAGTGGCAACTTCGGGACGCTCAACCTCGGCAGCGGAAACGGCGCCTCGGGCAAGGGGAGTTCGGGGACTCCGCTTCCGGCCACCCTGAATCTCGGCAGCGGAAACCTGGGCAACTACAACCTGGGCAGCGGCAACCTCGGTGGGCTCAATCTCGGAAGCGGAAACGCCGGCGACGCCAACTTCGGACTCGGCAACCTCGGTAGTTCGAACCTCGGCAGCGGAAATCTCGGCAACTTGAACCTCGGCAGCGGCAATTGGGGCAGCCACAACCTGGGCAGCGGGAACACCGGTGATGGCAACTTCGGCCTGGGGAACACCGGCGACACCAACCTGGGGAGTGGAAACACGGGTTCCGCGAATGTTGGAAGCGGAAATCTGGGCAACGCCAATTTCGGTCTCGGCAATCTCGGCAGCAACAACATCGGGTTCGGCAACAAAGGCAACAACAACATCGGTTTCGGACTGTCTGGCGACAACCAGGTCGGCATCAACTTCGCGGGTTTGAACAGCGGCTCCGGAAACATCGGCCTGTTCAACTCGGGCACCAACAACATCGGCTTTTTCAACTCCGGCGACGACAACTGGGGCATCGCCAATTCCGGGGAGGGCGTGGGACCCCTCAGCCTCGAATTCGGCACGTCGGGCAAGTGGAACACCGGCATCGGCAACTCCGGATACCTGAACACCGGCCTGGGCAACTCCGGGAGTTACAGCACCGGGCTGTTCAACTCGGGATCCACCAACACGGGATTCTTCAACTCGGGCACCACCAACACCGGTTTGTTCAATTCCGGTGCCACCAACACCGGCTTGTTCAACTCGGGTGCCACCAACACCGGGTTCTTCGACTCGGGCACCGCGAACTTCGGTAGCTTCAACGGCGGCAGCACAAACACCGGCGGCTTCAACGCCGGTGATATCAACACCGGCTACGGCAACTCCGGAGGCGTCAACACGGGAATTCTCAACGGCGGCAATCTCAACACCGGAGCCGTCAGCCCGTTCAATCAAGCCTTTGCCAACTCGGGATTCTCCAACGCGATCGACGGAGAATTCGGCCGCGGCGGCTACAACCAGTCAGGGGTGGCGAATCAAGGCTTGAACAACTCAGGCATCGATTCCGCCGACAACATCGTCAGCATCATCGGTGGCCAGGTCATCCAGGGCACCATCGGCTCCTCCGGCTTCGAGAACCACGGTAACTTCGGCTCCGGCTTCCTCAATTCGGGAGCTTTCAGCTCGGGTTTCAGAAACACCGGGCCGACCTACACCGGTCCGGCGAATATGTCCGGTTTCGGCAACAGCACCGGCCAATTCATATCCGGCTTCTTCAATGCCGGCACCCTCGCCGAGGGTGCCCTCGTTCAATTCAATTCGGGCATCGCGAACTTGGGCAACGAGGTGTCGGGCTTCTTCAATGCGCAGAACCAAGAGTCCGGAATTTTCCACTGACATCCCGTCCCCAGTGACAAGCGGCTCGCAGATGGGGCGCGATCATCGCGACCGTGCGCTCGCTGTTGCGTGGACCGAGCAGCCCGCAACGCGACACCGGATGCGCACCACGGTGGTGACCGTCGGGGACGGGGGGCGATTCCGCATCACCCGGTTGGGCGAGGGCTGCGGGATTCCCGCGGTGCTACTGCCCGGGATGTTCGACAACCGGCGCCTATACCTGTGGCCGGGCGGTCTCGCGGAAGCCCTCGCCGACGCGGGATTCGACCCGTGGATCGTCGAACGACGCGGCACGGGCGACGTGGCACAGGCCTTCGGCACCAGGGCCGGCTGGGAAGAAATGGTTCGGGTCGACCTGCCGGCGGTCCAACGGCTGATTGCGGACGACACCGGCCGACCTGCGTTCTGGCTCGGGCATTCGTTCGGCGGTGTGGCGCTGGCCCGTGCTGCCGCGGAAACGCTGGACCGATCGGGACTTGCCGGCCTGGTACTGGTGAACTCCGCTGTCGACATCCCGTTGTTGGCCAACCGCGTTGTCAACGCGGCGGTGCGGTCACGGATCTGGAAGGGGGTCTTTCCATCGCGGCGGCTGCGCCTTGGCCCCGAAGACGAGCCGATCGCCGCGCTTGACGACGCCGTTGGCTGGGGTATCGCCGAGCGGTGCCGGGGCGACCTGTCGAGCATGCTCACGACGGTCGACGTTCCATTGCTCGCGATCACCGCCCCGCGCGACGGTGTGGCGCCCGCCTCGCGCACCCGGCGGATGGTGCGGCCGGCGGCCGGCCTGGACAGGCGAGTGCAATCCGCCGGTCGGGCGCATGGCTTCGCCCGCGATTACGCACATGCGAACACGCTGTTGCATCCCGTCGCACGGACGGACGTGTTTCCGTTCCTGGTCGACTGGCTCGTCGCTCGTAGTGGGCAGCTCGCCCCGGCGAAGGTGACCGCGCCGCAGTGCGCTGGTCGTCATCGGCTGCGGTTCAGGGCAACGCTCGATGTGCCTGTCGAGCAACTGTTCCGCATTCTGATTAGACACTGGGCAGTCCTGTGGCCGGTGCGCCAGCGCCGGGTGCGTGACGGGGTGGACGCCGCCGAACCCGATGGCTTGCGCTCGGTCCGAGCGCAACGCGTGCTGGGGATCTGGCGGATCCAGGAAGAGATTGTCACGTATCAGCCCCCGCGGCTCATCGAATACCGCACTATCAAAGGACCGGTACGAAATCATCTGGGCCGCATTGAACTTCGTTGCGCACCGGGTGGTGGCACAGTCGTGGACTACCGCGTAGGGTTCGATACGCCGGGATGGCTACCCGGGCGCATTGTTGCCCGCGTGCTCGACGGCACCTGGCGGCGGTGGAGTCTGCCCCGATTGAGGCGGCTCGCCACCACGATGCGCTGATTCAGCGGACGGACTTCACCAATCTCTGGTGCTCGGCGCACGCGTTCCGGTAACTCTCGGTGATTCTCTCTACCGCGTCGACGATATCGTCTGCGGCGTGGTTCGCCATCACCTGCATTCGGAAACGGGCCTGATCCCGGGGGACCGCAGGGTACTCGACGAGGTTCGCGACTAGGCCCTTGGCGTGCAACTGCCGACTGACGAGGCGGGCCATGCTCTCCGATCCCATCTTGACGCAGACGATGGGTGACGGATCGCCGTAGATGTCAAAGCCCGCACGTCCCAGACGTGTTCGCAACTGCAGGATATTGGCCATCAGTCGCTGCCTGAGCGACTCTCCTTCGGTGCTGTCGACGATATCGAAAGCCTTGAGGACGATCGCGGCCTGCACTGGCGAGAGCGCATTGGAGAACGTATTCGGCGAAGAATAGAACCGCAGGTATTCCTTGACCTTGCGGTGCTGGGCAGCCACGAAGCCGCCGTTGGATGCGAATGTCTTGGAGAACGATCCCATCACCAGATCGACTTTGCCGATCATGGATTGAACGCCCAGGTGCCCGCGCCCCCCTTTGCCGATGGCGCCGAGGTCGTGCGCCACGTCGACGACCAACGTCGCTCCGAATTCGCTTGCCAAGTCTTGCATTACGGTGATATCCGGCGTGTCGGAATCCATCGAGAACAGTGCTTCGGTCACCACCATGATCCCGCAATTCTTGTCCAGGGATCGGATGGCGTGCAGCTTCGCGCGGACGTCGTCGAGGTTGTTGTGGTCGAATAGGTGGATGTTGCGGGTTGCGGCCTGCGCGCCTTCCTGCAGGCAGGCGTGCGCCAGTCGGTCCATCACAATGTGGTCCGACGGGCGGACCAGACCTTTGACGACTCCGAAGCCCGCGGCCCATCCGGTGGGAAAGAGGCTGACATGCTCGGCATTGAGGAAGTCGGCGATCCGTTGTTCCAATGCCAGGGATACTGAGGTGTTGCCGACCAGGGCCGGCGATCCGGCGCTGTGTACGCCGTACTCTTCGATCGCGGCGCGCGCTGTGTCCTTGATTGCGGGGTGGCCGGACAGCGAAAGATAGTCCTGCGAGGCAAAATTGACCCCGGTCATCTTGCGGCCGTGATCGTCGTAAACCGTCGCGAACGGTCGGGGGCCCGCTTCGGTGGATCGGCCGTAGGACCACAACCCATGGGTGCGGCGCAGCTCCTGCCATTGGAAGAATGCATCAAGCCTGTCGATCAAGTCGCCACCGGAGGGTTGCCGAAAGTCGCGCAGACTGCCGCGGAGGCTGTAGTGCGGGACGCGGTCGCCGCGAAAGTCCACATCCACTTCGGTGAGGGGTTCTGACAAGGTCACTGCTTTACCTCCTGAGCCGCGAACTCGGATCGATCGGCCGAGCTTCCCGTCCTACCGGCGTCGGCCGCTTCTGCTTGCAGCGCAATGCATTCAGCGCACATTCGGCGGGGTATCACACTCCACCGACTCACTGTGATGCTGCCCACAGTGGGATGCTAGGTTCACGAATCGATAAACGTCCACCACGTAATTTGCAACAGTCGCTTGCTTTTCTCGCAACTGTGGAGGTGGACGCCCCAGGCCCGCCCGGGAGTCGCTGAAGCGCCTGTCAGACGGGGACTTTCAGTGCGCTCGCGATCACCGGCGCGGCCGGTGATCGGGTGTCGGCGGGCGGATTCCGCTGTCTTCTGCTTCCGAAACTGCCGCCGTCAGTGTGGTGCTGCGACACGACGCGTCGGCCAGGTCGGCGCGTCAGAGCCGTAAGGCACCAGCCGATCGGTGGTCGGAAGCGTCAGGTTGGAGAAGGTCACCGGCGGTGCGAGGTTGGTGACCGGCCCGTAGGCGGTGTCGATCGAGACGGTCTGTGCCGGATAGGTGTCTGTCTTGGGAAGGTCGGTGGCGCCGTCGTCTACCAGCCCGAATTCTTGAACCCACATCGCGCTGCGGGCCAGCGATACTTTGACGTGGTAGGAGCCGCCCTCAGTGGCGCGTCGATACAACGCCGCCATGATGCCCGCCGCCGCCAGGTATCCGGTGATCAGATCGGCGAGGTAGAAGACCGGGGAGAACCGGGGCGGACCGCCTTGACCTTCTGTCATCGCGAAACCCGTTGCCACCTGCGCGTTCTGGTCGAAACCGGGCCGGTCTTGCCAAGGGCCCCGGTGCCCGTACGCGGTGGCCGACATATAGACGAGTCCGCGGTTGCTCAGCGCCGCAAGTGAGCGCGGCCGCAGGTCGAATCGGGCATTCACGGTCGGCCGGTATGTCGAGGCGAATACGTCTGTGGTGGATGCCAGTTCGCGCATCGCTGCGAAGTCCTCGCTGCAGCGCAGGTCGAGATAAGCGTTGTGCTTGCCGACATCGGTGCCCAGATGTTGGGGAAGGGTGTCGGCGTGGAAGGGTGAGGTGATCCGAAGCACGTCGGCGCCATATTCTGCCAGGGTGCGGGTACTTCGGGGTCCCGCGAGCACATGGGTGAAATCCAGCACCCTGACTCCGTCGAGCGGCGACGAACCGCCGGCCTCGAATGGAATCGGTCGGCCATCAGCGATCTTGACGATTTCAATTGGCCCACTGGCGGTCAGCGCCCTCCCCTGAGGATGCCGGAGCCACTCGTCGCGAGTGAACGCGCGGCACGCTGGCAGGCCCATGTCGCTGAGGGCGTCCTCTAGTTGCTCGGCATCCCATTTGGCGATCTCCCGTGCCAGCGCGGCCCGACTATTGCCACAGTCGAAGAAGTTGAGGTAGCCCGACAGGAGTTTCGGGTAAGGCGGACCCGCTTCGATCATGATGTGACGCTTGTCGCGCGTCTGGAAGATCCCGTTGGTGGGCACATGTTCGGCGCCGACATTCTGCCGGAAGCGGCCCTGTCGGACGTAATGAGTTGGGTGCAGATAGTGCAGCGCATGGATGATGTCGGTGGAGACATCCGTACTCGTACCGTTGCGGTCCTGCCATATCGCGGCGCCCGCGGCGGCGATCAGCAGCAACGCGGTCGCCGAAGCTTCCCCGAGTCGATGGGGCGATGAGATCACCGGGTCACTGCCGTGCAGCACGGCGTCGCCGGTGAACCGGTCGGCCAGGCCAATGGCGTTGAGCAGATCCGTCAGCTGGCCCAATTCCCCAGCGCGCAGCCGGGACTCCCGTCGTGTTCGCATCCGTTTGACTTCCGTTAGTTGGCACTCCACCGGCTGTGACCTGGCAGAACCTCCGATGGCGCCACGGTAGCCCCGCCCGTAACCCTGCGTCTAGTAGATGCTTATGGAGAAAATCTTGCATCTCTCGCAACGGTATGTCCGATGCTTGTCACTTCGGCAAAGCGCAACGATCTTTCAAGAAGCTTCTGCTGGACGCCCTATGACGCGTCTGGTTACCGTTTTCCGGACGGCAGGCGACCACGAGACGAGGCTTCCGCGATGACGACCATCGACACTTCCCAACCAACCCGGAAACCGTTGAGCGCCAGTGATTTTCTCGCCATCGATTTGGGCCTGTCCGAAGACGAGCGGCTGATCCGCGACACGGTGCGCTATTTCGTCCGCCGAGACATGCTGGAACGCCTGCCCGAGGCATATGCCGCTGGTCGGCTGCCGGACGGGTTCCCTGCTGCGGCCGGAGATTTGGGTCTGCTCGGCATGCATCTGCGGGGCTACGGTTGTGCAGGTACGAACGCCGTTTCCTACGGACTGGCCTGCATGGAACTCGAAGCGGGTGACAGCGGCCTGCGCAGTTTCGTCTCGGTACAGGGGTCGCTTGCCATGTTCGCCATTTGGCGTTTCGGAAGCGAGTCGCAGAAACAGATGTGGCTCCCGGTGATGGCGCGTGGCTCGGCCATAGGTTGCTTCGGCCTGACCGAACCGGACGCCGGCAGCGATCCGGCCGGGATGCGCACCACCGCCAGGTTCGAGGACGGCCAGTGGGTGCTCAACGGCACCAAAATGTGGATCACTAACGGTGACATCGCCGATGTCGCCGTGGTTTGGGCCCGGGACTCCGACTGCATCCGTGGGTTCGTGGTGCCGCGGGGAACACCGGGCTTTGTGAGCCGCGAGATTCAGCACAAGATGTCGCTTCGGGCGTCGACAACGGGGGAGCTCGTGTTCGACAATTGCCGGCTGCCAGCCGAGGCCCTGTTGCCCGGCGCTGAGGGGTTGCGGGCACCGCTCGCGTGTCTGAACGAGGCCCGGTTCGGCATTGCCTGGGGAGCGGTTGGTGCGGCACGGGCGTGTTACGAGACCGCGCTTGACTACGCCGCCAGCCGCACTCAATTCGGCTCTCCCATAGCGGGATTCCAGCTTACCCAGGCCAAACTTGTTGACATGCTGACGCAGGTCAACAATTCTTACCTCCTTGCGATGCATCTCGGCCGACTCAAGGATGCCGGCCAGCTGCACCCCGAACAGGTCAGCTACGGCAAGCGGCACAACGTGCAACAGGCGCTCGATGTCTGCCGGACCGCGCGCACGATATTGGGGGCCAACGGCATCACGCTGGAGTACCCGGTGATGCGACACATGGCCAACCTCGAATCCGTGCTGACGTACGAAGGGACCGGCGAGATCCACACCCTCATCGTCGGCCATGCCATCACGGGCATACCGGCATTCCGTTAGGCCCCGAGCGCCGAAGGCGATGGATGACCGTCGCGTCCCGGTCTGCCGGCGCTGCCCCTGATGCCGAACATTCGGGCGTCTCCACCGACCCCGCCGGGTGCGCCGGGGCCGGATTCGCCGCCGCGGCCGCCACCCCTTCCGCCGTTTCCGCCCGTGCCGCCGGGACCGGCTGTCCCGCCGTTGCCGATCAGCCCGCTGCGCCCGCCCGATCCGCCGAATCCGCCGCAGCCGCCATTGCCGTTGACGGTCTCGCCCGCGGGGTTGACCGAGTTTCCGCCTTTGGCGCCGTCGCCACCGGCGCCACCGCAACCGCCGTGGCCCCAGAGCAATCCGGCACTGCCTCCGTCGCCTCCGTCAACACCGTCGCCACCGTCGCCGCCTCGTGATGCGGATGCCGACGTCACCGGCTGCCCCGCGCCTCCTCGACCGCCGTTTCCTCCGTTGCCACCAGTGCCGATCAAGCCCGAATGTCCGCCGCGGCCGGCGGATGCACCGAAGTAGCTGCCGCTGGCGCCGGCCACGACGCTGTGGTCCGGGCGAAACGACCCGCTATGCCCGCTGTCGCCACCGGGGCCGCCGTCTCCGCACAGCCAGCCGCCGCGCCCACCAACTCCCCCGTCACCGGCCCGTCCGCTGATTCCACCAACCTGGCCGCGCACTGTGGAGCCGGTGGCATCCCCGCCGTCACCGCCGTTGCCGCCGGCGCCACCACGGCCGAACAGCAGACCGCCGGGCCCGCCGTAGCCGCCCGCGCCGCCGTCGCCGCCACAGCGGGTCGAGCTGGATCCCTCACCGCCGGCGGTGCCGCCGTCGCCGCCTACTCCGCCGTTGCCACCGTGGCCGCAGATCCACCCGCCTGCGCCGCCGTCGCCTCCCCGACCACCCGGCAATCCCGGTTGACTGCCGATGCCGTCGATGCCAGCTCCGCCCCGGCCGCCGGTGCCGCCCGTGCCGAACAGACCGGCGGACCCGCCGTGGCCGCCGTTCTGCCCGGGAGCCCCGGAGCCGCCGCAGCCGCCGTGGCCGCACAGCCAACCGCCGTCGCCGCCGTCTTGGCCGGTGCCCGCCGCCCCGTCGGCGCCGTCGCCCAGCAGCGGTCGTCCGGTGAGGGCCAGCACCGGGTTAGTCAGCAGACTCTGCAGCGGTTGTGGTTGTGCACCGGTCCCGGCGTTGGCGTAGTGCTCGGCGCCGGCGGCGACGAGCTGAACGAAGTGCTGGTGGAAGGTGACCGCGGCGGCGCTGAATTCCTGATACTGGCGAGCGTGGGAGTTGAACAGCGCTGCCACGGCCGCCGAGACCGCGTCGCCGCCGGCGGCGATGGTCGCGGTGGTGGGTCTGCTGACGGCCGCGCTGAGCGCAGCCGCGGCAGTGCTGAAAATCGTCGGTGAGGCAGTAACTTTCGGCATCGGTGTTCCTACGGTCAAGCTGTCGGACGCGAAGAGCGCCCATGTCAGCTCACGCTAGAAGTGCCGATACCACGCGTCCAGTAGAAGATTCCGAATCTAACGTTGCATCTGGTGCAAAGTACGCGGTCTTGCCGCTCCGCCGTGTCGATACACCGGGTGTGGGCCCCGGCCATACAATGGCGTTCATCCGGCAACCGGTGAGGAGTCACGTGGATCTGGAGCGCATCACTCACCCATTGCGACTGGCACGGGGATCGCACCAACCGGGCTCCTCCAAAGGCTGTGCGATGAACGTTATTTCGTACATCAACGGCGACGAGCAGATCACCGACTTTCCCGCGACCTCGGCGCGTCCGCTGGCCGCGTTCGTCCAATTGTGCAACGACCAGCTCGCCGGGCCCGACGGCTATTTGGCTCCGCAGGACGCCGTGCTCGCCATCGACCTGGGCTGGCTGACGGTCGGGACCGCGGAGGTTGGCGAGACTGTCATTCGGTCCTGGGTGTCCAAGCTGTTGGTCAGCCCTCCGTGGGGCGTGGTGCGTTATGCGGATCATGCTGCGGCCGCCGTGATTTCGGAAATCGCCGAACTGCATCGAACGCTGCCTCCCGGTGAGATGCCCGACATCGCCAGCTGGGACAGGGCGGCTCGGGTCGCCCGGGAGATCAGCGCGAAGATGGCTCCCGGCGCCGAGAGATACGCCGTCCGCGCCGCATATCAATCGACGTCTTTGTCCGATGTTGAGGCATGGGACACGCTGGATGCCGTGACCGGCAATGCCCTGCGCGCCCATCGGTTGGCGAACTTGGACAACGGCGCGGGCCGCATCATCGAGATGACGCGTCATGCAATCCGGTCCTGGCGGCGGTTGGCCGGCCTTTCGGTTGTCGGCAACGTCGTCCCCGCTTCGGTGGGCAGGGCGCTGGCAAGCAAAGGGGCCGCGTAGGTCCTCCGCACGCTCATTCGCGGGCCCGCGTTGCTCGAATGTATACCATAGGGGGTATGGTATGTCGTAGGACTGAAAGGAGTCGACGCCATGCCCGACGAATCGCCCGGAGCACCGGTGACCATCTGGTTCGACCCGGTGTGCCCATTTTCGTGGAACACCGCCCGCTGGCTGAGAGCTGTTGCCGACAAGACCGGCGTGGTCATCGAGTGGCGGCTGATGAGCCTGTCGGTGCTGAACGAGGGCAGGGAAATGCCACCCCAGCAGCAGTCCCGGATGCGTGATTCCGAGCGAATTGGACGGCTGATGGCCGCAATTCGCGACCAGCACGGCAATGCCGGTCTTGCGAATGCGTATTTCGCATTCGCCGAGCGATACCTCGACCGGTCCGAACCGATCGACGACCGGCTCATCGGGCAGGTGCTGGATGCCGTGAAATCCTGGGACGTCACGATCGACGTGCTGTCAGACTCGTCGTGGGACGAACTCGTCTGGCGCAGCCATCAGGCCGGGCAGGACGCTCTCGGTGAAACCGGAGGCAGCCCGATCGTGCGCATCAATGGCCACAGTTTCTTCGGTCCGGTGCTGACCGCCCCGCCGGATCCGGAGATGGTTGAGACGCTGTTCGATGCGGTGGGAGCGTTGGGTGCGATCCCGCAGTTCGCCCAATTGCAACGACCACGCAGCGGTTAAGGCCCAGGGGGTTTCGGATGTGTCACGCGGTGCGATGCCGAGTCTGCGGCAAGACCACCTGGGCCGGTTGCGGCCTGCACGTGCAGGCGGTCCGGCGCACCGTGCCCGCCGACCAGTGGTGCGACGGACACGAGCTATCCGAACCCTCCCGCCCGCGCCCGGGCTTGTTCGGTAAGAAGCGGTGGTGAGGGCTTACCGGATGGCCAGCCCGGTCAGCGCTCGCGAAATCACCAGACGCTGAATCTCACTGGTGCCTTCGAAGATGGTGAAGATCTTCGCGTCGCGGTGCATACGTTCGACCGGGTAGTCACGGG
Organism: Mycobacterium gordonae; assembly: GCF_017086405.1. Taxonomy (NCBI): domain Bacteria; kingdom Bacillati; phylum Actinomycetota; class Actinomycetes; order Mycobacteriales; family Mycobacteriaceae; genus Mycobacterium; species Mycobacterium camsae. The sequence continues at coordinate 216,090 of NZ_CP070973.1, forward strand.
TGTAGCCGTTGCCGCCCAGGATCTGGATGGCCTCGTCGGTGACGTAGACCGCGGTCTCGCTGGCCACCAGTTTGGCCATCGAGCCTTCCGCCGCTTCGAAGTTCTGGTTGTTGCGGGCCATCCAGCCGGCCCGCCACACCAGCAGGCGAGCGGCGTCGATGCGGCTCTTCATGTCGGCCAGCTTGAACGCGACGGCCTGGAATTCTCCGATCTTGCGGCCGAATTGCTCACGCTGACTGGCGTATTCCAGTGCGTACTCATAGGCCGCCCGGGCCACCCCGACGGCCATGGCACCGACGGTGGGCCGGGTGCGTTCGAAGGTCTTCATGGCCGCCTGGCCGCCCGCGGAGGCGCCGGACTTCACCCGGGCGATGCGTGCCTCGAACTTCTCCCGGCCGCCGAGAATCGCGTCCTCTGGCAGGCGGACATTGTCGAGCACCACCTCGGCGGTGTGCGAGGCGCGGATGCCGTGCTTCTTGAATTTCTGGCCCTGGGCAAGGCCTTTGGTGTCGGGGCCGATGACAAAGCTGGCCTGGCCGCGGGTGCCCAGTTCGGGATAGACCGACGCCACCACGATGTGCACGTTGGCGATTCCGCCGTTGGTGGCCCAGGTCTTGGTGCCGTTGAGCACCCACTCGCGCGCCGCCTCGTCGTAGCGGGCGCGGGTGCGGATGCCGCCGACGTCCGAGCCCGCGTCGGGCTCGGACGAGCAGAACGCGGCCAGCTTCGGTTCCTCGGCGGTACCGAACATCTCCGGAAGCCACTGACCCAACTGTTCGGGAGTTCCGTTGCCCGCCAGTGCCGCTGCGGCCAGCCCGGTGCCCATGATGGACAGCGCGATGCCGGCATCGCCCCAGAACATCTCCTCGAACGTGGTGAGCATGCCTAGCCCGGTCTCCTCGGCGGCCTGCTGTGCCATGAAGTCCGGCGAGTACAGACCCACCTTGGCGGCCTCCTGGATCACCGGCCAGGGCGTCTCCTCCCGCTCGTCCCACTCGGCCGCCGCCGGGCGGATGACGTCAGCGGCGAACTTGTGCACCCAGTCGCGCACCTCGATCACGTCGTCGCTGAGTTGCATGGAAAATGTCACGGTTCTTCTCCTGTGTTTCGGGGGGTGCGGTAATGCGTGAGGACGCTGACGGTCTGGTTGACCCACGCCTCGAAATAGCGGTCTTCGTCGATGTTGCCGGGCAGCCGTCCGGTGAGCGCCTGAAGTGTTGCGGCGTAGGACAACGAGCCGATCGCGGTGGCCGCCGTCGCATCTGGATCGGGGATCTGGGTGCGGCCGGAAGTGTTGGACGCGGTGAGCTCGTCGGCGAACCGTTGGTAGGCGTTGTCGGTGATGACCTGCCAGGTCTTCTCGTCGAGATCGCCGAGTTCGTCGGGCTCGCGCAGCATGACCTTGAGCAGGTCCTCGCTCTGCTTGAAGTTGCCCCAGATCAGCTGACCCGCAGTGCGTACCGCGTCGTCCAGGCTGGTCGGCTCTCTCGCGTCGTATTGCTCCCGAGCGGCAACGATCCGGTCGATGCGGTGGGTCACCGCGGCTTCGAGGAGTTCACGCTTGGAGCCGAAGTGCTTGTACAGCGCTCCAGACCCCGGTGCCAGGCCGGCGGCGCGCTGGATGTCGGCCACCGACGTTGCCGCATAACCCTTGGCGGCGAACAGTTTCAGCGCCTCGGCCAGCAGCCGGTCGCGTCCGCGGGTCGGCTCGGTGACCATGGTGAGAGAGTACTCACTCACCATGGCGGGAGGCAAATCCGCAAGTGACTCAGATGACGGCGAGCTCGTCGGGAAGTTCCTCACCCAGGACGGCCTGCGACAGCAATTCGCCGAGCAGGGGCCCGAACTTCATCAGATTGGCGCCGACGAACGCCAGGACGCGGCCACGCCGTGCGAGGCACCAGCCGTCGCCGCCGTCGTCAAGCCAGGCCGCGCGCGCCGTCACGCAATCGACCCGGCTCACCGGGGTCAACGACGGGAACAACTGTCGCACGACCGCCGGGTCCGGGTCGCCCTGGCCGAAGGCCCACCGGCCCGTGCTACCGATTGGCAGTCCGTAACCTTCGGGTGCAGACAGACACGCCGCGCCGGAAGCGGACCCGCCTTCGTAGGTGAAGCGGGTGTGGGGGAAAAATTCGATCCCGAGCGGACCGTAAAGTTCCGGCGTCTTCACTCCTGCGCAAATCAGCACACGGTCGGCTCGCAGGACAGTGCCGTCCGCGAGCGTGGTCGATCCGTCGTCGGCGACCGAAACGACCTCGCCGCGTCGAAGTGTCACCCGGGCGGCCAGGGCCTCCAGCGCACGCCGAATGCGTAGGGCGCCGCCACCGGGATCGTAAACACCGACTTCCCAGGGGTTTTGTAGAAAAGGAACTAGCGCCGTGACCTGAGCTCGGTCGAGCCAAGAATACGCGGCGCCAGCTTCCGTCATGGCGGAGGCAACGGCGTCGAGCGCCCCGGTGGTGACAAATCCTTCCGAACCGAGCAACCTAAGCCCGAACTCGAATTCCCAACGCCGCCAACCTTCCCGGGCGCGCTGAGCCAGACCGCAGAGCGCGGCGCGCCGGTGGGCGATGCGAAAGATCCGAGCTAGTCCGGTGGACTGTTCGCCGAATGGCTCCCCGCGCTCGGTCACGATCGGACGCTCGCCGCGGCGCGTCAGTTCGTAGGCGGTGGCGAGGCCGCAGATGCCCGCACCGACGATGACGATCATGCTCAGAAGTAGAAACCGGCGTACGGCGCATCGGGCACCGCGAACAGCCGGTCGGCGGCGGCGAGCATGCCGGCATCGTCGGCCTGGACCAGGCCGGCGACCGCGAGGCTACGCCAGCTGGTGTCGCCGAGCAGCACGGTGCCGAGTCCTTCGATGCCGACCCGTAGCTGCGGCCGCTGGTCCGTCGGCGCAGCACCGTCACCGGTGATGGCGAAGGTGGACGAATTACGTTGTAGCAGTGGGTCGGTGACCGAGATGACGATGGTGTCGTCGCCGGCGTAGCTGCGCGCGGCGAGCGCCCGATGCACATCGACGATGCGCAGCCAGGTCTCGTCGTGCACTGCGGTGATCTTTGCTGCGCGTCGGTCCAGCAGCAGCAGCGGCAGCGGATCGTCCACAGGCATCATCCAGAAGACCACGCGGTCAATGAGGTCGAGCCCGAACAGGAAGCGCAACAGCCCGAGATGGGCATCGACGGTGGGCGCGAAGAAGTCTTCGACCACGATGGTGCGCTGGTCGCTGACGAACCACTGCTCGGTGTCGATCGGACGGTATCGGGCGAACCCGGACTCGGACCCGGGCTTGCCGTGCACGGCGACATAGGCTGGGCCTGGCGACGATTCGCCTCGCAGACGGCGTGCCTGCCACCACACCGCGGGGCGGTCGATCGTTCCGGGCCGCACCGGCCGATGCTCGCAGTAGATGCGCGACAGCGTGTCCCACGCGCCGGTCGCATCCAGCAGCCGGACCGGGCCACCGGTGCCCAAGTCTGGACGAAACGCCGCCCGCGCGGTCTGAACTTCGACGGTTTGCGTCGAACTGGCCACGCCGTAGCCGTAGCGGCCGTAGATCGTGGCCTCCGATGCGCGCAGCGTCGCGACCACTTCTCCGCGAGCGGCGAAGTCGTGCAGTTGATGGTGGACCAGGTCGGTGGCCAGGCCGCGGCGGGTGAACGACGGCAGCACCCCGATGTGCGTCACCGCGGCGTGGCTGACGAGTGCGCCACCGGGAAGCGTCAGCCGGCTCGTCACGGCGTCGGCGGTGCCGACCAGTTGATCGTCGACGAATGCGCCGATCACGCGGCCAGGTTCGAGCAGTGTGGCGATCTGCCCGGGCTGCAGGTTGGGCGGTGGAAACCCGATCATTGCGGCGCGAAAGACATTCGCCGCAGCCAGGAATTCGTCCTCGCGCTCGAGCACGCGGATGTCGGAGCCCATTAGGCCATCATGCCGCGCTCACTCCGGAAGTCGACGATTCGGCTCTGCGTTGACGGCGCTACCCACTCGAACTTCCCCACCCGCAGCGCAGGGTGAACCCGTCCACCAGGCCAGCGCAGCCCGCCACGCCGCCCCGTCGGCCGACGGGCCGGCCCAGGCCACATACCCGTCGGGACGCACCAGCAGCGCCGGGCCACTGTCGGCCCGCTGCGCCTGAGCCAGCTCGGTGTCCAGCCGTGCAGCGTCGCGCTCGCGAATCAACAGAAAGCCGGGTGAGCGCTGAATCTCGCAGACGCCGCTCGCCGTCAGCGGAATCTGCGTCGCACGGGTGCCTACCAGCGGGCTCTGCCCGCGTCTGCGCCGGTAGCGCAATGTGGTTCCCGCAAAGCTGCCGGCCACCGCGTCACGCACCCGGGGCATCCGAAGCAGCCTGGGCGCCAGAAAGTTTCGCGCCGCACGCGCCGGGCGCGGATGCAGCGTCACCCCCCGCGCCAGCAGGCCGGACTGGAACAGCACCCGCTTGGCGATCGGATGGCGCTCGTCATGGTAGGTGTCCAGGACGGCGTCATCGGCGCCGCCCAGCCCCGCGTCGATCTTCCACGCCAGGTTCACCGCATCCTGAATGCCGGTGTTCATGCCCTGGCCGCCCATCGGCGAGTGCACGTGTGCGGCGTCACCGGCGAGGAACACCCGGCCGTGCCGGTAGTTCCTGACTTGCCTTTCGTCGCAATGGAACCGCGACTTCCAAGCCACTTCCTGCACCCCGAGGTCGACACCCATCGCCTGACCGAGGATGCCGACGATTTCGTCGTCGGTCACAGACTCGGTGTCGGGCACCTGATGGTGGCGATCCCACACCATGGCGCGGTACCAGGAATCCCGGTTGTAGGGGGCCAGGAACGCGAACATGTCTCGCGTGCTGCCCACCTTCAACCCCTCGCGGACCGGCGCCTGTGCGAGCTTGACATCGGCCAGCACGATCGACGACAAGATCGTCTTGCCGGGAAAATCGGCACCCACCAACGTGCGAACGGTGCTGTGCGCACCGTCGGCCGCAATCACATACCGTGCGCGCCAACACTCGTCGCCGTGGGTGGTCACGCTCACCCCGTCGGCATCCTGATCGAGCCCGGTGACCTCGACACCACGCCGGATCTCGGCGCCCTGCGCGACGGCGTAACCACGCAGCGCCGCATCGACTTTGGTCTGCGGGGTGATCATCACGAATTGGTACGGCGAGTCCAGGTGTGTGAGGTCGATGCGCGCGCCGCCGAAGATCGCGACGCCCGGCGCCCGGTACGCATCGGCGAGCAGCTCGTCGGCCAGGCCGCGCGCGTCGAGAACTTCGAGGGTGCGTGCCATCGTGGCGAACGCCCGGCTGGCCGGGTTGACAGAGGGCCAGCGCTCCAGCACCGCGACCGATCGTCCGGCCCGGGCCAGGTCGCCCGCGGCGGTCAGTCCGGTCGGTCCGGCGCCGACGACGACGACGTCAACATCGTGACTGGTCATCGCGCCATCGCCTCCGGGTACCAGCGGCGGATGTCGTCCGGCGTGGACTGGGCGCCCCGGTTGAAGACGAACCGGCAGCCGGGTTGGCTGACGTGCGCCGCGTTGACGATCGACTCGAACAGCAGCGTGTTGCTCGCGACCAGCCGAACGCCGGCGCCGATGAGCACCGCGTCGTAGTGACCGGCTTCCAGCCATTGCCGGGCTTTACTGGCCCCCGCTTCGCCGAAGTCGATCAGGCAGTTGTCGACGCGATAACCGGCCGCACGCAGCGCTGCGACGTTGTCGTCGTTGGCCGCCCGCAGCCGCTCTTTGGTCAGCCCCTGGAACTGCGCGAAGTCGGGCGAGGAGTAGTCGATCACCTCGGGGTCGAGGCCGATCTGGATGGCGGTGACGGGCACGGCCGTAACCTCCTGTCTTGAGTTCAACAACTGTTGAATCTGAGGCTAGACCCTGCCCTAGATCGTGTCAACAGTCGTTGAATACACTGCACGCATGGCCCCGAAGGTGCGTGACGGCGAGACCACCCGAGCGACGATCCTGGCGACTGCGCGTTCGCAGTTCGGCGATCACGGCTTTGAGCGCACGACCATTCGGTCGGTTGCCGCGGCGGCCGGTGTGGACCCGGCGCTGGTCATGCACTACTTCGGCAGCAAGGCAGAACTATTCTCTGCCGCTTCACGATTCGACATCACCTTCCCTGACCTGTCTGACGTGGCGCCCGACCGCCTGGCCGACGTCCTGATGCCGCTCTTCGTTTCGGTCTGGGGCCCGGAGGGTGCCCTGCTGCCGCTGCTACGCGCGGCGGCCACCAACAAGGCAGCAGCCGCGGCCATGCTGGAAGTGTTTGTCGACCGTGTCGCCCCAGCCCTGGCCACCGCCGTCCCGGACCGCGCCGCTGAACGCGCCGCGCTGGTGGGCTCCCAGATTCTGGGCCTTGCGACGGCGCGCTACATCCTATGCATCCCGGCGGTGGCTGACATGGACGATGCGCAACTCGTCGAATGGCTGCGGCCGGTGCTCGCGCACTACCTCACCGGGTCTGCGCCGGCCTGATATCGAAGTGCGCCGTTTCCGGCGCGTCCAGCATGGACGTCAGGGTCGCGCGGTCCCACGGCCACAGGTCGATCGTGTTGCTGTCGGTGCGGTACCAGGAGTTACAGCCGGTGTTCCAGACGGTCGGCGTCATGGCCTCTGCCACGGCGGCATTGAACTCGTCGGTGGCTTCCTCGGTCACCTCGACCGATGACGCGGCGCCGTCCCGCAGCATCTGCAGGAACCGTGCGATGTAGTGAGCAGTCTGCTCAGCCGAGTACTGCAGCGAGATGGATCCGGTCGGGGAGTTGGGACCCAGCACGGTGAACAGGTTGGGAAACCCCGGAATTGCGGTCATTCGATAGGCGCGCGGCCCGCCGGCCCAGGCCTTGTCGATGGTGAGGCCGTCGCGTCCGGTGATCTCCATGGGCCGCATGTAGTTGTGCGCCTGGAATCCGGTGGCCAGCACGATGACATCGGCGTGGCGGTGCCGGCCGTCCGCGGTTCGAATCCCGGTCGGAGTGACTTCGGTGATCCGGTCGGTCACCAGCTCCGCGTTACCGGATTGGATTGCGCGGTAGTAGTTTCCGGAGACCACCTGCCGCTTGCACAGCGGCTGGTAGTCGGGGGTCAGCTTCTGCCGCAGCGCCTCGTCGCGCACCTGCAGCCGAAGGCACAGCCGGGCATAGTTCTGCACCATGCGGCGCCGCCACGACGGGCGAGTGGTGACGTCGGCAAGAATCCCCGATACCCAAAGCAATGCCTGATACAACCGATCATGGCCCGCCGGAAACCGTTTGAGCGCCGTGCTGAGAAACGCACTCTGGCGCAACGACATCGGCGCCCACAGAATCCACTGCGGCGACCGTACGTAATGGGCGATCGAGGTGGCTTCGGGTTGCAGCGCCGAGATGACCTGCACGCCGGTCGAACCCGTCCCGATCACCGCGACGTGCTTGCCGCGCGTGTCGGCGCTGTCGTCCCAACGCGCGGTGTGCACCACCGGGCCGGGAAATTCGTCGAGGCCGGCGATGTCGGGCACCGCAGGATGGTGCAGCACCCCGGTCGCGCAAACAACCACGTCCGCCTCGATCCGCTCGCCGGTCGCTGTGGTCAGCGCCCAGCTGGAGGCATCTTCGTTCCATTGCGCGGCAACGACTTCGGTGTTCAGACGGATCCGGTCGCCGAGTCCCAATGAGTCGACCACGCCACGGTGGTAGCGCTGGATGTCGCTTCCCTCCGCCCAGATATGGGACCAGTCGGGTTTCGGCGCCCAGCCGAACTGGTAGAGCTGCGAAGGGACGTCGCAGCGAAGACCCGGATAGCGGTTCCAGTGCCAAACCCCGCCGACGTCGGATGCCTTCTCGAGCACAGTGACATCTGTAAAACCGCGCTGGGTGAATACGTGCAGTGCGGTGATGCCGGCAAGTCCCGCGCCGATGATCACGACGCACGGTTCCCGGCTCATGCGTCGATCTCGCTGTGCGCCAGTGCTTCACGCACGGTGGCGGGTACCGTGGTCATGGCCGCCTCGAATGCGGCCCGGCGGCGGGCGCGGTTCATGAAGTTGGCACCGAGGCCGGCAAGGTCGGCGACCGTCGGCACGATCGGGACCACGCGCTGACCTCGCCCCCGCGCGGTGGCGATCTCGGACCACAGGCCGGACGACATCGGGCGCCGCAACAGCCGGTCCTCGAGTACGCCGCCAATTCCCGGGACGCGCACGCCGGGTGACGAGGCCATCGGCGCGATCACGTAGATGACGTCGGCGTCCGCGGGTCCGATGAGGTCCACCGAGGCCGTCGAGGCCGCCCCGCCGTCGACGTAGGTGCGTCCGCCGATGGTCACCGGCGGCATCCAGCCGGGAATAGCCCAGGATGCTCGAAGTGCCTCGCCAACTGTCACTTCCGGTGATTCATGTCCGCCGAACACGACCCGCCGGCCGGCCTGGACGTCGTAGGCCACCATCCGTGCGCCGGGATGGGCCAGCCATCGGTCGGACGACGCAAATCCGTCGGCCAACCGCTGCAGCCAGTCGGCGTCGCCGCGGCCGGTTGGCGCGATCCCGGTCAGCGCGGCTAGGCCGGACTGCGACCGCAGCAACGCCGGATTGAGCAACCGTGGCCGCGGAAGCGGGGGCAGGCCGGGCGGGGTGTCACCCATGTGCCGGCACAGCCTTTCGTCGGACGCCTGCCCGCGATGCATAGCGACCAGGTCGGCGACCGTGGCGCCGCCGCCGAGCATGGTGACGATCTCGGCGCCGGCCGACGTTCCCTGCAGGATGTCGGCCTTCGTGGGTTCGGTTCCGGTCTGGTCGGCCAGTGCATGCAGAGCGGCGACGATCCACGCGCCGCCGATCGTGCCGCCGCAACCGATGACCAAAGCCGTCTTAGAGGCTCTCGTTGTCACGGGTCTCCTTGTGTGCCGGGCTAACTACGCCCGTGCCGGCAACCTGCGTTCGATGATCTTCAGCGCGTGCTCGGCCCAGCGGATGTTTTCCTGCTCGAAAGATATGCCACGCAGCAAGGTCAGGTAAGGGCCGACCCGTTCGGCGTCGGTCACGAACTCCTCCTCGCTGCGGCCGGCGAGCAGGCGGGCCCGCAGCCGTTCATAGCGTTCGAGCTTTGCCTGGGCCCACTGCAGACGTTCTGCGATCGAGTCGCGAACGGCTGGGGTGTCGCCGGCATCGGCCGCGGCAACCTTGATCATCAGGTCGTCGCGCATCATCGACGGCTTGGGTGCCCTGGCGGTGAGCTGCTGAATCGCCTCGCGTCCCGCGTCGGTCAGCGAGAACATGCGCTTATTGGGGCGCCGTTCCTGGTGCACGACCCGCGCCCGAATCAGGCCCTGCTCGGACAGCCGGTCGAGCTCGCGGTAGAGCTGCTGCGGCGTGGCCATCCAGAAGTTGGCGACCGAGGCGTCGAATTCCTTGGCCAGGTCGTACCCCGAGTACTCACGTTCGAGGAGCGCGGTCAGCACGGCATCACGCAGCGACATCCGCTGATAATACACGATGCACCTATTCAACAAAGTGATTATTTGCCTATGGACATAAGCGCGGCCAGGATCTAGCGTCGAGCTCATCCACTCAACGAATTGACTATGGCGAGGTTTCTCATGCACCCCTTCCGGAAGGCCGTCGAGGCGCACGACGTGGAAGCCGTCGAGGCAATGCTGGCCGACGACGTGGTGTTCACGAGCCCGATCGTGTTCAAACCGTACGTCGGCAAGCCGATGACCAGTGCGCTGCTGCGCGGGGTGTTGCGGGTGTTCGAGGACTTCCGTTACGTCCGGGAGATTCATGACGATAACGGCCGCGACCACGCGTTCGTGTTCGAGGCGCTGGCGGCCGGCAAGCAAGTCACCGGCTGCGACTTCCTGCACTTCAACGAGGACGGCCTGATCGACGACTTCATGGTGATGGTGCGGCCGTTGTCCGGCGCCAAAGCCTTGCAGGAGGCGATGGGCGTGCAGTTCGACCGGATCACCGAAGAGGCGCTGGACTTCGCCTCCCGACTGGGTCAGGGCAGCTGACCATGCGGATCGGATTGGCGATCAACTACGCCGGTGGCTTCAAGGAAGTGGCCGCCGAAGTGGCCGACCTGGAACGCGCCGGGTTGGACATTGCGTTTGTGCCCGAGGCATATTCGTTCGACGCGGTGAGCACGCTGGGGTATCTGGCCGCCAGCACCGATCGCGTCGAGTTGGCCTCGGGCATTCTGCAGCTCTACACCCGGACCCCCACGCTCACTGCGATGACCGCCGCCGGCCTCGACTACGTCTCCGACGGCCGATTCACCCTCGGGCTGGGCGCCTCCGGACCACAGGTGATCGAGGGTTTCCACGGGGTTCCTTACGACGCGCCGATCGGACGCACCCGCGAAGTCATTGAGATCTGCCGGCAGGTGTGGCGCCGCGAGACGCTGAAATATCAGGGTAAGTACTACACGGTGCCGCTGCCGCCCGAGCAGGGCACCGGCCTGGGGAAGTCGCTCAAGCTGATCAATCACCCTGTGCGGGAACGGATCCCGATCCTCATCGCCGCGTTGGGGCCCAAGAACGTCGAGTTGGCCGCCGAACTGGCCGAAGGCTGGCAGCCGATCTTCTTTCTGCCGGAGAAGGCGCAGGACGTGTGGGGCGACGCCCTGGCGGCAGGCAAGTCCAAGCGCGATCCTGCCCTGGGCGACCTCGAAGTGTATGCCGGACCCACCTTGGCGATCGGCGAAAACGTCGAGCCGCTAAGGGAATTCGTCAAGCCGCACCTGGCGCTCTACATCGGCGGCATGGGCGCCAAGGGAAAGAATTTCTATCACACCCTGGCCACCAAGTACGGCTACGGCCCACAGGCCGACCGCATCCAGGAGCTGTACCTGTCCGGCGACAAGGAAGGCGCCGCCAAGGTTGTTCCCGACGACCTGGTGCGCGATCTCAACCTGATCGGCACCAGAGAGTTCGTCAACGAACGTGTGGCCGCGTTCCGGGAAGCAGGGGTGACGACGCTCAACGTGGTACCCATCGCGGGGACGGCAGCGGAGCGGGTCAAGCTCGTCGAGGAGCTGCGCGGGCTGGTCGACTGAGCCTGCGAGCTCAGGACGCGGGACGGCGGCGGGAGGAACCCGGAGGGACTGCAACACCGGTCATCGAATTCATCGCTTCAGCGAAACGCGGATAGATGATCGCGGGTCCGATCCATCGCGCCAGGTAGCGACGCAGGTCGGCGCCGCGGCGCGGCGGATGCCCGCGGTCGACGAGAAACGAGTGCAATATCCGCAGGCAGAATTCGGAGAGCTCGTCCAACGCGGCGTCGTCGAAACCATTCGCGTCCCAGTCGACGTCGTAGCGGTGCAGCATCGCTCGGCTGAACGTCACCGCCGTTTCAGACGTTATCGACGGAACCGCGCCACCCTGGTGCCGCTCGGTGAGGATGAGCCGGATGCGATCGTCAGCGGCCAGGTTCTCTATCGCGAACGCCAGGCCCGCCACCATTGCCCCGACCGGATCAGCCTGACCTCTGACGTGTTCGGCCAGCTGCTCGAGAAACCCGTCGCCGGATCGCATGGCGGTGGCCACCAACAGCGCCTCGGTGCCCGGGAAATAGCGGTAGACGGTCTGGCGCGTCACACCCAGATCCCGCGCGACGTCGGCAATGCGCATCGCGGACCCCCGGTCGGCGACGATCGCGTCAGCCGCGTCCAGGATGCGGGCGATCGCGTCCTCGTCGGAGGCGGGCGGATTGCCCGCCCAACCGTGACTACGTGCCACTACCGGCTCGTCCGTGCCGCTGACATGCGGCGATCATAACGGGGGCCGGGCACCCCAGCCCGGGTTGGCTCTCAGACATGCGTGCGTCTCGGGCCGGCGCCGGCCGGGAATAGCTAAGAGGGGCCTACATGACCCAGAGTTCGTGCGCCCTCACCGCTATCCATTGGCGGAATAACACGGAGGAACACCACCGCTAGTGATATGAATTCATCTTCGCGTAACTGTCGACGAACAAATTCGCACCGGGAATGTCCCGACGCAGTGCTGACCGTGGCTGTCACCAGTTAGCCAGTCTTCCAGGTCGATTCGACGAAGTTCTAGCCTGCGCGTGCGGCGGCGAGCCGGCAAGATCGTTAGCTCGTGTCGGCAAGCGCGGTCATTGGCTCATCGAGCGGTCGGGCTCACCATGGCTATCGCAAGAGTTCTGGTGGAATTGCAGCGAATTAAGCTTAGGGGCCCTAATATCTACCTTCACTCTCAGCTCACTACGCCATTCAGATAAGCCAGTCGGGAGCGCCGCGATGTCATACATTTTCTTAGCATCAGACCTCCTAGCGGCGGCCACCGCGAACGTGGCCGGCATCGGTTCGTCCGTGAACGCCGCTAATAACATGGCGGCGATCTCCACAACTGCGGTGCTGGCTGCGGGGGCTGATGAAGTCTCCGCGGCGATCGCGGCACTGTTTTCGGGCCATGGCCAGGCCTACCAGGCGATCGGCGCACAGGCGGCGGCGTTTCAGCAGCAATTCGTGCAAGCCTTGAGCGAAGCCGGGGCCGCGTACGCTGCCGCGGAGGCGGCCAATACGTCGCCCTTGCAGGCTGCCGGGCACCAGGTGCTGAGTGACATCAACGCGCGCACCAGCATGTGGTTTGGCCGCCCGTTGATCGGCGATGGCGCTGACGGCGCGCCGGGCTCCGGGCAGGCCGGCGGTCCGGGGGGGATCTTGTGGGGGAATGGCGGCAACGGAGGATCGGGGGCGCCCGGACAAGCCGGTGGCGCTGGCGGCGCGGCCGGACTAATCGGTACCGGCGGTGTCGGCGGTGTTGGGGGGGTCGGAGGTGCCGCGGGCGGTGTCGGCGGAAGTGGCGGCTGGTTGTGGGGCGATGGTGGAACCGGCGGTGTCGGCGGGATTGGGGTAACCGGTGCGATCGCGGGCCCCGGCGGAACGGGTGGTAGCGCGTGGTTACTCGGGAACGGCGGTGCCGGCGGCATCGGTGGGGCCGGCGCCGCTGGCGCAAACGGCACAGCGGGCAACCCCGGCACCTCGACGGCCGCGGGCGGTGCCGGCGGCATCGGTGGTGATGGTGGCTATGGCGGTATGGGTGGTGCTGGCGGCAACGGTGGGCTGCTGCACGGTGCCGGCGGGGCCGGCGGTCAGGGCGGGGTGGGCGGCGCAGGGGGAACCGGCGGCATAGGCGGCGCCGGTTGGGACGCCGTGGCCGCGGGCGCCTCCGGTGGTACGGGCGGCGACAGCGGTACAGGTGGCAACGGCGGCTCCGGCGGCATGGGCGGCACTGGTGGGCGCGGTTCGGCGCTGACCGGCATCGCAGGCGCCAACGGTAACGGGGGGGCGGGCGGAGCGGGTGGAGACGCTGGCGCACCAGGTGACGGCGGGATGGGTGGCAAGGGTAGCGCCGCCAATCCAACCGGTGGCAGCGGCGGCACCGGAGGCGACGCGGGCGGCGTGGGCGTGGGCGGCGCCGGAGGTGCCGCGGGCGGTGTGGGTGCCACCGCCGGCGCTGTCGGCGCCACGGGCAATCTGATACCCGGCAACGGCGGGAACGGAGGTGCCGGGGGCGCCGGCTACGACGCGGCCAGTGACCTCCTCGCGGCGCCTGGCACGCCTGGCGGCAAAGGCGGGAACGGCGGTAACGGCGGCAAATACGGATTCGGCGGAACAGGCGGGGTCGGAGGTGACGCAGCATCCGGCGGAGCTGTCGGTGGTAACGGTGGGAGCGGGGGCAACAGCGGTTCGATGGGCGGGATCGGCGGCGCCGGCGGCGACGGGGGCGGCGGCACCGGCAGCGGCGTAGGTGGCGCCGGCGGGGCCGGCGGTACCGGCTACAACACCGGAACAGAAAGCGCGGTCGGCGGTTCCGGGGGCGACGGCGGTAGTGCCGTCAATGGCCGTGGCGGAACAGGAGGAGCGGGCGGTAGTGCCATCCACGACGGAGCGGGCACCGCTATCGGCGGCACCGCTGGGGTTGGCGGCTCGGGTGCTGGAGGGGGAGGTAACGGCGGGGCCGGGGGCGATGCGCTTAACACCGGAACCGGTGACGCCATTGGCGCAGCCGGCGCCGATGGCACCAGTAGCGGCCTCACCGCCACGGGCGGGGCCGGTGGCGCTGGCGGCAGCGCGACCATTTCTAGCAGCGCCTCGTCGGCAACTGCCACCGGGGGTGCCGGCGGTAGAGGTGGCGACGGCGCCAACGGAGGTTGGGGCGGGGCCGGTGGTCTGGCGTCTACCAGCGGAACCGGACGCGTCGCCCCTGGCGCCGGCGGAGCTGGTGGCATCGGCATCACGCTAGAAGGCGGGCCCGGTGGGGGCGGCGGCGAGGCCAGAATCACCAATACCGCCTCGACTGCCGATGCCGTCGGCGGGCGGGGCGGAGCCGGTGGTGATGGTGTCAGCCGTGGTGGTGCCGGCGGGATGGGCGGCTTCGCGCAACACGACAGCGTTGTGGCCACAACGGCGGCGATCGGCGGTGACGGCGGCGTCGGTGGCAACGCCACTGCTGGAATCGGAGGCGTCGGCGGCCTCGGCGGTACGGCGATTCATACCGGTGCGGGCGATGCCGTCGGGGGCGCCGCGGCAGCCGGCGGCATCGGTCCCGCGGGTGGCGGCCGGGGCGGCAGCGGTGGCCTTGCCGTCAACCAGGGAACTGGCAACGCCTTCGGTGGCGCCGGCGCGGCCGGCACCAGTGGCGGGGCCACCGGAAACGGCGGGGACGGCGGGGACGGCGGACTCGCGCAAGTCAACAACATGGCTTCCGGAGGATCCGCGACGGGGGGGACAGCCGGGGCCGGCGGGGACGGCACCGTCGGCGGTGCCGGCGGGGAGGGCGGATCAGCGCAAGTCAACGGAACCGGAAGCGCCACGGCCGGTGACGGTGCGGCTGGCGGAGACGGCATCACCGGAGTCGGCGGGGCCGGCGGTAAGGGTGGCGTTGCGCGCATCACCCAGAGCGCGTCTGGGTCCACTGCCACCGGCGGGGATGGCGGGCAAGGTGGGACCGGCACGACTGGCGGCGCCGGTGGGAGCGGCGGTTTGGCGCTCACGTCCGGAACCGGAAACGTCAACCCTGGCAACGGCGGAGCGGGCGGCACGGGCACCGTCGGCGGCGGCGGAAACGGTGGAAGAGGTGGCACCGCGCAGATCGACAACAGTGCCTCGACATTTGACGCCGTTGGTGGCGCCGGCGGTGCCGGGGGGCAAGGCGTCGACAACACGGATGGCTTGCAGGGCGAGGGCGGCACGGGCGGCTCGGGGTTCAGCCGCAGTAGCGTTGCGACGACACGAGCTATCGGCGGTGACGGCGGAGCGGGCGGGGACGTTACCGCCGGAACCGGCGGTAAAGGTGGGACGGGTGGTATCGGCAGCCATCGAGGAGCTGGTGACGCCCTCGGCGGCGAAGGCGGTACCGCCGGCGCCGGCCCCACAGGTGGCGGCGCCGGCGGATCGGGTGGCTTCGCCCTGAATGAGGGAACCGGCGACGCATTCGGCGGCGCCGGGGCGGACGGCACCGGGGGCGGTAGCACCGGCACCGGTGGGGCCGGCGGAAACGGCGGCGAAGCGCAGGTCAATAACGCGACTTCTGCTGGATCTGCCTCCGGCGGCGCTGGCGGTGCCGGCGCCGACGGCACCGTCGGCGGCAGCGGCGGTGCGGGCGGTAGAGGGGCAACATCAGGAGTCGGGCCGGCCAGTGGTGGCGACGGT
The DNA here is from genome assembly GCF_017086405.1 of Mycobacterium gordonae. Taxonomy (NCBI): domain Bacteria; kingdom Bacillati; phylum Actinomycetota; class Actinomycetes; order Mycobacteriales; family Mycobacteriaceae; genus Mycobacterium; species Mycobacterium camsae. The sequence goes on from NZ_CP070973.1 coordinate 231,761, forward strand.
GGGGATGGCGGAAACAGTTCAGCACCCTCGGCCGCCGGCGGCGCCGGCGGCGCGGGGGGCAACGCCTTTGCTCCGGCCGCGGTCGATGCCACACCTGGCCTCGGCGGTTCCGGAGGCGGGGCTGGACTGGGCGGTTCCCCGGGTGCGGACGGCCCGGACGGAATCGTTGGTTGACCACCGATCTTGCAGTTCGGGTAGCGAACACGGCGCATATGGTTGCGAGCACTAGTCGTTGCAGATGGCTCCCAAGAGCCGCGTGTCGTGACTATCCCTGGAATGGCCCGTCGTCTGGAATTGTGGTCCGGGGATGGACGCGGCCGCGGTCCGGCGGTGACCTCCAAGCATGCCCGCGGCCATCACTCCGCGCACCACGACCGCCGACTGGGCGGTGCGGAGCATCTGCCCCGTCGGCGAATCCGGTTCGTGGATAGCCGATCCGGCGCGCATCTCGCTGGGCGGTGAACTGCCGATCAACACCGCGGGCGGGCAACTGTCCGGCGGCCGTCTGCACGTTTTCGGGCATCTCCATGAAGCTTGTCTGCAGATCCGGGGGAGGCCGGGGCGCGCCAGGTCGACGGAGCCGGGCTGGCCGCCGTCGGCGTGGGGGCAGCCAACAGCGGTACGACCGCGATGTTGCTGCGACAGGCTTGAGCTGAGCGACCGGCCCGGACCGTCAGCCTTGCATGTAGCCCCCGGCGTCGACCGGAATGGACTGGCCGGTGATGGTCCGGCTTTCGTCGCTGGCCAGAAACAAGGCCAGATTGGCGACATCGTCGGTCGTCGAAATTGCATGTAATGCAACGGCTTTGAGGGATCGTTCCCGGACCACCGCGCCGTCCACCCCTTCCTCGCGCGCAATCCGCTCCACCCAGTTGCGGTACAGATCGGTGTCTATGCTGCCGGGCACGATGCAATTGCACCGGATGCCGTGCGGCCCCACCTCGAGTGCCACTGCCTTGGTGAAGGCGCGCAACGACGCCTTGGCGGTGACGTAGTGAGGGACGCCGTGGAGGAGAAATTGAGGATGACGCCGGATCGGCGCTGCAGCATCGACTGCAGCAGAACGTGTTTTGTGCACAGCATCGCGGCCGTGACGTCGATGGCGATGGTTGAGTTCCAGTTGTCGAGCGTCTGCTCCCACACCCACTTGTCCTGGCCCGGCGCCGCGGCACTGTTGCAGAGGATGTCAACGTGTCCGAATGCCTCCACGGTGCGGGACACCAGTGCTGTCACGTCGTCTTCACTGGTGACGTCCGCGCGAACGGCGATGGCGTTCGGACCGGCCTCCTTCGCAGCCTCGCGCACCAGTTCTTCGCGCCGGGCCGCCAGCATGACCCGGGCGCCTTCCCGGGTGAAGGTGGCGCCCATGGTTCGCCCGAGACCGGCGCTGGCTCCGGTTATGATCGCCACCTTGCCCGCCAGGCGTCCTTCTGTCACCGCTGCCCTCCCTGAAGCCGGCCACTGGAAGCCGACTCACCTGGCAGTCTCGCAGGCCTTTTATTGACGCACTAGTCTGCGAATATGGGACTCGCCCGACTTTTCCTGGAATGGCCCGTCGTCCGGCAATTGAGGTCCGGGGACGGACTTGGCCGCGGTCTGGCGGTGACCTCCAAGCACACCCGCGCCATCACCCCGCGCACCACGACCGCCGACCGGGTGGTGCAGAGCATCTGCCCGTACTGTGCGGTTGGCTGTGGGCAGAAGGTCTACGTCAAGGACGAGAGGGTCGTGCAGATCGAGGGTGACCCCGACTCGCCGATATCCCGCGGCCGGCTGTGCCCCAAAGGCTCGGCCAGCGAACAACTCGTCAACTCCCCGGGCCGGCAGATGAAGGTCCTCTACCGCGCGCCCGGCGCCACCGAATGGAAACCGCTTGAGCTCGACCGGGCGATCGACATGGTCGCCGACCGATTCGTCGAAGCTCGCCGGCACGCCTGGCAGGACATCGACAAGCACGGTCATCCACTCCGGCGCACCATGAAGATCGCCGCGTTGGGCGGCGCCACGCTGGACAACGAAGAGAACTACATCATCAAGAAACTCTTCACCGCCGCAGGCGCGATCCAGATCGAAAACCAAGCCCGTATTTGACACTCCGCCACGGTTCCCGGTCTGGGAACCTCCCTCGGGCGCGGCGGCGCCACCCAATCACTGCAAGACATGGCCAATGCGGACTGCATTGTCATACAGGGCTCCAACATGGCCGAGTGCCACCCCGTCGGCTTCCAGTGGGTGGAAGAGGCTAAGGCCCGCGGCGCCAAGCTGATTCACGTCGACCCACGCTTCACCCGCACCTCGGCCGTGTCCAACAAACACATCCCGATCCGGGCGGGATCCGATGTTGTGCTGCTCGGCGCGTTGATCAACTACGTGATCGCCCACGACCTCTGGTTCAGGGAATACGTGCTGGCCTACACCAACGCCGCCACCTTGATCAACGAAAACTACCGTGACAGCGAGGATTTGGGCGGGCTGTTCTCCGGCTTCGATCCGGAGACGGGCCAGTACGACATCTCCACGTGGGCGTACGCGGGACAAGAAGGCGCCGATGATCCCGAACACGGGGCCAGCGCGTCGGCCCGCGCCGCGGGTGATGCGCACGGCAGCGGCGGCCCGCCGTTGCCGCACGCCCGCGTCCAGCGCGACGAGACATTGCAGCACCCGCGCTCGGTGTTCCAGATTCTCAAGCGGCACTACGCGCGCTACACCCCGGAGATGGTGCGCGACGTCTGTGGGATCAGTGTCGAGGACTTCGACTACCTCGCCCGTGCCGTCACCGAAAACTCCGGCCGCGAACGCACCACCTGCTTCGCTTACGCGGTGGGCTGGACCCAGCACACGCTCGGAGCCCAATTCATCCGCACCGCAACGATTCTGCAGCTGTTGCTGGGCAACATCGGGCGGCCCGGCGGCGGCATCATGGCGCTGCGCGGGCACGCCACCATCCAGGGCTCCACCGACATCCCCACGTTGTTCAACCTGCTGCCCGGCTACCTGTCCATGCCGAAGGCCGGCGTGCACGACACCTACCAGCAGTACATCGAGGCGGTCGGCCCGAAGAACCAGAAGGGCTTCTGGGCCAACGCCGACAGCTACATGGTGAGCCTGCTCAAGGCATGGTGGGGCGATGCCGCCCGCGAAGACAACGACTGGGCCTACGACTACCTGCCGCGCCTGTCCGGCCCGCACGGCACCTATCAAACGGTCATGTCGATGCTCGAAGACGAGGTCGACGGCTACTTCCTGCTGGGCCAGAACCCTGCCGTCGGATCGGCGCACGGCCGCATGCAGCGTATGGGCATGTCGCACCTGAAGTGGCTGGTGGTGCGCGACCTGAATTTGATCGAGTCGGCCACCTTCTGGAAGGACGGCCCCGAGATCGCCTCCGGCGAACTCAAGACCGAAGAGATCGACACCGAGGTGTTCTTCTTCCCGGCGGCCACCCATGTCGAGAAGGCAGGCTCGTTCACCCAGACCCAACGGTTGGTGCAGTGGCGGCACCAGGCCGTCCAGCCGCCCGGTGACTGCCAGAGCGAACTGCAGTTCTTCGTCGAGCTGGGCAAGCGCATCAGGCAGCGACTGGCCGGCTCGACCGACGAGCGTGACCGCCCGCTGCTCGATCTGACCTGGGACTACCCCACCGACGAACACGGCGAACCAGACTCCACGGCGGTGCTGGCCGAGATCAGCGGCTGCTACCTGACCGGGCCAAAGGCGGGTCAGCCGGTACCGGGTTACACCGAACTGGCCGCCGACGGATCGACGGCCTGCGGATGCTGGATCTACTCGGGGGTATACGCCGACGGGGTCAACCAGGCCGCGCGCCGGGTACCGCTCGGCGGCCCGAGTCCGAGTCAGTCGGAATGGGGCTGGGCCTGGCCGGCCGACCGGCGCATCCTCTACAACCGCGCTTCGGCCGATCCGGACGGCAACCCGTGGAGCGAGCGCAAACGCTACATCTGGTGGGACGCTCAGCACCGGCGCTGGGTGGGGGATGACGTGCCCGACTTCCCCGTCGACCGCGCCCCCGAGGTTCGCCCCGATCCGGACGTCGGCGGGCCGGACGCATTGGCCGGCGATGACCCGTTCATCATGCAGGCCGACGGTAAGGCGTGGCTGTTCGCGCCCAAGGGCCTCGTGGACGGACCGTTGCCCACGCACTACGAGCCGCAGGAGTCGCCGGTGGCCAATGCGCTGTACCCGCAGCAGCAGAGCCCGTCGCGAATCATGTTCCCGCGCAAAGACAATCTGTTTGCACCCAGTGCCGGCGAGGCCGGCGACGACGTGTACCCCTACGTGTTCACCACCTATCGGCTCACCGAACACCACACCGCGGGCGGGATGAGCCGCTGGTTGCCGTACCTGGCCGAGCTGCAGCCGGAGATGTTCTGCGAGGTGTCCCCGGAGCTGGCCGCCGAACGCGGCCTGGAGCCCTACGGCTGGGCGACGATCGTGTCGCCGCGGGCGGCGATCGAGGCCAAGGTGCTCGTCACCGAACGGATGCGACCGCTGGTGATCGGCGGGCACACCATCCACCAGATCGGGTTGCCGTACCACTGGGGTGTGGGCAGCGACGCCGTGGTGAGCGGCGACGCGGCCAACGACCTGCTCGGGGTGGTGCTGGACCCGAACGTGCAGATTCAGGAGTCCAAGACCGGATCCTGTGACATCCGCCCGGGCCGGCGGCCACAGGGGGACGAGTTGTTGCGCCTGATCGAGGAGTACCAGTCGCGTGCGGGGGTAACCGTCGAGACGGACAATGTCCGCTTGACGACGTCCGAACCACACATTCCGCGACGGGAGGGCTGATGGCGCAGCGCGAGGGTTGGCCGGATCCGAAGCCGCGCAAGGGCTTTTTCACCGATACCTCCATCTGCATCGGCTGTAAGGCATGCGAGGTGGCCTGCAAGGAGTGGAACCGCAACCCGCGCGACGGTGACCTGGAGATACTGGGCTCGTCCTACGACAACACCGGACACCTGGGCGCCAGCACCTGGCGGCACGTCGCGTTCATCGAACAAGGCTCGGAGCGCATCGAGCAGGCCCGTGAATCAGGGCGTGCCCTGGTGGGCCTGGGCATGCCGTCCGTGGCCGGGGCCCCCGAAGCCCTGGACACCACTCCACCCGATACGCCCGAGTTCCGCTGGCTGATGGCCTCGGACGTGTGCAAGCACTGCACCCACGCCGGCTGCCTTGACGTCTGCCCGACGGGCGCGCTGTTCCGCACCGAATTCGGCACCGTCGTGGTGCAGGACGATGTCTGCAACGGGTGCGGTACCTGTGTGGCCGGCTGTCCGTTCGGTGTCGTGGAGCGCCGCAGCGATGGCACCTACGCGACCCCGGCGAAGCGGTCAGAACGTCCCGAACATGGCTTCGTGACGGGAGTGGCCCAAAAATGCACGCTCTGCTATGACCGGCTGCTCGCAGACCAGACGCCCGCGTGCGCCCAGACCTGTCCGACCACATCGATCAAGTTCGGCGACCACGACGATCTCGTCGCCCAGGCCCGCGACCGGGTCGCCGCGCTGCACGCCGAGGGCATGACCGAAGCGCGCCTCTACGGCGCCAACGAGCACGATGGCGTCGGTGGCACCGGCTCGGTCTTCCTGCTCCTCGACGAGCCCGAGGTGTACGGGCTGCCGCCGGACCCGCGGGTATGCACGGCGGATCTGATGACCATGTTCAAGCGGGCCGGGGTGGCCGCCGCGGGGATGTTCGCCGCCGGCGCGCTGGCCTTTTGGCGGGGCCGGTGAGCACCTCCGAGTACGACAGCCTGCGGCCGCCGTCGGGCTCGGGTGGCAAGCGCCACCGGGGCGGCGACGGTAAGCGGCGCCGTCGCGACGAGTCGTTGATGGTGCCGGATGCGGAGTTCTCGTCCTATTACGGGCGCCCGGTGGTCAAGCCGGCGCCCTGGGGTCACGAGGTCGCCGCGTATCTGTTCCTCGGCGGGGTGGCCGGCGGATCCGGCCTGTTGGCCGCCGGTGCTCAGCTGACCGGACGAAAAGTGTTGCGCCGCAACACCAGGCTCGCCGCGCTGGGTGCGGTGATGCTGGGCGCGGTCGCGCTGGTCATGGACTTGGGCCGGCCCGAACGGTTCGTCAACATGTTGCGCACCTTCAAGCTGACCTCACCCATGAGCGTCGGCTCCTGGATTCTCAGCTTCTTCAGCGCGGGCATCGGGGTGGCCGCGGCGTCCGAGGTCGACCGGATGACCGGCGAGCGCCTGCCCCTCGGTCCGCTGCGGCCCGTGCTGCGCGCCATGGAGGGACCGGCCGGTCTGGAGGCCGCCCTGTTCGCTCCGCCACTGGCGGTGTACACAGCAGTGTTGTTGTCCGACACCGCAACCCCGACGTGGAACGCCGCCCACAAGGACCTGCCTTTCGTCTTCGTCAGCTCCGCGAGCCTGGCCGCATCGGGTCTGGCGATGATCACCACCCCGGTCGCCGAAGCCGGGCCGGCCCGCCGGTTGGCTGTCATCGGCGCGGTGAGCGACCTGATCTCCGCCCGGGTCACGGAGTACCGGATGGACCCGGTGACGAGAGAACCGCTGCACCAGGGCAGACCCGGCCGACTGCTGCAGTGCAGTGAAATACTCGCCGCCGCCGGCGGTCTGGGCGCTCTCCTCGGAGGCGGGCGCCGCGGTGTGGCCGCCCTCTCCGGTGTGGCACTACTGACGGCGTCGGCGATGTTGCGGTTCGGATTCTTCGAAGCCGGCCTGGAATCGGCGCGCGATCCCCGCTACACGATCGAGCCGCAGAAGCGCCGGTTGGCGAAGCGTCGGGCTGCTGGGCTCACCGACGACTCGATCACCAGTGCTGGTTGAAGCCGGTTACCGGATTTCGATACCGCTGCCCGCCACGGTGTGGCCGATGACCGGGTAACCCGGTAGCTCGCCGACCACCAACAGCCCGCCGGAGGTTTGGGCGTCGGCCAGCAGCAGCAGGTCGTCTTCGATGACATCCGAGGCGGTTCGCAGGTGGGGCCGCACCCAGTCGAGATTGCGCCGGGTGCCGCCCGAGACGAACCCGTCGTCCAGGGCTGCGCGGGCCGCCTCGAGCACGGGCACCGCGGCGCGGTCGAGGACGGCGCCGACGCCGGAGGCCCGGCACATTTTGTGCAGATGCCCCAGCAGCCCGAATCCGGTGACGTCGGTGGCCGCTCGGACGCCAGCCCTGAGTGCCGCCTCGGACGCATCGCGGTTGAGCCGGGTCATGAGGTCGATTGACTCCGGGCAGATCTCACCGGTCTGCTTGTGCCGGTTGTTGAGCAGGCCGACGCCCAGCGGTTTGGTGAGGGTCAGCGGCAGACCCGGCTCGGCTGCGTCGTTGCGGAGCAATTTCGTGGGGTCGGCCACGCCGGTGACGGCCATCCCGTACTTGGGTTCCGGGTCGTCGATGGAGTGGCCGCCGATGACCGGGCAGCCGGCCTGCGAGGCCACCGCCAGCCCGCCGCGCAGCACCTCCGTCATCAATTCCAGCGGCAGGGTGTCGCGTGGCCACCCGACGAGGTTGATTGCGACCACCGGGCGCCCGCCCATCGCGTAGATGTCGGACAGCGCGTTGGCGGCGGCGATGCGCCCCCAGTCGTAGGCGTCGTCGACGACCGGGGTGAAGAAGTCCGCGGTGGACAGCACCGCCAGGTCGCCGACCAGGACAGCGGCCGCGTCGTCACCGTCGTCGAGGCCGACCAGCACATCGGGCCCGGACTGGCCGGTCAGCCCGCGCACCGCCTCCTCGAGTTCGCCGGGTGGGATTTTGCAGGCACAGCCCCCGCCGTGCGCGTAGCCGGTGAGCCGCGTCATGGCCCGAGCGTACGTGGCCCGCGTGGCGCTACCTGGTGTCGCTGCAAGGTTGGCAGACCGAATGCCCCGATCTCCAGAGCTGCTGGGGCAGCAGTGCCTGTTCATGTCCGTCACACTGGCCAGCGACAATCCCCGGCTCAGTCGACGCGCGAACCGCCCACCTCAGCGCGGCAACGCCACCGCACCCACCCGGTACGTTTACCGGGGAGGCGTTTGGGTTCCTGGTGGTCCCCCCGGTCTTCAAAACCGGTGAGATCGAGCATCTCGGTCTGGCGGGTTCGATTCCCGTCCGCCTCCGCTTTTGCTTCAAAGAGTGAAAGCCCACCGAGAGAGGTCACGTGACGCAGGTCGACCCGCGCCGATTGATTCCGCGCACCGATCAGTTGTTGGCCCGTCCTGCTGTGCAGGAGCAGCGAGAAAGGCTGGGCGACAAGGCGATTCGCGCAACGATTCGCGACATCCAGGAGCAGGCCCGCCGCGGCGATCTGGGGCCCGACCGGGTACCAGAGGCCCTCGAACAGGCCCTGGCCGCCCAGGCCACCACCTCGTTGCGGCCGGTGCTCAACGCCACCGGCGTCGTCGTGCACACCAATCTCGGCCGCGCTCCGTTGGCCGCGGGCGCGGTAGCGGCTCTGATCACGGCCGGCGGCTACGTCGACGTCGAACTCGACCTCACCACCGGCACCCGCTCCAAGCGCGGTGTCGCACTGCGGGAGACACTGCTCGACGCGTGCCCGGCAGCCGAGGATGCCCTCGTCGTCAACAACGGCGCCGCCGCCCTGGTTCTGGCGACCACCGCGCTGGCCGCCGGCAAGGAAGTGATCATCAGCCGCGGGGAGCTCATCGAGATCGGCGCCGGCTTCCGGCTGCCCGATTTGATCGCCTCCACCGGAGCGCGACTGCGCGAAGTCGGAACCACCAACCGCACCCATCCGCGCGACTACGAGGCAGCGCTGAGTCCGGAAACCGGCTGCGTGCTCAAGGTGCACCAGAGCAACTTCCGCGTGGAAGGGTTCACGGCCGCCGCTTCCCTCACCGACCTGCACACCCTGACCACGAACCAGCAGATCCCGTTGATCGCCGACCTCGGTAGCGGGTTACTCGAGCCGGACCCGCTGCTGCCCGAGGAGCCCGACGCCGCCGGCGCGCTCACCGAGGGCGCCGACCTCGTCATCGCGAGCGGCGACAAACTGCTCGGCGGACCACAGGCCGGCATCATCCTCGGCCGCGCCGAGCTAATCACCGTGCTCGCGCGGCATCCGCTGGCCCGGGCCGTCCGAGCCGACAAACTCACCCTGGCCGCCCTCGAGGCGACGGTGCGCGCCGGCGGCTCCCCGGTGACCGCGGCGCTGCACGCCGACAACGACCGGTTGCGTTCCCGGGCGCAGCGGCTGGCAGAGGCCGTCGGGGCGACGGTGGTGGCCCACGACGGCCGGGTGGGCGGCGGGGGTGCCCCCGGCGTGCCGCTGCCGGGGTGGGCGGTCCGCCTGCCCGAGTCGACCGCCGCGCTGCTGCGGGTCGGCGAACCCGCGGTGCTGCCCCGAGTTCACGACGGCGCCTGCCTACTGGACCTGCGCTGCATTCCCGAGGCCGACGACGACCGCGTGCTGGCCGCCGTACGCTCGGCGCTGGGACAGCCCTGAGCACTCACGTCGTGGCCACCGCAGGCCACGTGGACCACGGCAAGAGCACCCTCATCCACGCGCTTACCGGCATGGAGCCCGACCGCTGGGAGGAGGAGCGGCGCCGTGGCCTGACCATCGACCTCGGCTTCGCCTGGACCACCCTGCCGTCCGGCCGCAAAGTCGCCTTCGTCGACGTACCCGGCCACCACCGATTCCTGAGCAACACGCTGGCCGGCCTCGGCCCGGCACCGGTGGTGTGTTTCGTCGTCGCTGCCGACGAGGGCTGGCAGGCGCAGTCCGATGACCACCGCGATGCCGTTGCGGCGCTGGGCATTCGGCACGGCCTCATCGTGATCACCCGCGCCGACCGGGCGCCGGAGCGCGGCGCCGAGGTGCTGGCGCAGGCCCGGGCCGAGTTGGCCGAAACGGGCTTACGCAGCGCGCCGGGCGTCATCGTGTCGGCCGTCGAGGGCACCGGGCTCGCCGAGTTGCGCGCCGCCCTTGACGGAGTCCTGGCGCAGGTCCCCGCGCCGGAGACCACTGCCCGGGTGCGGCTGTGGGTGGACCGTTCCTTCACCATCACCGGCGCCGGCACCGTGGTGACTGGCACGCTGCCGGCGGGAACGCTGGCCGTCGGTGACCGACTGGAACTGTTGGGCGCGTCGCGCACCAGGTCGGCGACGATCCGCGGGTTGCAGAGCTGTGGGCAGCCCTACCCCACACTCGGACCGGTGGCGCGAGTGGCGCTGAACCTGCGCGGCGTAGCGCGCGACGCCGTCCGCCGTGGCGACCCGCTGATCACCCCGGACGCGTGGCCGCACACCCGGCTGCTCGACGTGCGGCGCACCTTCGGCGGGTCGTGGAACGAGACGCCGACGCATCTCGTCGCCCATGTCGGCACGGCCGCCGTGCCGGTGCGGCTGCGGCCGTTCGACGACGATCATGGCCGGCTCACCCTGGACCGATGGCTGCCGCTGGTGCTCGGTGACCGGCTGGTGCTGCGTGACCCCGGCAGCGCACGGGTGCTCGGTGGCGCGCAGGTGCTCGATGCCGAACCGCCCGCTTTGCGCCGGCGCGGCGACAGCGCCCGCCGCGCCGCCGCCCTGGCGCAGTCGGGGCCGGGCGGCGATGTCGAGGCTGAGGTCGAGCGCCGTGGAGCGGTGCGGGAGACTCAGCTGCTCCGCCTGGGACTGCTGCCGCATACCGTGCCCGCGCCGATACTGGTTTTCGACGGTTGGTGGGTGCACCGCCCGACACACCAGGCGTGGCAGCAGCGGCTCCGGACTGCCATTGAGGAGTTGCACGCGCGAGACCCCTTGGTGGACGGCATGTCCCGAGGTGCCGCCCGTGATCTGCTGGCGCTGCCGGACGAAAACCTGCTCGATGACGTCGTCCGTGCTGCCGGCCTCGAGCAGCAGGGGGGCAGCATCCGGGTGCCCGGTGCGCGCAGCCTCCCAGGCGGCGCCGAAGCGTCGGTGAGCGAGTTGGAGACCAGGCTGCGAGCCGAGCCGTTCCGGGCACCCGAAGCCTACGAACTGCAGGCGCTGAAGCTCGGCACCCGGGAACTGGCGGCCGCCGAACGCGCCGGGCGGCTGCTGAGGTTGCGCGACGGCGTGGTGCTGCTGCCGGATTCACCCGCGCTGGCGATGCGCGCTCTTGCCACGCTCGACCAGCCCTTCACCACAAGTCAAGCGCGCCAGGTGCTTAACACCACCCGGCGGGTCGCGATTCCGCTACTCGAACACCTCGATGCACGCGGCTGGACCCGCCGGCTCGATGCGGGTCACCGCGAAGTCGTGCGTTGACGCCTGCGCCGCCCGGCTATTCTGCACGCATGGCGCTCGAAGCGCGTTCAGCGGCGGCGGTGCCGGTCACGAGTCGACGCCGCCGCATGCCGCCACGCAACGTGAGTTATCCCAAGAGCGTTACCCGGCAGAAGCGAGTCCTCGTCAGGGCCACCCGAATCGCCGCGCTCGTGAGCGGGTTCTACACGCTTCTTGCAATCTTCGCCGGGCACAACGAAGCTTCTATCGCCGCGCTCAGTGCCGTCAGCACTGTGATCTACCTGAGTATCCCGCTGTTGTACCGCTACGGGGAACTCTTCGCGCCAATGGTTTTCATGATCGCGGCGTACGTGTTGATCACGGTGCTGTGCTTACGCATCGGCACCGGAACCGGAATCCAGTTCTACTACCTGGTGGGTGCGTCGATTGTCGTGCTGGTCCTGGGCATCGACCATCTCGGTCTGGCATCGGTGATGGCTGCCGTAGGTGCGGTGCTGACAGTCGCATTGCAGCTGACGGTTCCCGAAAGAACGGGCGTGCAACCGGATTGGGCCTACACGTTGAGCTACATCGTATCGGTGGTCATCTCCTGGCTCATGGTGATGGCGATCGTATGGTCGGCGCTGCGTGAAATCACCCGTGCCGAACGGGTGATCGAAGCTGAGTATCAGCGCTCGGAGTCGTTGCTCGCCAACATACTCCCGGCGAAAGTCGCCGAGCGGTTGAAGGATCCGTCCCGAACCGTCATCGCCGACAAGTACGACGACGCTTCTGTGTTGTTCGCCGACATCGCCGGTTTCACGAGTCGGGCGAGCGACACCGCACCCACCGACCTGGTCCGGTTCCTGGATGAGCTCTACACCAAACTGGACGCCCTGGTGGACCGGCACGCCCTGGAGAAGATCAAGACCAGTGGCGATTCGTACATGGTCGTCAGCGGCGTGCCGGATCCGCGCCCGGACCACCTCGAGGCGCTGGCGAGGCTGGCACTGGATATGGCGGAGGCGGTTGCGGATCTCAAAGACCCACGCGGCCGAGCGGTTCCGTTGCGGATCGGCCTGGCCGTCGGTCCCGTGGTTGCCGGCGTGGTGGGGGCGCGCAAGTTCTTCTACGACGTGTGGGGCGATGCCGTGAACGTCGCGGCCCGGATGGAGACCACCGATGTCGAGGGGCGGATTCAGGTGCCGCAGAACGTCTATGACCGACTCAAGGAACATTTCGTGTTCGAGGAGCGCGGCGACATCGACGTCAAAGGCAAGGGCGTGATGCACACCTGGTACCTCGTCGCCAGGCGCCGTTGAGTTAAATCCCGGCCGCGTCTGCGATTTCGCGCGCCTTCTGGACCCGGGCATCGATCCAGGCGACGACCGGAGTCCCGGCCGATGCCTTGTTCTGAGGTTCGTCCCTGGCCCGGCGCATGACGCCCTCGCCGATGATCGCCAGCTTCCACAGTCCCAGCGCGTGCCAGTACTGCAACGCGGCGGCGTCGCGCCCCGTCTCGTCCAGATACAACCTTGTCATTTCCGCCCGATTCGGGAACCCCGCCAACGTCGACGGCGCGTAGTCACCGTTGAGCGCCTCATCCGGCTCGACCCAGTAGGTGAGCAGGCTGCCCATGTCGGCCAGCGGATCGCCCAGCGTGGACAGTTCCCAATCCAGCGTCGCCACGATCTCGCCGGTATCCGGTGACGTGATCAGGTTGCGCAGGTGAAAGTCGCCGTGCACCAGGCTGATCTCACGCTGCTCGGGCGCGGCGGCGGCCAGTCGGCGGGTGAGGTCGTCGAGGGCGGGGAGTTCGCGGGTTTTCGACAGCTCCCACTGGCCGGCCCAGCGTTTGAGCTGCCGCTGCGCATACGGCTTGTGGCTGGCCAGGTCGGCAAGTCCCACCTCGTCGAGGTTGACGGCGTGGATCTTGGCCAGGGTGCGTGGCAGGTCCACGGCGATCTGGTGCCGTTGCCGCGGTGTCAGCGCTCCGGCGACCCTCATCGTGTCGACCACCAGCCCGTCGACGAAACTCATCAACACCAGCGGCGCGTCGCAGAACTCGGAATCGGTTGTGGTGGCCAGAATTTGAGGTACTGGAACCGGTGTCTCGGCCAGGGCCGCGACGATGCGGGCTTCCCGCAGCACGTCATGCGCCGAGGCCAGCAGATGCCCCAGGGGCGGTCGGCGCAACACCCAGGCGCGGCCCGCGGCGTCGCTGACCCGGTATGTCAGATTCGACTGCCCGAGCCCGATCCGTTGGAATTGCAGCGGTTCCTCGAACCCGATCCCCAGCGTCGTGAGCCACCGCGCGATCGCGTCCGGGTCGAGGCCGACCACCGTCACCTGGGTGCCCGGTACTTACGCAGTTCCTGGCTAGCGATGGCGCGCTTGTGCACCTCGTCGGGACCGTCGGCCAGCCGCAGGGTGCGCAGGTGCGCCCATGCCATAGCCAGGGGAAAGTCGTCGGTGACGCCACCGCCGCCGTGCACCTGGATGGCGCGGTCGACGATCTTGAGCGCGATATTGGGGGCCGCGACCTTGATGGCCGCGATCTCGGTCCTGGCCTCTTTGTTGCCGACCGTGTCCATCAGGTACGCGGCCTTCATGGTCAGCAGCCGGATCATCTCGATGTCGATGCGGGACTCGGCGATCCAGTCTCGGATGTTGGCGTTGGCGCTGATCGGCTTGCCGAAGGCAACCCGGGACTCCGCGCGCCTGCACAGCAGCTCCAGCGCCCGCTCAGCCATGCCGATGGCCCGCATGCAGTGGTGGATGCGGCCCGGACCCAGCCGGGCCTGGCTGATCGCGAAGCCCTCGCCCTCGCCCTTGAGCACGTCCTTCGACGGCACCCTTACGTCCTCGAAGTCGATCTCCGCATGGCCCTCGCGGTCCTGGTAGCCGAAGACCGGCAGGTTGCGCCGCACCGTGATGCCGGGGGCGTCAATCGGCACCACCAGCATCGACTGCTGACGGTGCGGTGCCGCGTTCGGGTCGGTCTTGCCCATCACGATCAGCACCTTGCAGTTACGGTGCATTCCGTTGGAGGCGAACCATTTTCGCCCGTTCAGGACGTAGTCGTCACCGTCGCGGACCATGGACATCTCGACATTGGTGGCATCCGAGCTGGCGACCGCCGGCTCGGTCATCGCGAACGCCGAGCGGATCTTGCCGTCCAGCAACGGCTTGAGGTAACGCTCCTTGTGTTCTTCGGTGCCGAACAGGGTCAGCACCTCCATGTTTCCGGTGTCCGGGGCGCTGCAGTTGCACGCCTCGGGGGCGAGGTGGCTGCGGCCCATGATCTCGGCCAGCGGCGCGTACTCGAGGTTGGTCAGCCCGGGCCCCCACTCGGGGTGCGGGTGAAACAGGTTCCACAGCCCCCGCTTTCGCGCCTCGGTCTTGAGGTCTTCCAGGATCGGGGGGTGGAAGTGCGGATCGCCGGCCTCCCGCATCTGCTCGTCATAGACCGCCTCGGACGGGTAGACGTGCGCATCCATGAACTCGAGCAGGTCCGATTCGTACCGCTGGGCGCGCTCGGACATATCAAACAGGGGCATATCCAGATGCCTACACCACCCACTCGACCATCAGGTCATGGGGGCTCAGCCAGCTTCGCTAGCCACGATCCACCGGGTAGGAATCGCCGTGCGTCGCGGCGCTTGTCGGTGCGAAACATTTGGTCTTCTCCTGGGAGCGGCACACGAACAACACCCCCTCGGTGCCGGCGAACCGGGCCATGTGCTCGTAGGCTCGTCGCGACAGCATTCCCTGCGCCTATCGGGGCGATCCAGGCGTGCCCGGCACGCCTTTGGTGCCCTGGACGCCGGCTGCACCGGTCGCGCCCGACAAGCCCGGCATACCGACGCCGGCTGCGCCGACGCCCCCAGCTCCGCCGGCACCGGCGCCGCCCCCAGCACCGGCCCCGCCCCCGGCGCCACCGATGCCCCCATCGCCTCCCAGGGCACCAAGACCCCCGCCGGAGCCTCCGGTGGCCGGGGTAATGATGCCCGCGTTGCCGCCGTTTCCCCCGGTGCCGCCGGTGCCGCCGGTGCCGCCAGTCCCGCCGGAGCCGCCGAGGCCGCCGGCTCCGCCGGCGCCATTGGCGGCCGATCCGCCGGCGCCGCCGCCGCCCCCGGTGCCGCCGGTGCCGCCGGTGCCGCCAGTGCCGCCAGTCCCGCCGGTGCCGCCGGGGGCACCGGTGTCGCCGCCGCCGGCACCGTTACCGCCGGTGCCGCCGTCCCCGCCGCTGCCGCCGCTGGCACCGTTGCCGCCGCCGCCGCCGTTACCGCCGTTGCCACCGTTGCCGCCGTTGCCGGTCACCGTACCGCCGGCACCGCCGTTACCGCCGGTGCCGCCGGCTCCGCCGGTGCTACCTGACACGCCTGTGCCGCCGCTGCCGCCGGTGCCGGCAGCGCCGCTGCCGAATCCGCCGTTGCCGCCGTTGCCGCCGTTGCCGCCGCCGAAGCCCCCGTTGCCGCCGTTGCCGCCGGTGCCGCCACCGGCGCCTTCTCTACCGCCGTCGCCGCCGTTGCCGCCGTTCCCGCCGCCGCTGCCGCCGTCTCCTCCGTCGCCGCCAGCGCCGCCAGTACCAGCCCCGACGCCGGCGGCGCCGCCTTGACCACCTTGGCCGCCGGTGCCGCCGCCGCTGCCGCCGGTGCCCCCGGCGCCGCCGTTACCGCCGTTGCCGTCGAGATGGCCGTCGCCGCCGCTGCCGCCGTCTCCGCCTGCGGCGGCGACACTGCCGTTGGTGGGGCCGCCGTTGCCGCCCTGGCCGCCGTTGCCGCCGTTGGAAACGGACAAAACCTTGCCGCTGCCGGCGCTGCCGCCAGCGCCGCCGGGTTGCGCTGTATCGCCATTGTGGCCCGGGCCGCCGTCGCTGCCGTCGATGCCGTTGGGGCGCCGGCGTTAACGCCGTGAGTGCCGACGGTTGCTGCGGGCTGTTGGGAGGGTGGGAGGGGTTGTGGGTTGTGAGTTGGCGCGCCGGTGGTGCCGCTTCCGCCGGCGCCGCCGGTTCCGCCGTTTCCGTTGGTGCCGGCGTTGCCGCCGATCCCGCCGGCTCCGCCGGTGCCACCGGCGACGCCGTTGCCGCCGTTGCCGCCGTTGCCGCCGTGGCCGTGGGCGGCGCCGTTGCCGCCGGTTCCGCCCGCCCCGCCGGCCCCGCCATTGTTGTCGTTGTTGTTGATGTTGCCGTTGGCGCCGTTGCCGCCGTGGCCGCCGCGGCCTGCGTTGGCGGGGGTGCCGATGGTGCCGGCGTTGCCGCCATTGCCGCCAGCCCCGCCGGCTCCGTCGTTGATCACGGTGGTGCCGTTATTGATTCCGTTGCCGCCGTTGCCGCCGTTGCCGCCGTTGCCGCCGTGGCCGGCGGCGGCGCTATTGGAGGTGGCGTTGCCGCCGTTGCCGCCATTGCCGCCGGTGCCGGCGGCGGCGCCGTTGCCGCCGTTGCCGCCGTTGCCGCCGTGGGCGGGTGTGGCGCCGGTGCCGGCGTTGCCGCCGGACCCGCCGTTGCCGCCGTCCTCATTACCGAAACCGAAGCCGCCGTTGCCGCCGTTGCCGCCGGACCCGCCGTGCCCGGCGTTGCCGGCGATGGCGTTGCCGCCGTTGCCGCCGTTGCCGCCGTCGCCGCCGGCGGCGCCGTTGCCGCCGTCGCCGCCGTATCCGGCGCTGCCGCCGGAGCTGGCGTTGCCGCCCTTACCGCCGGCCCCGCCGCCGGCCGGGTTGCCGGTGACGCTGAAGCCTTCACCGCCGTTGCCGCCGTTGCCGCCGCGGCCGTCGGTGCCCAGGGTGCCGGCGTTGCCGCCGTTACCGCCCCGACCGCCGGGGCTGTCGATGCTGGTGTTGGTGGCGCCGTTGCCGCCGTTGCCGCCATTGCCGGCTTGGCCGAGGGTGGCGATGGTGGTGCCGCCGGTGCCGATGTTGCCGGCGTTGCCGCCGTTGCCGCCGTCACCACCGGCGCCGGTGTTGGTGGTGGAGACGCCCTTGGCGCCGTTGCCGCCGTTGCCGCCGTTGCCGGAGTTACCGCCGGCCAGGCCGTGCACCCCGGCGTTGCCGCCGTTGCCGCCGTTGCCGCCGTCACCGCCGTCACCGCCGGCGGTGGTGGCGTTGGCGCCGTTGCCGCCGTGCCCGCCGGCCCCACCGCTGCCCACCGTTCCGCCGTTGCCGCCGCCACCGCCGTTACCGGCCGGGGTCAGGGCGGTGGCGTTGGCGCCGTTGCCGCCGGCCCCGCCGTTGCCGCCGCTGCTGGGGGTGGCGCCGTTGGCGCCGTTGACACCGGCGGCCCCGCCGCTGCCGCCGCTGCCATGCCCGCCGCCGTGCCCGCCGATACCGATCGCCCCGGGATTGCCGCCGTTGCCGCCGTTGCCGCCGTCGACGTGGGTGGCATCGGCGTGCGCCCCGGCGCCGCCATCACCGGGGGT
Organism: Mycobacterium gordonae; assembly: GCF_017086405.1. Lineage (NCBI taxonomy): Bacteria > Bacillati > Actinomycetota > Actinomycetes > Mycobacteriales > Mycobacteriaceae > Mycobacterium > Mycobacterium camsae. Next base: position 249,366 of record NZ_CP070973.1, read on the forward strand.
TCCGGCGTTACCGCCGGCCCCACCTGCTCCGCCGCTGCCGTTGCTACCGGCAACACCCAGGCCTTGAGCTTGTCCGGCGGCGCCACCAGCCCCACCCGCGCCGCCGCCGCCGCCGTCACCACCGCCGCCGCCCGCGCCGCCGGCGCCGTTGCCGGTGACGTAGCTGCCGGCAGTACCAGCCCCGCCGTGCCCGCCGATCCCGCCGACCCCACCGGCCCCGCCGACCCCGCCGTCCCCACCGTTGCCGACCAGCGTGCCGCCCAACCCGCCGGCCCCGCCGGCCCCGCCGTTGCTGCCACCCCCACCACTGCCGCCGATCCCACCGGCCAAACCGGAGTCCCCGCCGAACCCAGCAGCCCCGGCCCCGCCGGCCCCGCCGGTACCGCCGCGCCCGAACCAGCCGGCGTCCCCGCCCCGCCCCCCCGCGCCGCCGGGGATCGCGGGGTTAAACGACGGCGCCCCCGGCGCCCCGGCCCCCCCGTTACCCGCCAGCCAGCCACCGTTGCCGCCCGCGCCGCCGGCCCCACCGGAACCGGCCAACGCAGCCCCGCCCAGCCCCCCGTTGCCCACCAACCCGGCAGCCCCACCGGCACCGGCCGCGGAGGTGGCCGTGGCCGCCGCGCCGGTCCCGCCATTGCCCAGCAACCAACCACCGGCCCCACCGGCCCCGCCGTTGACCCCAGCCACCCCGGTGGCGCCATTCGCGATCAGCCCGCGCCCGGTCAGCGCGACGAACGGCGCGTTGAGCACCGGATTGAGCACCCCACCCAGCGGACTAGCGATCCAGCCCTGCCCGATCTGTTGCACCGGCTCCACCAGCAGCGACTGCGCCCCCCCGACAGCCAGCCCCGTCAACGACACGTTCGTGGCCTCCGCACCGGCAAACACGCTCCCCGCACTGCTCAGCGCCCGCACAAACTGCTCATGAAACGCCGACGCCTGAACGCTGAGCGCCTGATACTGCCGGCCATGGCTAGCGAACAGCGCCGCGATCGCCACTGAAACCTCATCACCACCGGCGGCCACCAACGCCGTAGTCGGGGCCGCCGCCGCAGCGGTAGCCGCCCCAATCGCCGAACCAATCCCCACCACATCCCCCGCCGCCGCCACCACCAACTCCGCCGAAACAACCACAAACGACACCACGCACCGCCTCGCCTTGTGCCGTGTGGGCTATCCGGTTCGAGGTCCTGGTGCGCCGTGGGTTCCGGCCGTTCCAGTGGTGCCGCCGTTGCCCGTCCCGCCGGTTGCTCCGGAGAGACCAGTTTCGCCGGTGCCCAGCGTCCCGACTCCGCCAGCGCCGCCCGCTCCGCCTCCGCCGCCGGCGCCCCCGCCACCGCCGGTACCACCGCCGCCGCCCTTACCGCCTGAGCTGGTCTGCGGCTCACCGATGTAGGTGGCGCCGCCGTCCCCGCCGTTGCCGCCGGTGCCGCCGGTGCCGCCGGTGCCGCCGGTGCCGCCACCACCACCCAGACCCCCGGCGCCGCCGAAACCATGGGCAGCGGCTCCGCCGGTGCCACCCGCACCACCCGAGCCGCCTGTGCCGCCGGTGCCGCCGGCGCCGCCGGTGCCGCCGGTGCCACCGTCGCCACCCACGCCTTCGGTGCCGAAGCCAACGGTGTTGCCGCCGGTGCCGCCGCCGCCGCCGGTGCCGCCGGTGGCGCCGGTGTTGCCAGTGGCACCCGCACCGCCGTTGCCGCCCGCGCCGCCGTTGCCGCTCACCGAGCCGCCGGCTCCGCCAGCGCCACCGGCGCCGCCAGCGCCACCGCCACTGCCTGTTACGCCGGCACCGCCCGAGCCGCCGGCGCCCCCGACGCCACCGGTGGCCCCCGGTGTTCCGTAGATGTCGCCGCCGTTGCCGCCTTTGCCGCCGGTGCCACCGCCGAAGCCGCCGCTCCCGCCAACGCCTCCGCTACCGCCATTGCCTGCGGCACCGCTCGCTTCGCCGTAGCCGCCGTTGCCGCCGTTGCCGCCCTGGCCGGCGCCGGTGCCTCCGTTGCCGCCGTTGCCGCCGTTGCCGCCCCTACCGTTGTCGCCACTGTTGCCGCCGCTGCCGCCGTTGCCGCCGGTCCCGCCGCCGCTGCCGCCGTTGCCGCCGGTATTGCCGTTTCCGCCGTGGCCGTCGAGGTGGCCGTCGCCGCCGCTGCCGCCGTCTCCGCCTGCGGCGGCGACACTGCCGTTGGTGGGGCCACCGTTGCCGCCGGTACCGCCATTGCCCCCATTGGCGCTGGTCAACCCGCCGCCCTTGCCTCCGTTGCCGCCGGCGCCCCCGGGCTCCCCAGTAATCCCGTTGTCGCCCTTGCTGCCGTTGCCGCCGTTGCCCCCTCCGTCGGCGCCAGGGATACCGGGCGGCGCTGCGGGCTGTTGGGAGGGGGGAGGGGTTGTGGGTTGTGAGTTGGCGCGCCGGTGGTGCCGCTTCCGCCGGCGCCGCCGGTTCCGCCGTTTCCGTTGGTGCCGGCGTTGCCGCCGATCCCGCCGGCTCCGCCGGTGCCACCGGCGACGCCGTTGCCGCCGTGGCCGCCGTTGCCGCCGTGGCCGTGGGCGGCGCCGTTGCCGCCGGTTCCGCCCGCCCCGCCGGCCCCGCCATTGTTGTCGTTGTTGTTGATGTTGCCGTTGGCGCCGTTGCCGCCGTGGCCGCCGCGGCCTGCGTTGGCGGGGGTGCCGATGGTGCCGGCGTTGCCGCCATTGCCGCCAGCCCCGCCGGCTCCGTCGTTGATCACGGTGGTGCCGTTATTGATTCCGTTGCCGCCGTTGCCGCCGTTGCCGCCGTGGCCGGCGGCGGCGCTATTGGAGGTGGCGTTGCCGCCGTTGCCGCCATTGCCGCCGGTGCCGGCGGCGGCGCCGTTGCCGCCGTTGCCGCCGTTGCCGCCGTGGGCGGGTGTGGCGCCGGTGCCGGCGTTGCCGCCGGACCCGCCGTTGCCGCCGTCCTCATTACCGAAACCGAAGCCGCCGTTGCCGCCGTTGCCGCCGGACCCGCCGTGCCCGGCGTTGCCGGCGATGGCGTTGCCGCCGTTGCCGCCGTTGCCGCCGTCGCCGCCGGCGGCGCCGTTGCCGCCGTCGCCGCCGTATCCGGCGCTGCCGCCGGAGCTGGCGTTGCCGCCCTTACCGCCGGCCCCGCCGCCGGCCGGGTTGCCGGTGACGCTGAAGCCTTCACCGCCGTTGCCGCCGTTGCCGCCGCGGCCGTCGGTGCCCAGGGTGCCGGCGTTGCCGCCGTTACCGCCCCGACCGCCGGGGCTGTCGATGCTGGTGTTGGTGGCGCCGTTGCCGCCGTTGCCGCCATTGCCGGCTTGGCCGAGGGTGGCGATGGTGGTGCCGCCGGTGCCGATGTTGCCGGCGTTGCCGCCGTTGCCGCCGTCACCACCGGCGCCGGTGTTGGTGGTGGAGACGCCCTTGGCGCCGTTGCCGCCGTTGCCGCCGTTGCCGGAGTTACCGCCGGCCAGGCCGTGCACCCCGGCGTTGCCGCCGTTGCCGCCGTTGCCGCCGTCACCGCCGTCACCGCCGGCGGTGGTGGCGTTGGCGCCGTTGCCGCCGTGCCCGCCGGCCCCACCGCTGCCCACCGTTCCGCCGTTGCCGCCGCCACCGCCGTTACCGGCCGGGGTCAGGGCGGTGGCGTTGGCGCCGTTGCCGCCGGCCCCGCCGTTGCCGCCGCTGCTGGGGTGGCGCCGTTGGCGCCGTTGACACCGGCGGCCCCGCCGCTGCCGCCGCTGCCATGCCCGCCGCCGTGCCCGCCGATACCGATCGCCCCGGGATTGCCGCCGTTGCCGCCGTTGCCGCCGTCGACGTGGGTGGCATCGGCGTGCGCCCCGGCGCCGCCATCACCGGGGGTTCCGGCGTTACCGCCGGCCCCACCTGCTCCGCCGCTGCCGTTGCTACCGGCAACACCCAGGCCTTGAGCTTGTCCGGCGGCGCCACCAGCCCCACCCGCGCCGCCGCCGCCGCCGTCACCACCGCCGCCGCCCGCGCCGCCGGCGCCGTTGCCGGTGACGTAGCTGCCGGCAGTACCAGCCCCGCCGTGCCCGCCGATCCCGCCGACCCCACCGGCCCCGCCGACCCCGCCGTCCCCACCGTTGCCGACCAGCGTGCCGCCCAACCCGCCGGCCCCGCCGGCCCCGCCGTTGCTGCCACCCCCACCACTGCCGCCGATCCCACCGGCCAAACCGGAGTCCCCGCCGAACCCAGCAGCCCCGGCCCCGCCGGCCCCGCCGGTACCGCCGCGCCCGAACCAGCCGGCGTCCCCGCCCCGCCCCCCCGCGCCGCCGGGGATCGCGGGGTTAAACGACGGCGCCCCCGGCGCCCCGGCCCCCCCGTTACCCGCCAGCCAGCCACCGTTGCCGCCCGCGCCGCCGGCCCCACCGGAACCGGCCAACGCAGCCCCGCCCAGCCCCCCGTTGCCCACCAACCCGGCAGCCCCACCGGCACCGGCCGCGGAGGTGGCCGTGGCCGCCGCGCCGGTCCCGCCATTGCCCAGCAACCAACCACCGGCCCCACCGGCCCCGCCGTTGACCCCAGCCACCCCGGTGGCGCCATTCGCGATCAGCCCGCGCCCGGTCAGCGCGACGAACGGCGCGTTGAGCACCGGATTGAGCACCCCACCCAGCGGACTAGCGATCCAGCCCTGCCCGATCTGTTGCACCGGCTCCACCAGCAGCGACTGCGCCCCCCCGACAGCCAGCCCCGTCAACGACACGTTCGTGGCCTCCGCACCGGCAAACACGCTCCCCGCACTGCTCAGCGCCCGCACAAACTGCTCATGAAACGCCGACGCCTGAACGCTGAGCGCCTGATACTGCCGGCCATGGCTAGCGAACAGCGCCGCGATCGCCACTGAAACCTCATCACCACCGGCGGCCACCAACGCCGTAGTCGGGGCCGCCGCCGCAGCGGTAGCCGCCCCAATCGCCGAACCAATCCCCACCACATCCCCCGCCGCCGCCACCACCAACTCCGCCGAAACAACCACAAACGACACCACGCACCGCCTCGCCTCAGTTTCAGGGACCGGCAACTATCTGACCGCCAGCAAACCAGACGTCGATGGTAAACCCGTTTCGGTCAAAAATTGATCAAATGTTCGTATTTCTGTCTGATAACTCGGCCCGCTGATGTCGCGCGACCTCAGCCGCCAGCCCGTGCGATGACGGTCATGCCCAAAATGAAGCCCGGGGGACGGGGCGTCGGGTACTGCGCACAAGCGGTCGGGGACCGCGAGCGCAGCCGGATACGTGGTGGGCGCAGATGAGTCTTCGACGACAAAAATTCGCCACATTGCCGGAGCCCCTGTCACCACACTGCGGGGCGGTCGATGGTTCCTGTTCGTGCCGGCCGATGCTCGGAGTCAGATGCGGGCCCGGACTTCCCATGTGTCGGGGGTATCGAGTAGCCGCATACGACGGTCGCGACATCTGGACGTAGTGCCGCGCGCGCCGGCTGGATCTCGACCGTCTGCACCGAACTCGCCGCTGTAGCCGTGGCGCTGGTAAATGGTCGCTTCGGATGCTCGCGACGTCGCGACCGCGTCGCCGCGCGCGGCGGCATCGCAACAATTGACGGCGCACCAACTCGGTGGGGCTTAGGTACCGCCATTGGTGCTCCTCGCTTGAGATCTTTCCAGGATCGGCGGGTGGAAGTGCGGATCGCCGGCCGCCCCCATCTGCTCGTCGTAGACGGACTTGGATGGGTAAACGTGCGAATTCGTGAATTCGAGCAGGTCCGATTGCTACCGCGTGGGTGCACTGACGCCGCCGTTCTACCCGGCCCCCGACTCGTCGGTGAGCACGAGGGGCCGATTCATGTCGTGTACAGCTTCATCCCCAGTCGCAACCACCACCCCTACGGCTGCACCGGCAGCCATAGCTTCCGCGACATGGGCACGACCAACCTTGGGGTATCCTGACGATCGACTCAATATCACTATGGTGCAACCGATTTCGGTGCAACGATAGTCTCGTCACCCTTGCGAAGAAGGCCGCGATCTCGCTGCGGCAGCACTGAGGATGTCACGGTGATTTCGGGGATCGGGGGCCGCAATGCAGCGCAATGCAGGGCGCGGTGCACGGCGGCTAAGTGCATCGTGAGGGCACGCCCCGGAACGGGACGGGCTGTGGTGCGCGCATCATGTCATGCGAAGCGGACAACGATCCGGGGCACTGTGTCAACCGTCGTCTTCGGTGAGGGGTTGCGAGCAGTTGGCAAAACATCAGGCAATCGCGGTTGAGGGTCTCGACTTCGCCGACTCCACCACCGGCGTAAAGCACGGCCCAGAGCCAGGTTCCGCCAAATCATCTCGGGCATGCCAACCGCTAAACTGCATGCTCTACTGCTCGCGACTTCGACCGAGGCCGGGATCAGTGTGATGGCCGTCGACTCTGCCTACACCACTAGGTGGGGTGCGCAGCACCGGCAGAAACCTCTGGCCGCACACACCCACAGACCACCGGTCACCACGCGGCAAGCGTGGCGATCGGAAAGCGGGCCCTCGGACACCGTATTCGGCGACGCGTGACACCGCCCCCATGCCGCCGGAGCGGTGGTGTGGGGCATCGGATGATGCAGGCCGAATCGGGCGTCCAGCAGCGTGAGGCAAGCCGCCACCCCTGGCCACGACCACGCATCCGATCCGTGCGCCCACCCGGGGCGAAGAACGCGGGAAGCCCGACGGCTCAACACCGTTCGGGGCCACTCACTGAGCAAAATTCAGTTTGGCTCAGAGTCCAGAAACGGTACTCCGCGCACAGGGTGCGCTTCGTACTGCATCTCGTCCAGTTCGCCGATACCATTGAAGAACTGCACCACGTGGCAGACTTCAGCGGAGGCATTGCGCAACTCGTGCCAGCTGTGACGCGGAATCAATAGAAGCTGACCCGGCCTGACTTCGGTTGATTCCTCGTAGTCACCGTCAAATATCAGCGCACCGGCGAGAGGGACGATGATCAAGTCGGCATTGGGATGACGATGCATGTGGTGGACGAAACCCGGTGGGAAGGTGTAGTGGTCCACAACGATCCCGCGCGTCCCGGAGAGCGAGTCGCTCAACAATCGGCGGTTGATCTGGTGTCCCGTAATGTCTTTCCGGGCGAAGAGTTCCGGCGAGATTTCGCTGAACGTCAGTAAGCGGGCGTACTCCACTGTTCCTCCACGGGCTGCTAAACGCATGCGTTCACAATCAAAATCGCATCAGCGATGAGAAACGACGAACAAAGCCGCCGGGGTACCGGTCACCGCTACTGAGCCTGCGTCTTGCCCGAGGTTAACAACCTACCGGTCAATCACGACAAGGGTTCGTTTCGGTTAGGCGAGTCGATGGCTTAGTTCGCGCCCTGCTCCGTAATCTGCGCTGTTGCAGAACCCGCGCCGCTGGAATGTGTACGTTCTCACCACACCATGCCTCCGTTGCCGCCGACGCCGCTCTTGCCGCCCGGACGCGGCCGTCGCCACCCTTACCATCGCTTGCGGGCCCGGTAGCGGCCGGATTGGCGTTTCCGCCGTGGCGACCGGCGCGACCGGCCCCGCCGTTGATCCCCGTCAGATCACGAAGCGAGGTGGCTGGTCCGTCGTCGCGGCTAAGGGCTGTCGCAACTCCTCAGACCACGAGGGTTCTCGCAACGCTTGCACTGTAAGCCGAGGGAGGGCTCGCTGGACGCTCCACGAGAGGGCGTCAGTGACCGATGCGGCTTGTCCTTGTTGTGGTGGCCGGTTTGTTCCGCGAGCGATGAACCGCGCTAGCCCTCGGTAGCATCCAACGCGTCGTTGAACGTCTTGCTCGGCCGCATCACCGCCGCGGTCTTGTCGGGGTCCGGGTAGTAGTAGCCGCCGATGTCGGCATCCTTGCCCTGCACCGCGTTGAGTTCGCCGACGATGGCATCTTCGTTCTTGGCCAGCGCTTCGGCAAGCGAGCCGAAGTGCTTCTTCAGCTCTTCGTCGTCGTCCTGCGCGGCGAGCTCCTGCGCCCAGTACATGGCGAGGTAGAACTGGCTGCCCCGGTTGTCCAGCTCGCCGGTCTTGCGCGAGGGGCTCTTGTCGTTCTCCAGCAGCTTGCCGATCGCGGCGTCCAGCGTCGAGCCCAGAATCTTGGCGCGCTCGTTTCCGGTCTTGATGCCGATGTCCTCGAAACACGCTCCCAGTGCCAAGAATTCACCGAGCGAGTCCCAGCGCAGGTGGTTCTCCTCGACCAGTTGGTGCACGTGCTTGGGCGCCGAACCTCCGGCCCCGGTTTCGTACATGCCGCCGCCGGCCATCAGGGGAACGATGGACAGCATCTTGGCGCTGGTGCCCAATTCCAGGATCGGGAACAGGTCGGTGAGGTAGTCGCGCAGGATGTTTCCGGTGGCGGCGATGGTGTCGAGGCCGCGCACCAGTCGCTCCAGCGTGTAGCGCATGGAACGCACCTGGGACATGATCTGGATGTCGAGTCCCTCGGTGTCGTGTTCCTGCAGATACGTCTTGACCTTCTTGATCAGTTCGTTTTCGTGCGGCCGGTACGGGTCGAGCCAGAACAGCACCGGCATGCCGGAATTGCGTGCCCGGTTGACGGCGAGCTTGACCCAGTCGCGGATCGGCTCGTCCCGCACGATCGGCATACGCCAGATGTCGCCTTCGTCGACGTTCTGGCTGAGCAGTACCTCGCCGGTGTCGATGTCGACGATGTTGGCGACGCCTTCCTCCGGAATTTCAAATGTCTTGTCGTGGGAGCCGTACTCCTCGGCCTGCTGCGCCATCAGGCCGACGTTGGGCACGGTTCCCATGGTCCTCGGGTCGAACTGGCCGTTGGTCTTACAGAAGTTGATGATCTCCTGGTAGATGCGCGAGAAGGTGGACTCCGGGTTGACGGCCTTGGTGTCCTTCGGTCGCCCGTCGGCGCCCCACATCTTGCCGCCGGCGCGGATCATCGCGGGCATGGACGCGTCGACGATGACGTCGCTGGGCGAATGGAAGTTCGAGATGCCCTTGGCCGAGTCGACCATCGCCAGCTCGGGGCGGTGCTCGTGGCAGGCGTGCAGGTCACGGATGATCTCGTCGTGCAGTGACGCGGGCAGCGATTCGATCTTGTTGTACAGGTCCACCAGCCCGTTGTTGACGTTGACGCCCAGCTCGTCGAACAACTCCTGATGCTTCTCGAAGGCGTCCTTGTAGAAGATCCGCACCGCATGCCCGAACACGATCGGGTGGCTCACCTTCATCATGGTCGCCTTGACGTGCAGCGAGAACATCACGCCGGTCTTGCGTGCGTCCTCCATCTGCTCTTCGTAGAAGTCCAGCAACGCCTGCCTGCTCATGAACATGCTGTCGATGACGTCGCCCTCGAGCAGCTCGACCTTCGGCTTGAGTTCGAGGGTCTGCCCGCTTTGGGTTTCCAACACCATCTTCACGTTGCGCGGGCGGTCCAGCGTCATCGACTTCTCGCCGTGGTAGAAGTCGCCGTGCTTCATGGTCGCGACATGGGTGCGCGAGGCCATCGACCACTCACCCATGCTGTGCGGGTGCTTGCGCGCGTATTCCTTGACCGCCTTGGGGGCGCGACGGTCGGAATTTCCTTCCCGTAGCACCGGGTTGACCGCGCTGCCAAGGCAATTGGCGTAGCGCTTACGGATTTCCTTTTCCTCGTCGGTCTTCGGATTCTCCGGGAAGTCCGGGATCTTGTAGCCCTTGGCCTGCAGTTCCTTGATCGCCGACGCCAGCTGCGGCACCGAGGCGCTGATGTTGGGCAGCTTGATGATGTTGGTGTCCGGATCCTGGGTCAGCTTGCCCAGTTCGCCCAGGTTGTCGGGCACCCGCTGGTTCTCGTCCAGGTGGTCGGGGAACTGCGCCAGAATGCGGGCTGCCACCGAGATGTCACTGGTTTTGATCGTGATGCCGGCCGGCTCGGCGAATGCCCGGACTATCGGCAGAAAAGCGTAGGTCGCCAGCAGTGGCGCCTCGTCGGTCAGCGTGTAGATGATGGTCGGCTGCTCGGCGCTCATGCGTGTTCTCCCGGCGTCAGTGTCGGTCCGTTGGTGAGGGGCTCAGTTCATCGCCAGCCACATCAGCGACCCTAACGTACGGCGGGCACCTGAGCGGGAGACGTCACGGTTTTCAAAAGCGTCATAGGCCACTGGCGAGTCGCAGCGATATGTCGGCGGTCGGTTCGTCGGTCGCGTGCCGATAGCCGGTGCCGGTCCACAGCTGGACGAAGTCGGGTTGACCGGCCGCGGCTGCGGCCTTGCGTAGTGGGCTGGTGAGGTGGTGGATGGCGGGAGAGCCCAACGGAGCGTCGGCCTCGTGGGCGTCGATGAAGGCGTTGCGCAGGCCGCGGGCGGGGCGGCCGGTGAACGCGTGGGTGAGCACGGTCTCGGTGCGGGCCGGGTCGAACGGGGCGGCCTGGTGCGTGGCCGATGCGCCGCTTTGGTTCGCCCGCAGCAACACGGTGCCGACGACGGCCGGCGCGGCGCCGGCGTGGACGACCGGCCACCGCCCGGGGGTGGTCAGTCCGCCGCCGGCAATGACGGGGATGTCGACGGCGTGGGTGATGTTGGCGTCCAGCGTGGTGATCGGCGTCGGTGCCAACGGCTCGGCGGGGGAGAGGGTGCCGCAATGTCCTCCGGCGGTGTGGGCCTGTACGACGGGAAGCGGGTTGGGCGCGAACACGTTGACGCCGCACGGGATTGATTCGGAATGAACCCGCCGGATCCGTTCTTCGACGGAAAATGGGATCTGGTAGCCGGCTGCGACCATGCCCAGGCTGCCGGCAGGGTTGTTCCAAGTTGCGACAGCATGATGGTCAGCTTCGGCGCAGGCCGTCCAGGGCCACATCGGTCACCCGTTGGGCCAGGTCGGCGTTGTAGCCCTGCATCGCCTGACAACCCACGAGCAGCGTCTTCACCTCTGGCGCACCGACATCCGGCCTGGCCGTCCCGGCTTGTTGAGCGGCGTCCAGCAGTTCGGCCAGCATGCTCAGGAATTGCGCTTCGGCATGAGGGACTGCCGTGCTGACGTCGATACCGATGCCGGCCAAAGCTTCGACCAGCCCCCGATCGGCGGCGCCCCACTCCAGCACCATCGAGCGCAAGAAGGTGAACAACGCCTGGCCCGGGCCGTCAGATTTCAGCAGGGCGTGCCCCGCGTCGATGAGGTGGTGCATCCGGTCGGCGATCACCGCCTGGAACAGCGCGTCTTTGGTGGGGAAATGGCGGTAGACGGTGCCCGCGCCCACGCCGGCGCGGCGCGCGATCTCGTCGATGGGCACCGACAAGCCCTCGGCCGCGAAGGTCTGGTAGGCGACGTCCAGTACGCGCGCCCGGTTGCGCGCGGCGTCGGCGCGTACCGGCCGCTCGGCGGTCGCCACTTCAGACCTCCCTGAAACCAACCCTGACGTCAGCCATTGACAAAGCGGGGCGCGCGTTCCGTATAGTCGTACCAAACGGAGCGCCCGCCCCGTTTGGACGTCTTCCACGTTGACACCGCGCTGAGGGTGGCGACCACTCGCGATTCGCCGCCCTCGTCGCACGGTCAACGCGGAAGGTGTCCGAGCAAAGCGGAGCGCTCGCCCCGGTTAATCATAGCGAGGAGTCCCCCGTGACGAAATGGACCGCCAATGACATTCCCGAACAGGCTGGCCGCACGGCCGTGGTCACCGGCGCCAACACCGGCCTCGGACTGGAAACCGCCGCCGCCCTTGCCGCCCGCGGCGCACGGGTGGTGCTGGCCGTGCGCAATCTCGACAAGGGAAAGCAGGCCGTCGACCGGATCACCACCGCCGCCCCCGGGGCTGATGTGCGGTTGCAGGAACTCGACCTCGGCTCGCTGGCATCCGTGCGGGCCGCCGCCGCGCAGCTACGTTCCGATCATGACCGCATCGACCTGCTGATCAACAATGCCGGCGTCATGTACCCGCCCAAGTCGAACACTGCTGACCGTTTCGAAATGCAGTTCGGCACCAATCATCTGGGTCACTTCGCCTTGACCGGACTGCTGCTCGATCGGCTGCTGCCGGTCCCCGGATCGCGCGTGGTGGTGGTCAGCAGCGTAGGGCACCGTATCCGTGCCGCGATCCATTTCGACGACCTGCAGTGGGAGCGCAGCTACAGCCGCGTCGGCGCATACGGACAGTCCAAGCTCGCCAACCTGCTGTTCACTTACGAACTGCAGCGCCGTCTGGCCCCGCACGGTACGACCATCGCGGCGGCAGCGCATCCGGGCGTCTCGGACACCGAACTGACCAGGCACCTGCCCACGCTGATTGCCCGACTGGGCAAACCGTTGTTCCAGCCCGCGGAGCTCGGGGCGCTGCCGACCCTGCGTGCCGCCACCGACCCGACCGTGCAGGGCGGGCAGTACTACGGCCCTGACGGATTCCAGGAAGTCCGCGGCTACCCGAAACTCGTTGGCTCCAGCGCACAGTCGCACGACGAGGCCCTGCAGCGCCGACTCTGGACGGTGTCGGAGGAACTCACCGGGGTCACCTACGACATCTAGACCCGCTCCGGTGAGCTTCAATGGGCCGATGCAGGTGTTGAGGACGATCCTGTTGTTGACGTCCATAGCTGCGACGGCACTGCTCGGCTGCACCGGCGCGCAGGGCGGCCGCCCGGCACCGGCCGCCGGCGCGGGAGGTGACTTCGCCGGGCCGGTGGAGATCGGCAACGGACGGCACCTCTACCTGCACTGCCGGGGCCGGGGCGGCCCCACTGTCATCCTGGAATCCGGCTATCACAACTCGTCTGACCCGTGGAGCCAATCCGACGCGACGACGCCGGCCGTCGGACCTGCCGTGTTGCCCGCCCTGTCTGGAGCGCACCGAGTCTGCGCCTACGACCGGCCCGGAACACTCCGCGATTCCGACCCGCCTGTCCTCTCGGACCGCAGCTCGCCGGTACCGATGCCGCGGACGGCCAGTGACGTGGTGAGCGACCTGCACCGCCTGGTGGAGGCCGCACACCTGCCCGGCCCCTACGTGCTGGTCGGCCACTCACTCGGCGGGTTGTTCATTCGGCTGTATGCGCAGACCTACCCGGAGCAGGTGCGGGGACTGGTCTTCGTCGACGCCTTCGCGGCCGAGATTCCGGAGTTGTTGGGATCCGATTGGCCGGCCTATCGGCGGGCGCTGGACGGGCCGCCGCCGCAGTTGGCGGATTCACCGTCCTTTGAAATCGTCGACATCGACCGCAGTGTCGCGCAGGTGCGCGCGGCACCGGCGCTGCCGCCGGTTGCGACTGCCGTGCTGACCCGGACGAAGCCCTTCATCATTCCGCCCGACCTTCCCGCCGACACGGGCGAGAAGCTGGAGCAGGCATGGCGCGACGCGACCACCGATCTGGTCGCACTGCGACCGCAGACCCCGCGGATCTCCGCGACCGGCAGTGACCACTTCGTGCAGATCCACCAACCTGATTTGGTCACTGCCAGTGTCGATTTGGTGATTCAGCGGTCGGCGGGCTGATCGGCGGCGGTGTGTTCACCGATGTGGCGACCGGCGCACGTCCTCGTTGACGTGGCGTTTGAAAGATGTGACGACGCGGGGGACGCGGTTCCCGATTGACCCGAGACAGACTGCTTTGCAACGCCGTTCGCAGGTCTTGGGCGAGCCGACGCGTAGGCGTGGTCGGTGGTTTCGGTTGCGCCGCTTCCGTTTACAGATGAATTGTGGGTGTCGCTTTGTCGTCGGTACGCGGACTTCCAGGACGGCTGGCACGTTCGCGAGGTTTCGATGCACTGCCGCGAGTTCGGACAATCGATTGTGCAGTAGCAGATTCTCGTTGAGCAGCGACTGACGATCGGTACTGGGATGGCACCGGCTACCACCGGGCCGGGCAGGACGACCGGAGCTGCCTCCGAGGCAGGCTGCTCAACACAGGCTGGGCCACCCGCCATGAATGGAACGGCGGCAGCGCATCCGCAGGACGCCAGTGCGCCCGCCGCCAGGACACGCCGGTAATGAATATCTCGATCAATCGGACAATTCTCACCAAAGTCCCTTCCCGGCTGGGGTTGCGCTGTTCTGCGCCGCAACTTGGTAGCTCCGAACCGTATGCTCTGCGCGCAATAATTCCTAGACCAGAAACCGACAAGGTTATGAAATCGTTGTTACGGCGGACTCTGAGCATTTCGTTGAATGGATTTCATAGATTAATGGCAGGATATAAAAAACATACGTGTAATTATGTGACTCGCTTACGGCGACGGTTACGTCAGACTGACCTCCGGGACCCGCGGCCGAGAAACCTTCCCAACGGTGGATTAGGCGCATTGAGCTTCATATATCCGGTCATGGGGGGTCTCCATTCGGCCGCCGACGATTGGCCGCGTTCGGACGGCTTGCGGGCGGACAACTGCGTCTCAGGCGCGAAGCAAACCTCGCCCCCTGGGCAGCAGCGTCAAAGGCGCGACATTAAAGTTCCGCGTACCGAAATTCGTGTGGCGGATACGACATAAATGTTCCATTTGCAGCCTGCGCGAACCGCTCAGATACGGATCTGGGTCTTTTTCAAAGGAGCTGAATAGTTCAAGTTCTAATTCTTGGGCTCGAATACGCGCGGTAGGGGCGGGTCTAACCGGTGAGATCGGCGGCGGCATGTTTGCCGGCGCGGCGGCCCGCGTACACGCAGTCGGCGAGGGAGAGCCCGCTGACATAGGAGTTGGAACAGATCCCGGTCGCGGTGCGTCCCGCGCTGTACAACCCCGCGATGGGCGCTCCGGTGCCGTCAAGCACCGCCCCGGTGCCCTCGTCGACCCGGACGCCGCCCAGGGTCAGCATGGGGGTGGGGTTGAGCAGGTTGGGCCGGATCGAGATGTTCAGGAGTGTGAACGGCGGCTGATCGATCCGGCGGACGAAGTCCGCCGGCTTGCCGACGGGGTCCGCGATACCGGTGTCGATGGCGCTGTTGTGCGCATCCACGGTGGCAACCAGGCCGTCGGGGTCGATGCCGGCGCGCTGCGCGACCTCCCGCAATGATGCGCCCTTAACCGAGTCGAGAAACATCAGCGCTGCGGACTGGGCGCGCTGAAACCACAACGGCTGCTTGACCATTTGTCGTCGCGCCTCTTTCAGCAGCGCCGCGTCGGCGAGCAGCCAGCCCCTGCCGTCGTGGTGTCGTACCAATTGATAGCCGACCGCCGCGCCGTAGCGGCTCTCGTCGATGACGCGCTGCCCTCGTTCGTCGACGATGATCGCGCTGATGAAGGCGCTGGGGGGCGTGATGAATCGCCATGCCGACACGTTGTCCATCCGTTCGGTAACGGCTCCCACGCTCTGCGCCATCGCGATGCCGCTGCCATCGTCCCCGCTGGTGCCCAGCTGAAGCCCGCCCGAGTATTGCGGCGCAAAGCTTTCGACCCATTCGGTGTTGGCCATGTAACCGCCCGCGCAGATGATCACCCCGCGCCGCGCCTGAATCCGGATCGGCCGGGCGTAGCGACGTTCTAGCGCGCGCATTCGCCGCTCCATCAGGGCGCGCAGCGGCGGGTAGTAGATGCCGGGCTTGCTCGACAGTCCGGCCAACCTGGAATACCGCTGCTGGATACGGGTCGGCGCGTGCCGCATCGTCGTCGCCTCCACCCCGATCACCCGGCCGCCGGGGTCTTGGATCAACTTGTCGACCAGCGTGTGCGGCGAGAACCTAACCCCCAGTGCCAGAGCCGATTTGGCCAAGGGTTCATACATCTTCTTGCCGGAGGTGCCTTTACCCTTCACCCGGTGGCCGCGTTGCACGGGCGGTGTCTGGGCGCGGAACGCGCCGGCATTCTCACTGCCCGAGTGGTACAGGTAGTAATGGTTGTTGGGGTAGGACGTCTTGTAGGGGCACACCGTGGAATCGAACGGCACGCCGTAATCGCTGAGCCAGCGGATCATGTCGGGGCTGCCCGCCACGAACGATTCCAACGTCTGCGGGCTAACCGCGTCGCCGACTTCCAGGCGAAGGTACGTCAGCATCTGCTCGTAGCTGTCGCGCACCCCGGCTTGCTGTTGCACCCAGGTACCGCCGCCCGCGTAGATGATCCCGCCGGACACCGCGGTCGACCCGCCACCGTTGGCGCGATCCAACGCCAGCACGTCGGCCCCGATTTCGCGGGCCGCGATCGCCGCGCAGGTGCCCGCCGCGCCGAAACCCACCACCACCACGTCGGCGGATTCGTCGAAACTCGTCAATCGATCCATGTGCCCGACCCCAATCCGGCTCGTCCTGCGGTGCGTTGCAAAGTATCAGTCCTGCGATGATCGGTGACTCATCGCGGGCTCAGCATTCGATGATGTTGACGGCCACGCTGATCGCGAGTCCGCCGGTTGCGGTCTCCTTGTATTTCGTATGCATGTCCGCGCCTGTGGCCCGCATGGTGTCGATCACCTGGTCGAGGGTGACCCGGTGGATGCCGTCACCGCGGATGGCGATCCGTGCGGCATTGACCGCCTTTCCGGCTGAGATCGCATTGCGCTCGATGCACGGAATCTGTACCAACCCTCCGATCGGGTCACAGGTCAAGCCGAGGCTGTGCTCCATGGCGATTTCAGCGGCATTCTCCACCTGTCTCGGGGTGCCGTCGAGGACCTCGGTCAGCCCGGCCGCAGCCATGGCGGCGGCAGAACCAACCTCTCCCTGACATCCCACCTCGGCGCCGGAGATGGAGGCGCGTTCTTTGAAGAGGGAGCCGATCGCGCCTGCGGTGAGGAGGAACCGCACAGCGGTGTCGTCCGGATCGGCGCGCCCGGCCGGCGTGTAGTGCGTCGCGTAATGAAGCACCGCCGGCACGATGCCCGCCGCACCGTTGGTGGGAGCGGTGACCACTCGTCCCCCGGATGCGTTCTCCTCGTTGACCGCCAACGCCACCAGGTTTACCCAATCCTGGGCGAACTCGGGACTGCGGGCCGGGTCCTCGGCGCTCAGGCGGGCGTGCAAGGCCTTCGCGCGGCGCCGTACCTGAAGGCCGCCCGGTAGCAGTCCGTCCCGCGCGATGCTCTGCCGCTCGCAATCAATCATCACCTGACGCAGGTGCAGTAACTCGCTGCGGACCTCTTGCTCAGTGCGGCAGCATGATTCGTTGCGAAGCGCAACCGTGCTGATCGACGCGCCGGTGCGATCGCAGATATCGAGCAGTTCCTCCGCGGAGCCGTAGGGCAAAGCCGTGGGGCAGTGGTGCGGGGTATCGTCCAGATCGCCGTGTTCGGCCACCACGAATCCGCCACCCACGGAGAAGTACGTCTGGGTGGCCAGCACCTCGGCGCGCGGACCGGTCGCGGTGAAGGTCATGCCGTTCGGGTGGAGTGGCAGTACGACGTCGGGGTGCAGGTTGATGTCGTGCTCGGTAAAGGGCACGGAGGTGACGTTGCCGATGCGGATGGTGCCCGCCGCTGCCATCTCGGCAAGTCGGCGTTCTTTGGTTTGCACGGTGATCGTTTCGGGTCGGAAGCCCTCCAACCCGAGCAGGATCGCCGACATGGTGCCGTGTCCGGCGCCAGTCGCCGCCAGGGACCCGTACAGGTCCACGCGAACCGCCTGTAGATGGTCGATCTGGTGATCCCGCGCGAGCGCGGCCGCGAATGCATTCGCGGCGCGCATCGGGCCGACAGTGTGCGAGCTGGAGGGGCCGATGCCCACCGTGAACAGATCGAAGACACTGATGGTCATCGGCGGTGGTTTCTCCGGCAGAGTGTCGATGGCTGTTCGGTGCTGGCCGGAGTCGAAGATACACAGGGCCGGTCGGTGTTGTCACTCCGCCGGAATCGCCACCACCACCGCCGTGACGTTGTCCGGCCCACCCGCTTGCAGTGCGGCATCGATCAGCGCCGCGCACGCGTCGTCGGGCTCGGGATGTGAATCCAGGATCTGCCCCAGGGACGGGTCGTCGACCACTCCGTGCAGCCCGTCGCTGGACAGCAGGATCCGGTCACCGGGGAGCAGGTCCACCGCAGCCGCATCGGGCAGCGCGCGCGGGAACATCGCCACATGCCGGGTCAGAATCGCCCGGGCGGGGTGGCGCTCTGCCTGCTCGACAGTGACCTCGCCGGAGTCGATCAGGTCCTGAATCACGCTGTGGTCGCGCGTGAGTTGTTGCAGCCGTTGGTCCCGGAACAGGTAGGCCCGGCTGTCGCCGAGATGGCCGACCAGCGCCCGTGTTCCCGCTACGACGACCGCCACCACCGTGGTGTTGGCGCCGGCGGCACGGTCGTCGGTGGCCGCGAAAGCGCGGAAATCATCACAGTATTCGCTGATGGCGCGCCCCACCAGATCGGCGGCTGCCGCGCCTTCGACGTCGTCCGCCTTCAGATGCCGGCTCACGTAGGTCGGCAGCAATTCGACCACCAAGCCGGCTGCCAACGCGCCGTCGGTACTGCACGCCACGCCGTCGGCGACGATGAACAGCGACTGCAGCGGATAGGCACCCCAGCTGTCCTGATTGGTCGCGCGAATCCGGCCGATGTCGGACAGGCCGGCGAACTTGGGTACCCAGGCCGCCGTCATCGCTGCGAACCGGTGTCGCCGCCGGTCATCCGCTCGGATTCCGGCAGGTCGAGATAGCGCTCGAGATTGCGGTGCATATTGATCACGCGCCGTTCTTCGCTGGACAGGACTAGGTGGGTGAAGCCGGGTTGATGCAGCCCGCGCTGCAGTCCCGGAAGCACCCGGATGTCCTGGGTGAGCACGATGCCGGGCTCGGCATCCCCGGCCGGCACCCGGACGTCGGTCGGCTTGTTCCGTTCGGACCCGGGCGGCAACCGCGTCATCAGGAACATGGTCAGCTCACCGTGATCGGGGTCGGGTCCCGGTCGGGACGTCATGATGGTCAGGTGGTCGGCGTTGACCAGAAAGGTCATGTTCGGGAAGACGTTGTACTGGTGTAGCCGGGTGATCCGGTCGGTGTCGGCCCAGTCCAAATCGACGCCCCGCCCGGCGGCGAACGATCGGGTCCGCGCCGCGATCAGGTCGGCGACCGTCTGCCCCGGCTGATCGCCGGCGGGAAGCGGTGTGCCCTCCGGTGCGCCCATCAGTGCGCCTTGAGTGTAAACGTATGCGTCCCAGACTTCTTCGTCGCTGAGCTCACCGTCGAATCGCGGGCTCTGCACGCCGTAGGGTTGATCCGACTTGCCGGCGTGTCGCCAGATCTGTTGTGGCGCATGGACGTCGTCGACACATCGCAACAGTTCGGGATGCAGCGTCTGGATGTGGTAGGTCTCGCTGTAACCGTCCGCGATTGTCTTCCAGTTGGCCTCGACCTCCACGGTCAGCGTTGCGTAGCAACGGAAGTCGTCGATGTGGCACCAGGCGATGTCCTGTGGAATCTCGTCCAGATACTCGGCGAGCGGCATCGCGTCCAGGTCGAGGTTGACGAAGACCATGCCTTCGAAGGTGTCGACGCGGGCCGGCAGCAGCGGGAAGTCGGACATGCGCAGTGATCCGAAGCCTTTGCGATCGGGCACTCGCTTCAAGGTGCCGGCCAGATCCCAGGTCCAGCCGTGGTAGCCACACTTGAGTTCGCGCAGCCCCGAACCCGACCCCACGCATAGCGAGTTGCCGCGATGACGGCACGCGTTCTGGAACGCGCGCAGCGACCCATCCTCGCCCCGGACTATCAGCACACCATATGGGCCGCAACGGTATTCGAAGTAGTCACCCGGCCGGGACACATGATCGACCATGCAGGCCAGCTGCCACACCTTCGGCCACATCCGCTGCACCTCGAGCGCGGCGAACGCCGGAGAGTAGTACCGCTCGGCCGGCACCAGGGTGGGCGAGGACGGCGGGGTGCCGATCGCGTCCTCGTCGCGGGCGCGAACGGGGGCCTTCGCGTCGGCGTGGACAAGGCGTGTCTTCACCGGGGCAGCTTAACGCGCCCCGCGCACCAGGCGTCCTGGACGGGCGCCGGTATCGACGTCCTTGCGGCGGGTCACGGTGCCGCTGACGACGGTGGCCGCATAGCCGCTGGCACTCTGCAGAATTCGTCGCCCACCGGCCGGCAGGTCATAGGCCATCGCCGCGGGGTGCAGGCGCAGCGCGTCGAGGTCGATGACGTTGAGGTCGGCCTTCTTGCCCGGCTCGATGGTGCCGCGGTCGGTGAGGCCGAACAGATGGGCGGTGTCGCGGGACTGCTTGCGGATCACGTACTCCAGCGACAGCTTCTCGCCCCGACTGCGGTCCCGGGCCCAGTGCGTCAACAGGAAGGTGGGATAGGAAGCGTCGCAAATCATTCCGCAGTGAGCGCCGCCGTCGGAAAGTCCCAGCACCCCGGCCGGGTGCAGCATCATCTCGCGGATCGCATCGTGATTGCCGTCGGCGTAGTTGAACAATGGCAACATCAGCATCGCGGTCGCGTCGGCTTCGAGCATCAGGTCGTACAGGGTGGACAGGGGGTCCTCGCCGCGCGCCGCGGCGATGGCGGCGACCGTGCGGTCGGGGGTCGGCTCGTAGTCCGGCGGATTGCCGAGCGAATACAGCCGCCCCAATGAATGCTGCACCATCGCGAACATGCCGTCGAACAACACCGTCGGGTCCAGCGGCAGATCATCCTCGGACAGGATCGCGGCCTTGACCGCGGGATCGGCCAGCCGCTGCGCCAGCTCTTCTCTACTGCACTCGGCCTTGAGCCGGCGGTACGTCGGTCGATGGGTGAACCCGTGGTGGCCCTGGAAGCCGATCATCATGCCGAACGGGCGCGCCGCGATCTGCGGGTGCAACCGGCTGCCCTCGGCGTGTGCGGCCGCCGAAACATCCAACTGTTCGCGCCAGAGGTTCGGGTCGGCGTCGACCTGGATCAAGGCGAAGGACACCGGCCGGTCAATCTCGCGACTCAACCGCCGCATCCATTCCAGTTCCTTCCTGGGGCCGACGATGTCTTCACCTGCCGCCCCCTGCGGCGCCAGTTCGAACACCGCCTGACCCCCGGCGGCCATCGCCCGGCCCAGCCCGAACAGCTCCTCTTCCGCGGCGAAGGTGCCGGGCACGGGCTCGCCGTCCATCGCCACGTGCGCGAGGGTGCGAGACGTCGAGAATCCGAGCGCGCCGGCCTCCACCGCCTCGGTGACCAGCCGGCCCATCGCCTCAATGTCCTCGGGCGTGGCCGGCTCGTTGCGGGCGCCCCGCTCGCCCATCGCGTAGGCGCGGATCGCGCCATGGGCGACCTGGCTGCCCACGTCGATCGCGAACTGCTGCCTGCCGATGGTGTCGAGGTATTCGGGATAGGTCTCCCAACCCCAGGTGATGCCCTCGGTGAGCGCGGTGCCGGGGATGTCTTCGACGCCCTCCATCAGCTTGATCAGCCAGTCCTCGGTGCCGGGCCGGACGGGCGCGAAACCGACCCCGCAATTGCCGGTCACCACCGTCGTCACGCCGTGCCCGCTCGACGGTTCCAACAGGCTGTCCCAGCTGACCTGACCGTCGTAGTGGGTGTGGATGTCGACGAAGCCGGGCGCCACCACGTGTCCGGTGGCGTCAATGGTCTCGGCGGCGTCACCGGGCAGCTCCGGGCTGGTGCCGTCGCGGCGCGCAACCTCGACGATCTTGCCGTCTTTGATGCCGATGTCGGCGCGATATCGCTGTGCACCTGTGCCGTCCACGACGGTGCCGCCGGTGATTTTCAGGTCGAACATGATGCCTCCGAGGCAAACCAAAGACTGGTCATTATTTCGCTACGCCGCGTAGCGTATGTAGTGACGGTATGCCCCCCATCCGCCTCAGTCAATGAGTCCGGGGCAACTCTCGCGGCGTCAGTGAACGGGCGCGGTGAGGCGTTTCCACTTCAGCGTGACCTGCGTGCCGTGCGGGGTGCCGTGAATATCGGCCTCGTCGGCCAGGACACGCATCAACGGGATGCCGCGGCCTCTGGTCATGTCCCTCGCGCACGCTCGCTGCCGCCACCGGCCCCGGTCTTTGACCGTGACCGCGAGGGTGTCCGACTTGGCGTCATACGCCGCGCTGACATCCATCGTCCCGGCTGCTGGGTCTGTGTAGGCGAACTCCGCGGCGTTGGCCAGGGCTTCGCTGACCGCCAGCACGAGATCGCTGAACCGCTCGGCGCCCAGTGTGAAGTGCCGGTCGAGCCAGTTGCGAAACTCGACACGGATCCGGTGGGCGCTGAGCGCGTCGGCGGCAACCCGCATGCGGACAAAGCGGGACCGGTCGTCGAGGGGCGTCATGAGCGGGCCTGCAGTCAGCGGATCCGGCCCTCCCGGGTACAGGCAGGCTCAGGCACCTGCGATCCAGCTCAGCGCATTATCCAAGGTGCGGTGCAGCGACAGCAGGCTGTCGATGCCCATGAGTTTGATCGGACGACTGGTGGCGGGACCGTCGGCCACCACGGCGAAGCGGGTCGGCGGCGACGTCTCGGCCTGCCCGTTCACCAGCACGCTGAGTCCGGCCGACGCCAAGAACTCCACTTTGGTGAGGTCGACGACCAGAGCCGCGGGCGTGGGAGCCAGCGCAGTGTGTATGGCCTCGGCCAGTTGAGGAGCGCTGAGCATGTCTACTTCGCCCGAGACAGCGAGCACCACGGCCCCGTCTGTCTCGTACTGTTCGACTTCGAATGGGGCTCGATTCACTGAATCGCCGGGTTGATCGACCATGCTGTTACTCAAATCCATCCTTGCGGGAAAACGCCAGTTTTCAGACAACCACGCGAAACCGGGGCTGTTGCTTCAACCCGCCGAACGCCGCTAGATTCTGCGCCGGCGAATGCAGCGCAACGGCAGTTAATCGACTCCAATTCTAGGTCACGCGGTAACTGAGGCCGAATCGTGCCGTGCAGCGGCCCGGCTCGGCGGGCACTGATCACCGATGACGCTGCGTAGACAAAACCCGTCCGGGGCTTGTGCACGTTGGTAGCGTCTGGGGATGCTCTTTGCTGCCCTGCGCGATATGCAATGGCGGAAGCGGCGCCTCGTTATCGCCATTGTCAGCACCGGACTCATCTTCGGAATGACGCTCGTGATGAGCGGGCTGGCGAATGGCTTCACCGTCGAGGCCCGCAACACCGTCGATTCGTTGGGTGTCGATGCTTTCGTCGTGAAGGACGGCTCGGCCGGGCCTTTCCTGGGATCGACTCCGTTTCCCGACGTCGACCTGGCCCGGGTCAGAGGCGAGGCCGGGGTATCGGCGGCGGCGCCGCTGGGCTGTGTCGGGACGATCATGAAGGAAGGCGCGTCGACGCGGAACGTCACCGCCTTCGGTGCACCCGAGCACGGACCTGGCATGCCGCAGGTTTCCGAAGGGCGGGCGCCGTCCCGGCCCGACGAAGTCGCCGCATCGAGCACCCTGGGCCGCCACATCGGTGACACCATTCAGGTCGGTGCCCACACCTTGAAGATCGTCGGGATCGTGCCCAACTCGACGGCGCTGGCCAAAATCCCCAACATCTTCCTGACCACCGAGGGCCTGCAGCAGGTGGCCTACAACGGGCAACCCATGGTCACCTCGATCGGCATCGACGGCACCCCGCGTGCCCTTCCGGACGGTTACCGCACCTTCGACCGGGACGGAGCGGTCAAAGACCTGATCCGTCCGCTGAAGGTGGCGGTCAACTCGATCACGATCGTGGCGATCCTGCTGTGGATCGTCGCGGTGCTGATCGTCGGATCCGTGGTCTACCTGTCCGCGCTCGAGCGGGTGCGCGACTTCGCGGTGTTCAAGGCGATCGGTACGCCGACGCGTTCGATCCTGGCCGGGCTGGCGCTGCAGGCGCTGATCGTCTCGCTGCTGGCCGCGGTGGTAGGCGTTATCCTGTCCAAGCTGTTGGCGCCGTTGTTCCCGATGGTCGTCGCGGTGCCGTCACTCGCATACGTGCTACTACCGGTAATCGCCATCGTCATCGGCCTATTGGCCAGCCTTGCCGGGCTGAGGCGAGTGGTGGCCATTGATCCCGCTCTCGCGTTCGGAGGTCCCTGACCAGTGGGCGATCTCAGCATTCAGAACCTGGTGGTCGAGTACTACAGCGGCGGGTATGCGCTGCGGCCGATCAACGGGCTGAACCTAGATGTGGCGACCGGCTCCCTGGTGATCCTGCTCGGGCCCAGTGGATGCGGGAAGACCACCCTGCTGTCCTGCCTGGGCGGCATCCTGCGGCCCAAGTCCGGGGCGATCAAATTCGACGACGTCGACATCACCACACTCGACGGCGCGGCGTTGGCCAAGTACCGGCGGGACAAGGTCGGCATCGTCTTTCAGGCGTTCAACTTGGTGCCCAGCCTCACCGCCCTGGAGAACGTGATGGTGCCGATGCGCGCGGCCGGCATGTCGCGTGCCGCCTCGCGCAAGCGGGGCGTGGAGCTGCTCGAGCGCGTCAACCTCGGTGACCGGATGAAGCACCGTCCGGGTGATCTCAGCGGCGGCCAGCAGCAGCGCGTCGCGGTTGCCCGCGCGATTGCGCTGGACCCGCCGTTGATTCTGGCCGACGAACCTACCGCACACCTCGACTTCATTCAGGTCGAGGAGGTGCTGCGGCTGATCCGCGAACTCGCCGACGGCGACCGGGTCGTGGTGGTGGCCACCCACGACAGCCGGATGCTCCCGCTGGCCGATCGGGTGGTCGAGCTGACACCCGATTTCGCCGAGACCGATCGGGAGCCGGAGACGGTGGAGCTGAAGGCCGGCGAGGTGCTGTTCGAGCAGAGCACGATGGGTGAGCTGATCTACGTGGTCAGCGAGGGCGAGATCGAGATCGTGCACGAAATGGCCGACGGCGGCGAGGAACTGTTCAAGGTCGTCGGACCCGGTGACTACTTCGGCGAAATCGGGGTGCTATTCCACCTGCCGCGCTCGGCTACCGCGCGTGCTCGCACGGCCGCGACCGTCGTCGGCTACACCGCGCCGGCGTTCCGGGAGCGGCTGGGCACCGGGGGACTGCGCGACCTGATCGAACACCGCGCACTGGGCAGCGACTGATCGACCGATAGAACGGATCACCGCACCGCGTCGTGGTGCGGTGCGAGCAAGGACCCTTGAGACTGCGTCGGGACAGTGCAGAGAGGACGGCGGAATGGAGCCGGGCGAGGACGACGAGGCTCGGGGGCGCTCTGCGCTGTCCCGGCGTGGGGCACTGCTCGGAATGGGCGCGGTGGCCGGGTTCGCCGCGGTCGACGTCGCCGGCTTCGCCTACGCCGGGGGCTGGCTGCGTCCTGACGCGCTGACCCCGGGGCGGTTCGCCGACCGCTTCGAGAGCGTCTACGGGCACCACGACGGTTTCCGCCGCAACCACGCCAAAGGTCTCAGCGCCACAGGAACTTTCGAAAGCAATGGGGCGGGTACGGCCATCTGTCGGGCCGCGGTGTTCCAGCGCGGCACGGTCCCGGTGATCGGCCGGTTCTCGCTCGGGGGCGGGCTGCCCGATCAGGCCGACAAACTCGATACGGTCCGCGGCTTCGGCCTGTTGTTGGAGACGTCGGACGGTCAGCAGTGGCGCACCGCGATGATCAACCTGCCGGTGTTCACCGACAGCACCCCCGAGGGCTTCTACGAGCGGCTACTGGCGTCCAAACCGCTGCCGGAGACCGGCAAGGCGGACCCGCAGCGGATGGCCACGTTCCTGCAGCGCCATCCCGAGACCGCGGCGGCGATGACGATCATCAGGCAGTCATCGCCCAGCGCTGGCTTCGCCAACAGTATTTTCAACGGGCTCAACGCTTTTAGCTTCACCAACCAGGCGGGCGCGACCGTTGCGGTGCGATGGTCGCTGATTCCGATCGAGGACGGCGGACCGGCCCCTTCGACGCCGCCGTCCGGCAAGGACTTCCTTTTCGACGAACTCATCCGCACCGTGGCGCAGCGGCCGGTGCGCTGGCGCCTGGTCCTCACCATCGCAGCGCCCGGGGACCCCACCGACGACGCCACCAAGCCCTGGCCCTCGACGCGCCGCACCATCGACGCCGGCGTCGTCACCGTCAGTGCGGTGCAGACCGAAGCACCGGGGAACGCACGCGACATCAACTTCGACCCGACCGTGCTGCCGGATGGGATCGCACTCTCGGACGATCCCATTCCCAGGGCCAGGGCGGCCGTGTACGCGCGGTCCTTCACCCGGCGCGCCGAAGAGCCGAAGTCGCCCAGCGAGGTTCGGGTCTGATGGCCGAGAAAGTAGCCACCACAACGCGTTTCGCCCTGCCATCGCGGATTCTGCACTGGCTGATGGCCCCGATGGTCATCGGCCAACTGCTCATCGGGGTGACCATGGTGGCCTCGCTAAGCCTCTATCCGGTGCTGTTGGCCATCCACCGTCCGCTCGGTGTGCTGATTCTGATCTTCGCGGTGATCCGCCTGATCAACCGGCGGACTCACACGCTGCCGCCGTTTCCGGCCACCATGGGCCCCGCCGAACGCCGTATCGCGTCCTATTCGGAATATCTCTTGTACGGGTTGCTGCTGGTTCAGCCTCTGACCGGGTGGGCGATGCTGTCGGCCGCGCGCAACCCGATCGTGTCCCTGGGCCCGTTCCACCTGCCCGGTATCGCTCCGCAGAACATCGATATCTATGCGGTGCTACGCCAGGCGCACGGCTTCTTCGCGCTGCTGCTGTTCTTGGCGTTCACCGCACATGTCAGTGCGGTTCTGTTTCACACCTTCGTCCTGCGCGACCGCATCATCGACCGAATGGCGGTGTGGCCCGCCAGACATCGCTGATCACTCAGCGGTGGTGTGAGGCGAAGAACTGCCAGATGGTGTCGGTGGCGTCCAGCGCCGTGGATGGCTGCGGCAGGCCCAACCGCTCCAGGATCGGGCCGCGGACGCTGCCGGGCCACTGGTGACCGGCGTCAGCTACCGAGATCAATTCGACGTCACGTCCGTCAGCGCAGGTGGCCGTCTCGGTGGTCACCACCCCGGACGTTGTCGTCGACGGCGGTCCGCAACGGTCGATCGTCCGCCAGGCGGCCGTCACCGCCGGCACCGGTAGCCCGTCAACCCGTGGAGTTCCGTCCATCTTCAGGGCTTTTCCCGGCCCGCCGTTGTAAGGGACGCTGGCGTCGGCGGTGCCGTGGATCTGTAGTACCGAGGTGGGTCGTGCCCGCGAGCAATCGGTGACGAGGGTGCCGGCTACCGGTGCGATCGCCGCGAAGAGGTCGGTTTCGCACGCCATTCGCAGCGCCATCATGGCGCCGTTCGACATGCCGGTCGCGTATACCCGAGCCGGGTCGACCGTCGTCTGGTGCTCAATGGCTGCGATGACCGCGCTGATGAACCCGACGTCGTCCAGGTTGGCCTGCGACGGATTGCCACAGCACGAGCCGGCGTTCCAGGCCCTGCCCTCACCGTCGGGATAGGCGACCAGGAAGCGGCCTTTGTCGGCCTCGGTGTCCCAGTTGTAGGACCTCTCAGCCTGCTCTCCGCTGCCGAAACCACCGTGCAGCATCACCACCAACGGGGCGGCGCCGGTCAGTCCCTGCGGTCGGTAAACGTGGAATGTTCGGCTGGCCCCAGCCCATTCGATGCTCTGCGAGGACTTTCCGACCGGGATTGTGGGGTTCTCCGGTGATCCCACCGCGTGACCGCCGCCGAAGCAACCGGCGAGCAGGGCCACCAGGGCCGCGACGACGACAACGGTGCGGGCTTGGGCGTGTCGAGGTGCCATCAGCTGATGGTGACACGCGCGGCCAAGTTTGACAAGAAACTTGTCAAACTTGATTCAGGTGGCAGACTCTGCTGTCATGCGAGGTCACGCAGATGCCCAGTGGGAACCGACGGTTCCCGCCCTGGTGCAACGGTTGGCGGCCACCGGCCGTCCGCGGCTCCAGAGTGCTTTCGCCGCGGCCGGTCTGGACGGGATTCGCCCCGCGCAAGCGGTGGCCCTGGTGCCGCTGGCCACCGGTGGCTTACACGCCTCCGATCTGGCCGACCGGCTCGGGGTGAGCCGGCAGGCGGTGGCACAGGCCATCACGGCGCTGGAGCGGAACGGGTACGTCACTCGGGCACCGAATCCCGATGACGCGCGCACCAGAATCATCGAACTCACCCCGCGTGGTCGCCAGACGCTCCGTGTCATGCGTTCTACCGCACTGGAATTGGAGGGCCACTGGGAGCAGCTGCTCGGCCAGCGCCGACTCGGCGAACTGCGCACGACGTTGCGGATGCTGCTGGCCGCGTGCGATCCGGACGACCGCTGAGACGGATCGCCGGCTGCTGAACCGTCAGCAGCCGAGCGGACAGCAGCGCCGCCAGCATGACCGCGACGCAGACCAGACCGTCGTCTTTGAGTCCCCACTTCACCGCGGCCAGCAGTGCCGCCCCGGCCGCACACAGCAGCATCCCGACGGCGGCGCCGCGCCGGACCGACGTGATGACCGGGGCGCCATCCCACCCGGGCAGCGGATTGCTCTCCAGCGGGCGAAGCGCCACGAACAGCACCGCCACCACACCGACCATGATGAAGAGCTGCTCAACAGTGACCGTGAAGAAGTCCGGCCGGCCCGGGTAGCGCGGGTGTCCGAAGCTGTCGAAGAGCACGTGCACGGCCAGCAGTGCGGGCATGTGCCACAGGTATAGGGTCATCGCCCCGGAGTTGCCGATCGCCGTGAACCACCAGACCCGCGGTCTGCGCGCCCACCGGTTGATCGCCGGTGCCGCCGCGATCGCCAACGTGCTCAACACGATTGCATGCCCGGCCAGAAGCAACGACGGGGGGCTCATGTTAGGCAGGCGCATGCCTTCGATGCCGACCAGGCTCAGCTCGTAGGGCCCCCAGGTCAGCAGCGCTACGTTGACCGCCAGCATCGCCGCGGCCGTGGCCAGCGTCGTCCGTCCGGTAAGCAGTCCCCGGCGGTAGGCCACACCGAACATGGCGGGAATCAGCCAGACCGCCATATTGAGGTAGCCGAGGGGCGCCGCTGCCGCCCAGTGCAGTCGGGCGGCGTCGATAACCGCGGCCAGGGCGTAGACCCCGGCGGCCCCGGCTGCCAGACGGGCCGGTGTGGTGATCCGGGACAGCAGGGGTATCGCCGCCAACACCATTACGTAAACCCCGAGGAACCAGAGCAATTGGATGCTAATCCCGGCGACGGGCTCGTAAACGTGTTGCGGCAGAACGGGATGGAGTGCCATCAGGGTCACTGCCCAGAACGCGAAGTAGTAGAAGACCGGTCGGAACAGCCGGGTGCAGCGCTTCATCAACCAGGATCCCCAGTTGCTGCCGGGCTGCCAGGATGCCACGCACGCCGCGGCGCCGGCAAAGAAGAACAGCGGCATGATCTGGAAAATCCAGGTCAGCGCCTGAAACACCACTGACGTGGTGAGCAGGTTGTCCCACATCAGCACACCACTGCGGATGATGCTGATGGCCATGACGGTATGGCCGATCACCACGCCGACCAGGGCGGTGATGCGGATGACGTCGATGGCGCGATCACGGTCGGAAGGGGTGCGCGCGTCCAATTCAGTGGGGCTGGGAAAGCCCATCAGAGTGGTCATCCAAGCAGCCTTGCCGCTCGGCGGGGGACGGCGCGTGCGTAGTTCTACCCGTCTCGGCGGGTAGGTCTACGGGCCGAGACCATCGGCGCCCTGCAGTCCGGCCCGGCCCAGGAACTCACCGCCGCTACCACCGGCTCCGCCGTGCGCGGGATCCAAACCCGCACCGCCGGCGCCACCGGCGCCTCCATCGCCGAGGAATTGGGCGCTGCCGCCGCTGCCGCCGGCTCCGCCTGACCCGTTGACGAGAGAAGCCTCCCCGCCCTGACCGCCCCGTCCGCCGTTGCCCAGCTGCCCGCCGTCACCGCCATCGCCACCGGTCCCACCCCGCAGGGCGGTGGGGGAACCGTACCCGTCACCGCCGGCGCCACCGCATCCGAAGTACTGCCCGCCGTTGCCGCCGTTGCCGCCGTCACCGCCACCCGCCGGTCCGAAGGCGCCCGCGCCACCGGCGCCGCCGTTGCCGAACCATCCGGCATTACCGCCCTGGCCGCCCCAGCCGCCGGTCATGTTCGCCCCGCCCAGCCCGCCTTGTCCACCCGTCCCGCCGTTGCCGAACAGCCATCCGCCGGAGCCGCCGTTGCCGCCGGGAGGCGCGATCTTGTTGATCGGGGTGCTGGCCCCGCCCTGGCCGCCATTGCCTCCGTTGCCGACGAATCCGGCGGAGCCGCCGCGTCCGCCGAACTGGCCGGGCCCACCGGATCCGCCGTTGCCGCCGTTACCTAATAACAGCCCCCCGGGACCGCCGGCCTGGCCGGTCCCGGGCGCCCCGTCGGCTCCATTTCCGATCAGTGGACGGCCGGTGGCCGCTTGAACGGGTGCGTTCACTGCGTCGAGCAGGGTTTGCGGCGCGCGCTGCAGCAAAGCGCCGATATTGCTGGCCTCAGCGGCGGCATAGCCGCTGCTGGCGGTGCGGAGGGCTTGCACGAACTGCTCGTGGAAGATCGCGATCTGAGCGCTGGCCAGCCGATAGGCGTTGGCGTTCTGGCCGAATGCGGCCGCCACGGCGGCCGACACCTCATCGGCACCGGCTGCCAGGATTCGCGTCGCCGGGCCGGCCGCATTGGCAGCGTCCAGTGCCGCGCCGACGTCGGCCACATTCGTTGCCGCGGTGGCCAGCAGCTCCGGCACTGCAGTGACATAAGACAATTGAGGGCCTCCGGACAGGACAAGCGACGGCGTCCGGCCTTACATCGGCGCGGCGTGCTGGGTCAGGGTGAAGAAGAGATAGGCGAG
The DNA here is from genome assembly GCF_017086405.1 of Mycobacterium gordonae. Taxonomy (NCBI): domain Bacteria; kingdom Bacillati; phylum Actinomycetota; class Actinomycetes; order Mycobacteriales; family Mycobacteriaceae; genus Mycobacterium; species Mycobacterium camsae. Next base: position 279,941 of record NZ_CP070973.1, read on the forward strand.
GCAGAACAGGAAGTTCAGGGCCACCAGGATCAGACCCGCGCAGACGGCCGCGTGCCGGCAGCGGCGCTGCACATGTGTCGTTCTGGCGGCCTTCTGCTCCCGCATGTAGTGGGTGGCGATCAGGGCGAAGTTGACGTCGGTCAACTCCCTGTCCGCTACCGGGGTGCCGGTGACCAACTGCTGCAGGCGCGTCGCCGGGATGTGCACACCGACGTGCGCGAACCGACGGCTGAGCCGCCGCGCCTGTCTGCGGCCGAGATGCTGCCCTCGCATCTGAAGCTGATGCGAGAGTCTCCGTCGTTCGTCGCCCCAAGGGTTCGACGGGGTCGTCACAAGCGGGAAGTCTATGTCCTACGTCACACTCTGGGGGACATAACGAATTCATTTCTTCGACGGATGTCGCCGCGCCTGGTTACCGCAACTGTTCGGTGGGTACCGCGTAGCGCTCCTGATATGCGCGTACCCGCTCCCGGACTTCGCCGGCGTCCAGGCCGGTGTCCGACCAGGTGTAGCGACCGCGCCCGCCATCGCCGGGATGAGCTCTGAGAAAGTCGCGCATCAGCTGCTCGGTGTCCGGACGCAGTTCGCGGCCCAGCTTCCGGTAGATGCCGCCGATCGTCGTCCACGGATCGCGGATGAAATCGGCATAGTGGATGTCGATCACCTGGCCGGCGGGAACGGCACCGCTGTCGCGCAGCGCCATCTCGCGTTCGAGTCCGACGGCGATCTCCTCGTAAGACTGGGCCGCGCACTCGGCGACATTCGATTCGTCGGTGGCCATTCGTCGCAGGTGGTGTGCCAGTGCCGCGATCGAGGAGATGACGTTGAGTGGGTCTCGGTGCGTCTGCACGATCAGCGCATCCGGGTACTCGGTGAGCAGCGCGTCGAGCTGCCACAAGTGCGCCGGCGACTTCAGCAGCCATTGCCCGGGCACGCCAGACTGTAAGTGTTGCAGGAAGATTCGATGAAACCGATAGGCGCCGGCGTGGTCGGCCTGGTAGAGCAACCACCGGTAGTAAGTCGGGAGCCGATACTGCACCGAGAAGATCATGCTGGTGAATTCGCTGGCGGTGATGCGGACACATTCCTGCCCCACCAGCGCACCCATCGGATGAAAAGCCATGAACCCCGGAATGATCTGCTCGGACAGCTCGATGCTGGCCTGCGCGGCCGCGATTCGCGGATCGTCGTGATAGGTCTCGGGTTGTGGCACCGGACAGGGGGCGTCGACCTCCCAGGTCAATGGCGCACGTAAGTCGGGATCCTGGGCGAGCAGGTCGTAGAGGATGGTGGTCCCGGTGCGCGGCTGGCCGACGATAACGATCGGCGCGGCGATCCCGCCGGCGGCGACCTCCGGATGGTGCTTGCGCCAGGCGATCACGTCGAGCCGGTTCTTCAGGGCGCGCATCAGATCGAGGTAGGCGACCTCGACGCCGATGGGCGACAGCCGCGCCTCGTTGACGAGCCCGTCGGCGACTAGTTCGAGCCCGTGTTGCCAGCCGTCAGCGCCGAAGTCGTCATGGCCGGTTTCCGCGCACGCAGTGGCGACCAGCCGTTCCGGGGCGAATCGTTCATGCAGGGTCACGGCTGGTCTCCCCGCGTGCGCACCGACACCGAGACCTCCGGTGGTGACGGATTGTCGAGCCACCGCAGGACGACGAAGCCGCGATGCCGGCCGCCGGTGTCCAGCCAGTGCCCGAATCCGAAGTCCTGCGCCGAGATCGCGATGCGTACCCGTCCGTCGGCGTCGGGCTGGACGCCGCGGTTGGTCACCGAGCTGTGCCGGCGACACGGCTCGAAGCATTCGTGCCAGATGCTCTCCAACGTGACGTTCCAGTACCTGGTGTCCGGCGGGTTGATCTCCAAGACGAGGGTCTGCTCGGGTTGCAGCCGGAAGGTGCCGATCAGGTAGAGGTTGTCCGGGGTGGTGTCGGCCGAACCGAGGTCTGCGGCCGCGGCGGTCACCAGCGTATTGGGGTGATCGAGCAGTTCCGGCTTGATCGTGCGGTGTAGCGTGACCAGCTTCATCAGCGTCCATGCCATCGCGGTGAACTGATCGGCGAGTTCGTCTTCGCTCAGGGCGGCCACCGGGTCCGGGTCGAGGGCTTCGATCTGCAGGGTGGCCAGTTCCTCGGCGGCGCGGTCGCCGATGTATTCCCGAACGACCAGGGATGACGCGTCCTCGGGGATCTCCAACCAGTGGGCGCCAGCGGTGTTCGACGGCTTGTCGGCGGACAGGATGATCGCGAATTGGCTTGAGCCCAAGTCGGTGTCGCTGAGATACCCGGCCATGCGCCGCGGGGTCAGTCCGGTGCCGGCGAGAATCTGGAAACCGAGATAGGCGCTGGTGCCCCTGCGGCCGGTGACGCGGTAGCGGCGGTCGCCCCGGATCATCGCAAGGTAGTAATTGCCGTCGGGGTTGGGGCCACCGATCATCCGGTTGGGTGTGGACATGTCGAAGAACGACGGCTGCGTGGTATCGGCCTCCACGGACAGCTGCAAGCACAACGAGGACACCCGCGCGATCACCCGCAAACCCTCTAGCAGCTCACACTCGGATTCGGCGTCCTCGGTGACGACATTGGTCGCGTTGATCAGCATCTGCTGGAAGAACTGCCACGCTGCGAGCGCCTCCGGCGCGTCGACTCGAGTCATAGTCTCATAATTAGACTATGTCTCAGATGTTGGCCAGCACTTCGCGTGAATCGCTTTCGTCGCGGCGGCGGGAAGCGACGCGGCAACGCATCGCGGCAGCGGCGGCACAGTTGGTGGCTGAGGTGGGACTCGCGGGGGCCACGGTGGAACGGATCGCGGACGCGGCCGACATCGGCCGAGCGACCTTTTTCCGCTACTTCAACTCCAAGGAAGACGCTGTCGCCGAAGGGGTGAACGTCCACTGGCTGCGGCGGATCACGAATGCGCTGGCCAACCAGCCGCCGGGCCTGTCGGCCATCGAGGCCGTCATAGGCGCATTCGGTGACCTGGCCGACGGATTCTCGGAGATCGAGCACCAGGTGCGCGAGCTGGCCACGCTCACCCGATCGTCGGAAACGCTGGACGCCTGGACCCTGCACATCTACGTGAGGTACGAGGCCGCGATTGCCGAGTTGGTCGCTCCACGACTTCCTGGCCTTGCTGAGCGGGACCCGCGCCCGCGTCTGATCGGCGCGCTGGCGATGGCGACCGTGCGGCTCGCGCTGGACGATTGGCTGGTCGACGGCGGCTCATTACCCGACCGGGTGCGTCACGGTCTGAGCGCGATCACGATCGACTGAGGGACTCGACGATCAGGCGTGTCGTGTGTTCGGCGCGCTGGGGCGAATACCCCTGTGCGTCAGAGAGAATCGGATAGACGATGCCGCCCAGGATGGCGTCTGCGGCCGACTCGGCGGTGGCTGCGTCGATGTCGTCGGCCAGCAGGCGCGTCCGCACGCTGTCGTGCAGCGGTCTGCTGAATCCCGCGCGGAGTTTGACGGCGGTGTCCTCGTGCTCCATCCCGGCTGCGGTCAGAATCCGCAACATCGCCGATCCGCGGTCGCTGGTCAGGGTGGTGGCGAGCTTGCCCACCCACTCCACCAGGTCGGCGGCCAGGTCGTCGGTGTGATTCATCGATGCGAGGATCCGGTCGGCGTCTTCGAGCATGACGTCGGCGACGAGTGCGGGACGGCTGCGCCACCACCGGTAGATGGTCTGTTTCCCGACGCCCGCTCTCGCGGCGACGGCTTCTATGGTCAGGCCGTCGAAGCCGCGTTCCAGCAGCAGCTCGCGGGTGGCGGCCACAATCGCCGTGCGCGACTTCTCGCTGCGGCGCCGAGGCGCGAGATCGGCGGGCATCTTGGAGGATCCTGACTCGCCTTTACAGAACATGACAAGGCAACGTAATCTTCGACAAGACGAGACGGTTCGTCTTGTAAGGGGAGAGGATAGCAGTCTGTGCGGCCGAAGCCGAGCCCTTCTACTCCGGACGTGACCCCCGCCGGGACGGCATCGTGACCCTCGGGCTGACCGCGGAGCAGCAGGAGCTCAGCGCGGCCGTCGGGCAGTTCGCGGCCCGTCATGCACCGATCGCCGCGACTCGGGAGAACTTCGAGGCACTTGCCGCGGGGAAGCTTCCGCAGTGGTGGGAAGCTCTGGTCGGCAATGGTTTTCATGCGGTCCATCTGCCCGAAGAATTGGGCGGCCAGGGCGGCGGTCTCATGGACAGCGCCTGCGTCCTGGAGGCCGCGGGCAAGGCGTTACTACCCGGCCCCCTGTTGCCCACGGTGACCACGGGTGCCGTCGCCTTGCTGGCGGAACCGACGCCGTCGGCGCAGTCGTTGCTGCGCCAACTCGCCGCCGGTGCACCGGCCGCGGTCGTCCTGCCCGGCAACGGCGAATTCCTCGCGCGGCCCCACGGCCAGGGCTGGGTGGTCTCCGGGGCATCCGATGTCACCGCGGGCGTCTGCGGGGCGCAGATCATCCTGCTGGCAGCGGGCACGCCGGACGACGACATCGTGTGGGTACTGATCGATCCGGAAAACGGCTCGGCTGCAACGGAAAACGAGGACGGCACCGACATCGTCACAGACATCGGACGGTTACGGCTGAAGGATTATGGTGCCGCCGACGTTCTCACCGGGATCGAGCCGGACCGCGCGGAATGCGTGGCCGCGGCACTGGTGGCCAGCACGACCGCCGGCATCACCCAGTGGTGCGTCGAGGCGGTCACCGCACATCTGCGCATCCGCGAACAGTTCGGCAAGGTGATCGGCACCTTCCAGGCGTTACAGCACAGCGCGGCGATGTTGTTGATCAACAGCGAATTGGCAACGGCGGCAGCATGGGACGCCGTGCGGGCCGCCGAGGAGCTGCTCGACCAGCATCGGATGGCCGCGGCCGGCGCCGCGGTGATCGCGATATCGCCCGCCCCGGATCTGGTCCTGGATGCCCTGACCATGTTCGGGGCCATCGGGTTCACCTGGGAACACGACGTTCACCTGTACTGGCGGCGCGCCATCAGCCTGGCGGCGTCGATCGGACCGGCGAATCGGTGGGCACGCCGGCTGGGGCGGCTCACCTGTCTTCAGCAGCGCGACATGTCGGTGAACCTCGGCGACGCCGATGCGGAATTCCGTGCGCAGGTGGCGCGGACCTTGGACGCCGCAATGGAATTGAGCAACGACCGGCCCGGACGGCAAGGCGATTACGAGGACTTCAAGACCGGTCCGCAGCGCACTCTGATCGCCGGGGCGGGCCTGATTGCACCGCACTGGCCGCAGCCGTGGGGGCTCGACGCCGACCCGCTGCGCCAACTGATCATCGACGACGAGTTCGCCAAGCGGCCGGAGTTGGTCCGGCCCTCGCTTGGTATCGCCGAGTGGATCCTGCCATCGGTGATGAAGGCTGCGCCGAAAAACCTGCAGGACAAGCTAATACCTCCGACTCAGCGTGGTGAGCTCGCGTGGTGCCAGCTGTTCAGCGAGCCCGGCGCCGGCTCCGACCTTGCGGCGCTCGCCACCCGCGCCACCAAGGTCGACGGCGGCTGGACCATCAACGGCCACAAGATCTGGACGTCCGTGGCGCACCGGGCGGACTTCGGTGCGCTGCTGGCCCGCACGGATCCGGCGGCCAGTAAGCACCGCGGCATCGGCTACTTCATCCTGGACATGCGATCTGCGGGGATCGAGATCCAGCCGATCAAAACCGCAACGGGTGAGGCCCATTTCAACGAGGTCTTTCTCACCGACGTCTTCATACCGGACGACATGCTGCTCGGCGACCCGGTGGGTGGCTGGGGTCTGGCGATTGCCACTATGGCCGAAGAACGTTCGGCCATCAGTGGCTACGTCAAGTTCGACCGGGCCGCCGCGCTGCGGCGCCTTGCGTCCGAACCGGGGCCGGACCGTGAAGACGCCATACGCGCGCTCGGTGAGCTCGACGCCTACACCAATGCCATCAAGGCGCTGGGCGTGCGGGAGACCATCCGACTGCTGGACGGTCAGCCGTCGGGACCCGCGTCGAGCATCGCCAAGGTCGCGATGAACGTGTTGCTGCGCCGGACTTTTGAGGCGACGTTGCAACTGACCGGCCGGCTGGCGATGGTCGCCGAATCCGATCCCGCGATCGTGGAGCCGTATCTGCACCTGCCGGCCGAATTGATCGGTGGCGGAACGCGGGAGATTCAACTCAATATCATCGCCCAGATGATCCTCGGCCTACCACGAAAATAAGGATGCTAGATGGGATTACGCGGAGAGGCCGCCATCGTCGGCTACGTCGAGCTCCCTCCTGAGCGGCTCAGCAAGGCGTCACCCGCTCCGTTCGTTCTTGAGCAATGGGCCGAACTGGCGGCGGCCGCACTCGACGATGCGGGGCTGTCGGGCGAGGTCGTCAACGGCATCGCGACCTCGCACCTGGCCGAGTCGCAGATCTTCGTACCCTCGACAATCGCCGAATACCTGCGTATCCCGGCTCGATTCGCCGAATTGGTGGACCTCGGCGGAGCAAGCGCCGCCGCGATGGTGTGGCGCGCCGCCGCGGCGATCGAACTTGGTATCTGTGACGCCGTGCTGTGTGCACTGCCGGCGCGCTACATCACCCCGTCATCCAAGAAGAAGCCCAGGCCGCTGGTGGACGCCATGTTCTTCGGCTCCTCGAGCAACCAGTACGGCTCTCCGCAAGCAGAATTCGAGATTCCCTACGGCAATCTCGGCCAGAACGGGCCCTATGGCCAGGTTGCCCAGCGCTACGCCGCCGTTTACGGCTACGACGAGCGCGCGATGGCCAAGATCGTCGTCGACCAGAGGGCCAACGCCAATCACACCGAGGGTGCGATCTGGAAAGACAAACCGCTGACCGTTGACGACGTGTTGGCTAGCCCGGTGATCGCGGATCCGTTGCACATGCTGGAGATCGTGATGCCGTGCGTCGGCGGTGCGGCGGTGGTGGTCGCCAATGCCTACCTGGCCAGACGCGCCAAGCACCGGCCGGTGTGGATCAAGGGGTTCGGTGAGAACGTGCCCTTCAAAACTCCTACCTATGCCGAAGACCTGTTGAACACGCCCATGGCCGCCGCCGCCGAGACCGCCTTCGCGATGACCGACCTGACCCGCGACCAGATGGACATGATCTCCATTTACGACTGCTACACCATCACCGTCATGCTCTCGCTCGAGGATGCCGGTTTCTGCGACAAGGGAACGGGTTTGAAGTTCATAGCGGAACACGATCTGACGTTCCGCGGCGACTTTCCGCTGAACACCGCCGGGGGTCAACTCGGCTTTGGGCAGGCCGGTCTGGCGGGCGGCATGCATCACGTGTGCGATGCCACGCGCCAGATCATGGGCCGCGCCGGAGCGGCACAGGTGGCCGACTGCAACCGTGCCTTCGTGTCCGGCAACGGCGGGATCCTATCCGAGCAGACGGCACTCGTGCTGCAGGGAGACTGATATGAATTTCGATCGGCCGATGCCCGTCAAGACGCCGACCACGGCACCGTTCTGGGATGCGTTGGCCCAGCACCGCATCGTCGTCCAGTACTCGCCGTCGACGCAGAGCTATGTTTTCTATCCGCGGGTGCGGGCGCCGCGCACACTGGCCGACGACCTGGAATGGCGGGAGATCTCCGGCATGGGGACGCTGTATTCTTACACCGTCGCACGCCGGCCGGTCAGCCCGCACTTCGCCGACGCGGTCCCGCAACTGCTGGGGATTGTCGAATGGGATGAGGGGCCAAGGTTTTCCACCGAAATGGTGAATGTGGAGCCCGAGGCGCTGCGGGTCGGCATGCGGGTGCGGCCGGTGTTCTGCGACTACCCCGAACACGACGTCACCATGCTGCGCTACGAGCCCGCCTAAAGGATGGCGAGCAGACGCAAAAGCCCGTAAATTCGCGGGAATTTACGGGCTTTTGCGTCTGCTCGCGCGGGAATTACATCTGTGCCCAGACGATTTTGGTCTGCAGATAGGTCTCCAGGCCGGCCTTGCCGGACTCGTAACCCCAGCCGGACTGCTTGTAACCGCCGAACGGCATCGAGTGGTCGAACTGCATCTGGCAGTTCAGTCCCACCGTTCCGGCCTTGAGCCGCTTGGCGATTCGGTGTGCACGGCCGAGGTCTCGGGTCCACGCGGTGGCCGCCAGGCCGTAGGTGGTGTCGTTGGCCAGCGCGACGGCCTCGTCCTCGTCGTCAAAGGGGATCACCGCGACCACCGGCCCGAAGATCTCTTCCTGGAACAGCCGGCTGGTGGTGGCAACGTTGGTCAGGACGGTCGGACGAACGAAATAGCCTTTGCGGTCGACTCTTTCGCCGCCGGTGACGACCTCGACGCCATCAGAGCGGCCCTGGTCGAGGTAGCCCAGCACGCGCGTGAGTTGCTTCTGGCTGATCAGCGGGCCGATCAGGCTTCCTTCGTCCCTGGGACCGCCCTGCGGCAGCCCATCGGCCACCTTCGCCAGGCTGTCCACGAACTGGTCGAAGATACCGCGCTGCACGAAGATTCGCGATCCGCACACGCAAGCCTGGCCCGAGTGGATGAAGGTGCCGAATGCCGCCATCGGGACAGCCTTGGACAGGTCGGCGTCATCGAAGACCACGACCGGCGACTTGCCGCCGAGCTCCAAAGTGACTTTCTTCAAGTTGCTTTCGCCGGCCGCGTGCACGATGGCCCGGCCGACCTCGGTGGAGCCGGTGAAGGCGACCTTTTCCACGTCGGGGTGCGCGGTGATCGCCGCCCCCGCGGTGTGCCCGTTGCCCAGCACCAGGTTGGCGACGCCTTCCGGCACCCCAGCCTCGTGCAGAATGTTGTCCAGCACCAGCGCCGAAAGCGGCGTCTCCTCAGCGGGTTTGACGACGCTGCTGCAGCCGGCCGCCAGGGCCGGAGCGAGCTTGCAACAGAAGTTGAAGACAGGCCCGTTCCACGGGAAGATCAGGCCCACAACGCCGTAGGGCTCTTTGAGGGTGTAGGCGTGCTGGTGGGAGTCGATGCCGGTGAGGCCGCCGGTGTGCACGTCGGCCGCGATGCCCTCGATCTTGGTGCACCAGCCCGCGTAGTAACGGAAGAACTCCGAACCCACCGTCACGGTGCCTTGGGCCTGCAGCGGCGTCATGCCGGCGTTGAGCGATTCCAGCTCGGCGAGCAATTCGGCGTTCTGGTCGATCAACTCGCCGACCCGCCACAGGATCTTGGCCCGCTCGCTGGGCGGTTTGTCCCGCCAGACCCCCGACTCGAAGGATGCCCGCGCGCGCGAGACGGCGTCGTCGACGGCTTCCGGGCCGCAGTCTTTGAACTCGGTGACCTGCTCTTCGGTGGCGGGGTCGACCACCGTGATCACCTCGCCGGTGCCCGGGCGCTCCCGGATCTCGTCCAAAACGGCCTGGACCGTCATCGGTACTCCTCCTTGAGTATCGGACTCGTCATGGCCGAGGTTATGCGCTTAACCACGCGATGTCCAGACCTGAAGTAGTCGATCGGCTACCTTCGGTTAGGTCGACGCCCGCACCACGACGCGCGCAATGTCGGTGATGTCCGGAGAAGGCGGGGCCGGGTACCCCAACCGTTCGTAGATGGCCGCGATCGCGGCGTCGGCGAACGCGCGCGGATCGAACTGGACCGAGGTCAACGGCGGGGTGCTCACCTCCCCCATCGGGCTGGCGTCGACGCCGATCACCGCGAGGTCTTGCGGGCACTGCAGGCCCGCCCGATGAATTCCGTACAGGACCAGGCAGGCGATGTCGTCGCTCTGCGCGCACACCGCGGTCACGCCGTCGCGCACCCAACCGGCTGCCACCTCGGCGGCGTTGTCGATGGTGATGGTGGCGATGCGCACCGTCGGCAGGCCACGCGATTGTGCTGCGCGCGAGACGCCTTCGAGCCAGTAGCCACCCAGCGCGCGCCATCTGGGTGTCCCGCCGTAGGCATAGGCGAGCTGGCGGTGGCCCCGCGAGACGAGGTGGGCCACCCGCATTTCGCCCACCGCCAAGTGCGGGTCGCCCAGGGCTGGCAGGCTGCCGATGTCGATGTGCGGAATGCCGGCAGTCTTGACCGCGGTGGCCGCCGCCTCGCTGAGCGGGAACAGGCTGGCCACCGCGACCGGATCAAGATTCTCGATGGCGTCGACGACGTGATGGTCGTCCTCGGTCTCGAAGATCTGAACCTGCAGCAGGCCGAGTCGCGCCAGTTCCGTCGTCATCCGGCTGCCGGCCTGCATCGGCATGTCACCGACCGCCACGTGCGGGACGACGTAAAGCACGACGCCGCCCTTGCCACGGGCCAGATTGCGCGCGGCGATGTTGGGGCGGTAACCGAGCAATTTCGCGGCGCGGTTCACCGCGTCGCGGGTCTGCGGCGAGATGCGCCGGCCTTGAGCGTTGTTGAGCACGTAGCTGACCGTGGCCGTCGAGACCTCTGCCAGCCGGGCGACATCAGCGGTGGTGGGACGCGCACCCCGGACCGAGCTCAACTCGTCACCGACCGGCATGCCTCATGGTGGCACGCGTGTCAACGGCCGGCGGGGGCAGTGACCTTCTCGTGGCTGGTCGGCCCTTACTCGAAGCGTGGGATACCCGGCGCCTAGAGGTGGCGGCTCAGCGCGGAGCCGGCTTTCCAACTCGGCGGGCGCCGCACGCGCGCGACACATGCTGGGATGCGTCGCGGCCATTCCGTAGTGCCGTGACTTCAGGCACGCCGATGTGGAAGCATCCGTGGCCCTGACCCGCCCCGCACGCTCACGCGGTGTGACACGCAGTCGGCAGCTTCCAAGAGTCGGAGAAGTCACCGGAGGTCCGTTCAGGGTGAGTGCCGGCCCATCCGAACGGGATTCACGGGATTCGCCGCGCCTATGCACCGTAGATGCCCAAATATGCTCCACCGCAAGTGACTAAGAGCTCGCACAAGATCTCGGCGTCAAGCGGATGATCCGGGCAGCGGGAACGATCCTGGACCTGCAGGACGCCGGGACCGATCTCAACCACTGGGGGTACTCCTAGCCGTTGGGCTTCGTTCGGAGCTGGAATGGGTTTGTCATTTCGACATGCAGAATGAGTGCAAGAACCGCACCGATATCGGAGCAGGCGTCGATGATGTTGAGGACAGCGAGATGACACAGGTGCCGCGTGAGTGGGTGGGCAGTATCGACCTGGTGGATGTGGCAGCCGTTTACGAGTTGCAGGGTCATGAGCGTCCGCCTTATCCGTTCATGCCAGCGGATCAGGGTATGCCGAGTAGGGCATCGGTAGCTGATCGTTTCAGTGACGGCGATCTGCGCGTCTTCCGGAAATGGGTCACCAGCTACCGAGATGCCGACATATGGCTGGAGTGCCGCGTGCTCCACAGCAGCGACGACATCCCCGATACTCGGGTACTCGCCCATCGCGCGGACCAATTGGGATTTCTTGCATTGCAACGGCCCCGCGAGGGCGTCGTCGATGTGTACCAGTTGTCGCCTTACGACCTGGGACCGGCCGTCGCCAGCTCAATTGAGCCAACCGGACCAGGATCGCGAGCACGTATCGTTATTCCCAAGTACGAGAATTACTTTGCTGAACTCGCGACTGACGACGACGAAGACGACGATGAGGTGTCCGTCCTGCTTGCGGTCCGCTCCGATCGTGGGGCTGCGGTGCGGGTGCCGAATTCGCACGTAGCGTCGTTGGCAACGATCCAATCGCGCTGCCGGCCGGCAAGGTCGTGGGGGGGTCGACTGGGATAGGAAGTTCCTTGTGTGGGTGCACATTACGGATGATGGCGATTACATCTACGAACCGGATTTCGGTTACGCCGAGCCTGCGACGGAGCGCACATTGTCCGAGCGGATAGATCAGTTGATCGCGCGGGATGTCTTGGTTCTGCGGCGGCTTCGGGCAGCGGAGTGAGTCATGCGGAACTTCCCGGCGGCCAGCCCGGGCTCGGTGGCAGCGTCGGCGGCGGTGTGGGTCGCGGCTTGTCGTCGCGTGGCCAGTCGGCGGGTGTACCCGGTGCCCATTTGTGGCACTTCGGGTACCACTCGCGGGCGGTGGCTTCGTCCATCTGCTCACTGTCGGGCGCGGCCACCCAGGTGCCGAAAACGTTGTCGACTGGGGCGCGTGCTGGGCCTTTCTGGTCCTTGCTCGGCGTGCGTTGCTGCGTAGGTTGCAGGGAAGGGTCCGGGCCAAAGGTCAGCTGGTCGGCGGAGGCGCGTGGTTCGGGGCCCAGCCCGCTGTACTGGCCGCCGACCTGGGTTGCAATCAGGGAGCGGTTGTCGCAGTAGACGATGCGGTAACGGTCACCGTCGCGGCGGATATCGATGATTTCGTAGATGACGGTGCCGAGCAGGGGTCGGCTGTCCGCGGCGACTCCGCCGACCCAGTCGGGGTTGGTCGCGTTGTTGAAAGCATGCCCGAAGCCGGGGAATCCCCCAGCCGCGATCGCGTCCACGCCGTGGCCGCGGGTGAAGGCCGCCCGCTGTTGCGATTCGATGAAAGCGCGCACAAAGGTGGCTTCTGGCGACATCAGATCAACGATGCCATTGTCAATCCACTGCACCGTGAACTGAACGGGGGATTCAGCTGCTGTTGACGTCATCGGCGATTTTGTAGGCGCAGGCTTCTCGCCACCGCATCCGGCGGCAGTGATCACCGCGGCGAGCACCGCCAGAGCCCGTCGAACAGAGATCAGCATTCGCTACCACTTAGTGTGCTGGGTGCCATCATTGTCAACTGCGTCATCAAAGGCCGGTTTGTTGAAAACGTCTGGCGTAACGAGTCAGTGAGTCATGCGGAGCTTCCGGGCGGCCAGCCCGGGCTCGGTGGCAGCGTCGGCGGCGGTGTCGGACGGGGTTTGTTGTCGCGTGGCCAGTCGGCGGGTGTGCCCGGTGCCCATTTGTGGCACTTCGGGTACCACTCGCGGGCGGTGGCGTCGTCCATATACTCGCTACCCGGCGTGGCCACCCAGGTGCCGAACACATTGTCGACAGGGACCCGTGCCGGGCCTTTCTGATCCTTGCGCGGGACCCGCTGTTGCTCGGGTGGGAGAGCTGGGTCTGGTCCAAAGGTCAGCTGCCCAGCGGAGGCGGACGGCTCTGATCCCAGCCCACTATATTGGTCGCCCACTTTGATGGCGGTCAGCGACTCATAGTCGCAATACACAACGTGGTAACGGTCGCCTTCGCGGCGGATGTCGATGACTTCATAAACGACGGTGCCGAAGTGGGGTTTGCCGTCGGCTGCGGCTCCGCCCACCCGATCGGGGTCGATCACGTTATTGAAGGCGCGGGCGAAGCCGGGAAATCCGCCGGCCTCGATCGCGCTCATCCCACGGCCATGTGTGAGTATTGCCCGTTGTTCGGATTCGACGAACGCGCGCAGAAAGGTTGCTTCCGGCGACATGAGATCGAGGACGCCGCTGTCGACCCACTGGACGGTGAACTGGATGCGGGATTCTGCCGCTGCTGACGTCGTTGTTGATGGCGATCGGGTGGGCGCGGTGGTCTGATGGCCACATCCAGCGATCGCGAATATCGAAAGCAACCACACCGAGGCCCGCCCCACGCTCATCAGGTTTGCTACCATTTCGTATGTTGGGTTCCGTCATTGTTGATTGCGTCGTCAAAGGCCGGTTTGTTGAATATCTCTGGAGTGACGACGGCGTTAAAGTCGTGCACAAACTTTTTGTCATCCGCGTTAATCGCTTCGTAATCCAGAGTGGGTCCGTTTTCGGTGTGGATCACATACGGCACGATCGCCGGATTATCTGCAATCGCAGGATTGCGCTGGATCAGCCCTTCCAGTATTGCGGTGTTTTCACGGACAGTGCTGGTGCCCATCCCGCGCGACTCCACATAGTCGTGCAAGAAGTTATCCCCCGCGATGTTCACCGTGTTCGGCATCGGCCCCCCGTCGGGCCTCATCCAGGGCGCGAGGGCATTTTCCAGCGCCGCAGGTACCTTAACTTCAGGAATCAACCCGGCTAGGCCACTCAACGAGCCCTGATCCCTTGCCCACGCGTCGACGGCGGCTCCCCGGTCGTGGTACTGCTGTTCGACTTGCTGAACGTGGTACTGCGCGTCGACTGCCTTCGCGTCGTCGATACCCACGTGCATCGCGCCTTGCATTCGTCCGCTGATCTCCAATTCACGGTGATGATTGTCGCTGTCGATGCCGGCGATATCCAGAAAACGCTGCTGCTGCATCGCGGCATCGTTGATGATCATCCCTGAGTTGTGGTTCTGGTCGAGCACCGAGAACAGGTTGGCCATCTGCTGCTGATTCTCGAATTGATGAACGTCGGGCATATTAAATAATTCGGGGGCCGCTGAGTTACCAGCCAAGGCGCTTAAGTACGGTCCGAGGCCGACGCTGAGCGCTTCTGCCAGCCCGGGGTTGGTCGAGCCGAATGTCGTCGCGCTGCCCGGCAAGTCATTGAAATCGGCCTTGTAGTCACTCACGAAGTGGGCAACCGCATCTGCGGTGCGCGCGTTGATCGGATTATGCGGGTCGTTGCCCATCCAGTCGAAGGCGCTGCCGACCTTCGCCGACTGATCGCCCCACGTCTCTTCCAGCAGGCCACGCAGGAAATAGTCGTTGGATCGAACGCCGCGCCCGGCGGCATCGAAACCTATCAAGTCCTGGTTCGTGGCCAATTCGCTCATCCCGACGTGGTCGTGTCCGGCCACCTGGACGATGTCAGCCAATGCGACGTGCGGATCGGGTGCGTTCGGGCCGGGGCCGGACGCGCCAAGCACACCGGATATGCCGCCGCCGGGAGAATTCTGATGAGGATAATCGGTCAGGCGTATTCGGTTGTCGATATCGGCGTTGGCGTATTGGCTGGCCGCCGCGAGCATCGACTTGGCCCCTTCACTGCCGTTCAGGTACGCCTCCCCGCCGCGCGCCGGCCGGAAGATCTCCGAAATATCGTGCAGTTCAGCAAGACCGCGATAATACTTCTCGGGAGTTTGAACGATGGCCCCGGCGGGGCCGTATCGGTCACCTATCCCGCGGTCTTGGCGGGTTAGCTCTTGAACGATGCCCTTGGGCAGGTTTGCCAGGCTTCCTGCGGCCGGAATGAAGCTGTCGCGCGTTGCATCTGTGACGCCTTGGCTGTTCGCGACTCCGGACAATGCGTTCTTGTTGGAGATGATCGCCAGACCGTGCTGCAGCGCCTCGCGGGTGTCGGTAGGCAAGCCGTCCAGCAGCGCTTTGATCTCCGCGGGACTTTTCCCGTTCAGCGACTGCGACAGCTGGTAGAGGTATGCCATCCGGCCCGCGCCGACCGGGACCGGTTCGCCCCGGGCGAGAGCGTCCAACTGTGCCTGTGTCAGTGTCCCGGCCGCAAGGAGCCTCTGCCGCTCTTCGGGCGAGAGCGGGTGACTGTCGGCGAGGTCGGCGCCGTCGTCGCGGCCTTCCTCGGCGTTGAGCGCCGCGGCGCCCAACGCGCTGAAATTGGCGGATAACGCCTTCCTGTCGTTGTCGATCTGCCTGGCAACCGCCAAGTCCGCATTCCACCACTGCTGGGCGGCCTGCCTGATCGCCATTTCGTAGTTGTCGCGCGCCTGGGTCCGTTTGGGGTCGGGCGCGTCGTCGTCGTGCTTCTTGGTGTCGGTGACCGAAAGGTCGTCGTTGACTCCGAACCCGTTGGCTTCCGCTTCGGCGATGAGCCGGCGTGCCTCGTTGAGGTTCTTGATGACCGGACCGTTGATGCCGTTGGCCGCCGCATCGCCCATCGCGTCGATCGCTTGCCGCACGTGTTCGATTGCCGCATAGTCTCTTTGGGCCATTGCCACCGCGGCGTCGCGGGTTTGACCCGACCACGGCTGACCGCCGGGCAGTGTGACTGCATTGCGATAGGTGGCCGCGTGGTCAACCATCTCCTTGGCCGAGCGTTTCCACGCATCCACAGCGTCGAGCACGGCCCGCGGATTGGCGGATTCGATCTGGTGGCGGGTCACCATGGCGGCTGCCGTCGGGTAGCCGTCAACGAGGCGGGGGCGACGGCAGCAGATCACCTGCACTGGTTATCACCGACGCCCGGTCACCGTCGGCTTGGGCGAACCGGGTGCGAGCCACTTCCACCAGATCACCGACCTCGATGAACCGATCCGCCACCACTTGCTGCACGCCCGGAATAGTCTCGTTGCTCACCGACCTGGCTGCCACCAAAGACGGCGAGTCGGCTGCCGGGTCCGGCGCCGCGCCGGCGTGCGGACGTTGTGCGCCCATCCGCAACAACTCACCCAGCGCCCCTAGGGTAGGGCAGCCGGCCCAACGCCTCGAGTTCAAGCTCCAATTCGGTCGACATCGATCGATCCCCTACGTGTGGTCCTGTGAAGCACCCTACAGCGATTGCCGATCAAAAATATGCGGCGAAGCGGTGTGTGAAGACAGCGGTGCGTCGCAGTCACATTATCGGACTAATAGTGCATCGAAACGATGCGTTCCGCTGTCAAGCCGCCGGGCATCTCAGCGATTCCCCTGCAGAAAGGTGCGCCGTGACAAAGGAAACATGGCCTGACATCATGGCCCAGTAGTTACTTGCCGGGGAGCTCGCGAATGAACAAAGACGACCTGATCCTGATCAGCGTTGATGACCACATCGCCGAACCGGCCGACATGTTCGACGCGCACGTCCCGGCCAGGTACAAGCACCGCGCACCCAGGGTGGTGATCGAACCCGACGGTGTCCAGCAGTGGTACTACGGCGACATCCGCGGCCGGAACATGGGTCTGAATGCCGTGGCGGGCAAACCGCGCGAAATGTACAACGTCGATGCCTCCCGCTACGACGAGATGCGTCCGGGCTGCTTTAACGTCGACGAGCGGGTGCGTGACATGAACGCCGGGGGGCAGCTGGCCGGCCTGAACTTCCCGAACTTCACCGGGTTCTCCGGCCAGGTGCTCAACCAGGGCCCCGACCGCGACGTCAACCTGGTAATGATCAAGGCCTACAACGACTGGCACGTCGACGAGTGGTGTGCCGCCTATCCGGGCCGGTTCATCCCGTGCGGCATCCTCCCGCTCTACGACGTCGGCGAAGCGGCCAAAGAAGTCAAACGCCTGGCGGACAAGGGTTGTCACGCGGTGACCTTCTCGGAGAATCCAGAAGCGTTGCAGATGCCGAGCATTCACACCAAGTACTGGTACCCGCTGTTCGAAGCCGCGTGCGAGAACAGGACCGTCCTGTGCACCCACGTCGGCTCCGCGTCCCGTTCGCCCATGGTGTCCATGGACGCGCCGGCCAGCGTGATGATGACCGCCTCGTCGATGATGAGCATGTTCACCTTCACCGAACTCATCTGGGCGCAGTTCTGGGCCGACTTCCCGCAGTTGAAGTTCTCGCTCACCGAAGGCGACATCGGCTGGATGCCGTACTTCCTGTGGCGTGCCGAGCATGTCTACCAACGGCATTCGGGCTGGACGCTGGCGACGTTCCCGCCGGGCTACGCCGGGCCGGTCGATGTGTTCCAGCGGCACTTCTACACCTGTTTCATCAGCGACAAGGTCGGCGTGCGTAACATGGACTGGTTCAACGAGGACATGGTGTGCTGGGAGTCGGACTTCCCGCATTCGGACAGCAACTGGCCGTTCGCACCGGAGGACGTCATCGAGACGATGGGCCACCTCGACGACGCGGTCATCGACAAGATCACCCACGAAAATGCCATGGCCGCCTACTCATTCGATCCGTTCCGGTACATCCCGAAAGAACACGCCCGTGCCGGATACCTCCGTGGCCAAGCCGTTGACGTCGACGTCGTGACACACGTCGGGCATCAGGCCAGCCAGCGTGACCGCGACGCGTGGACCCGGATGACGACCTTCGCCCTGCAAGCCCAGGGCGCGACACCGGTGACCGTGGAAGCGTCCGGCATCGCCGGGCGAGCCACCACGCTGGGCAACTGAACGTGGCACACCAACCACCCTTCGCCGGGTGGCGCGTGCTGGAATTGTCCAACGGAATCGCCGCTGCCTACGCGGGGAAGATGTTCGCCGACGCCGGTGCCGACGTCGTGAAGGTCGAGTCGAGCCAGGGTGATTCACTGCGGTCATGGTCGGCCGGCGGCGGGCCACCGGGCGCGCTGTTCGGTTACCTGGCCGCCGGAAAGAAATCGGTGACAGACGACAACCTGGCCGCGTTGTTGGCCGGGGCCGACGTCGTACTCACCGACCTGACCGACGAATGGACGCTGAACGAACTTGCGGCTCAGAAACATCCGTCGACGGTGCTCGTTGCCGTCACGCCGTTCGGCACCACCGGACCCTATGTCGACGATCAAGTGCTGGCCAACGAGTTCATCCTGCAGGCGCTGTCCGGGTCGATCGCCAGCCGCGGCTGGCCGGGAGACGAACCCGTGCAGGCCGGCGGGCGGCTCGGCGAGTGGCTGGCCGGCACCTTCGCGGCAGCGGTCGCCGCGGCCACCACGCGCCACGCCGCACGCACCGGACATGGTGAGATCATCGACGCCTCGACCTACGAGGCGATGGCCATCGCGATGGGCGGGCTGCCCGCCATGTCGGCCAGCGTGATGGGCCCGGACTCCCAGATGAATTCCCGCAGTTTAGAACTCCCGTCGATTGTGCCCACCGCCGACGGCATGGTCGGTTTCTGCACCATCACCGCACAACAGTTCCAGGATTTCCTGGTGCTCATCGAGCGCGCCGATCTGCTGGACGACGCCGAGCTGGCATCCATCGAGGGGCGCATCGCGCGTCGCGACGAGTTCCTGCGGATGGTCACCCGGTGGACCGAAAATCGCACCACCCAAGAGATCGTCGACCTTGCCGTGGCATTTCGCATTCCGGTGGCACCGATCGGGACGCCCGCCACGCTCCCGACGGTCGATCACTTCGTGCAGCGGGGTGTATTCGTCGAATCCGACTCCGGCGTGCTGCAACCGCGAGTGCCCTACCGCGGCTCAGCCATCACCACCATGCCCCCGAGGCGACCTCCGGAACTCGGCGAGCACAGCGGCAGCATCGACTGGCCGCCCCGTCCGGAAGGCACCGACCGGGCCGATCCGGAGGCACTTCCGTTGTCCGACATCCGAGTTGCCGACTTCACGGCTTTCTGGGCCGGACCATTCGCCACCCAGTTTCTCGGCGCGCTCGGCGCCGACGTCGTCAAGGTGGAGGGCGTGCGGCGGCCCGACGGCATGCGGTTCTCAGCCGGCCGGCCACCGACCTGGGACCAGTGGTGGGAATGGGGCCCGGTCTTCCTGTGCAGCAACAACAACAAACGCGGCATCAGCATCGAACTCGGAACCGACGCCGGGCGTGCGGCGGCGTTGAAGCTCATCGCCGCAAGCGATCTCGTCATCGAGAACTTCTCGCCGCGGGTGATGGAGAACTTCGACCTGCAATGGGATGCCGTGAGCGCCGCGAACCCACACGCTGTCATGGTGCGGATGCCGGCGTTCGGGCTGGACGGTCCGTGGCGCGACCGGGTGGGCTTCGCGCAGACCATGGAGCAGGCGACGGGCATGGCATGGATCACCGGCCACGCCGAGGGTCCGCCGGTGATCCCGCGCGGTGTGTGCGACCCGATCGCGGGTCTACACGCCGCCTTCGCCGCCGTGGCGGCATTGGTGGTCCGCGACCGCGACGATGTCGGTGTGCACGTCGAATCCACGATGGTGGAGGCGGCATTGAATGTGGCCGCCGAAATGCTGGTCGAATACTCGCGCAACGGAATCGAACTGCGCCGTCAGGGAAATCGCGGCCCTGGCGCCAGCCCGCAGGGTGTGTACCGCTGCCTGGGCGACGACGAGTGGGTGGCCGTTGCTGCGATGGACGACGCCGCCCGCGCGGCACTGGCCAGGCTCGTCGAGCACCCCGAGCGGTGCTCGAACGACATCGACAAACTGATCAGCGGCTGGGCCGCGGGCCGCACGGTGCCGGACGCGGTACGCGAACTGCGATCGGCCGGGGTGGCGGCCGCCCCCGTGAGAGCACCGGCCGGCCTGCTCACCGATCCGCACCTGCTTGCCCGTGGCTTCTGGGAACGCGTCGACCATCCGGTTGCGGGCTCGTTCCTGTGCACGGGCATGCCGTTCACCTTTTCCGGCCGGCCGCGGCGCTGGATTCGCCGGGGCGCCCCGCTGTATGGCGAGCACACCCGCGACGTGCTGACCGAATTAGGTTACGGCCGTGCTGATCTCGCCGAGCTGGCCGCGTTGAAGATCACCGCGGCACGGCCGGCGGGCTTGTGACATGGCAGTGACGCTGTGCGTGCCGCCGCGGCCCGGCGAGTTGTGCCAACCGGTCCGGTTCCTGCTGCGCCAGGATTCGGTGGTCATGGAACTGACGGCGCGGCACCGCATCACCGGTGTGGAGTGGGACGAGCGCGAACGCGCGGTGGTGCTGGTAGTGGAGATCACCGACCCGCAAACCGCTCGGCCCGTCGATGTGCGAATCGACATTGTGCAAGGCCCAGGGGTACCGTCCGACAGCCGTGCCCGGCTGATCGGACGGATCGTGCGCCAGGGGACCGAATGTGACTTGATAGGAACCGATCTCGGCGTCGTGGCAGACGAGAACTGAGGTGGGAGAAGACGTGAGTTCACCCCGCACCGCGGCCATCGTCGGGGTGTACAACACCGTCCAGGGCCGGCGACTGGACGCCGAAACCTCACGCGGCCTGGCCGTCAAAGCGATCAGGGGCGCACTCGACGACGCCGGTCTACAGCTGGACGACGTGGACGGTATCAGCGCGGGCCCGCTGTCGACCGCGCTGATCTACGACCTTCGCATCGGGCCGGCCTGGCAGGGAACGGGATTCGGTGTCGGCATGATCACCGAGGCGGCCACCGCGATCGAGCACGGCATGGCCGATGTCGTGGTGCTCGTCGCCGCGCAGGCCGGTGAATACCGCGACCACGAGGCCACCGCGCCCTGGACGCGACCGGAGAACGAGTTCGTCGCGCCCTGGGGCATGTTCACCACCGCAGAATTCGCGCTCATCGCCCGCCGGCACATGCACGTCTACGGCACCACGCGCGAACAACTGTCGATGGTCGCGGCGACCATCCGCAACAACGGGTCGAACAACCCGGAAGCCGTTTACTACCAACGTGGTCCGTTCGCACCCGCTGACATCACCGCGTCGCGCCTGATCGCCGACCCGTTTCATCTTCTCGATTGCGCCACCACCTCCGAGGGTGGCTGCGCGTTGGTGGTCGCCAATGTCGACGCGGCGGAAACGTCGGGGCAGCCGATCTACATCCTGGGCAGTGGCGCCGATTTTCACGGCCCGTCCTACCAACACCCCCCCGCGTGGGATCTCGCCGGACGCCGCGGCGATCACGTCAACGGCGTGGTGGGCCGGCGGGCGGCCGACCGTGCCTTCGCGCACGCCGGAATCCGGCGCGATGACGTCGACGTGCTGGAACTATACGACCCGTTCTCGTTCGAAATCATCCGGCAATTGGAAGCATTCCGGTTCTGCGGAGACGGGGAGGGCGGGCCGTTCGTCGCCGACGGTCACATCGCTATCGACGGCAGCCACCCGATCACCACCGACGGGGGAACCATGTCGTTCAGTCATGCCGGCGCCAACCCGCAGATGATGCAGCGTGCCGTTCGCGCGGTGCAACAGTTGCGCGGTGACGCCGGGGCCCTGCAGGTGCCGGACGCACATATCGCCTTTTGCAGCAACGGCGGTGCGGGAGCCCTGTTCACCACGGTGCTGCTGTTGGGAGACGAGC
This sequence comes from Mycobacterium gordonae, assembly GCF_017086405.1. NCBI lineage: Bacteria > Bacillati > Actinomycetota > Actinomycetes > Mycobacteriales > Mycobacteriaceae > Mycobacterium > Mycobacterium camsae. The sequence continues at coordinate 301,593 of NZ_CP070973.1, forward strand.
CACGATGAGCCTGTTGCACCCACAGAATGGCTCCGTACCGCATGCCAGCAGTCCGGTCAGCGTCCCGTTCTGGGAGGGCTGCCGCGCCGAAGAGCTGCGCTACCAGCACTGCGGTGATTGCGGCGTCGCCAACTTCCCGCCCACGGAACACTGCCGCTACTGCCTTTCGGGGTCGTTGGCATGGACACGCAGTGGCGGAATGGGCGAAATCTACAGCTGGACCGTCGTGCACCGGCCGGTGACCGCCGACTTCCAGCCGCCCTACGCACCGGCGATCGTGACGTTGGATGAGGGTTACCAGATGCTGACCAACATCGTCGGGATCGAGACCGAAGCCCTGGCCGTCGGCCTGCGGGTAAGAGTCGCATTCCGCGCCGTGGGAGCGGATCTGACCCTCCCCTACTTCACCGGGTCGCCGTGAGCCCGCGGCGTACCACCGACGGTCTGCCGGTGACGGCCTTCCTGGTGCTGGGCGTGCTGGCCGCCACCGACGAACAGCTCACTGCCGGCGAAATCAAAACGCGCGCTGAACTTTCCGTCGGCCACTTCTACTGGTCGCCCTCGGTCAGCCACGTGCGGCGCGAATTGAACCGACTGCTGGAGCGCGCACTGGTCAACGAAATCGGCGCGCAGTCCGGCAAACGGGCCATCATGCTTTACGAGACCACCGACTCTGGCCTGGATGCCTTGCGCCGTTGGGTCCAACACCTACCTGGCGAGGACCAGGTCGTCATCAAACACCCCGTGATCCTGCGCACCTGGCTGGCCCGCGGCGAGGACCCCGAGCGCGTCGTGGACAACCTGGAACAGCATCTCAAGGCAACGCGGGCGCGGCTGGACGAAGCATTGTGGTCGCAACAACGGTCCAGAGAAGAAGGCATCCTGAATGATCAGGACCAGCGCTACTCGTTCGCTGTACTCAACTACGCCATCCGCGGTCTGTATGCGGAGATCTCCAATGTCGAGCAGTTGCGCGACGAGATCGCCTGCGGCACCACGCGAGACCCGGCGCGGCGGGTCCGGCGCCCGAAAGGCCAGATCCGCCGGCGCACCAAGGGGGCCGAGAGTCTTCGCGCGGAGACCGGTCAATCCAGCCGGTGCAGGAATCCATAAAGAATCGCTTGGACGAGTTCGTCGATGATGGCATTTCGCGACGGGTGCTCGGTGCCGAAATACGTGGAGCGCAATGCGGCCATCCCGGCGACCATGGCGACTGTCGAGTATGCGGGCAGGTCAGGCTGATTGGATCGGATGCCGCGTATACGCATGCCCTCCGCGCCGATCCGGCTGAGGACCGTGAGGGCCCTTCTGATGTCGGCGATGCCGGTATCGGCCTGTTCTTCCTCGCTGAGGGCCTGAGCGGACACCAGCGTCAAGAGCAGGCCCTGGTGATCGACGAAAAGGTCGTAGAGATGCTCGACAAAGAGCCGAGCAAGCTCGCGTTCGTCGGTCTGGTCAGGAATGACCGATTCCCATGTGCGTCCGAAGCCTTCGACGAATTCGGTGAAGGGCAAGACGAGGGCCTCCCGGAACAGGCCCGCCTTCGATCCGAAGTTTCGGAACAGCAGATGTTCGGTCACGCCGGCAGATTCGGCGATTTCACGAGTAGTCGTGCTGCGGTAGTCCTGACGCGCGAACAGATCGCGGGCGGCGGCGAGCAACAGCTTGCGTGGTTCCCCACGCGGGCGGCGCGAACCAGGAGCCCGCGTCTCGGCGACGACCGACTTCTCAGCGGGAGGTCGCTGGGACACAGGTGCTCCTTCCTTGACCGCGGTGGTGGTTGACCTAGTGACGATAGTCATCACTATCTTATTGGTCGTCCGGTATCGGGCGGGATACCGATTTGGGCGCTGTAATCACGCTAGGCAGGCTATTCAGCGGTCTTTCGCTACGACGCGGACACCGCCGACGAGACCTACCTCCGGGGGACGTGCCGATGCCGAGGGTCGAGGACGGAACGGTGCGCCGGCTGGAACGCACTGAGGTGTTGGCCTATTCGGCGATGATCGCCGGTGCGGGCAATGAAACGACCGCTCGGCTGAGCGGCTTCATGGGTCAATTGCTTGGTGCAAGCGCCGATCAGAGAGGGGGACTCGGGGCCGATCGGTCGCTGATCCCCTCGGCGGCGGAGGAGTGACCGCGTTACGAGCCGACCTCGCCCGGTGCCGAGGGGTCCTACAGGCTGTTGCTCAACGCTTCAGCCAACCGTGACGAAACGCGATTTGTTGGGCCAGAGCGCTATGACATCCATTGCAAGGCAGCGTATTTGAGCTTCGGGCAGAGATTGCACGTCTGCCTGGGCTCGGCGCCGGCGCGACTGGAAGCGCGGGTAACATTCCGGTGCCGTCGACCTGCCGCTGACCATCCCCATAAATGTGTTCGCGGCACAAACGATGTGAGCCGGCGTCCGCTAGGCGCGCACCGCGATCGACGACAGCAGATCGACAAGGTGGTCAGGCCGATCCAGCATCGAGAAGGTGCGGGCCCCGTCGATGACCTCCAACCGGGCGTGGGGAATCGTCGCGGCGAGCCGGCGGCCGTCTTCCAGCTCGAAGAACGCGTCGTCAGCCGACCACGCGATCAGCGTCGGCTTGTCGAATTCCGGCAGCCGGGCAGCCACGCCGGTAGTGACCTCGGTGCGCAGCGACAGCGAGAATTGGCGCAGATCCTCGGCGATTGCCGCATTCGACAGCGCCGGCCGCACCCAGATCTTGGTCAGGGCATCAATGTCGCTGTGCGCCAGGCCTTCGTAGGCGCGCCGGCGTGCGACCGGCGCCCGCATGCCCTGGATGGCGGTGTGGAAGACCTTCTTCGACTTGGCCGCGAGGATGACCGGCTTGAGGATGGGCGGCGGAAAGTGTTCGAACGCATCGCAACTGGTGAGCACCAGCGCACCGAGTCGCTCCGGGTGATGCACCGCCACGAGTTGGGTCACCACTCCGCCGGTGTCATTGCCCACCAGCACCACATCCGTGAGATCGAGCGCGGCAAGGAATTCTGCGACGATACCGGCGACGCCGGTGATGCTCCGGTCTGCTCGGGGGCGCAGCGGCTCGGGATGGGCGCCGAGCGGCCAGGTAGGGGCGATGCAGCGCAGTCCGCGACCGACCAGGCGTTCGCTGACCTGGCGCCACAGTTGGCCGCCCATCAGGTACCCGTGCACGAAGACCACGGGTCGACCGTCGTCAGGTCCGGTTGCTTCGTAATGGATGGCTCCGGCGCTAATGTCGATCGTCGGCATGAATGGCTCCTACTAGCGAAGGATTTACAAACAGGCTGCCTGTTCGTAAGTTACCAACAGGTTGTATGGAAAGCAAGAGGCGCACCCAGGAGGAGCGCTCCGCGGCGACCCGCGAGGCGCTGATCTCGGCTGCCCGCAAGTTGTGGGGCCGGCGCGGCTATGCCGAAGTGGGTACCCCGGAGATCGCCACCGAAGCCGGTGTCACCCGCGGTGCGATGTACCACCAATTCACCGACAAGGCAGCGTTATTCCGCGATGTGGTGGAAGCGGTCGAGCTGGATGTGATGACCCGGATGGGCACGCTGGTGGCGTCGTCGGGAGCCACCACCCCGGCCGACATGATCCGGGCCGCGGTCGACGCCTGGCTCGAGGTGTCCGGTGATCCGGAGGTGCGCCAGTTGATCCTGTTGGACGCACCCGCCGTGCTCGGCTGGGCGGCCTTTCGCGACGTCGCCCAGCGCTACAGCCTGGGCATGACCGAGCAGCTGATCACCGAGGCGATCAAGGCGGGTCAGCTGGCGCGACTGCCGGTGCGCCCGCTGGCCACCGTCCTGATCGGAGCGCTGGATGAGGCAGCCATGGCGATCGCGACCGCCGACGACCAGAAGCGGATCCGCAAGGAGGTCCGCCAGGTCCTGCACCGGCTCATCGACGGAATGCTCGAGGGGTAGTGACGCCGAGTTGCGGGTAGTGCTCACGCAACTGCTGAAGGTAGTGCGGTGCCGACGCGGTGGCGACATCGAGGAAGCCCCGAACGGTCGGGGACTGGTTGGCGGTGCGCCACGCCAGGGCAAGTGGCCGGTCAGGAAGCCGCCCCTGCAACGGGATGAACCGCACACCATTGCGACTCAGATTGATGAATGAGGTAGGCAGCAAGGCGATTCCGGCTCCCGAGGCGACCAGCGCGAGAATCGTCTGGATGCGCTGCACTTCGTCGACGACGGGCGGTTCGATGTCGTGCATCCGGCACACCTCGACGACATCGCCGTAGGTGGTGGCTGCGGCGGACCGCGCCCACAGGATCATCGGTTCATGAGCGAGCAGTCCTGGCTCGATCCGCTGGTGGTCGGCCAGTGCGTGGTCCTCCCCGACGACCGCCGCAAGCGGATCGTCGATCAGTGGCTGGATGGTCAACGACGGTTCGTCAACTGGGCCGCGCAACAGCCCGACGTCGATGCGGTGCTCGACCAGCTGCGCTATCTGTTCGGTACTGCTCAACTCGCTGAGTTCGAGTTTGACGTCCGGGAACTGCCGGCGGTGTGCCCTCATGACGTGGGACAACACGCCGTCGACCGCCGCTTGGAGGGCGCCGATGCGTAGCTGGCCGAGCTGTCCGGCGGCAGCGCGGCGGGCCGCCGCGAAGGCGCGCTCGGCATGGGTCAGCGCCAGGCGCGCCTCGTCAAACAGCGCCGTCCCCGAGTCGGTGAGCTCGATCGGGCGCCGCGACCGGTCGATCAGCTCGGTGCCTAGCTGGCGTTCCAACTTCTGGATCTGCTGACTCAACGGCGGCTGCGCGATGTGCAACCTCTCGGCGGCCCGGCCGAAATGCCGCTCCTCGGCGACCGTCACGAAGTAGCGCAGTAGTCGCAGCTCGGGGTCAGCCATATCTGCAGAATATAAACAATGACTAGATATGTCTTGGACTGTGATGATGTCGCCGCCTTACGGTGGCCGCAGCAGAGCCAAGGAGGCAACACGATGACCGGACTGATCGCGACGGAACGTGATCTTGTCGAGCACTATTTCGACCAACCGTGGAGTGACGGGCTTCCCGTCGTCCCGCCCACCCCGGCCAGGGTCGCCGCGGTGCTGGACGCGTTAGGCGGAGACCCCGGCGAACTCGTCGCGCGGATCCCGCCGCGGTGGGGCAGCCTGACCCGCGAGCTGCTGGCCGTCAACATGGTGATGGCCGGCTGCAAGCCCGAGTACGCGCCGGTGGTGCGTGCGGCGGTGCTCGCACTTGCCGACCCGCGGTTCAACCTCAACGGCGTGCAGGCCACCACGCATGTGGTGTCACCACTGATCGTCGTCAACGGTCCCGTCGCGCGGCGGATCGGAATGAACTCCGGCGGAAACGTTTTCGGCTCCGGTAACCGGGCCAACGCGACCATCGGCCGCGCGGTGCGGCTGATCCTGCTCAGCGTCGGCGGCGGCATTCCCGGTCAGCTCGACAAGAGCACCCTGGGCCACCCCGGCAAGTACACCTTCTGTATCGCCGAGAACGAGGAGGCCAGTCCATGGGCGCCTTATCACGTCGAGCACGGCTACGCGCCCGAAGACAGCACCGTGCTGGTCATCGGCGCCGAGGCCCCGCACAGCGTCACCAACCACATCTCTGACGACCCGCAGGGCATCCTCGATTCGGTCGCCTCGGCGATGAGCACCGTCGCGCACAACAACGCCGTACTGGGTGGGTCCTGCACCGTCGTGATCGGTGTCGAGCACGCGCGCACCATCGCCTCATTCGGTTGGTCGCGCGACGACGTGCGTCGCTACCTGTGGCTCAACGGCACCAACTCCTGGGACGACGTCAGCTACGGCGACCGCTATGCACCGGCGGGCGGACGGACTTACAACCGCAATCTGCCCAAGTGGTATCCCCGCGAGGCGGGCCGGCGGGTGCCGATCGTCTTCACCCCCGACGATATTCACCTCTTCGTCGCCGGCGGCTCCGCCGGCCGGTTCTCCGCGTTTCTGCCGGGCTGGAGCACCGCGACGACACCGGTGCTGCGGGCCGTCGAAGGCGACGTGTCCGGGGCGAGCGGCAATGCCCGCGAACTGGGTTGCTCCGATGGCGCATGCCGGCTGTGACACTCGAGAAGGGAAGATCAATGACCAACTTCGCCTATGACCCCTGCGGTGTTGTCGAGGTGACGGCAACCCCCACCGCCCCTCGTCCGGGCCGCACCGATGGCCTCCGGTTGGCGGTGCTGAGCAACACCAAATGGAACGCCGCCAAACTGCTACGCGCCACCGTGCGTCAAATCGCGCTACAGGGAGCGGTTTTCGCCAGCGTCACCTATTACGACAAGCACCACTTCTCCTGCGATGCGAGTCCCGAGCTGATTGCCCAGATCGCCGCCGAGAACGACATAGCCCTCACCGCGATCGGCGACTGCGGCTCCTGCTGCTCGGCGTGCGTCAACGACGCGGTACGGCTGGAGCAGGCAGGTATACCGACCGTCGCGATCGTGACAACCGAATTCGAACTCGAAGCCCGCCTGCAACGTGAAGCCCGCGGCATGGCGGGGCTGACACCCGCCGTCGCCACCCATCCGATCAGCAGCCTGACGCTGGACCAGCTCGACTCCCGTGCCGTCGAGATCGCCCCGCAGGCGCAGCGCATCTGGTTCGGCAGCGCCGTCGCCGGCGAAGTCGCATGACCGAGAAAGGGCCGTTGTCATCGATAGTGGTCGCAGACTTCTCCAGGGTGCTGGCCGGCCCGTTCTGCACCATGACTCTGGGTGACCTCGGCGCCGAGATTGTGAAGGTGGAGCGTCCCGGTGGGGACGACACCCGCGCGTGGGGGCCACCGTTCGTCGACGGCGAGAGCACCTACTACCTGGGCGTCAACCGCAACAAACGCAGCCTCGTTCTGGACCTCAACACCCCCGAAGACCGAGATGTCGCAGCGCAACTCGCCACGCGCGCCGACGTAGTGGTGGAGAACTTCCGTCCCGGCACCATGGCCCGGTTCGGTCTCGACGAGACTACCCTGCGTCGGACCAACCCAGGGTTGGTATATTGCAGCATCTCGGCATTCGGGACCGGCGCGGGATATGAACTGGCCGGCTACGACCTGCTTGTCCAGGCACTCGGCGGCCTGATGAGCGTCACCGGACCCGATGACGGACACCCGACCAAAGTCGGGGTGGCACTGGTCGATGTGCTGGCGGGATTGTTTGCCACGGTTGGGGTTCTGGCGGCGCTGCGCGCACGTGACCGGACCGGGCGAGGACAGCTCGTCGAGATCAACCTGTTGTCGACGCTGCTGGCGGCGCTTGCCAATCAGTCAGCCAGTTATGTTCTGGCCGAGGAGATTCCGCATGCGATCGGCAACGGGCACGCCAGTATTGCTCCGTACGACAGCTATGCGACCGGGGACGGGAATATCGTGCTGGCGGTGGGAAACGACAAGCAGTTCGACGCATTGTGCGACGCGCTGCGCATTCCCGAACTGGCACGCGACCCGCGGTTTCTCGGCAACGCGTCACGGGTGCGCAACCGCGTTCCACTGCGTGAGCACCTCGAAGCCGCGCTGGCATCCAACTCGGCCGGCTACTGGGCGACAATCCTTCCCGCCCTCGGTATTCCCGCGGGCGCTGTCAACAACATCGGTCAGGCTTTCGCCCTGGCCGAGCGGTTGGGCCTGCGCCCGATCCGCGACACCGACGACGGTCAGGTGCTCGGCCGTCAGGTTGCCAGCCCGATCAACCTGTCCGCGACGCCGGTGACCTACCGCACCAGGGCGCCCCGGCTGGGCGAGCACAGCCCTGCGATCCGCCGGTTACTTCACCGCGGCGATTGTCTGGCGGGACAGCTCGGTGGCGATGCCACACGGGTCGGGGAACGGCTTCCTGACGAATTGGATTGACCATTCGAAGAAGTCGTCCTGGTACTGGATGGACACGTCGCACAGCCGGGTACCGAGCCGGTCGGTGGCGACCGCGATGTAGCCGCTGTGGCCGTCGATGGTGATGTCGTCGACGGTGGTTCGGCTCAGGTCCTCGTTCTTTCGTTCACGACCGATGGGGCTACCGCGAAACCAGCTGAAGGAGAACCATGGTCCGGAGATGCTGCCGTTCACCAGCCATTGGCATCCGACCGCGTTGCGGGCCGTGACCACCAGCCCGACGACCCCGGTGAGCTGGGCCAGGGTCTGATCACTGACGCCGCCGCACTCCGGGAAGAACGGGCCGTGCACAGCCTGTTTCGACGTGGGCGCGCCCGTGGTGGCGGGTTGTCCGCCGGCGCCACGTGAGCCGTCCGCACACCCGGCCATCAGAGGCAGTGTGGCCAACATTGCCAACACCTGCAGACGGCGGCTCGACGACCGGGAACGGCTCATCCGTCGAACACCTTGTTCATCCGCTTCTTGAAGGCGCCGTCGAACCGGCGGTAGGTGCCGCGCAGCGCGTTGCCCGGCCAGTGATCCGCTACGAGTTCGGCGGGCAGCAGTGGGTCGAGCTGTAGGTGGCGGACCACCGCGATCGACAGCGCGAACTCGTCGGTGAAACTCTGCGCCGTATCGTCGCGCTTGTCGCGCTCAAGCGCCGTCTGCATGGCGTCGATGAGTGCCCTGGCGTCGTCGGCCCAGCCGTCGAGGGCAAACAACGACCGCATCTTGTCGGTGGTGATGTCGGTGGCCGCACCGTGGAAGTGCGTGCACTGCCGGTCCAGGACGGCGCGGGACGCGGAAAGGCGTTGCGAGTCAAGGTTGTCCGGACGGATCCAGACGCCCTCGCGGAAGTCGGCCAGGTGCAGGGCCATCGCCGCCTTGCGTAGTTCCAGACGGTCGGATGCGGTACGGCGCTCCATCGAGACGATGGCGAGTTCCCAGGTGCCGTCCCATTCCCTGACGTCGTCGATGCGATAGGCCTCGTCGACCCGCTGCCGGCGCTCGGCCAGCCGGCCCGCGAGTGCGTAGCTGCCGTCTTCTGCGCTGAGTTCGCCGTTGGAGACCATCCGCCACAGGCAGGTGCGGGCGGCGCCGTCGCTGATGCCGAACAGGGACGCCAACGCGACCAGACTAGCCACCGGCAACCTGGCCTCGTCGGAACCCAATAATGCCGATGCCAGCACCGAGCGCGCGCTGAGCGGTCGGTCACCGATCAGTTCGCGCACACGAGATCCGGACATGGCGGGCACCGGACCATCTTCCCCGATCGCGCCGCGTATCACTGGATCATTGACGTGTGACATTCAAACTGTGATACTGACGAACGTGGCCTCCCCGACGAAGCCGTTGGTCGCCGACCCGTTGGTTGCCAGTGACGTCGAGATCGTCCGGCGCATACTGGCCCATATCGACCGCGGCACCACCGATGAGGGTGCCGCTTGGCGCGAGCCCGTTGAAAACTATCTGGACGCAACGCGATTCGCGCGGGAGATGCGGATGTTGCGTGCCATGCCGAGCGTTTTCGTGCCGTCCGCGGCGATCGGCGACCCAGGGGACCACGTCGAACGAACGGCGTTCGGGGTGCCGTTGTTCGCGGTGCGCGGTCGCGACCGGAGCGCCCGGGTGTTCCGGAATGCGTGCCGTCACCGAGGATTCACGCTTGTCGAGGGCGCCGGATGTGCCAATGCCCTGGTATGCCGTTACCACGGCTGGACGTACCGGCTGGACGGATCGCTCGCCCACGTTCCGCACCGGGAGGCATTTCCCGACCTCGACGTGCACGCCCGGGGGTTGGTTGAGGTCAAGAGTCATGAGGTGGACGGGCTGATCGTCATCGACGCACTGGAACCTGCTCCTGAACCGGACGACGACGCCGTGGGCTGGTTGACCGACGGGACTCCCTGGCGCGACAAGCTCATGCCCGCACAACGACTCGTGTATGTCGACGCCACGTTGCGACCCATGAACTGGAAGGTTCTCGTCGAGCAGTTCCTAGAGGGCTACCACATCCGGTCGACGCACAAGGAGACCTTCTTCCCGCTGCAGTACGACGACCTCAACGTGGTCGAGAGGTTCGGCCCGAATTCCCGTCTGACCTTCCCGTACCGCAACATTGAGCGGCTGCGCGACCGTCCGGAGGATACGTGGACGACAGACGCACGGGTGACCTACCTCTATCAGCTCTTCCCGAACGTCATGCTGGCGACGTTCCCGGACCTGTTGTTGATGATCGTGATCGATCCGGTCGATATCGGTCACAGCATGGTCACCGTCTATTCGATGGTGCGGCCGGAGGTGGCTGGGCGGGCGGGCAGCGATGCGCGGCAGCGTGACCCGGTCGCCGCGGGCGCGCTCATCGCGCGTGGGACGGCAGAGGATAACGAGATGTCCGAGGGGGTTCAGCGCGGCTTGAACTCCGGGGCAAATGCTTTCGTCGAATTCGGTCGGCACGAGAGTGCTGCCGGGCATTTTCACGCGGTGCTCGACGACCGCCTGGCGCGGTTCGCGCCGGCCGCTACGGCGTCTTGAGGAACACGTCGTTGAAGGTGACGGTGCGAAGATTGCGCGCGCGGATGATGTCGACCAGTTGCGGGTAGACGTGCGTGACGGGCAGGTGGTTGAGGTGCCCGATCACGATGGACTGCGGCGTGAAGTACTGGTCGGCCATCTTCACGATGTATTCCTCGGTGATCAGCGTCGAGTCCGACAGCGAACCCGACCACAGGACCGGGACGCTGTATCCGAGATCGGCGGCCACCGCGTCGACGTCGGCGTTGTGCTTGGCATACGGTGGCCGCCAATAAGGTTTGGCGCCAACGCCATAAGTCTTCTTCAAGAAGTCGTCGTTGCGCATCAACTGCTTGGCGATTTCGCCCTTGGACAGCGTCGTCAGGTCGGGGTGCGACCAGGTGTGGTTGCCGAGTTCGATCTGCCCGGACTCGACCAACGGCCGGAGCAACTCCAGATTGTCGGTCCAGGAGTCGTAGGTGCCGTTGACGAAGTACGTCAACCGGATGCCGGTGTCCTTGGCGAACTGAGTGTAGGCGCGCACCACTTCGGTGTTGGTGCCGTCGTCGACGGTCAGCGCCAGCAGGTCACCACTGCCCGGAAGCTGGCTGAGCACGCCGCCGCCGGGCAGCCGTATGCGTGCGCTCGGCGGTGGCGGCGGCAGCAGTCCTGCGACCGTCGGTCCTGCGGGCGGTGCGGCGGCGTCCGCTGCCGGGGCCTGGGCGAAAGTCCGCGGTTGGGGGTCCACCATGCATCGGGCCAGACCCACGCTCGCGACGGTGGTGAACGCGAGAGAGCCAAGGAAACGGCGGCGGCTCAGCTCTGACATTCGATGGCCGCAATCGGCTTCCGGGTGCGCCAGGAACCTCGCGGACCCGTGCCCAGGTCGCAAAATTCCTCCACCAGCAACGACACCACAGCAGCGAACCGTATCATGACCAGCGCAGATCTACGCTGCGCAGCGCCACAGCAGCGCCGAACTGTTGTGGCAATCACAGATCAGCAGTAACCGATGCCGATGTCGACCGACAGTTGCGTGCCGGTCACGAACCGGGCTTGATCGGATGCCAGCCAGGCGACGGCGTCCGCGACGTCCTCGGGCTGGGCGACGCCGTCAGGCAACAGCGGCTTGTGCATGTCACGCAGCTGCGGGTGGGTGTCGGCCGTTCAGTGGCCGACTCATCGGTCTCCTTGCACGGGGTACTCCCTGGATGCTCCGACGATAGGCTGGCTGCATGGACGTCATTGTTGTCGACCGGGGGCCGCGAAGGATCAGTCGCAGGGTGGAGGTGGCCGCGCCGGCGGCGGAGTTGTTCGCGATGGCCGCCGATCCGCGGCGGCACAATGAACTGGATGGATCAGGCACGGTACAGGCCAACGTCAAGGCTCCGGCCCACCTCACCGAAGGGGCGAAGTTCTCGACGAACATGAAAATGTTCGGCCTGCCTTATCGCGTCACGAGCACGGTGACCGCGTTCAGGCCCGTCGAGCTGATCGAGTGGCGGCATCCGCTGGGCCACCGGTGGCGGTGGGAATTCGAGGCGCTGTCGCCCACCTTGACGCAGGTCACTGAGACCTTCGACTACCACGATGCCGGCACGCTCAAGAAGAAGCTGAAGTACTACGAGCGGCTGGGTTTCGCCAAGGCGAACGCGTCCGGCATCGAAGCGACGTTGGCCAAGCTGCGCGACCGGTACGCGACGCAGTGATTCATGCCGCCGGGTCGGCGGCATCCCAGGGGACCACACCGGAAACCCAGTGTGAGAGCAGTTCGACCTCGTCGTTGCGGTGCAGGTGCCGGGGCGGTGTGGCGAACGTCGAGTAAGGGCGGCACCGGATCACCACACGATTCTCCCGGTCGCACATCGCCTCGATCGACGGGCGCGCTTCGGGTCCGAGCGGTTGGCCCGACATCCTTCCGGCCACTGCCATCATCACGTCTACCGCCAGGTCGCGGTCGGTGTCCAACGTCGCGTCCGTGTAGACCTGCAGATAGGTGAAAGGCCAGCGCTCGTCCAGCACGCACAGGCTGACCTTGTTGTCGCGCTCGATGATCCGGGCCTTGCCGCGACCGGCCATGGTGGACACCAGCAGCTCGCCGTCATCGGTCGGGATGTAGTAGACGATCGACATCGCCGGCCCGTCGTTGCGCCTGCGGTAGCCGAAAACCGCGGTGCGATGCGTACGGACGAATTCGCGTCGCTCCGAGGGGAGCATGTCGCGATCGGTGGGAGCCGTGAAGGGCTCGGCTGCGAGCGGGAGAAGCATGCTGAAACATCCTTCATGGCAGGGGCGTTGACCCGTTGACTATTTATGGGTACAGTGTGTCCATAAATACTGCTGATGTCAACTCCGCTCCGGGCCGCTCACGTGGGCGTCCGGCGCTACCGCTAGACCGCATCGTCGCAGTGGCCCTCGAACTCGTCGACGAAGAAGGCGCGGAGGCGCTTTCCATGCGATCGCTGGCGCAGCGCCTGGGTTCGGGCACCGCAACGCTGTACCGGCACTTCGCCAACCGGGCTGAACTCGTGGCCATGGTGGTGGATCGGATGCTCGGCGAGGTGGTGGTGGACAGTGCCCCCGGGCTGGCGTGGGACGAGGCATGCATCTCGTTCGCGCGCGCCATGTTTGGCGCTCTCGGGAGGCACGGCAACGCCGCGCCGTTGCTGATCGGACAGGTCCCGGTCGGTCCGAACGCCACGGCTCAGCGGGAATTCGTGCTGAGGGTGCTGCTGGACGGCGGATTCTCCGCGGCAACTGCCGCGCGCAGTTATGCCACCCTGTCGCGCTTCGTGTTGGGCTTCGCCATGCAGGTGCCGGCGGCGGCGGTGGCGGAGCACCACGACGCGGCGGCGGCGGAGGCATTCAGCCGCCTCGACTCCGGTAGTTACCCGGCCACCGCCACCGTCGCCCCGCACCTGCCGGTGCCCCTGGCCGAGGAGTTCAGCTTTGGGCTGCAACTCCTGATCGAGGGGTTGACCCAGCTGGCTTGACGCCTCGGTGGGCGACGTTCAGTTACCGAATCCGGACGGCGCGGGCACCGGAGCGGGGGCGCCGCCGCCTAACCGAGCCGCGGCGAACGCCGCGCCCTGGTCGATCGACGACCCGTCGTCAGCGTAGGAGTTGTGGGCTGCGAAATTCAGTCCCTGCGAGCACACCGGGTCTTCAGGGGCGCAGATCTTGAGCGTCTTCGCCTGGTAGAGCGGACCGATCGCCACTTGCGGCTGACCCAGGAATTCCATCGCGCGCAAGTTGGGGGTCCCGAACAAGACCACCGACGAGACATGGTCGGCGACAGCGGGATCCAGCGGCTTGGGCACCGTCGCCGGGTCGACCCCGTCCGGAACACGGGCGGAGGTGACGAAGCCCATGACGGCAGCGCCCTGCGAGAAGCCGGACAGCACCATCTTCGTCTTGGGGCACGCGCTCGCCATCGAGTTCACGTGAGCGCCGGCATCCCGGATGCCGTCGACGCCGGTGGCCCATTCCTCGCTGGCGGGGTAGTTGACGGAGTAGACGCCCAGCGACTGGGCCCCGATTCGCGGGCGCAGGTTGTCGACGAAGGCCTGCCCGGTGGCGCCCAGGCCGTCCTCGCCCGTCCCTCTGGCGTAGACCACCTCGACGTCTGGGCACGGCTCAGCAGACGCACCTGGCGCGGGGGAAGCCAGAATCGAAGCACTGAGACCCGCAGCTACGGCTGCGGCGGAACCGAGGAAGCGCGTGATCATGCCGCTTATTTTGCCCGCCTATGCGTTCTCCAAACCACCGCAAACGTATTAACGCTGTGAATTTTCACAGCCGGGCCCCACGCCCGTTGCCGGGATGCACGGCCAGTCGCCGTCACACGTGGGGGAGAACTTCGTCGACCAACCGGTGCAGACCGGCCCACCCCTCGTCGATCGGAAGACCACCGATCAAGGGGTTGATCACGACGTCTGTTCGGCCACCGTGGATCTGCGCGACCAACTGGTCCGGGGTGAGAATCTCGACGTTGTCGAGTTGACGGAGATCAGCGACCGTCGCCGCCGGTGTCTCGTTGGGCCTGGGAACCCCGGTCCGTTTCCAACCGGTGTACTCGACCGCCTCGTTCATGACGAATTCGCCGTACCGAGACCAGGCCTCGTCCGGGTCTGGATGCAGCAATGTGACGGTGCTGCCGTTTTCGGGGTAGTAGGCAAAGCCCGTCTTGCCCTGCTTGCGCAACTCGTCGGTGTATACGGTCACCAACTCGGGCATGGCCATCGGCGGCGAGAACGGCAACCCGAACCGCGCCGCGCGCCGAGCCGCGGCTGCGGTCATCCCGCCGACGAAAAAGAACGGGTGCGGACGCGTGTGCGGCTTGGGCGTGACGTTAATGACGGCGCCGTCGTACTCGAAGGGCTCATCGCCCCATGCCTGCAGCAGCACCGAAAGGCAAAGGTCCATCAGGGCGCCGCGCCGCGACCAGTCCTTGCCGGCCGCATGATATTCCTCGGGTCGATAACCCATGCCGGCCACGAAGCTGAACCGGCCCTGGGCGAGATTGTCCAGCACGGCGATATCCTCGGCGAGCCGGATCGGATCGTAGAGTGGCACGATCAGCGCGTTGATGCTGATGCGGGTTCGGCGGGTCCGTCCCGCCAGCGCGGCGGCCAGCAGCAACGGTGACGGCAGCCAACCCGTGGCGGCCAGGTGGTGTTCCTCGGCGCTGATCGCCGTGAACCCGCTGTTGTCGGCGAATTCCGCCATCTCCAGCGCGGCGCGGTAGCGATCGCCGTGGGGTCCTGACGGATCCGCGATGTTGGTCATGTTCAGCCGCAGCGCGGTGAGCAGTTCCGCCATCATTGCCCGGATTGCGGAGGCCCGAACAACGTCCCTCTGATCATCCGCTTGGCAGCACTGAGTGTGGCGTCATAAGTCTGCTGCGAGCCGCGGGCGGCCGGCTCCGTGAGGCCGCGGGTCAGTGCGCAGATGGCGTCGACAGCGGCCGCGGTGTTCGTGGCGGGGGAGAGTGCGCCTCGGCTGTGCGCCGTATCGACGATCTCGGTGACGACGACGCGCAGCGCCTTCGAGCCGGGGTACTGGCCGCCGCTGGGTACCGCCTGCGTGGTGCCGCCGGAGCGCACGGCGCGCAGAAAGGCGGGCAGGTGCGGATAGTCGTGTATTAGCCGCTTCGATTCGTCCAGCACCGCATCGAGCTGGTCGGCGACGTCATCAAAGCCCTCGACGGCGGCCCGCAGTCGGGGTAGGACGATGTTCTCGATCTCCTCACTGGTCGCCTTGAGTAGTTCGGACTTGTTCGCGAAGTAGTGGTAAAGGCTGCCGCTGGTCATGTCGGCGGCGCGGGCGATCTCGCGGATCGTCGTCTGGGAATAGCCGACCTCGGCCACGCAGCGCATCGCCGCAGCCATGATCCGGTAGCGAGTCTGCTCTCCGTCTGCACCCACCGGACGGCCGAGCTGGGCTCCCGACGGTGATCGATCGGACAGGGAAGAACTGGTAGTCACGCTTGAATGGCCCCCATCGAGAAAATGCTGAAATCGCCTACCACCGCGACCGCCCGGCCGCAGGAACTAATTGATCGGTCGAATATAAATGTATTTGACCACGTCGATACAGACCCCGCCGGTCCAGGTGGGCAGGAACACGAGTAAGGACACGGCTCACCATGGCCGGAACGAATCGGGGCCGCCCCGTAGGCGCAACTGGTGAGGAGACTCGCCAGCGGATCATCGGCGCAACGATGCGCTGCGTGGCGCAGGTCGGTTACTCCCGGGCGACCATCCGTGAGATCGCCCGGACGGCCAACGTCACCAGCGCGAGCCTCTACAACTACTTTCCGAACAAGGCGGAACTGCTCAAGGCCACGGTCAGGGGCAGGGCCGAGGCTGCCGTTCCGCGGTTGCGCAGGGCGGCCAGCGGGCCAGGTCACGTCGTCGATCGAATCGCGGCCGTCCTAGATGAGTGCGGCGCCTTGATGCGCGAGTATCCCGATCTGGCGGCGTTCGAGTGGGCCATCCAGGCGGAACACTTCGCAAAGGCCGGAGGGGAACCTCGGTTCGAGAACTTCAGCAAGATCATCGAGGGTGTGGTGGAGCAGGCCTGCCGCAACGGCGAACTCGGTGCTCATCCCGACCCGCACGCCACCGGGGAAGCGATTTACGCGCTTATCTACGGCCTCACGGAGCTGGCCGCGACGCTGCCGCCCGACGACTACCACGCGGCCCTGAATGCGGCCAAAGTAATGGTAAGAGGGGAACTCTTCGCTCCGGGAAGCTAGCATCTCCTTGATTGCGATCAAGCGATCGATTATCCGGACGGGCTCACGGAGGTCGCGGGTGACCGAGACTGTCGGCAGCACATTAGACGTGGAAGCGTTGCGCCAGAAGTACGCGCTGGAACGCAGCCGACGGCTGCGCCCCGACGGGATCGGGCAGTACGTAGAGATCGCGGGGGAGTTCGCCCGCTTTGCCGATGACCCGTGGGCGGACAAGAACTTCACCCGTGAGCCGGTCAGCGACGAGGTGGACGTGGCGATCGTCGGTGCCGGATTCGGCGGACTGCTGACCGGCGTGCGGCTACGCCAACGCGGGGTCGAGAGCATCCGCCTGATCGACCGGGCAGCGGATGTGGGCGGCACCTGGTACTGGAACCGTTATCCGGGGATCGCCTGCGATGTCGAGTCCTACGTCTACATCCCGCTGCTGGAAGAGCTCGGTTACATTCCCGAGCAGAAGTATGCGAAGGGATCGGAGATCTTCGAGCACTGCCGGCGCATCGCCGTGCACTACGATCTCTACCGAAATGCCTGCCTGCAGACTGACGTGTGTGAAATCCGCTGGGAGGCAGGGACTTCCCGGTGGGTTATCAAGACGAACCACGGCGACGAGATGCGGGCCAAGTTCGTCTCGATGGCCAACGGGTATCAGGCCAAGCCCAAGTTGCCCGGCATACCGGGCATCAACGACTTCCGCGGCCACATGTTTCACACCAGCCGGTGGGACTACGCATACACCGGCGATCAACTGGAGAATCTCTCGGACAAGCGGGTCGGCATCATCGGTACCGGGGCCACCGCGGTGCAGTGCGTGCCGCACCTGGCAGCGGCCGCGCAGCGGCTCTACGTATTCCAGCGCACGCCGTCGTCCGTCGACGTCCGCGCCAACGGCCCGACCGACCAGTTGTGGGCCGACACCTTACAACCGGGTTGGCAACGACGGCGGATCGACAACTTCCAGATTCTCACCTCCGGCGGGCAGGCCGACGAGGATCTGGTCGCCGATGCCTGGACGAGCATCACCCGCAAGCTGCCGGTGATGCGTCACGACACCGACGCAACCGTCAGCCCGGAGCAACGCACCAGGGATATCGAGATTGCGGACTTCGCCAAGATGGAGGAGATCCGGGCGCGTGTCGACGAGAGCGTGGTCGATCGCGCGACCGCCGAGGCGCTCAAGCCCTGGTACGGATACTTCTGCAAGCGGCCCTGCTTCCATGATGATTACCTGCAGACCTTCAACCGCGACAACGTGACCCTGGTGGACACCCGCGGACGCGGCGTGGAGCAGATCACCGAGGCCGGGGTGGTGGTCGACGGGGTGACCTATGAGGTCGACTTACTGATCTTCGCAACGGGTTTCGAAGTCGGCACCGACTACTGCCGTCGCACCGGATTCGAACTGATCGGGCGGGACGGCGTGACGTTGACCGAGCGGTGGAACGACGGAGTGCGCACTTTCCAGGGCTTGTGCGCCAACGGATTTCCCAACTGCTTCATCGAGAGCATCGCCCAGGCCGGGCTGACCGTCAATTTCCCTTATCTGCTGGACGTCCAGGCCACCCATGCCGCATGGATCATCGCCTGGGCCCTGGAACACGGG
The DNA here is from genome assembly GCF_017086405.1 of Mycobacterium gordonae. Classification (NCBI taxonomy): domain Bacteria; kingdom Bacillati; phylum Actinomycetota; class Actinomycetes; order Mycobacteriales; family Mycobacteriaceae; genus Mycobacterium; species Mycobacterium camsae. The sequence continues at coordinate 319,819 of NZ_CP070973.1, forward strand.
GTTGCCGAGGTCGAGGCTTCGGCGGCCGCCGAGGCCGCCTGGGTCCAGACGGTCGTGCAGCGCTCCGCGGCCACCGCCGAACGGGCCAAGACGTGCACGCCCGGCTACTACAACCGGGAAGGCAAGGCCGACGTCAAGACCCGCCAGGGCAGCTTCTTCTTCGGTGGCCCTACCGAATACGCCGACCTGCTGGCAGCCTGGCGCGCCGACGGGGATCTGGCCGGGCTGGAGATCCGGCCCACCCGGGACCATGCGTGAAGTACGTCCTCGGCCGCGTCCGAGCGGCGACCCGCCCCAGGCAGTCGCCCAAGGTGGCGATCATCGGGGCGGGTTTCGGCGGCCTGGGCGCGGCGGTCGCACTGCGCCGCGCCGGCATCGACGACCTGGTGATCATCGAGGCTGATGACGGCGTCGGGGGAACCTGGCGGCGCAACACCTACCCGGGCGCGGCCTGCGATATCCAAAGCCATCTCTATTCATTCTCCTTCGCGCCCAACAAAGCGTGGAGCCGGACCTACGCTCGCCAGCCCGAGATACTGGCCTATCTGGAGTCGGTGGTCGATGATTGCGACCTGGGTCGCCACCTCATGCTCGACACGACGGTGCGGTCCGCCCGCTGGGACGACGAGGCGGGGCGGTGGACCTTACGGTTGGATCGCCGGGGCTGGGCCCAAGATGTAGAATTCGACGTTGTCGTCTGTGCCGCAGGGCTTTTCGGGTCGGTGCGGCTGCCCGATATCGCGGGATTGGACGAATTCGGCGGTACCGTGATGCACACCGCGCAGTGGGACCACGGCGTCGATCTGACGGGGAAGCGGCTGGCGGTGATCGGCACCGGCGCCAGCGGCGTGCAGGTCATTCCGGAACTGGCCAAGATCGCCGAACACCTCACCGTATTTCAGCGCACACCGCCCTGGATGGTGCCCAAGGAGGATCGGCCCTACAGCGCAGCCGAATTGGCTCAGTTCCGGCGCAACCCGCTGGCCGCGCGCCGGAAGCGTTGGCAGATCTGGAAATTCCAGCACGACAACACTGCGACCATGGCCGACGACCCGATCGTCGCCGCGCGGTCTGCGTTCGCGACCTCCTTCCTGGAACGCACGGTGCCCGACGAGCACCTGCGCCGGGCGTTGACGCCGGACTATCCGTTCCGCTGCAAGCGCGTGTTGTTGGGTGACGACTTCTATCGAGCGTTGCAGCAGGACAACGTCGCACTGGTCACCGATCCCATCGAACGGTTGACGGACTCCGCGGTGGTCACCGCGTCGGGCGCTGCGGTCGACGTCGATGCCGTGGTGCTGGCCACTGGATTCGAGACGTCTCGCTATCTCTCGGGTATCGAGGTCATCGGCGCCCGGGGACGGAGTCTGCACGAGCGCTGGGGTCAAGACCCGACCGCGTACCTGGGTGTGGCGGTGTCGGGGTTCCCGAACTTCTTCATGCTCTATGGGCCCAACACCAATCAGGGCGGCAATTCGATCGTCTACATTCTCGAGGCGGGCGCTCGACTCGTGGCCAGCGCGGTGTCCCGGATCGCCCGCCACGGGGGATACCTCGATGTTCGTCCGGAGGCGGAGCGGCGCTACAACGACCGACTCTCGGCCGACCTGGAACGCTCGATCTGGACGCAGTGCGACAGCTACTTCCGCTCGCCCAGTGGCCGTGTCGTGACCCAGTGGCCGTACACCGAATTGGAGTACGCGCGCCGTACCTGGCGGGTCAGGCCGGGGGATTGGACGCACGAAGGTGCTGCATCGCCGAAAGTTGCCGCGGGGACCACGCTAAACCGGCCTTAAACTATCAGACGATTGATTATTTGCCGAAAACGATCCGCGTCGCCGTGGCGCCTGCATACGATCAATTGATTGATTGCATCGCCGTTTGGAAGGTCACCGATGTCGTACGTTGCTGTAATCCCGGAGCTGCTGGCGGCGGCGTCGTCGGAGTTGTCGGGAATCGGGTCGGCGTTGGCCGCCGCGCACGCCGCGGCGGCGCTGCCGACCGCCACAATCCTGGCCGCGGCCGACGACGAAGTGTCGGCGGCCATCGCCGCGTTGTTCGCCGGGCACGCCCGCGACTACCAGGCGCTCAACCTGCGGATCGAAGCCTTTCACCAGCAGTTCGTGCGGTCGCTGACATCCGGTGCGGGCTGGTACGCCGCTGCCGAATCGGCCAACATCACTCCGCTAGAACAGGCGCTCAACCTGATCAACGCACCAACCCGGGCGCTGACCGGCCGGCCGCTGATCGGGAACGGCGCCGACGGGCCGGCCGGCACCGGTGCCGACGGTGGAGCCGGCGGACTGCTGTACGGCAATGGCGGCAAGGGCGGATCGGGGGCGGCCGGCCAGGCCGGCGGAAACGGCGGCAGCGCCGGGCTGATCGGTAACGGCGGCGCGGGCGGTCAGGCGGGCACCGGCGTCGACGCCACCCGGCCGGCGCCGGCGGGGGGCCGGGGCGGTAACGGCGGCCTGTTGTCCGGCAATGGCGGTGCCGGCGGCATGGGGGGCGCCGGCGCGATCGGTGGCGTCGGGGGCGCCGGGGGCAACGCCGGATTGGTGGGCGACGGCGGCAACGGTGGCGCCGGCGGAGCCGGCCAGACACCGGGTGCGGGTGGGGCCGGCGGCTCCGGGGGCCAGCTCGCCGGCCACGACGGCGCTCACGGGGCGACCGGAACGAAGGTCAGCGGCCCCAGCAACCCGGGTAATCCGACCGATCCGGGTAATCCGACCGATCCGGGTAATCCGTCGAACCCCCCAGGCCAGAACGCGGTGGGCGCGGCCCGTGACGACAAGATCACGTCCGCCAATGGAGGGACCGTCGCCGACGGCAATCTGAAAGAAATCTCCGGCGTCGACGCCGGGATCAACAACCCGGATGTCTACTGGGTGCACAACGATTCCGGAGACAGCGCACGCATCTTCGCAATCGATGCCAAGACCGGTCAGACCCTGGCCACCTACAAGCTCAGTGGCGCCTCAGCGAGCGACTGGGAGGACATCGAGGTGGCCAAGGGTCCGGATGGCAAGTCCTACATCTACGTGGGGGACATCGGCGACAACGGGCTGTCGCGCAGCAGCGTCACGGTCTACCGGGTGCCCGAGCCGATCGTCACCGGCACCGCAAGCAATCCCACGAGCGGTTCCCTGTCCGGAGTCGAACAACTCAAGCTGCAGTATCCCGGCGGAGAGAAGATCAACTCCGAGGCGCTCGCGGTCGACCCGAACACGCGCAACCTCGTGGTGGTGGAGAAGACCAGCGGCAGCGTGTCGCGGGTGTTCGCCGCTCCGGACGCCGGATGGACCAGCGCGGGCAGTAGCAGTAGCCCGACACAGTGGAATCAGGTTGCCACTCTGGACATGTCCCGCTCCTCGTCGAAACTAGTCACCGCCGCGGACTTCTCGCCGGACGGCTCGCAGTTGGCGGTGCGGACCTACCGCGATGTCCTGCTCTGGGATCGCGCCCCGGGCACCAGCGCCTGGTCGCCGTTCGGTCAGCCGCCTGTCGACGCGCCGGCGGTCAGTGAAACGCAGGGTGAAGCGATCGCCTTCCATCCCGATGGTCGGGGCTACGTCACGGTCAGCGAGGGGACCGGCCAAACGTTGCACGAGTACAACATTCGCTGACGTTGGTGGTAAGCAGGCGTGATGAACGCTTCGCTGCTCACCAGGACAAAGGGCAACGGTCAGCTGGCCGCCCGCCGGCTGGGCGACGTGTCGTGGGCGATCGTGCAGGCATCGAGCGCCGCCGGGTTGGCCTGGTATATCGCGCACGACCTGCTGGGTCATTCTGATCCCTTCTTCGCTCCGATCACCGCGGCGGTAACGCTGTCGGCCAGCAACGTGTTTCACGCACAGCGGGTGATCCAGAACATCTGCGGGGTGGCCTTGGGAATCAGCCTGGGCGCCGCGGTGCAACTGCTGCTCGGCAACGAATGGATCGCGATGTCCGGGGCGGTGTTCGCCGCGTTGTCCATCGCGGTGTTGATCGGTCACGGATTTCTCGGCGAGGGACTGACATTCGCCAACCAGACCGCCGGGTCGGCCGTTCTGGTGATGGCGATCACCGGTGGTGACCGCCTCTTCGAGCGTCTGCAGGAAGCCATGATCGGCGGCGGTCTGGCCTTGGCGATGAGTCTGCTGCTGTTCCCGGGCAACCCGGTGGAGATTCTTCGTGCGGCCCGCGTTGCCGTGTTGGATGCTCTGAAAGACGCTCTTGGTCAACCCGATCGGATTCTGCCGGCAGCCGATCGGGTGCATGAGCGCCTGGACGACCTCATCGAGGCCCGCTATCACGCGCGCCTGCTGGCGCGGTTCGCGCCGCTGCGCCGGAACCTGCGCGCCGCCGTCGAAAGCGCCGATCGGCAGGCCGCGGAGTTGACGCTGCTGGCCGGCTCCGTGCTGCACCTGGCCCGAGCGGCAGCGCCGGAGAACCGTGGAGCCGAACCGGCCGAACCCGTGCGCGAGGCGATCGGTGAGCTCGCGGCGGGCCTGAACGACGTCGAGGGTGACGTCGAGGCGGCGAGCGCCCATGCGCGGGCCGCCTGTGGATGCGCGGCGTCGATCGACTCCACTGAGGCCGCGGGGTCTGTGCTGGCCGATGTCGTGACAGCGTGTGCCGAAGACCTGCAGCGGGTCATCGATCTGCGGCCGTGAAAGCCCGGCCTTTTCTTCTGTCTGATTCTCACCGCTGCCGGGAAGCGGCCGGATCGTTAGCATCGTCGAATTGCCCATCGACCGTACGAGTTGAGGATCTCTGTTGAGTCACCGTCTGCGCTGGCTTGGTCGAGTGTCCTGGCTCAACGTCCTGGGCGTAGTCGCAATCGTTTTCGCGGCGACTGCGATCGTGGTCAAAAACCTTCCCGAAGACCGGTCGAATGAGATCCTCAACGTTTCTTACGACCCCACCCGTGAGCTGTACGCGGCGATCGACCAGGCCTTCATCACCAAGTACGGAAACAGATTGACCGTCAGGCAGTCTCACGGCGGCTCGGGTCGGCAGGCGCGCAGCGTCGCGGACGGGTCCCAGCGAGCCCAGGTGGTGTCGCTGGCGCTGATCAGCGACATCGACACGCTGGCCAGGCGCGGGCTGCTGGCAGCCGATTGGCGGCAACGACTCCCCAACAACTCGGTTCCCTACACCTCGACCATCGTCTTCCTGGTCCGCAAGGGCAATCCGAAAGGCATTCGTGACTGGCCGGATCTGGTAGACCGCGACGTCGCGATCGTTTCACCCAACCCGCGCACCTCGGGTAACGGCCAGCTCAGCGTGCTGGCCGCCTGGGGTTCGGTCACCACGCGGGGCGGCAGCCCGGAACAGGCCGGCAGTTATGTGCGGGCACTGCTTCAACATGTCGCGGTCGCTGATGCCGGGGCGCGCGGTGCAGGGGTGAGCTTCACCGTGCAGCGGATCGGTGATGTGCAATTGACGTGGGAGAATGAGGCGCTGCGCGAGGTCGCCGCCAACAAGGACGAACTCGAGATCGTCTACCCGCCCGTGAGCATCCTGGCCGAACCCGCCGTGGCGTGGGTCGACGCCAACCTCGCCGATGCCAGGGTGGCCGGCAACGCCAAGGACTACTTGCGCTATCTGTTCACCGACGCCGCACAGGAAATGATCGCGCAGTACGGTTACCGGCCGTTCCGGACCGACATTCTTGCCCGCCATACCGACCGGCTTCCTTCTCTGAGGCTGTTTCCGGTGACCGCGGTCGCTCGTGACTGGACCGATGCCCGGGAAAAGTTTTTCGGCGACAACGGAATCCTCGACACCCTTACGGCGCCCCCGGTCGCCGCCGCACCGGCGACCTAGAAGATTCACGTGGGTCAACCATTCCAGTACGGCTGGATCAAGGGGCGGGCGGACCTGATCGCCGGCCTGACCGTCGCGGCCATCTCGTTTCCGCAAGCGATCGCGTATGCACTGATCGCCGGTGTGGACCCGAAGTTCGGCGTCTACTCGGCCGTCGTGGTGACGACGATCGCGTCGATCTTCGGGTCGTCCTCGCACCTGATCAACGGACCGACGAGCGCGATCTCACTGCTGGTTTTCACAGCCCTGGCGTTCATCGACTCGGAGAACACCGGGCAGCTGTACCAGGCGCTTTTCCTGCTGGGTGTGCTGGTCGGGGCGTTCCAGATCGTCATCGCAGTCTTCCGGCTCGGCAACCTGACCCGCTACATCTCGGAATCCGTGATCATCGGATTCATGGCCGCCGCGGCCTTCCTGCTCGCCATCGGGCAGCTTGGTAATGCGCTGGGAGTCAAGGACAAAGGCAACGGCCATATGCAGGTGCTACGGCGCGTGTGGCTGACGTTGTTCCGCGGCGATGCGATCAACTACCGAGCGGTGATCGTCAGCGCCACCGCGGTGGTGCTGGCAGTGGTGCTCCGAAAGGTGGTGCAGCGCTTCGGGCTACCGCAGATCGACATGCTCGCCGTGCTGATCATCACCGCACTGATCGCCTATCTGGCCGGCTGGTCGGTGCCGGGCGCCGGCGGGCACACCGCGGTGTCGGTGGCCGCCAAGGTGCCGCGCAGCTTACCGACCCCGCACATCCCTGAGGTCAACACGGCGTGGTTGCCCGAGTTGTCGACCGGGGCCCTGGCCATCGCCTTCGTCGGCATCATCGAAGCGCTGTCGATTGCCAAAGCCATTGCGCACCAAACTCAACAGAAGCTCGACTACAACCGGCAGATCATGGCCGAAGGCCTGGCTAATCTCGGTGGCGGATTCTTCCAAAGCCTGCCGGGATCGGGGTCTTTGTCGCGCTCGGCGATCAACTACCAGTCCGGTGCCGCGACCCGCTTCTCCGGCATCGTCTCGGCCGCAACGGTTGCGGTTGCACTGCTGCTTTTCGCGCCGTTGCTGCGCTATGTCCCGCAGCCGGCGCTGGCCGGACTGCTCCTGGTGACCGCGGCGCGCCTGGTCAACTTCCAGCGCTTGATCTACACGCTGAAGGCGTCCCGGTATGACGCGGGCCTGGTGATCGTGACGGCCGTCACCGGGATTGCGATCGATCTCGACAAGGCCGTGCTGCTGGGCGTCATCCTGTCGATCCTGCTGTTCGTGCCGCGCGCCGCCAAACTCAAGGCCACTGAACTCATCGTTACCCCCGAACGCGTGGTGCGCGAACGTGTTCCGGGTGACGAGCCGGATGCGAGCACCTTCATCTACGACCTGGAGGGAGAGCTGTTCTTCGGGGCCGCAACGGAATTGGACCGCCACCTGGCCGACCTGACGCAACGGATCGAGTCGGAGGATCGGGGCAGGGTGGTGATTCTGCGACTCAAACGCGTACGGCACCCTGATGTGGTGTGCATCGAGCGGATCGAGCATTTCCTTCGCGAACTCACCGACCGGGGCGTCACTGTGCTGCTGGCAGGACTGCGACCCGACACCGCCGCGATCCTGAAGAACGTGGGCTTCGACAGTTGGTTCCCCGCCGAGCACGTCTTCCCCGAGGAGGATAAGGAATTCTCGGCCACGCTCAAAGCCGTGCGCTATGCGCACGCAACGGCGGCAGATCGCCCCGTTGCGCAACCTGACCTGTACTACCTGGTCTGAAATCTGCTCACGGCGTACCCGCCTTCGCCGCGGCGACGACACCGCCGTCCACCAGCAGGTCAGTGCCGGTGATGAAGGTGGCGTCGCTGCCGAGTAGGAATGCGACCGCCGCGGCGATGTCATCGGGGGTCCCGATGCGCCCGGTACCGGACATGGCGATCATGGCCCGCATTCCGTCACCCACGGGCGAAGCGAGTTCCTGTTGCCCCATCGGGGTGGAGATGATGCCCGGGCTGATCGAATTGATGCGGGCTCCTCGACGGCCCCAGTGCGCGCTAGCCGCGCGAACGCGAACAACGTTGGCCTGTTTGGCGATCGGGTAGGCGAAATTCGGCTCACCGATCTTACTGACGAAGTCCAGGGTGAGCAGTTCCTCGGGCGGATTGTGCGCCAATGCCCGTTCCTGCTCGGCCGACAACGGTGGCATGAAGTGGCCGGCCATGCTGGAGATGACGACCCCCGCCCCGCCGGGGGCGATGACGTCGCCGAACTCGCGCAGTACCAGTGCGACACCGAGCAAATCGACAGCCAGGATCGATGCGGCGGAGGCCTGCGCAGGGGAGAGTCCAGCGGTGTGCGCCAGTTGTGTCACATTGCCCAGCGAGTCGGCGAACTCGGCAAGCGCGTGCACCGAGTCAGGCGAAGCGACATCGACCGTCTGACTCTTCACGTCGTATCCGTCGGCGGACAGCGATTCGGCGACCGAGGTCAGCACCCGTTCGTTGTTGTCGGCGAGCAGCACGGTCTTCGACGAGCCCAGCCGCCGGGCGATCGCCTGGCCCATGCCACCAACGCCGATCACGGTCAGCACTTCGCGGTACACCGTCACTGGGTCTCCTCTGCCCAAGCGATATGCCTATCGAAGAATAGGCGCACGGCCGCTACGTTGGATGAAATGTCGGGTCAACGACCGTGGAATATCAACATCCACTACAACGCACTGATCGACGCCGAGGTCTCCGCCGAGGCGGAGCAGGTGCTGGATGTCGGGTGCGGTGACGGCTTTCTGGCCGCCCGATTGGCGGAGCGAATCCCCAGCGTTGTTGCCCTGGACGTCGACGAGCCGGTATTGAAGCGCGCGAGTGCTCGGTTCCCCAACGCGCCAGTGCAGTGGACGCACGGTGACGTGATGACAACCGAGCTACCCAATTTCGACGCCGTGGTGTCCAATGCCGCGTTGCACCACATCGACGACACCCGGGCGGCGTTGGCACGCCTTGCCGGCCTGCTGCGTCCAGACGGAACCTTGGTTGTCGTCACGTTCGTCAAACCATCTGCGCGAGAGGGGTTGTGGCATTTGGCCTCGTTGGTGGCCTGCGGTGTCGTCAACAAGATCCGGGGCAAATGGGAGCACACCGCTCCCATCAAGTGGCCCCCACCGGACAACTTCGCCGAGTTGCGCGGGCACGTGCGTGCGGTGCTTCCCGGCGCACGGATCCGGCGCCTGCTCTACGGAAGGGTGCTGATCAGCTGGCGACCGGCGGATGCAGCCCTGACCCGTCGCCGCCTGGCCGGCCGCACTGATGACCTCGACGGCTTGATTGCGGATGCGCGAACCCAACATCCGCATACCGGCGTGCAGCTCGTCCCTCCTGCACCGCCGCCTCGGCGGCCTCGACCGGACTCGACAGGAACGGCTTGAAATTCGGACCGGCCCTCGCGCAGCAGACGAAAAACCCGATCTGCAACTCGGCGATGGCTGGGGCCGCGCCTGGTTGCGCGAGATCAACGGCGAGGGTGCAGTTTTGCGCGGAATTCATCGAATCGATCTCTGTCGCAACGTCATCCAGCACCGTTTGCCGACGGGCCAGCAGGACGACATTGACGCCAGGAACCCCTATCCGACCGTGCTGACTCGCACGGTGGTGAACTGCCGCCGGGCGATGCGCCATCCCTCGGCCGCGCGCACGATTGTGTCGTCCTAGTAACCGATTCCGTTGATGCCGCATGCGTTTTCGGCCGACATTATCAGGGCGTCGACCTAGGTGCGGGACACGGCGATCTCCGTTGGGATGTGACAGGATTCGCCGCTGGACCGAGCCGCATCGCCTCCGGCGGTTAGCTCGGTGCCTGACTGAGCTTGCCGATGGCGGCCTGCAGCTTGGCTGCGGCCTCGTCGGCGACCTCATGCAGGCCCGGCTGGTCCACGACACGGACCATCAGTTGTGGGTCCATCGCCTCCACCAGGACACCGCCGTCATCGGCAGCGCGTAGTACCACGTTGCACGGCAGCAACTGGCCGATCTGGCGGTCCACGTCCAGGGCGCGGTGCGCGAGCTGCGGATTGCAGGCGCCGAGGATCAGGTAGTCCTCCATGTCCTTGCCGAGCTTCTGCTTCAGCGTGGCCTTGACGTCGATTCTGGTCAGGACGCCGAAGCCCTGTTCGGCGAGAGCCTGCGTGGTCTGTTCGACGGCTTCGCTGAACGAAGTGTGCAGCGTCGTGGTCAAACCGGTGGTTCCTAGTGGCATGGCTGATCCCTTTCTGTTCGTCTAGGCCAGGGCCAGAAAAAGCTTTTCCAACTCGGCTTCGCTCAGCGGCGGCGCGTCCCCGTGCTGCGTGCCGTTGATGCAGTCACGCAGGCCGCATGCGACGATCTTGAACCCGGCACGGTCGAGCGCTTTCGACACCGCTGCGAGTTGGGTAACGACGTCTTTGCAGTTTCGGCCCTGCTCGATCATTGCGATCACGCCGCCGAGTTGACCCTGCGCGCGGCGCAATCGATTGAGCACCGCAGCCATCGTGTCTTCGTCAGAGTTCATCGAATGCCTTCCCGGTATCAACCCTGCCCATACTATACCAATACCCCCTCCGGTATCAGTATAGTCTCGGGCATGGACGAACAGCATCTTCACCACGACGTTCACCAAGGCGTTCTGGATGACCTCAACCCGCAGCATCGGTCGCTTCGTCAGATGATTCCCGGTGTGTACGCCGGATTCGGTGAGATGAGCAAAGCGGCAATGGCGTCCGGCGCCCTCGATGTCAAGTACAAGGAGCTCATTGCGCTGGCGATCGGGGTGGTGCACGGATGTGACGGATGCATCGCCTCCCACGCTAAAGCGGCGGTCCGGGCCGGAGCCTCGAAGGAGGAGGCCGCGGAGGCCCTCGGCGTCAGCATCATGATGTACGGCGGGCCGGGCACCATCTACGGCGCCCGTGCCTACCAGGCGTTTTGCGAGTTCGCCGACGCTCGATCCAAAACCTAGACCCGGCCCCGGGGGTCCTGTCAGCTATTCGCCGGGCACGTTGTCGTGGCCTGCCGCTTGCTTTGCCTACTGTCCGCGTTGAATGATCGGCCGCAGCCTCGCAGAAGGAGCGCCCGTGGGTAAGCGTAAGAGTCGCACCGTCAACCGGTGGGAGTTGGTGACCTGCGCGGTCGCCGGCCACGCCACCTACGCCCCTGACGACGAGCAACTGGCCGAACGCCTGTCTGCCAGGACCGAACTCGGCGAGGTGTGGCGCTGCCTGCGCTGCGGTGACTTTGCGCTTGGTGAACCGCACGGCCGTGGCCATCCCGAAGATGCGCCGATGATCATGCGCGGCAAGGCGTTACGGCAAGCGATCATCATCCGTGCACTGGCCGTCGAGCGGCTCGGGCGGGCCGTCGTGCTGGGGCTGGCGGCGTGGGCGGTATGGACGTTTCGCGGTGCCCGGGGGGCCATCCAGGCCACCCTCGACCGCGACCTGCCGGTCTTTCGTGCCGCCGGATTCAAAGTCGACCAGATGTCGGCGATCCATGAGCTGGAGAAGGCATTGGCGGCCAAACCCTCGACGCTGACCTTGATCACGTGCCTGCTCGCCGCTTATGCCGTGCTCCAAGTCGTCGAAGGCGTCGGCCTTTGGCTGATGAAACGCTGGGGTGAGTATTTCGCGGTGGTGGCCACCTCGGTGTTCCTGCCGTTGGAGATTCACGACCTCCTCAAGGGCATCACGACGACGCGGGTGGCGACCTTGACGATCAACATCGCTGCGGTGCTCTATCTGTTGATCTCCAAGCGGCTGTTCGGGCTACGGGGCGGCCGCAATGCCTACGAAGAGGAACGGCAGGGCGAACAACTCCTCGATCTGGAACGTGCGGCCATGACGGCGGCCTGAGCGCAGACGGCCGAGTAGGTGTGAGCCAGGCGACACCGCTGCTAACTTGACTTCAGTTTAGTCAGCCCCGGAGGATGCCGGTATGAGCGAAACCGCGGGTGCTGCCGTGCGTGACCAAGGCGAGCGAAACCGAATCATCGAATGGGCTGACCCGTTCAGCGCGGCGGAGGCGGCACGCAGCCGCAGCGGCCTGGAGTTCTTGCAGGCCATGGTCGACGGAGAAATTCCGCCGCCGCCCGTGATGAGCACCATCGGCGGCCGGCTCGAATCGGTCTCGGCAGGCACCGCCGTCTTCACCTTGACACCGGCCGAGTTTCACTACAACCCGATCGGGTCGGTACACGGCGGGATGTATTGCACGCTGCTGGATTCGGCCGCCGCGTGCGCCGTGCACAGCATGCTGCCCGCCGGGGTGGCCTACACCAGCCTCGATCTATCGGTGCGGTTCATCGGCGCGATGAGCGTCGAGACCGGCCCGGTCCGATGCACCGGCACGGTGACGCATTTGGGCCGGCGCACCGCGCTGGCCGAGGCGAAATTGACCAGTTGTTCCGGGAAACTGCTGGCCACCGCCACTAGTAACTGCCTGATTCTGAACCCATGAGGTCGACGTGAAACTCTCGGGACGGCTCGCCGATCGGGATGGCTGGACGGCGGCCGACTGGTGCCCGATGGAATACGCGCTGCAGTTGATCGGCACCCATTCGGCCATGGTGCTGCTTCGCGAAGCCTTCTGGGGCGGAAGGCGTTTCGATGATCTGGCGCGTCGCGCCGGGGTTACCGAACAGATTGCCGCCAAGCGGTTGCGCCAGCTCGTCGAGGCGGGGTTGATGGAGAAGCGGCCGTACAAGGAACGCGGCCAGCGCACGCGGTACGAGTACGTTCTCACCGAGCGGGGGCATGCCCTGTTCCCGGTGCTGATCAGCCTGATCGAATTCGGCAGGCTGCTGCAGGCCGAGCCCGGTACGGAGTTGGTGCACGACGGCTGCGGTGAGCCAGTGGCCCCACAGGTGCGATGCGCGGCCGGACACGATGTTTCGTTTTCCGACGTCGTCATTCGAAAAGCGAAGCGCTGACTGGAAATACTGTGATTACCCCGACCTCTGCGACACGGTGTGCGGGATCGCACACCGCACATCCGGGCGGCGTATCACGTTGTTCACCGCCCCGCGGTGCAGGCTTAAAGGGAATCGGCTGATATGGCACCAGGCGACGTACCGAAGTCGCACCAATGAAGGATCGACACCGTGACAGCACTACAGAACTTGCTTAACCAGAGCCCCGGTGGCTCTGCCATCGCCGCGCCGATGAAGGCACGCGCCTGCCGCGCTTTGTACGCGATGCGGCGCGGCCGCCCGTCACAGAGGGTCACCGGCCCGAACCTGATGCGGCCTGGCTCGGAACGCTGCTGACCCGCCATCACCTCCCCCATTCTGCACCTGCTTGCGGCGTGCCCACTCCCAAGGACAAGGATTCGTCTTGTCGCTCAACGGATCTGGCTGGCTGGCTCACGTCTGACCACGATGAGCCATGCTGCGCAATTGACCGCCAGGCCGCACAGCCGCGTCGATAGTGTGGATGCAGCTGGGGTGCGGTGCTGTGGCGCACCGACGGCCTGAGCACCCTTGTTGCGCAAGTTGCTCATCGTCGCACTGGTCATCGAGGTCGCTCTGTGTACGACGCGGCCCGCCGCCCGTCGGCCGCGTTGGGCGGGTGGTCGATGTTGACCAGCGTGCGGGCGATCTTCTCGAGGCGGGTGTTGGAGTCTTGTGACAGTTTGACCAGTAGATCGAAGGCAGCAGCAGCATCGACATCGAACCGTTCCATGAGCATGCCTTTGGCCTGGCCGATGATGTCGCGTGACTCGATGGCGTGCCGAAGGTGCTCGACCTCGGCCAGGTGGCGGGCGCTATTCACCGCATCGACCGCGGCCAGGGTATGCAGTATCTCGGTCGGCGGTAACGAACCGGTAGCATCGATGGCCCGCGCGATGACCGCGAGTGCCATCCCGATATCGGAAATCTCCGCTCCGTAGCGGTGCACGACGCCGACAAGCTCACCGTGGTCGACGAGCGGAGTGTTGACCGGACTCCACACCCTGGGAACGAACTGCCCCGGAGCGTCGGGATCGGGGATGTCGTAGCGCTGGATCCACAAGTTGTCGATCTCTTCGCGGCGCATCGCAGTTTCCAGCGACGCCGCCAGGCGTGCGACGCCGTTTGCCTGCGGGTCATCGGGATCTTCGGGGAAAGCATCGAATAAGAACTGTCCGATCAACTCACCCTTCCCGCGCAAAGTCGCGTGCTCATAGGCGGCGCTGGCGGCGCGGATCGTCAAGTTGCGGTCGAGCACCACAAATCCGTCGCTGGGCACCCTGTCGGCCATATCCCGAGCGATCGCCTCAAACCTGCCCCGCCGTATCACGTCAGATAGCGAGCCCTAACGACCTGATCCTGCAAGACCGCACAGTAGGAGACGATACCGCCACCTGCGGCCGCGATCAGCGCGCTGGGCGCGCAGCGGGTCTTCGAAGTGATTGCCTACCCGTGGCTCCGGCCGAGTTGGGACGGCGACGACGACCTTGTCATCGCCGAAGTGACAGTGCGCGCGGCGGGTCGGTGACGGCTTCGCGATGACGCTGGTCCTGGGCACGGTGGCTCGCGAGCAGTCCACCACTTGCTTGCGTCGATCGACCCGCTGCCCCGATCGCCGAGAAGGCCGAGTCGTAGGTCTTCCGGCTTAGGCCCGGTACGGTCGCGGTATGGCTCTCCCCCCTGCAGGAAGTAACAGTGCGGCCATCGTCACCGGGGCATCGTCGGGCATCGGCGAGGAGATCGCCACGATTCTGGCGAAACGCGGCTACCACATCGTCCTGGTTGCCCGCAGCGCCGACCGGCTGGAGGCGCTCGCCAGAAAATTGGGATCCAAGGCGCATCCACTGCCCGCCGACCTCGCCCGGCGCAGCGACCGTGCGACCCTGCTGGATCGGGTGGGCGAGCTGGGGCTGACCCCCGACATCCTGATCAACAATGCAGGCCTGTCAACGCTGGGAGTGGTGGCGAAGTCCGACCCGGAGAAGGAACTCAACCTGGTCGAAGTCGACGTCGCGGCCGTGGTGGATCTGTGCAGCAGGTTCCTGCCCGGCATGGTGGACCGCCGTCGCGGCGCAATCTTGAACGTGGCGTCGGTAGCCGCGTTCGGGCCGCTGCCCGGACAGGCGGCTTACGGGGCGGCCAAGGCATTCGTGCTGTCCTACACCCACAGTCTGCGGGGCGAACTGAAGGGGACCGGCGTCTCCGTCACGGCGCTGTGTCCGGGCCCGGTGGACACCGGCTTCGGCGAGGCGGCCGGATTCTCCAAAGAGGACGCCGACGCAGCCCTGCCGCGGGTCATGTGGATACCCGCCGATCAGGTGGCGCAGGCCGGAATCGACGGGTTGGCGGCCGGCAAGGCCGTCGTGGTCCCCGGGCTGGCCAACCGAATCTCGGCGGGACTGTTCCGGGTGGCGCCACCCGAGTGGATGCTGCCGCTGCTGACCCGCAGTCACCCGGCCATGAAAGGCAAGTGAGAGCCGGCTACCCCGCGCAGTCGCCTTCGGCAGTCGCGCGCAGCAGGTCGTCGCGGGCCCGGGCCACCCGGGAGCGGATGGTGCCGACGGGACAACCGCAAATCTCGGCCGCTTCGGCATAGGACAGACCGAGAACCTGGGTGACGATCAACGCTTCCCGGCGCTTGGGGTCCAATCCGTCCAACAGGACGCGGATCTCCACCATGTTCTCGATCCGGCTACCACGCCGGCCCTGGCTGAGCGCCTCGTCCAGATCGGCCACCTGCGCAGAGCACGGTCTGCGCATCTTGGACCGGAAGTGGTCGGCAACGACACGACGAGCAATCGACAACAGCCAGGTCCGCGCTGTCGAACGGCCGGTGAAGCTGGGCAGCGCACCGATCGCCCGCAGGAATGTCTCCTGCGTCAGGTCGTCCGCACTGCCGGGATCGGCGAGGTAGGCCACCATCCGCCAGACGTCGCGCTGGGTGCCACGGATGAATTCGGCCAACGCGGCCCGGTCGCCCCGCCCCGCGGATCTGGCGAGATCGGTAATTTGGTCGTCGTGAGTTCGTCCGTCACTGCCCGGGGCCACGGGCCTTGAGCCTAGGCCATCCGGACATGACGATCGCAGGGAACTCTTGGACCGGCCCCGACGACTTGTCTAGGGAAGAGTTCGCAGGAGGCGAGGGGCTACGTGACGACGGCAATAACTGACGTGCACTCAGAGGTGCGCCGAGTGCAACTCGACATCACCGGGATGTCGTGCATGGCCTGTGCGCTAAAGGTCAAGTCGACCCTCAACAAGCTGCCCGGCGTGCGGGCATCGGTCAATTTCTCCACCCGGGTGGCGACGCTGGAACTCAGCGAGGACATCACCACCGAAGACCTGTGCGCAGCCGTGGAGCGCGCCGGTTACCAGGCCGAACCGCAGGCCGGCGGCAGTCACACCGCTGATCCCGACGCCGATCACGCCCGTTATCTGCTGGTCCGGTTGGCGGTGGCGGCCGTGTTCTTCGTGCCGCTGGCGCACCTGTCGGTGATGTTCGCGGTGGTGCCCAGCTCCCGCTTCAGCGGGTGGGGCTGGGTGCTCACGGCGTTGGCGCTGCCGGTAGTCGTATGGGCGGCGTGGCCGTTCCACCGCGTCGCGCTCCGTAATGCGCTCCACGGGAGCACGTCGATGGAGACGCTGATCTCGGTCGGTATCACCGCCGCCACGGTGTGGTCCCTCCACACGGCATTCGGCAGCCGTCAATCCGCGCCGAGCAGGGGAGTATGGCAGGCGCTGCTCGGAAGTGACGCCATCTACTTCGAGGTCGCCGCCGGCGTCACGGTGTTCGTGCTCGCGGGGCGGTATTTCGAGGCGCGAGCCAAGTCGCGGGCCGGTGGCGCGCTACGGGCGTTGGCGGCCCTGAGCGCCAAGGACGTCGCGGTGCTGCAACCCGACGGCTCCGAGCGGGTGATCCCGGCCGACGAGCTCAAAGAGCAGCAACGCTTCGTGGTGCGCCCCGGTCAGACGATCGCCGCCGACGGATTGGTGGTCGAAGGCCGCGCGGCGGTCGACGTGAGCGCGATGACCGGAGAGGCCAAGCCGGTGAAAGTCCACCCCGGTGCCCAGGTGATCGGCGGCACGGTGGTGCTCGACAGCAGACTCATCGTGGAGGCCGCCGCCGTCGGCGCCGACACCCAGTTCTCCGGGATGGTCCGCCTGGTCGAAGAAGCGCAGGTGCAGAAGGCCGACGCGCAGCGACTGGCAGACCGCATCGCGTCGGTGTTCGTTCCGTGTGTCTTCGCCATCGCAGGACTGACCGCCGCCGGCTGGCTGCTCGCCGGCGCCGGTCCCGAGCGCGCGGTTTCGGCCGCGCTCGCGGTTCTGGTCATCGCCTGCCCATGTGCCCTCGGGCTGGCGACCCCGACCGCGATGCTGGTGGCCTCTGGTCGCGGCGCCCAGCTGGGCATCTTCCTGAAGGGTCATCAGTCTCTGGAAGCCACCCGCGCCGTCGACACCGTCGTCTTCGACAAAACCGGCACCCTGACCACCGGCAAGCTGGCGGTCACTGCCGTGACGGCCGCGCCGGGGTGGGATGCCGACGAGGTGCTGGGACTGACTGCGGCGGTGGAAGCGGCCTCCGAGCACGCCGTCGGCCTCACCATCGCGGCCGCCGCGCCACCGCGGCGGGAATCGGTCGCCGACTTCCGCGCGGTGCCCGGCCGCGGCGTCGGCGGCACGGTGGGCGGTCGCGCGGTGCGGGTCGGCAACCCCTCGTGGATCACCACCGGAGGTGCCCCGACGGAGCTGGGAGCCGCGCGGCGCGACGCCGAATCACGAGGTGAGACAGCCGTATTCGTCGAGGTCGACGGTGCGGCGTGCGCGGTGATCGCGGTCGCCGACGCGGTGAAGGACTCGGCGGTGCCCGCCGTCGCTGCGCTGCACGAGCGTGGTCTGCGAACCGTGCTGTTGACCGGTGACAATCCCGCATCGGCGGCGGCCGTGGCGGCACGGGTCGGCATCGACGAGGTGATCGCCGATGTGTTGCCCGAAGGCAAGGTCGATGTGATCGAGCAACTGCGGGAACGCGGGCGCGTGGTCGCGATGGTCGGTGACGGCATCAACGACGGTCCGGCGCTGGCCCGCGCAGATCTGGGCATGGCCATCGGGCGTGGCACCGACGTAGCGATCGGTGCGGCCGACGTCATCCTCGTCCGGGAAAACCTCGAAGTCGTACCACTGGCGCTGGGCCTGGCCGCGGCGACGATGCGCACCATCAAGGTCAACATGTTCTGGGCCTTCGGCTACAACATCGCGGCGATCCCGATCGCCGCCGCAGGGTTGCTGAACCCACTGGTGGCCGGTGCGGCGATGGCCTTCTCGTCGTTCTTCGTCGTGTCGAACAGCCTGCGGCTGCGCAACTTCGGCGGCGGCCGCTGAGGTCAGGCGGCAGAGCCGTCCGTGGGCCACAGATGACCCCGACGGCGGCCCCGGGACGCGTTGTCCGGCAACACGATATCGGGTTCGGCGGCCTGCGGCGTCGGCCCGGGCGCCGGGGTGATTCGCCACACAATGGCCGCCAGGACCGCGCCCAGCACCACCGGCAGGTGGGTCAGGATCCGTCCGAGGGTGACGGCACCCGAGGCCGCATCGACGGCGACGTAGACGGCCAGCACGGCGACGAACGCCGTCAGTACACCGGCGAGGCCGGCGGCCGCGGCCGGCCACAGCGCGGCGACCACCATGGCGACCCCAAGGGCGACGGACCATGCCGTGGACTCGTGGAGCAGATGGTTGGTGCCGTCCATCCCGTGGTGCAACCCCACGTCTAGGCCCGTGCCCTGCACGACTGCCAGGACGATCTGGGCAGCGCCGACGCCCAGCAATGCCCAGCGCTGCCAACTCAGTGCGAAGCGTCGCCGTCGTGTCGCCCGCTGAACGCCGATCGGGCCCACCGGCGCGATGACCGGCCGGGACTCCACCAGGCGGCGCAGCTGACGGGCCTGAAGACCGACTTGGTCAAACCATTCGCGACAAGCAGCGCACTCGTCAAGGTGTTGATCGACCCGGACCGACGGAACGGGCTCGCGCTCGCCGTCGAGCCGCGCCGACAGCGCTTCGCGCGCCACCTCGCAATCCATGCCTTAATAGTCGCGCATGACCGGCGATTTGTTCCCAGCCTGTCACCGCCTCCCGCTATCTGAATTCGACGAGCGTGTTGGGGGCCCGGAGCCGGTCGAACGCAGAAAGCCGGTAGGTGAGCGCGACCACCTTGGGGAGGAACCGACCGCGCGCCAACGGTGCCGGCAGCTCTCGAACCGCGTGGACCCCGGGCACAGCAGACAATTCGGCGTAGTGGTTGGCGGTGAACCAGAAGGGCATCGGCGGCGCCGTGTAGAACTCGCTGAGTTTGAAGCCGCGCCGCCTGGAATACACGCTCAGCAGCCACGGAATGCTGTCAAAGACCAACCGGCCGCCGGGAAATCGGCGGGCGCAGGCCTCGATCAGATCGAATACGGTTGCTCGGTCGAAATATTGGAGCAGACCTTCGGCGGTGATCAGCACGCCGTTGCCGGCATCCACCCGATCCATCCATGAGTAATCGAGTGCGGACTGGGCGCAATACCGCAACCGCTCGGATGCCGGCAACAGCTGTTCGCGTATCTGCACGATCGGCTCGAGATCCACCGACAGCCAGCTCAGTTCGCCGTTGTCGAGGCGCCAGAAGCTGGTCTGCAGCCCTTCGGCCAGCGCGACGATAGTCGCTCGCGGGTGGGTGGTCAGGAATTCGCGTGCGGCGTTGTCGAAAGCCAGCGCCCGCAGGGCCGTCGCCTGATGGGTCCGGCCGAAATGCTGGTAGTCGTAGTCGATGCGGTCGCGCAAGGCGATGGCCATCGGATCGTCGATGACGCCGTCCGGCCGGGCGGCCTCGGTGGCTCGCTGATGCAGCGTGAGCAGTGCGGTCTCGGATATCCCGTCGAGGTGACGGGCGTCGAACGCTGGCATGGCTCAGACAGTACTGATCGCCAGAACGTGCGGGAACTTCTGAAGTGCCGGCGACGACTAACAAACCACGGGGCAAAGCAAGTCGATGTCCGCCTCGCGCAATCGATCCAAGCGAGGAGGTGGCAGCCTGACCGGCCCGATATGGATGGCCCTGCCTCCGGAGGAGCATTCGGCCCTGTTGCATGCCGGGCTGGGTCCAGGATCGATGCTGCTCGCCGCTCAACAGTGGCGAGAACTCAGCGGTCACTACAGTGTCGCGGCCGCCGAGTTGAGCCAGCTGCTCGCCGACGTGCAGGACGGCAGCTGGCAGGGCAGCAGCGCTGCCAGGTATGTCGCCGCGCACGGGCCTTACCTCGCGTGGCTCGAACAGGCGGCCGCCGACAGCGCGAGCGCCGCCGCACAGCACGAAACGGCTGCCGTCGCATATAGCGCCGCCGTCGCCGCCATGCCGACCCTGGCCGAATTAGCGGCCAATCATGCAGTTCACGGCGTCCTGGTCGCCACGAACTTCTTCGGCGTGAACACCGTCCCCATCGCCCTTAACGAGGCCGACTACGTCCGAATGTGGATCCAAGCCGCCGAGACCATGACCGGTTATCAGGCCGCCACCACGGGGGCGTTGGCGGCAACGCCGACGACTCCACCGGCACCCCCCATCCGGGCGGCCGGTGCGGAGACTCAAGCAGCCCCGGCGGCCCCGTCGGATTGGATCGCGCAACTCATCGCGGATCTGGAACAGCTCATCGCCAACCCGTATCAGTTTTTCCTGAACTTTTTCCAGCAACTCGGGTTCAGTCCCGCCACCACCGTTGTCCTGGCGGTGATCGCGCTGTTCCTGTACGACCTGCTCTGGTACCCGTACTACGCCTCGTATTCCCTTCTGCTGCTGCCGTTTTTCACACCCGCCCTGAGCGCACTGAGCGTGCTCAGGCTGCTGCTTCCCTTCCTGAACAGCGAGCTGCCGGCGGGTCTGGTGCCGGTAACCGCCGCAGCGGGTGCTGCCCCTCATGTCGATTCGATCACGAACGTCGTTGTCGCGCCTACTCTTACGACAGCGTCCGCATCCAGCTCGCCGGCCGGTAATCCAGCGCCTAGCGTGACGGCGTCGGCCCCGGCGACCACCCCGACGCCGGCGTCTGCGATCAGTTACGCCGTGCCCGGCCTGACACCGCCCGGGGTCGGCGCCGGCCCCAGAGTGGGAGCCAAGGCGCCGGCCAGTATGCCGGACGCCGTCGACGCCGCGGCGCCAGCCCGGCTCGCCGCCGCGCGAGCCCAGAGTCGGCGCCGGCGAAGGGTCACGGTCGGAGTGCGGGGCCACCGGGACGAGTTCCTCGATGCCACAATGGAAATGGACGATGACCCCACGTCCGGCTCGGAGTCCGAGCCGAGCTCCGTAGGCGCGCGGGGAGCAGGTGGGCTCGGCTTCACCGGTACCGCGGCGACAAGGGCCCAAGCGCCGTCAGGAATCACCCAGCTGACTTCCGACGGGTCGAGCGTCACCGCCCCACTGCTGCCTGCCACGTGGCCGACCGACGCGAACCTCGGACGCCGATGATGCGGACTCCCATGGGGCCTCCTTCGAGGATTGCGCAAGAAACGGACCAGCGACTGCTGACACCCCCGGTTTATCTCAAGCCGCGCCGCCCAGCGACACGGCGACATCATCTAATAATTCAGCTGATAAGGGGGGGTGGACTATCCCGTTATCTGCAAGCGCAGCCCTGACCCATTTATCTACCAGACAGGAAAGACGGTCGATGACACTTAATGTGAAAGGCGAGGGACTCGGTGCTCAGGTCACCGGACTGGATCCCGCAAACCTGCATGATCTGTCCACCGAGGAAATTCGTGAGATCGTGTACGTCAATAAACTGGTCGTCCTCAAAGACGTCCATCCGACTCCGGAACAATTCATCGCGCTCGGCCGGATAGTCGGACAAATCGTGCCTTACTACGAACCCGTCTATCATCACCATGAGCACCCGGAAATCTTCGTTTCGTCCACCGAGGAAGGGCAGGGCGTTCCGAAGACCGGCGCATTCTGGCACATCGACTACATGTTCATGCCGGAGCCGTTCGCGTTCTCCATGGTGCTGCCGCTGACCGTGCCGGGTCCCGACCGGGGTACCTACTTCATCGACCTCACCGAGGTATGGGAGTCGCTGCCGGCCACAGCGCAGGACCCGGTTCGGGGCACCTTCAGCACCCACGATCCCCGGCGCCACATCAAGATTCGGCCGCGTGACGTCTACCGGCCGATCGGCGAGGTCTGGGACGAGATCAACCGAACCACGCCCCCGATCAAGTGGCCGACGGTGATCCGCCACCCGCACACTGGGCAGGAAATCCTCTACATCTGCGCAACCGGCACCACGAAGATCGAGGACCACGCCGGGAACCTGCTCGACCCGGTCATTCTGCACGGCCTGATGGAGGCGACGGGCCAACTCGACACCGAATACACATCGCCTTTTATTCACACCCAGCACTACGAAGTCGGCGACATCATTTTGTGGGACAACCGTGCTCTCATGCACCGCGCAAAACACGGCACGGCCGCAGGTCATCTGACGACCCACCGGCTGACGATGCTGGACGGACTCAAGACACCGGGATATGCGGTATGAGTACCATCACTTTGTCCCCTTCCGCGCTGACGCGAACCGAATTCTCCGATATCAGCGACACCGCTTTCATCGATGAGCATTTGCTGGTCAAGGTGCTCGACCCGTACGAATACAAAGGCTGCCGTTACCTCATCGACGCGAGTTACCGGGCCACGGCGGACTCGGTACTCGCCTACGGGAATTTCAGTATCAGTGAGCCCGCCTATATCCGAAGCACCGGCCACTTCAATGCCGCGGAACTAATTCTGTGCTTCAACCAGCTCGCGTACAGCGCTTTCGCGCCGGCGATCCTCAACGAGGAGATCCCGGTGCTTCGGGGCTGGTCGATCTCCGACTACTTCGACCACCAGCTGCCCAGCATGTTGATCAAGAACACCGCCTCGCGTTTCAAGAGAATGATTCACGCCCAGAAGTTCTCGGCGCGGCTGCTCTGCCAGGACTTCGAGGTGATCGATCGGAATCTGCGTTACCTCTCGATCAAGTGCGCGATCGAGTTCTGGGACGAATACGGCGGCACCGCGTCCGGCGAAGTCGAGCTGGCAGCCCTCAACATCCCGTAACGCATCACGGAAAGAGGCTGAGAAGTCATGTCTCACTTACCATCAACCGTCCTGGAACGAGTTTTCGAGCGGGCACGGCAGCGGCCGCAGGCAATCGCCCTCCGCCGGTGCGACGGCAAGAGCGCGCTGCGGTATGCCGAACTGGTGTCCGAAGTGAACGCGCTTGCCGCGGCACTTCGCGCGCAGTCGGTCTCCCCGGGTTCTCGCATACTTGTCCTCTCGGACAACGGACCCGAGACCTACCTGTCGGTACTGGCCTGCGCGAAACTCGGAGCGATCGCTGTCCTGGCCGACGGCAGTCTGCCGCCGGCCACCATCGATCGTTTCGGCGAAATCACCGACCCGAGCGCAATGCTCGTCGCACCCGGGAGCAGGGCCGAGTTGTCCGCGCTGTCACAGAAGCTGCACTCTATACCGGCGGTGGAGGTCGAACTCAACACCCACGCCGGGAACATCGCCTCCTCGCTTGACGATTACCGATGCCCGGAACGTGGTGCCGACGATCCGCTGGCCATGATCTTCACCAGCGGGACTACCGGCGAGCCGAAGGCCGTACTCCTGGCCAACCGCACCTTCTACGCCGTCCAGGACATCCTGCGTGAATCCGGCCTGAACTGGGTCAGTTGGGTGGACGGTGAGACCACCTACTCGCCGCTGCCGGCGACCCACATCGGCGGATTGTGGTGGATACTGACCTGTTTGATGCGCGGCGGGCTGTGCATCACCGGCGGTGAGAACACCACTTCGTTGCTGGAGATCCTCAGCACGAACGAGGTCGCGACGACTTGTGTGGTCCCGACCTTGCTGTCCAAACTGATCGCCGAACTGAAGGCAACCGACGAGAAGGTGCCGTCGCTGCGCCTGCTCGGGTATGGCGGGTCACGGGCGATCGCGGCCGACGTCCGGTTCATCGAGGCGCTGGGCGTGCGCACCGCGCAGGTCTACGGTCTGAGCGAAACGGGTTGCACCGCTTTATGTCTGCCGACCGACGAAGATTCGATCGGCAAGATCGAGGCGGGTGCGGTGGGACTTCCCTATCCCGGAGTCGAGGTGTATCTGGCAGGTCCGGACGGATCCGGGCCCACACAGGGTGCGGCACCGGGCGCATCCTTCGGCACACTCTGGATCAAGTCTCCGGCAAACATGTTGGGGTACTGGAATAATCCCGAGCGCACCCGGGAGGTTCTCGTCGACGGATGGGTCAACACCGGCGACCTGCTCGAGCGTCACGAGGACGGCTTCTTCTACATCAAGGGCAGATCGTCGGAGATGTTCATCTGCGGTGGTGTGAACATCGCGCCCGATGAGGTCGACCGGATCGCGGAAGGCGCCGAGGGTGTCCGCGAAGCCGCGTGCTACGAAATTCCGGACCCGGAATTCGGGGCCCTGGTAGGTCTGGCTGTGGTGCCGTCGGCGGAGCTGGACGAGCCGGCAGCCCGCAAGCTCAAGCAATTGATCGCGGCACGCTTCCGGCACCAGTCGGAGTCGATGGCGCGACCCTCGACGATCGCCATCGTCTCCGAGATCCCACGAACCCAGTCCGGCAAGGTGATGCGGGCCTCACTGGCCGCTTCGGTCGGCACCATCGGGGTGGCCGCTCGTGGCTGAGACAATCAGGGAGAGGATTCTCACTGCGGTGTGCGATGTCTTGTACATAGATGAAGCGGAACTGCACGATGGCGACCGCACCGATCTTCGGGACCTCGGGCTGGATTCCGTCCGCTTTGTGCTGCTGATGAAGAAGCTGGGCGTGGACCGGGAATCCGACGTGCCGTCCCGCCTGGCAGGTGATCTCTCGATCGCTGGATGGGTTCGGGAGCTGGAGAATCTGTGTGAGCGCGCCTGATATCTGGGTTGACCGCATCCCGCTGAGCAGATCGCAGCAGAACCTCTACAACGGGGTGCTGCAGGACGGTGATCCGTCGTTGTACCTGATCGG
This sequence comes from Mycobacterium gordonae, assembly GCF_017086405.1. Taxonomy (NCBI): domain Bacteria; kingdom Bacillati; phylum Actinomycetota; class Actinomycetes; order Mycobacteriales; family Mycobacteriaceae; genus Mycobacterium; species Mycobacterium camsae. The sequence continues at coordinate 344,649 of NZ_CP070973.1, forward strand.
CAAGACGTATCGCTTCCACCCACTGCCGCTGCCGAGATTCCTGGCCGCCCTGGAGGCGATGGTCTGCCAGAACCCGGTACAGCTCTGCGTTCTGGAAACGCCGACCGCCGACAGTGGATACCCGTATCTCGTGCCGCGCCTGCGGTTCGGCGACATCGTACGCGTGCGGTCCGGCGATCCTGCCGGCGCGCACGGCGATTTCGAACTTCCTCGCACCTGGTCCACCGGCATCCTCGATACCGCCCTGGTGCGGTACACCGTGCGGACGGACCAGAACGGTGACGTGTCCGGACTCGACGTGCATGCGCACCATATCGTGGTCGACGGTGGTGCCACCGCGATCATCGAAGCCGATCTGGCGCGTCATCTCGCGGCCGCCGGGGCCGATGAATTGCCCTCTGTCACGGTTAATTTGGCCATGGCGGCGGCAGCTCACCGCCGGGAAGAAGCCAAGGTCGACGAGGCGCTGCAGCGGTTGGGTGCCGCCGTGCAGCGCGAGCTGGCCCAGGATGCTCGCCATGGTGGGGCGGCTCAGAGCTCGCATGCCGCCGGGGCCGCCGCCAAAGGTGTTCTCCGGGAATCCGTGACAGTCGGCGGCGAGAGGTTCGAAGCGCTTCTTCGCCTCTCCGAGGCGGAGCAGGTACCGCTGAACGTGTTGGTGGCCACGGCGGCGCTGGCGGTGGACGCTGGCATGCGGCACAGCACCGACGCACTTCTCGTTCACGCGGTGGACAACCGGTTCGGCGATCCAGCTCTCGATGTCGCTACCTGCCTGGTGAATTCGGTGGCGCACTCAGTCAGGTTCGCGCCGTTCGCGTCGGTGCGTGACGTGGCTCGGGCGGTTGACCGGGGCTATGTGAAAGCTGTGCGACGCCGGTGGCTGCGCGAAGAGCATTACCGGCGAATGTATCTGGCGATCAACCGGACCTCCCAGGTCGATGCGCTGACTCTCAACTTCATCCGCGGGACGTGCGCCCCCGGCCTTCGCCCGTTCTTGGTCGAAGCGCCGGTCGTAACGGATATCGGCCCTGTCGAGGGCAGGACGGTCGCGAGTGTGCTGGACGAAAGGCAGCGCACCCTGAACCTGGCCATCTGGGATCGCGCGGATCTGCAGAAGTCCAGGGCAGGGCTTCCGGTCGCGGACCGGATCGCCGCGGCGCTCGAAGTGATGGTGAGCCGGTGGGATCAGCCCATCGCCAAAGCTGTCGGCGAGTGGTTCAAGGTCGGTCCCGACGGCTCCATCGGCCCCAACGGCTCCATCGGCCCTGGCGACGTCGAGATCGAGTCGCCCCGGCCGCGCGCCTGGTTTCTGGACGAAGCCGGCGGTGTTCGCGCGGGGCTTCGGCGCCGTGCGGCGGTCGGGCGCTGGGTTGCCTGGTTGGTGCTCAACGGCGTTGCGCCCGGCGACGTCGTGGTGCTCACCGACGACGACACCGACCGCACCATCGACTGCCTGATCGCGTGCCACCTCGCGGGCTGCGGATACAGCATCTGCGACACCCCCGAACAACTTTCGGCGCGGGCACAGGCGGTAACCGGGCACGTGGCGGGCGCGACAGCGCACCTGCTCGACGTTAGCGAGATCGAGCTTCCGACGGCCATGGATGACGACGTGCTGGTCGCCGAGCGTCTTGGGCAGGTGGCACAGGACATGTCACTCGACACGAAAACGGCCTATCTCATGCCGACGTCGGGTTCCACCGGGCAGCCCAAGCTGGTCCGAGTCACCCACGGATCACTCGCGTTGTTCTGCGCCGCGGCGGCCAGAACCTACGGCTGGGGGCCCCGGGACACCGTGCTCCAGTGCGCGCCGCTGACCTCGGACATCAGCGTCGAAGAGATCTTCGGTGCCGCAATCAGCGGATCGGACCTGGCCCGCACCACGACGATGAAATCGGGCGACCTCGTCGGGCTCACCAGGGATCTGACTGCAACCCGGGCGACGGTCGTCGACCTGCCGACCGCGGTGTGGCACCTCTGGTGCGAAGACGGAGAGGCGCTGGACGCAATCCACGGCTCGCGTCTTCGGCAGATCGTCATCGGCGGCGAGGCCATCCGCCCCGCCGCCGTCGACAAATGGATGAATTCGGCTGCCGCACAACGAATCGCACTGCTATCCAGTTATGGACCCACCGAGACCACCGTGGTGGCAACCTATTTGCCGATCGCCTGCGACGGAACGGCCATCGCCACCGAAGCGCGGCAGCGGCTGGGGCGACCGATACTGCCCGGCACGGTGTTCATCGCCTTCGGCGAGGTCGTCATCGCCGGGGATCTGGTCGCCGCCGGCTACCTCGGGGCCGAGGATCCCAGCTTCGGCACCGTCACCTTCGATGACGGATCGCCGCGCCGCGCATTCGCCACCGCGGATCGAGTGGTCCTGGACGCAGCAGGATTTCCGGTGTTCGCCGGCCGCAAAGACGACGTCGTCAAGGTCTCCGGCAAACGCATCGATACCGCGGAGATCGCCCGGCGCATATCCGCGGACGCCGCGATCGGCGACGTCGCCGTCGAGGTGCACAACGGGCGTCTGGGGGTGTGGTTTCAAGCCGAGCCGAACCGTCAACAGGATGAGGCAAAACGCATCCGAAGCCTGTTGGTGAGCAACGGAATATCCTCCTTCTTCGTGGTCGCAGCGGGGAATATCCCGAGAAAACCTAACGGCAAACTCGACAGCGAACACCTGCGAGCCATGCCCGAGTTCGCCGACACGGTGCATGATGACACCGAAATGGGACAAACGGCAGCCGATCTGGCACGGGTGTGGAGCCGGCACCTCGGGACGGTCATCGAGCCGAACTCCTCGCTGCTGGCCGCGGGCATCGGTTCGTTGGACCTCATCAGAATCCTGCCCGACACTCGAAAGACTCTGCGACGCCAAGTCTCGATCCTGGATTTGATCAGTGCCGACACCGCCGCCAATCTCGTCACCGACGTGGCTGCCGCCGCGACGACCGCGTGGATGGACCCGGCCACCGCCACCGAAATACAGGGTGACCTCGATGGTTTGCGGGCACCAGCTGCCGCCGCCCAAACCCACGTCACCCGGGGCGGCGACGGCCCGGTCATCGTGTTAGGCGCGTCAGGCATCCTGGGCACCGGGTTCGCGGGGGCGATGCTCGACCTGAAACGGTCCGGAGTTCGGTGCCCGGATGTGGTCCTGGCGGCCCGATCGCAACCGGAGCACAGTCCGTGGTCCGATCTCCGCGATGTCGAAGGCTTTCGGACGAAACGGCTTTCAGACGACTTCGGGGCAACGGAACTGGACGCGTTGATTCGGGACTCCGGAGCCGCAACGGTGATCAACTGCATAGGTAACACCAACGTGCTGGTGCCTTATCGCGAACTTCGCACGGCGAACGTCGATCTCGTCTCCGCTCTCGTCAGTGTGTGCGCGGCCCGCGCTGTCAGACTGGTGCATTTGTCGACGTTCGTCGTCAACGCGGACGTCACCACTGCCCACGTCACCGACCCGCGAGCCGCGCCCTATCCCTACGCGGCATCCAAGTCGCTGGCGGAATTGGTGGTAGCCGGTGCACCCGACGGGCTTGACTTCACGATCGTGCGATTGCCCCGGGTGTTAGGCGAGGACTGGCAGTTGCGGGACTCCGCCGACATCCTGGTATCCGTCGTGGATGCCTGCGTCGCGCTGGGGGCGCATCCCGCGCTGAGCCTGATCGAGGAGGTCACCACCGGCCGCGCTGCCGCGGCCGCGATCTTGCGCCTCCTACCGGAGGTGGCGGGCGCCCGGGCGCTGGGGCGGGGCATCACCGTGGTGCGTGGTGCGGCAGTGGACTACGCACAGTTACTCGGCGGATTTGCCCTCGACGAGCTGGAGGTGGCGCAGTGGAAGCAACTCCTCGACGACAGTGATTGGGCGACGGCGAACCCGCGCCGGTGGTCGGTGGTTGATGCGTGGGTGAGCCTGGGCATGCGGTTGGGGGCACGCTCGTACGCCGCGTACCTCGCGGACTACCCGACCATCGCCGTCGACGTCGAATCCGTCGCCGAACTCGCCGCCCCACCGGAGTCGGTCGACACCGTGCTGGCCAGAGGTTTCCAGCGTGTCTGATCGGGTCAGGCCTGAAAAACCATGACGGCGAACATGATCGCCATACCCGCGGCTGTCATCGCCTGGACGGCGGTGCCCAGTCTGGCACGCCAGACCCGAGTCCGTCCGCGGCGCCGCAGCGTCAGGAAGAGGTAGCTCCAGACGAAGGTGGCGACCACGAACACGCCGACCCAGATCCAGTTCACCGTGGTGATCCACCCGTGGTCTGCCGGCGGCGCCGCCATCTCTGGCATGTCCATGGCGGTCATGTTCGGCATCGATGGACGTGCGGGTGTCAGATGTCCACCCATCGCGGCGTACATCCACGCCATCGCCGCCATCTTCAGCGCGTGGTAACCGCGCACCAGGCTTATCCCCACCATCCGGGCGGCAAGGACGGCGGTGACCAGGAACCACAGCGCGGCGGCCAGGAAAAACGCTTCGGCCGGGGTCGAGGGTAGCCTGAGCGCCTCCGGCCAGGCCATCGTCGCCATGGCGATCGTCATCGTGACATGCAGTGCGTGGCTGACCACCGAGGTCGAGGATCGCCGGTCGGTGACGAGGGCGAAGCCCACGGCGCCGAATACGAATAGGCCCGTGACTACCCACCGGAGCGGCAGATCGTCGATCATGCCGCCGTCACCCGGTGATGTTTCTCGGCGATAGCCCCCACAATGACCGAACAATATGCGCTGCGGCCGGCGAGAGCTACGACGCGCGGTCGTAAGCTGCAAGGGTGGATGATGACGCGCCGAGCGCAGCCACGGCCGCGCGCGCTCCCCGTTCGCTCTCGATGCGGACTGCGGCACTGGCCGGTGGGTTTCTGGCGGTCGTCATCGCGTTGGCCGGCTACGGCGTGATCTCCGGGCCGCGTCGCTACGCCGAAGCCGGCAACCCGTTTCCCGGTGCGTTCGTCAGCGCCGCCGAACCGGTCGGGTATTTCGTCGCGTCGTTGGCGGGTGCGCTTTGTCTCGGCGCGCTGCTCCTGGTCGTGGTGACGGCGGTGCCGGAGTCCGACGGTCTGATCGACGCGGCAGCGTTCCGGATTCACCTGTTGGCCGAACGGATTTCGCTGGTCTGGGTGCTGGCGGCCGCATCGATGGTGGTTATCCAGGCGGCGCACGACACGGGGGTGCGGCCGGGTGTGCTGTTGCGCCGCGGGGCGGTGTTCGACGCCATCGGCGTCTCCGAGGTGGCCCGCGCCTGGATCGTGGTGGCCGTCTTCGCCCTTCCGGTTGCGGTGACTCTGCGTTTGAACACGCGCTGGCTCGGCCACGCGGTGCTGCTCGTCCCCACCGTGATCGCCGTTGTTGCCACTGCGGTCACGGGAAATGCGGGTCAGGGGCCCGACCACGACTACGCGACCAGTGCCGCGATCGTCTTCGCGGTTGCGGTGTCGGGGTTGACCGGGCTCAAGGCGGTCGCAGCGTTGACCCGAACCACGGCCAACCGTTCCGTACAGGTGCTGCAGGTGGGCCTGGGCGCACTGGCGGTGTGCTACGGCGCCGTGCTGCTGTACCTGCTGGTGCCCGACTGGACGTTCGGGTCGGACTTCGCGCGCCTGGGGCTGGTCGCCGGCACTCTGGTGACCGGCGTGTGGTTGTCCGACTGCTGGGCCCTGCGCAGCGCGATGCCTCGATCCGCCGGCACGGCCGCCGCGCTGGCCATGGTCGTCGCCGGGGCGGCTGTCGCCGCGACGGCCGTTCAGATCGCGCCGCGACTCCTGGTGCATCGCTTCACCGGTTGGGATGTGTTCCTCGGTTACGAGCTGCCGCAACCACCCACCATCGCGAGTGTGCTGACATTGTGGCGCTTCGACAGCTTGGTGGGAACGGCCGGCGTGGTGCTGGCGCTCGGATATGTGGCCGGCTACGTGCGCTTGCGCCGCAACGGAAATCCTTGGCCGGTCGGCAGATTGATAGCCTGGCTGGCCGGTTGTGTGTCGTTGGTGTTCACCAGCAGCTCGGGGGTGCGTTCCTACGGCTCAGCCGTTTTCAGCATGCACATGGCCGAACACATGATCCTGAACATGTTCATTCCGGTGCTGCTGGTGATGGGTGGTCCGGTCACCCTGGCGCTGCGAGTGTTGCCGTCCGCCGGCAAAGGTCACCCCCCGGGGCCTCGTGAATGGCTGACCTGGCTGTTGCATTCCCGGGTCACGGCCTTCTTCTCGAACCCGATCATCGCCTTCGTGCTGTTCGTCGGCTCGCCGTATGTCGTCTACTTCACACCGCTGTTCGACACGCTGGTCCGCTACCACTGGGGCCACGAGTTCATGGCGGTCCATTTCCTGCTCGTCGGGTACCTCTTCTACTGGGCGATCATCGGAATCGACCCGGGGCCACGCCGGTTGCCGTATCCGGGCCGCATCGGTCTGCTGTTCGCGGTCATGCCGTTCCACGCCTTCTTCGGCATCGCGCTCATGACGATGGCCGAGCCGGTCGGCGACACGTTCTACCGTTCGCTCAACCTGCCGTGGCTGCCAAGCATCATCGCCGACCAGCACCTGGGCGGCGGAATCGCGTGGAGCCTCACCGAAGTTCCGGTCATCATCGTCATCGTGGCGCTGGTCACCCAGTGGGCGCGGCAGGACCGCAAGGAAGGTTCCCGGGGCGACCGGCACGCCGACAGCGACTACGCCGACGATGATCTGGAGGCATACAACGCAATGCTGCGCGAGTTGTCCCGGATGCGGCGCTAGCCGACGACGGTGAAGTTGCCCTCACCTTTCAGGGCGGCCTGGACTTGTTCCCGGGTCAGTTCGACATTGGTCGAAACGCGCACGGTGGACGCACCTTCGGTGTTCAGGTCGATGTCGACGGCGGTTACCGGCCGCAATGCGGTGAGCGCGGTGGTGATGGTTCCCACACACCCCTCGCAGTGCAGCCCGGTCACGGAGAATGTCTGCTCGGCCATGGGCGCAGTCTACCGGGGACCCTGAATCCCCCGACCGTGAAGCGGGACGGTGGGGGTACCAAAGTTGCGCAGCCGCAGGCTATTTGACACTACGAAGAACGACGAGAAGGCCATTGCGGCACCGGCGATCAACGGATTGAGCAGGCCCGCGGCGGCGACGGGGATGGCCGCCACGTTATAGCCGAAGGCCCACACCATGTTCATCCGGATGGTCCGCATGGTCGCGCGTGCCAGGTCCAGGGACTGCGGCACGATGTCGAGGTCGTCGCGCACCAGGATGATGTCCGCCGCGCCGATCGCCACGTCGGTGCCCCGGCCGATCGCCAATCCCAGATCGGCACAAGCCAGTGCGGGCCCGTCGTTGATCCCGTCGCCGACCATCGCCACGGTCGCGCCCTCAGCCCGCAACCGCTCGATCGTCTCGACTTTGCCCTGCGGCAAGACGTCGGCGATCACCGTGTCGATGTCGACCCAGGCGGCGACGGCGTCGGCGGCAGCCTTGTTGTCGCCGGTGAGCAGGATCGTGCGCATCCCGCGGCGGTGCAGCGCGGCGATCGCGTCCGCAGCCGACACCTTCACGGAGTCGGCGATCGCGACGGCCGCACAGGCCACGCCGTCGACCGAAATGAAAACCACCGTCTCGCCCCGTGACTCGCCGGCTCGCCGGGCCGAGTCGAGGACTTCGTCGCCTGCCGCATCCCGGGTGACCCACGCCGGCTTGCCGACTTCGACATGGCGGCCGTCGACGACTCCGGCTACTCCGCAGCCAGCTACGGCAACAAAGTCCTTGACCGGCAGCGGTTCTGGCGATGCGGACACAATCGCGGTCGCCACCGCGTGCTCGGACGCCGCTTCCACCGCGGCGGCGAGGGCCAACACCTCGTCGCGTTCGTGCCCGTCCACGGTCGTCACGGTGCTCACGCTCAATGCGCCGACCGTCAGCGTCCCGGTCTTGTCGAAGACGACGGTGTCGATGCCGTGCACCGTCTCAAGCGCGCGGTAGCCCTTGATGAAGATCCCGAGCTGGGCACCCCGACCGGAGGCAACCATCATGGCCGTCGGCGTCGCCAGTCCCAAAGCGCACGGGCACGCGATCACCAGCACGCCGAGCGTCACCGAGAAGGCGCGTTCGGCGCCGGCGCCGCTGATCAGCCAGGCCGCGCCGGCCAGCAACGCGATCGCGAACACCGCCGGGACGAACACCGCGGAGATGCGATCGGCGAGGCGCTGCGCGCGCGCCTTCTGCGCCTGGGCCTCTTCGACCAGGCGGACCATGGCGGCGAACTGGGTGTCGGCGCCGACCGCGGTGGCCTCAATGATCAGTCGCCCGTCGAGCACGACGGTGCCGCCGACCACCTCGGAGTCCGGACCGGCGCGCACCGGCTTGGCTTCACCGGTCATCGCACTGGTGTCGATGGCGGCGGAACCCTCCACGACGACCCCGTCGGCCGCGATCGTCTCGCCCGGCCGGGTGACGAAGCGCTGCCGCTTCTTGAGCTCACCGGCTGGGATGACCAGCTCCGACTCGTCATCGAGCAGCACGGTCACATTGCGGGCGCCGAGTGCGGCCAGGGCGCGTAGCGCACCGCCGGCCTTCGACTTGGCGCGCGCCTCGAAGTATCGGCCGGCGAGCACGAAGACGGTGACGCCTGCCGCGACTTCGAGGTAGATGGCGTCGCTGTGCAGAATCGCCTGCCAGACGCCGTGTGTCTGGCGAGGCTGCTTCGGGACGAATGCCGTTGCCAGCGACCACACCGTGGCGGCCACAATGCCGACCGAGATCAGCGTCTCCATCGACGCCGTCCGGTGTCGGGCGTTGCGCAAAGCCACCACGTGGAACGGCCACGCCGCCCAGGTCACGATGGGGGCCGCCAACGCGGCCAGCACATAGCCCCATCCGGTGAATCGGGCGCTCGGCACGATCGCCAACATGCTGGACAGGTCGGCCAGCGGCACGAACAACACCGCGGCGATCAGCAGCCGGCGCAGCAGGCTGCGGGCGTGCCGGGCGTCGGGGTCGTCCCCGGGGCCGGCCGGCGAACCGGACTCGGTGTGCGGGACCGCCTGGTAGCCCGCCTGGGTGACCACCTCGCACAGTTCCTCGACGCCGGCGTCGACGGTGTCGATGGTGGCCACCCGGGTGGCGAAGTTCACCGACGCGCGGACGCCGGGAACCTTGTTCAGCTTGGTCTCGACCCGGCTCGCGCACGCCGCGCAGGACATGCCGGACACATCGAGCCGGACACGCTGCCGCTCGGAGTTCTCCACAAGCGGAGTCGCCACGGTTCTCCTCGGTTCAAACAGGTACGCCCAGCGTACAAGCGGTGTCAGCAGCTGATGTCGAGTGTGCACTGGGGGTGCAAATCAAGAGCGCGTTCCCCGCCCTGGCTGCACGCTCGATGAAAGCCAATTAGGAATTGACGGCAGCGTGCTCGCGGACGAGCGCGCACACGCTCCACTGGCCGGGCACGCCTTTGAGCTCCCGCTCGCCCCGGCTGACGAACCGGTGGCGCGAGCCGGTGACGATATCGCGCACGGTGGAGGACACCAGGACCTCGCTGGGTCTTGCCAGCGCGCCCACCCGGGCTGCGATGTGCACGGCCATCCCGGCTACATCGCTCTGCTGGGCGCCGCGCACCTCGACCTCACCGGCGTGGATGCCGACCCGGATCTCGATGCCCAGCACGCGCACCGCTTCGATCGCGGCGTCGCCGCAGGCCAGTGCGGCGCTGGGGCTGGTGAACGTCGCGACGAAGCCGTCACCGGCGGTGTTGACTTCTTGGCCGCCGAACCGCTGGATCTCGTGGCGGACGATGGTGTCGTGGTTGTCGAGCAGGTCGCGCCATCGGTAGTCGCCGAGCTGCGCGGCGCGCTGCGTCGAACCGACGATGTCGGTGAACACGATCGTGGTGAGCACGCGTTCGGCATCGCCACCACCGCGCACCCCGGTGACAAATTCTTCGATCTCGTCGAGCATGGCCGCGGCGTCGCCGACCCAGTAGAGGGTGTCCTCGCCGGGAAGTTCGATCAGGCGCGCGGCGGCGATCTGATCGGCCAGGTACCGGCCGTGCTCGATGGGACTGAAGTTCCGGTTGTCGCGGTGCAGCACAAGTGTCGGCGCGGCGATGCGTGGCAGGGTGTCGCGTACGTCGGCATGCCGGACGGCGGTGATGATGGCCCGGGCCATGCTCGGAGAAGCGGCCCGGTTGCCCGCCATGTCCCACCATGAGCGGAACGCGTTGTCGGCTGCCACCGATGGAGCGATGATGCTCAAAATGTCGAAGCCCTGCTCGACGGCGTCGGGTTCGATGGCGACGGTGGTGAAGGGATCCGTGGCATCGATGTCGTGGCCTATCGGGTAGTCGGGCGCACGGAGCGTCCGAGCCGCGCCGTTGATGCACACCAGGCTGCTGACCCGTTCGGGATAGTCGGCCGCGAGGACCAGGCCGGTCATCGTGGTGAAGCCGGGAGCCAGGATCGTCGCGCGCTCACAGCCGACGGCGTTCATCACCGCGATCGCGTCCTTGGCCCAGTGCTTCGGCCCGATCATGTCCGCCGACGACACCCGTGACGAAAGCCCGATGCCGCGCTGGTCATAGCGGATCACCCGGGCGAACGAGGCCAGGCGCCGGTGGAACCGGTACATCGACGGCTCGGCGTCGACGGTGTCGATCGGGATGGACGGGCCGGGCAGCACCAACAGGTCGAGGGGGCCATCGCCGAACACCTGATAGGCGATGTCCACCTCGCCACAGGTTGCATAGCGAGTCCGGGGAGCCTGCGCCACAAATACAGGTTAGTAAGTGCGACCGACACTTTCACTTGAGGTCCCCGGGCGGACGCGAGATGAGGGGACTCAGGTTCGGTCTGTCTTCTCGCCCGGCAGGTACTGCTGCATCTTCTGCTTGATCCCCTGCTTGATGAACCCGGCCGCATCCTCGTCACCACCGACCACCGCGTGGACCAACGACTTGGCCTGCTCGAAGGTGGCGTGCGGCGGGATGGGCGGAACGTCGGGGTCACAACGCACATCGAGCACCGTGGGGCGGTCGGCGGCCAGTGCACGCTCCCACGCCGAACCCAATTGCGCTGCCTCGTAGAGGTTTTCACCATGCAGACCCAGGCTGCGCGCGAATGCGGCGTAGTCCACGTCCGGAAGCGTCTGGGACGCCTCGAACTTCGGTGAGTCTTCCATCGCTCGCATTTCCCACGTGACCTGATTCAGGTCGTTGTTGTGCAGAACCGCGATGATCAATCGGGGGTCGGTCCACTGCCGCCAGTACTTGGCAACGGTGATCAGCTCGGCCATGTTGTTCATCTGCATCGCCCCGTCTCCGACGAAGGCGATGCCCGGTCGGTCGGGATGAGCCCATTTCGCGCCGATGACATACGGCACCCCCGGGCCCATGGTGGCCAGCGTTCCCGACAACGACCCACGGACGCCGGCGGTGAACTTGAGGTGGCGGGCATACCAATTCGCCGCGGACCCCGAGTCAGCCGTGACGATGGCGTTGCTCGGCAATCGCGTCGACAGTTCGTGGAAGATCCGCATCGGATTGACGGGGTCGGCGTCGGTCATCGCCTGCCGCTGCGCGGTGTTCCACCATTTCGCAACGTGCTTCTCGACGGTCTCCCGCCACGTTCGGTCGGATTTGCGCTGAAGCAACGGAATCAATTGCTGCAAAGTAGTTTTGGCGTCGCCGACCAGATTCAGCTCATACGGGTAGCGCATGCCGATCCACTTTCCCGACCGGTCGATCTGCACCGCGCGAGCCTGGTCCAGTTTCGGCAGGAACTGAGTGTAGGGAAAGTTCGATCCGACGGTGAGCAGGGTGTCGCAGCCCATCATCAAGTGCCAGCTGGCCGTGGTGCCCAACAACCCGATCGCCCCCGTCACCCAGGGCAGGTCATCGGGCAGCACGTCCTTGCCCAGCAAGGCTTTCGCGGCGCCGGCTCCCAACAGGTCGGCGACCTGGGTTAGTTCGTCCACACAATCGCGAGCTCCCTGCCCCACCAGCATGGCGACCTTCTCACCGGCGTTGAGCAGTTCGGCGGCCGCGCGCACCGCTGCGTCATCGGGGCTCATGCGGGCGGGGCTCAGTCCGAGACTGGACGGAACCTGCTTGAACGCGTGCGTCGGCGGTTCATACTTCAGCTCGAACACGTCGGACGGGACGATGATGCAGGTCGGGCATCCTTCGCTCACCGCGATGCGGATCGCCCGGTCAATGAGATTCGGCAATTGCTTTGGCACGGTGCACATTTGGACATAGTCACTACAAACGTCCTTGAACAGGCTGAGTAGGTCCACTTCCTGCTGGTAGGAACCGCCCATTGCCGACCGCTCGGTCTGCCCGACGATGGCGACCACTGGGACATGGTCGAGCTTGGCGTCGTAGAGGCCGTTGAGCAGGTGAATTGCTCCGGGACCGCTCGTCGCCGCGCACACGCCGACGCTGCCGGAGAACTTGGCGAAGCCGACCGCCTCGAATGCGGCCATTTCCTCGTGACGGGCTTGCACGAACTGAGGCTGATTTCCGGCCCGCTGCCAGGCAGCGAGCAGGCCGTTGATCCCGTCACCGGGATAACCGAAGACCTGTTTGACATTCCATTCGCGGAGTCGGGACAACAACACGTCGGCAACGGTTTCGGACACGGTCACTCTCCTGCCTGCCGGAAATCTGGCGAGAAACATTCGGGCGAGCGTCGAAAGCTGGGAAGTGTGGCTCGCGGCCGATGCTGACGCCTTACCCGTTCCGCATTGCCCGAAACGTCCGTCGCCCCGGGTCCCACCCCGATTGGGTCGCGGAATTACCCGCCGATGATCGGAACGAGGTAGCGCGCGGCGTACTCGCGCACCGCCGGTTCGTCGGAGGTGTCGAGGCGGTCGGTGGGAAACACGATGATACCCACGGCGACGCGCAACAGAATGTCTGCGATGTTGGCCAGGTCGGCGTCCGGGATGTCGGCGCCGCATCGGCGGAGGGTATGGGCGATGCCGTCGGCGAACCGGCCGATCGGGAAGACGTCCGAACGTGAGAACATCCCGAACAACTCGGGTTCACTCTCGGCGATGCGCGAATACAGCCGTGAGTCCCCGATCAGTCGCACGCCCAGTGCGAACGCCTCGACGACGGCCTCCTGCGGGCTGCGGCCCGTGGTGGACTGGTTTAACGTGGTGAAGAACAACTCCGCCTCGCGCCGCACCACCGCTTCGAACAGCTCGTCTTTGGTAGGGAACCGCCGATAGATGGTGCTGCGACTCACTCCGGCCCGGACAGCGACATCTTCGATATTCGCGCGTCGCACGCCGTAGGTCTCGAAGACCGAGCGTGCGGTGTCCAGGATGGTGTCCTCGACGGACGCGGTGCTGGTGCCCGTAGCCCTCGTCGCCATGCTCAACTACTACTTTCCCCCGCCCGGCAGTGACGCCGGGGAACTCACCGCTCGAAATGGTAGCGTGAAACAATAGTACGTCTTTGTGTCTCTGCTTCAACGGTGCTAGGGGGCGCCGGAGGGGATTGTGATGAGTACGAGTTTCGACGTCGGCGTCCGGGAAGCGACGCCGGTCGTGGACGACGTGATCGACGACACGGCGCCTGTGCTGGGCCCGGATTCGCTGATCTGGAAGTTCTATGGCGATTACCGGACCCAGCTGTTCGGGTTCCAGCGCGTCGCCGGCACCGAGAACTGCATTGAACAGCTCGCTCAGGGCGTGCTCGATCATTCGGTGGTGTTCAGCGACACGCTGGGCCGGGCGAAGCGGACAGCGCCGCCCCTGATGAAAACCGTCTACTCTGACGACCCGCACGGCTGGGGCCGTACCGTGCGGGACTTCCACAAGCCGATCAAAGGCACCGTCCAGGACGGCTCCCGGTACCACGCTCTGAACCCGGAGCTCTTCTACTGGGCGCACGCCACGTTCGTCGACCAGGTCCTCTACAACGCCGACACCTTCATCCGGCGCCTGTCGCATGCGGAGAAGGAACAGATCTTCGACGAAAGCAAGGTCTGGTTTCGCCTGTACGGTGTCAGTGACCGGGGCCAGCCGCAAACTTACGACGAGTTCGTCGAATATTGGGACGGCATGCTCGACCGCTTCGTGCCGCACCGGACCGTTCTGTACGGCACCGGCTACATCCGCAAGGGGCTGCCGGGTCCCCGCAGGATTCCCCGCCCGATCTGGCGGATCCTGTCCGCCCCGCTGAACGCCTACGCCCGGCTGGTCATCGTCGGGACCTGTCCGCCACAGATGCGCGAAGTGTGCGGATTGGCCTGGGATGCCAAGAAGGAGAAGCGGTTTCAGCGTTTCGCTGCCGCAGTGCGGGCGTTGAATCCGCTGATCAACCGGTTACCGGTGCGGTTGGTCTACGCATCCTGGGCCGTCGACGCGTGGGCGCGGGTCGGTGTGGATCCGCGCAAGGTGAACAACTAACGGGCAGCGGTATACGGCAGCAGCGCCATCTCGCGCGCGTTCTTGATGGCCGTGGCCACCTGGCGTTGCTGTTGGACGGTCAGCCCGGTGACACGGCGGGATCGGATCTTCCCGCGCTCGGACAGAAACAACCGCAAGGTGTTCGTGTCTTTGTAGTCGACACGCTGCATCCCAAGGCTTTTCAGCATGTTCTTCTTGGCCACGGGTTGCAGGGCGGTGCGGAGCTGTCGTTTCGGTCGCGGCGCCATCACCAGCTCGCTTTTCGTACGCCGAGAAGTTGGCCGCAGTGGGCTAGCTCGCGCACCTGGACCCTGGACAACCCGAACTTCCGTAGGTGTCCGCGTGGTCGGCCGTCGATCGAATCACGGTTGCGCACCCGGACCGCACTGGCGCCACGGGGCTGGCGGGCCCACCACCTCACCGAAACCCTCTGCGCGGCCGATGACTTGGCGCACCGCTGACATGACGGCCTCCTCTGATTGCTTGGACAAGAGCCGCGTCGGACTGTAGCTTTAATGAAAATGATTTTCAATAAGGGGTGAGAGATGCGGACTCCGGTGCTCCTGGTAGCCGGTCAGGGCTCCAGCGATGAGGTGACCGGGACACTGTTGCGGCGAGCGGGAACGGCCGTGGTCGAGCACCGGTTCGACGGTCAGGTGGTCCGCCGCACCGTCATCACCTTGGACCATGGTGAGTTGCGCACCTACGAGGAAGCGCTGGAGTTGGCGCACGGGTGCCTGTCCTGCACCATCCGCAACGATCTGCTGGTGCTGCTACGCAAGCTGCATCGACGCTCCAACGTGGACCGCATCGTCGTGCACTTGGCGTCGTGGCTGGAGCCCGAACCGGTCTGCTGGGCTATCAACCACGTCAGGGTTCGGGTCGGTCCCGGCTATTCGGACGGACCCGCCGCGCTTGACGTGCGGATCGCCGGGGTGGTGACATGCGTGGATGCCGACAGTTGGCTGGAGCAATCACTCGGCGACGACATCCTGCCGGACGGACGGACGGTGGCTCAGGCCGCCGTCGGGCAAGCAGAGTTCGCCGACCTGGTGGTGCTGACGCGTCCCGAGCCGGTCACGTTGGCGGTGCTGCGTCGCCTTGCGCCCCGGGCGCGCATCACCGTTGGCAGCGATCGCGTCGAACTGGCACTGGCAAACCTGGACGAGCAGTCACGGCGGGGCCGTACTGACCATCCGCACGGACCGCTGCTGGCGGGATTGCCGCCGCTGGCTCCCGACGGCGGAGTCAGCCTCGTCGAATTCAATGCGCGCCGCCCGTTCCACCCCGAGCGTCTGCATGCCGCGGTAGATACGTTGCTCGACGGTGTGGTTCGCACCCGCGGGCGGCTGTGGCTGGCCAACCGACCTGACCAGGTGATGTGGCTGGAGTCGGCCGGCGGCGGTCTACGGGTCGCGTCGGCCGGGAAGTGGCTGGCGGCCATGACCCAGTCGGAGGCCGCCTACGCCGACCGGGAGCGCCGTTTGTTCGCCGATCTGATGTGGGAATACCAGCACGGCGATCGGCACACCGCGATGACGGTGCTCGTCTGCGGCGCCGATCCCGCCGACGTCACAAATGCGTTGAATGCCGCCCTGCTGACGGACACCGAAATGGCTGATCCAAATTCCTGGAGCGGCTACCAGGACCCGTTCGGTGACTGGCACCAGGATCCGTGCCACGAGCTGCCGGACGAGGCGGGGGAGTTCTCGGCGCACCGCAACGACGGGCGCAGCGGATGAAGCCGGACATCCATCCCGACTAGCACCCGGTGGTGTTGCGGGACGCCGACGCCGGCGCGATGTTCGCGACCCGGTCCACACTGACCAGCTCCCGCAGCGTCGAGTGGATGACGCCGGCCGGTATAGACATATCCGCTGGTGGAGGTCGAAATGTCGGCGCAATCCCATCCGTTCTGGACAGGCACGCAGCGCACCCTGGACTCTGCCGGCCGCGTGGAGCGTTTCCACCGGCGGTACGAATCGCGATCGAGATAACTGAAACCACGGACGCACCCGATCTTCGGATGCCATTGTGACCGTGGGTCACCACTGTGTTTCCATGGTTGACAAAGGGTCGAAGCGATCGAGGGATGCAGCCGATGAATCTCGTCTTGCAGGCGATCGATTCGGTTGCCAGCAGGTTGGCAAACCCCGCACGGGAATCCGACCCCGACAAGCTGCGCGACGCCGTCGCGGGCAGGACCGTGCTGGTCACAGGCGCGTCCTACGGCATCGGCGAGGCGGCCGCACGCAAGCTGGCGGCGGCTGGGGCGACCGTATTGATCGTGGCCCGTTCGGCCGACCGCCTCGAGGATGTCGCCGCCTCGATCAATACGGGCGGAGGACGGGCCGTTGTCTATCCGACCGACCTCAGCGACGAAGCCGCCGTCAGCGTGCTGACAAAACAGATCAACGAGAATCACGGTCCGCTCGACATCATCGTGAGCAACGCGGGCAAGTCGCTGCGCCGGTCGCTGCACGAGCAGTACGACCGCCCGCACGACTTTCAGCGCACGATCGACGTCAACTATCTCGGGCCGATCTGGTTGCTGCTCGGGTTGCTGCCGGCCATGCGCGAAAACGGCGGGGGGCACCTGGTCAACGTGTCCAGCGTCGGCGTGCGGGTGGTCCCCGGGCCGCAGTGGGGGGCATACCAGGCGTCCAAAGGGGCTTTCGACCGGTGGTTGCGCAGTGTGGCACCGGAATTGCACGTCGACGGCATCGACGTGTCGACGATCTACTTCGCGCTGGTCCGCACCCGGATGATCGAACCGACGCCGCTGCTGGGTCGGTTGCCCGGACTGACACCCGACGAGGCCGCCGACGCCGTGGCGAAGGTCATCATCGAACGGCCCCGTACCAACGAGCCGCCCTGGGTGTGGCCGGCCGAGATCGCGTCGGTGCTACTGGCCGGGCCCGCCGAACGCGCCGCCCGCTTGTGGTACAGCCGCTTCTTCGCCGAATCCGGCAGAGGAGCCCGGCCGTGACGGACAGCGTGATCGGCACGACGGCCCGTGCGATGCTGTCGTCGGGTCTGCTCGACCCGCCCGGCCCCGCCGTGGCACTGCGTGTGGCCCGCGAGGTCCGCCGGGGTGGGACCAATCTCTGCACCATGTTGGCCGTATCGGCGGCGCGATGGCCGCAGCGCACCGCGATCATCGACGAGGACGGTGCGCTGAGCTACCACGAGCTGCAGTCGTTAGCCGAATCGCTGGCCGTGGAACTGCTCGATGCCGGCGTTCGGCCCGGGCAAGCGGTCGGTGTGATGGCCCGCAACGGGCGCAACTTTGTGGCGGCGGTATTCGCCGCGGCGCTGGTAGGCGTCGATGTGGTGCTGGTGAACACCGAGTTCCGCGCCGACGCCCTCGCAGGCGCGCTGGGTGCGCACCAGATCCGAACCATGTTCTGCGACAGCGAGTTCACCGATCAGATAGCGGCGACCGGGGAACCCATCCGGATCATCGATCCGGCCACAGTCGAACCCTGCCTGGCCGTAGCGCGACCCAGGGTGGCCCGGTCCGGTCGGATGGTGTTGCTGACCTCGGGAACCACCGGGATCCCGAAGGGAGTGCCACGCAGCCCGCACTTGAGTTCGGGAGTGGGTGTCAGTGCGACCATTCTGGCACGCACCGGCCTGCGGGTCGGCACACGAATCTCCCTGGCGGCACCGATGTTTCACGGCCTCGGCTTCGGCATCCTGATGATGGCCATCGCTCTGGGTGGTACCGTGCTGACCCGCCGGCGCTTCGACGCTGAAGCCGTACTGGCGCAGGCGTCGCTGCATCGCGCCGAGGCGATGAGCGCGGTGCCCATCATGCTGGCCCGGCTACTGGATCTGCCGCAACGAGTTCGGGCCCGAAACCCGTTGCCTTGCTTGAAGATTGTGATATCCAGCGGTGACCGGCTGGACCCCGGCCTGGCGCGTCGGTTCATGGACGTCTACGGGGACGTGCTGTACAACCTGTACGGCTCGACCGAGGTGGGCATCGGGTCGCTGGCCACACCACAAGAGCTGCGCCGTTTTCCGGAGACGGTGGGCAGGCCGGTCGCCGGATGTCCGGTGCGCATCTACAACCGCAACGACCGACCGGTCGGGCCACGGGTCACCGGCCGGATATTCGTCGGCGGCGGGCTGGCCTCCGACGGCTACACCAGCGGCGGCGGCAAGACCGTCATCGACGGGATGACGAGCACCGGGGACATGGGTTATCTCGACGAGGGCGGCCGCCTTTACATCGTCGGCCGCGAGGACGACATGATCGTCTCCGGCGGCGAGAACGTCTATCCCCGCGCTTTGGAGAACGCGCTTGCCGGACACCCCGAAGTGGCCGAGAACGCGGTCGTCGGCGTCGCCGATGCGCAGTTCGGCAAGCGCTTGGTCGCCTTCGTGGTGCCGCGGGAAGACAGTTCGCTCGACGCGCCGGCGCTGCGAGAATACCTGCGGGGCAAGGTGTCCCGATTCGAGCAGCCCAGGGACATCAACATCGTCACCAGCATCCCGCGTAATCCGGCGGGCAAGGTGGTGCGCCGGGAGCTGTCCGGCTAGCGGACCCGCATACTGTCAATCGGGTTCGTCGTCGTCATCCTCGGGTTTCAGTGGCATTCCCGGGTGATGCATGCAGTTGGTGCGGGGCCGCCCGGAGTCCAGGTGTTTGGGTGGGCGCCATTCGGTGATGCCGTAGCTGTTGTGGCGGGTGCGGTATTTGTGGAGTTCGACCAGTCTGTTGTCGGGTCCGCAGGCCAGGGTCAGTTCGTCGATGTGGGTGCGGCGCTTGGCCATCCATCCCTCGAGATGGTGCACCTGGGTCCAGTAGCCGGGCACGGTGCAGCCGGGTCGGGTGCAGCCGCGGTCTTTGGCCAGCAGGACTAGGCGCTGTTCTGGGGAGGCCAGCCGTTTGCCGTGGTAGAGGGCCAGGGTTTTGTCTTTGTCGAAGATGGCCAGATAGTGATGGGCCGGGGAGGCCAGCCGCAGCACGTCGGACATGGGCAGCAGGGTGCCTCCGGCGGTCAGCCCGCGTCCGGCACCGGCTTCGAGTTCGGCCAGGGTGGTGGTGACGACGATTGATGTGGGCAGCCCGTGGTGGCGGCCTAACGCGGTGGAGCTCAGCAGCATCCGCAGCCCGGCCGCAATCGCGTCGTGGCTACGTTGCGCGTGGTTGCGGGTGTCGCGGTCGACGGCGTCGGCGGGCGCCTTGCCCGCGATGACGGGCTGCTCGTCGTCGGGGTTGCACATGCCCGGGGCGCCGAGTTTGGCCACCACCGGTTCCAGGGTGGCGCGGAATTCGGGGGTGATCAACCCACGGATCTCTGACATCCCGTCGGGTTGTTGTTGGCCGAGGGTGATGCCGCGTTTGCGGGCCCGTTGAGGTTCGTCGGGGCCGTCGCCGTCGGGCATCAGGTAGTTCTGCAGCAACTTGGCGTAGTCGGCGACCTCATCGGGGCGACAGCCGGCGGCGGCTTTGCCGGCCAGGTCTGCCTCGGCGTAGTCGCGGTCGGCCGCAGCGATGGTGGTGGGCAGCTTCTTGAAGAAGGTGCGGATCACCTTGATGTGCCCGGCCCCGATCAGGCCGCGCCGCTGTGCGGCGGCGGTGGCAGACAGCACCGGGGCCAACGGTTCCCCGGTCAGCGCGCGGCGCGGTCCCAGGTCGGCGGCGTCGGCGATGCGGCGGTCCGCCTCGTCCTTGACCACCCGCAGCACATCGGCCAGAGCTTGCCCCAGGGTTCCGCCCAATTCTGCCGGAGTCGCTTGGGCAGCAAGCTGATTGATCAACACGTTGCCAGCCACCGGCAGACGCCGGCACTCCACCTCCATTTCGCCGAGCGTCGTCATCAACTCCGGTGTGCTCAGCATGTCCGCACCGAGTTCCAACAGCCGCGACACCGACCCGCGAAGCGCACCCAACGCCTCCGCCCAATCTGCACGGGTGCTGCAACTCATACCCGAATTCTATTGTGGGGCACCGACAGAATGGCCGTCACGGCCTACCGGTCGCCTGTTCCGATTCGTCCGGCTTCAATGCTGAAGCCGTACAGGCGCAGGCGTCGTTGCACAAGGAGCCGAGGCGATGTGCCACAGGGTTCCGCGCGTGCTCGAGCCCCACCGAGAGCCTCCATCGGCTGAAGTGAACACGTTAGGTATTGCCTGCAAGCCGCCGACTCATGATCCTGGACTGAAATACGAAAGGTGGGCGACCGATGACAGGTTCGGATGGCGGCTGGTCGGACGTCGAAATCTGTCTCTGGCGCTCCGGGATCGGTGTTGTCGATAGCATTCGCAGGGACGGTAATCGCGTGTGGTTCACCTTCGCTCGGCCCGGCGAACTCCCCGAGAAGCTGTGGCTGGCAACCCCGTACTTCGACCAGAGACTTGCCAATGGCGACTAGGCTGCTATCGATACAGAAGGTGAGGGTCCACCTGAGCCCGATTGGACGCATTCCGAGATACGGCGGATTCGCCCGCCGCTCGATGAACCACCAGAGTTTGCGCTGCAGATCGAGCCGGTTCGGGGCTATGGCGACGGGGAGGTCATGGTCAACGTCCATCTGGGCGGCGAACGATGGTTTTCCCGCTTCAAAGCGGCGGATCGGTTCTATCCCGATTACGAGCGCGGCGGTTGGCATCTGCCCGGGGCGCGGCAGCGGGATAGATATGGGCCGGGCCGAACGTGGTCCGATGCGGATGCTCCTTCGCTCGCCTACGACGTGGAGAGCCTGCTGGAACTGCTCTACGCCGCGTCGAGACTTGCCCACACCATGATCCGTGATCGGCCGCAACTGTTCGAGACGTGAGCTCGCCGCCAGCCGAATAGCAACCGGCGCAGGCGCCTTGTTACTCGGCGGCCTCATCCGGTCCGGGTGTCACCGCGCCGACCGCCCTGTTCAACCAGTGGGGTGCCAGCATCGAAATCGCGGTGGTACCTGCCGTGGCGCCGATCACGCCCGTCCAGGCCACCGGTCCCAGCGGTGTGCAACCGAAGAACTGGCTGACCACCGGTGTTTGGATGATGCCGACCAGGACACCCGCGCTACCCAGTGCCGTGGCCACCACCAGCGGACTATGACTGCGGCTCTGCAGGGTCTGCGCTAGCTGCATCGTGACCAATGCGGTCAGGCCCATTGTGGCCGTACGTCTTTCGGTACCTGGCGTCCAGCGTCCGATGGCCCAGGCGGTGGTTGCGGCGGCGGCAGTGATGACTCCGCGGCTGACGATCTGACGCATCAGCGGCTCGTCCAGCGACGGGGCCGGTTGGGTCAGCAGCGCGCGCTGGAGCGTCCAGCGAGCCTCCTCGATCTGATCCTCGGTGAGGTCCTCGTCGTCTTCGGGGTCGTCGTACTGCGACGTGACAGCGACCGCGAGCGCCGGGAACATGTCGGTGAGCAGATTCACCAGCAACAGTTGACGGGTCCCCACCGGTGCCCGCCCCTGGCCGAAAGCCGTGCCCAGAATGGTGAACAGCACTTCGCCCACGTTGCCCCCGACCAGGATGGTGACCGCGTCGCGTACACCGGCCCACATGTTGCGGCCCTCGACCAGCGCATCGATCAGCACACCCAGATCGTCGTCGGTCAGCACGATATCGGCTGCACCCCGGGCGGCGGAGGATCCGCGGCCACTCACTCCGATGCCCACGTCGGCCATCCGGATGGCCGCGGCATCGTTGGCGCCGTCGCCGACCATGGCGGTCACCCGCCCGGCACGCTGCAGGGCTGCGACGATTTGCACCTTCTGCTCCGGGCTGACCCGTGCGAACACCTGGACGTCGGCGGCGAGCTTGGTGTGACCTTCGGCGTCGAAGCTGGCGAACTCGGCGCCGGTGACCACGCGGACGTCCGCGGGCAGACCCAGCTGACGGGCGATCGCGCGGGCGGTGATCGGGTGGTCACCGGTGATGAGCACGACGTTGCGCCCGGCCTCGACCAGCGCCTCGATCAGCGGCCGCGCCGAGGCGCGGGCGGTGTCGGCCAACCCGACGTAGCCGAGCAGTTCGAGGTCGTGGGCGGCGGCGTCGACGGCGTCGACATCGGTGTCACCGTCGGTGGTACCGAGTTCCCAGGGGCGCTGCGCGACGGCGAGCACCCGCAGGCCTTGTGCGGCCAGACTGTCCACCAGAGCCTCGGCCTGGTCGTCGACGGATCTGCAGCGCGGCAGGATTGTCTCCGGGGCGCCCTTCAGCATCAGCACGGGCATCGCGTCGGCGATGTCCGCGCCGATGGAGGCGGCGTATCCCCGGCTGGATTCGAAGGGCACCTCGGCCAGCACGGTCCAGGGCGAATCTCCTTCGCCGTCAACGGAAATGGCTGCGGTGATAATTGCCTCATCGGTCGCGTGCGCGTGCCCTTCGCCGTCGTGCGGCTGCGTCGAGGCACGCGCGGCGGCCCGTAGCACCGCGATGGCCGCCGGATCGTCGGAGCCAGGGAACGGCCCGTCGGGACCGATACCCGTCGGGACCGTACGCACCACCCGCAGCCGGTTCTCGGTAAGGGTGCCGGTCTTGTCGAAGCAGACGGTGTCCACTCGGCCGAGGGCCTCAATGGCGCGAGGTGATCGCACCAGGACGCCGCGCGCCGTGAGGCGCTGTGCGGCGGCGAGCTGCGACAGGGTCGCCACCAACGGCAGGCCTTCGGGAACCGCGGCAACCGCGATGGCGACGCCGTCGGCTACCGCCTGCCGCAGCGAGGTACGGCGCAGCAGCGACAGGCCGGTCACCGTGGCGCCGCCGGCCAGCGTGAGCGGCAGCACCTTGCTGGTCAGTTCCCGCAGCCGCGCTTGCACGCCGGCCGACGTCTCGACGTTGGCCACCGCCGAGATCGCGCGTTGCGCGGCGGTACCGACCCCGGTGGCGACGACGATCGCCCGCGCGCGTCCGGCGACGATCGTGCTGCCCTCGAAGAGCATGCTGGCCCGCTCGGGGTCGTTGACGGCGACGGGATCCACCTGCTTGTCGACCGGCAGCGACTCGCCGGTGAGGAAGGACTCGTCGACCTCGAGGTCGTCGGCCACCAGGATCCGGGCGTCGGCGGGCACCACTTCGGGGGCGGCCAGGTCGATGACGTCCCCCGGCCGCAACTTCTTGGCCGACACGGTGGCGGTGCGGGTGGCGTGCTGGGCGGCTTCCAGCCGCCGCCGGGTGGTCGCCACGGCCGGCACCACCACGCGGCGCACCAGCTGATCCTGGTCGGCGAACAGTTCCGCGGCCGCAGCCTCGGCCCGCAGCCGTTGTACGCCGCCGGTGATCGCATTGACCGCCATCACCCCGGCCACCAGCAGCGCGTCGACATTGCTGCCGACGATCGCCGACGCCGCCGCCCCCACCGCGAGTATCGGAGTCAGCGGATCGCGCAACTCGACACGGGTGGCGGCCGCCAGCCGGCCCAGCGTCTGCGCCGGGCCACGCAGCGGGGCCACGACCGGCTCATAGGACAAGTCGTCGAGCCGGCGCCGCCAGGTCGGGGTGTCGGATTCGACCGCCAGCGGGCGCGACCCGCCGGCCAGGCGCGCGTAGACGATCTCGGGGTCGAGCGCGTGCCAGGCGGTCAGCGGTTGCGGGGTGGGGTCGGGCAGCCGCAGCACCCGGGCCGCCGACAGGGAGCCACCCAGCAGGGCCGTCACCGCGGCGGTGTTGACCGGGTTGAGCCAGCGTCGGAAGGAAGTCGGATTGGTGGTTCTGCGGTCTTCCCCGGTGACCAGCAACAGCCCGGCCAGCGTAGTGCCGCCCTGGGCCAGGTGCACGGCGGATTCACTGGCGGCGCGGGCCACCGGTAGCGCGGACAGGATCCGCACCGCGGCGGCCAGGTCGGTCCCGGTGATGATGTCGGCGGTCCACGGCGTGGCCGCGCGCGGGTCGTCCAGAGCGACGCCGACATCGGCAATGGCGAGAGCGGCGAGGGTGTCGGTGGACGCGAAGTCGCGGTGCAGGGCGGTGATCAGCAGCACCGGCCCGCGGTCGGCCCGCAGTTCGCGGACGAGCTTCAGCAGCGGAGTACCGGGGGGATGGGTGGAACCGACACTGGCCGACAGGTCCTCGGTCCCGGCCACGTGACGCAGCACCACCCGAGCCCCGGTACGGTGTGCGGTCTGCATCAGCGGGATTGCGTAGGGGTCGACTTCCCACCCCACGTCCACGCTGCCCACCCGATCCCCGTCGTTGATCAGTTCGGCATGTTCGAGACCCTGCGCCGGCGTCGCCGACGATCCCTGCGACCGAATCCACTTCAGCCGCGCACCGATGACCGGCAGTTCGTCCGGGTCGGGCTCGGGCGCCTCCTCGCCGTGCAACAGCGCGTCGGCGACCTCGTAGACACGGTCGTCGTCCCAGCCGGGCTCGTCGCCCTGAGCGCGCAGCACCGCACGGTGGTCACCACGTAGGGCGGCGCCGTCGATGACGACCACCTGCACCCGGTCCAGGCGGCGCAGCGCGCCGGGGTCGAGCAACAGCAGCCCGGCGTTGGCCAGGCCGCGCCCGAGCGTCGTGGCGAACGCTTCGCGGCCCACGTGTGCTGCCTTGGGCACCCCGGCCAGGATCGCCTCGGCGGCCTCGGCCGCGCCGCCGCCCGCGAACAACGCGCCGGCCGCGGCAACCACCGAGCCGCTCGCGGCCTGGTCCACGTAGTGCTCGATCGGGCCTTTCATGGAGCCCTTGCTGGTGTCGATCGCGGCGTCGATGGCGCCGTCGACGACGACGTGCGAGGCCTCACCGGCGGCGGCCGCGGCCCAGTTGTGCCGGGGTGTGTGTTCGTCCGCCGCGGAGGACAGGATCGGCACCACCGGCGCCTGCGGCCGGCCGGGCGAGGCGAGTTCGGGTTCACGTTCCCGCCACCGCTGGCGGTGCGCCGTGGCCTCGGACAACTGCAGCCCGCGTTGCGCAAGATTGAGCAGCGGAGTGCCGACCGATTGGCTCAGGCCATAGGCCAGCGCGGTCGAACCGCTGAGCGCAATGTCGGTTCCCACCCGGCCGAGTCTGGACTCCAGGACGGCCACCACTCGCGGTTGATAGTTCATCAGCGCGGCGGCGGCTCGGGCGCTGCGCGGTGCCACGGGCAGCCGGGTGAACCATCCGGTGACGGCGGCGCCGACCGCGACGGCATCCATCGCCGCGGCGGTCAGCGGCACCAGGATCGCCAGCGGGTTGCCCGGATCGGCGAACGGCGCCGAGTGGGGCGTGGGACCACTTTCGGCGGCCGTGAGGTCAGCGGCCACCGCGGCCGCTGTTTCGCGCACCTCGTCGAGCACGTCGTCGGCGTCGGCGTCAGCGCCGATTTCGATGACCAGCCGGCCCAGCGCACCCTCGACATGGGCTTTTTCGACTCCGGAGATCCGGCGGACCGGCTCCTCGATCACCGAGGCGTATTCGTGCCAGCGTGGGAACGGCAGCAGCGGATCGAGGTCCAGGTGCACGCGACGCCCGCTGTACCAGCGCACGGGAGGAGTGACGGTTTCCGGCGCTCCGTTGTGCGAGTTACCCAGGCCGATCGCCCGGCCGGTGTTGTGCGCCACGGTCTGCACGACCGGCCCGACAAGTTCGGTCATCGGGCTGGTCAATGCCTGCACCGCGCCGACGGCGCCCGCCGCCCCGTTGACCCCTGCCTGTATGGCCTGAACCGCTCCACCGGTGAGAGTGCCGACAAAGTCGGCCACACCCGGGATCTTCATCCGTCACCCTTCGATTACGTCTACCGCGCCAATCCTCCCGGGGCCTTGCTGACCTGTCCACACGGCCCGCGAGAATGCGGCCGGGTTACCGCGTGAGCGGCAACCCAAACGCCGAGAACAACAAGCGGGTCGATCAAGACGGTCAGCGCTGCCATCCCGGGTGTCCGGCCCGGAACCGGCAGGTGAGGCCCTGGACGGAATGGGCTTGCATGATGTTATCGGCGTTGCGCCGATACTCGGCGACCGCGGGCTGCGCGTTCGCTGCGCTTGGCATTATCGGGAGGTCGCCAGGGGCGGCGAAAGCCCGGTCGGCCAGGACGCGACGCCAACACGGTGATTCGGACCCCGAGGATCTCGATCATCAACGACTACAACGGAATTAATTTGTGGAGCACACCAATTGCGCGGTGGCCGTCGGGCGGTCGCGCAGCGAGTAGGACTGAGTCCGTCCTACAGATATCGGTGGTTTGCTCTGCCGACGTGGTATCCGGTCGGGAACGACTTCTCGATCACCTGGAGATGGTGGTCCACCCTGGACTCCAGCTCAAGGACTACGCAGCCGTCGCCGACGGCCTTGGATTCGAGAACGATGTACCGCTGACCACCATCGGTGATCGGGTCACCAGAGTGCAAATGTTCGACCGGCACCAACTCGGGTGTTCCGTCTGACTCCACCTTTGACACAGTAATAAATCTCGGCGGGCGAGGAAACAGTCGCGCCAGCGGGTCGCGGCTTCTCTGCCGCAATTGACGCTCCAACGCGATGCGGGCGGCTTCGGCAGGGTCTACTCAATGGTCTGCGGCGGCTGCCGCGTCGTCGACGGCGAGTTGGATACCTTCGGTCCGCGTCCAGGCGGTCGCTGAACCTCTCGAGGCCCATCCCATTGCCGGCGTTGGTTCGGCTGTGGTCCCAGTGCGCACCGCATCGCCCTGACCAGTGCCGAACCTGCTCAGGCGAGAATGGGTAGATGACCAGCCCCAGTGCCGCTCAGCTGCCGGCCGACGCGCCCACCTGTTACCGGCATCCCGGCCGCCAGACTTTCGTCCGTTGCACGCGGTGCGAACGGCCGATCTGTGGCGACTGCATGCGCAGCGCCGCGGTCGGCCACCAGTGTGTGGAGTGCGTCGAAGCCGGTGCGCGCACTGTTCGGCCCGAGCGCACGCGCTTCGGCGGGCGGGAGCGGTTTGGAATGCCGGTCATCACCATCGGTTTGATCGTCGTCAACGTGTTGGCGTTCGTCGCCGAAATGGCGATCCCGGATGTGCAGCGGCAGTTCGCGTTATGGCCGCCGGCCGTGGCGGACGGACAGTTCTATCGGCTGGTCACCTCGGCATTCCTGCACTACGGCCCCACGCATCTGTTGTTGAACATGTGGGCGCTGTACGTCGTGGGCCAGCCACTCGAAATGTGGCTGGGCCGATTGCGATTCGTCGGGTTGTATGCGTTGAGTGGACTGGGCGGTTCAGTGTTGGTGTACCTTCTGTCGCCGCTGAACACGGCGACGGCGGGTTGCCTCGGGAGCGGTATTCGGGCTGTTCGCCGCCACGTTCGTGGTGGCCAAGCGGCTCACCCTCGACGTCCGCTGGGTGGTCGCCGTAATCGGGTTCAACCTCGTTTTCACGTTCGTGTTGCCGCTGGTCAGTTCACAGCAGATCAGCTGGCAGGGACACGTGGGTGGGTTGGTCGCGGGTGCGCTGGTTTCAGCGGCGTACGTATACGCGCCTCGGCAGCGACGGGATCTGGTCCAGGCGGCGGCGACGGTTGCCCTGCTGGTCCTGTTCGCGGCGCTGATCTGGTGGCGAACGGTGTCACTCCTGGCCCAGTTCGAGTGACTCGCCTCCGGCAGCGAGCAGACGCAAACGCTCCGGGAGCGATTGCTCCACGGTGCTTTTGCGTCTGCTCGCGAGGCCAGGGTGCGTAGGTTGGCAGCCATGAGCTGGTGGATCGCCCACGCCGAGCGGACGTTGATCGAAGAGGTGCCCGCGCCGCCGGAGCAGGTACGCGACTACTACGTCGACCTGGACAACATCAGGTTGGTGCATCCGCTGATCGTGTCGGTGGAGTTGTTGTCCCGGAACGAATCTCCCGATGGCTACTGGGTGAGCTATCAAGTGGTGGACCGCATTCCCTTGGGGCCGGTCGCGCTGAAGGTCACCTACCGGGCACGTCTGCAGGTTCCGGCAACCGGCGATGTGCACACCGAAGCCGACCAGTCGCCGGGCGTTCGGCTGCGCGCAGCGGTGAGCTTCGAGCAGATCGACGGCGGCACCCGGATCACCGAACGGATTCGGTTTGCCGCGCCGCGGCCGCTGGCGGCCTTCACGGTTCGCCAAGCCGTCAAAGCGCACGCGAAGATGCTCTACGGCATCCGGCGCCAGTTCGAATTGCGCTGACGCCGATCAGGTCGTCCACTCCGCGGTCAGCGCGCGCTCGGACAGGTACTTGGTGGCGCTCCACCCGCCGTCGACGACGATGGTCTGGCCGTTGATGAAGGCTCCGCCGGGGGAGCAGAGAAACGCCACCGTGCCGGCGACGTCGTCCACCGTGCCCAACCGCTGGTGTGGCGTCATCTCGACGTTGATGCGGCGGAACCGCTCATCGGCCAGTCGATGTTCGGTCATGGGGGTCTGGATGACACCGGGAGCCACTGCGTTGCAACGTATTCCCTGTGCCCCGTACTGGCAGGCAATATGGGTGGTCATCGCCGTGAGCCCGCCCTTGGCGGCCGAGTAGGCACCGCCGCGCATCCCGCCCACCACCGCGAATGTCGAGGTGATGTTGACGATCCCCGAGCCGGGCCGCAGATGTGGCAGCACCTCACGCACCAGGCGGAAGGGGGCGCGCAACATCAAACCCAGGAAATGGTCCAGGGATTCGTCGTCGGTTTCGTGCAGCGGCTTGGGGCTGCCGATACCGGCGGCGTTGACCAGAAAGTCGATGCGATCCCACTTCGAGACAGCGGCGTCGACAATCTGCCGCGGCGCGTCGTCACCGACCAGATCCACGGCCACGGTGTCGACCCGCTGTGGGTCGCCGATCGCCTCGGCCAACCGGGCCAGCCTGCCCTCGTCCCGCCCCGTCGCCAGCACCGCCATTCCGGCTTCGGCAAGCCTGGCCGCGCAGCCGAATCCGATACCACCGGTCGCGCCCGTCACGATCGCTACCTGCATGTCAGTGCTCCGCATTCATCAGCGCCGCCTTGATCTGGTGCTTGAGCACCTTTCCCGCGTCGTTCTTCGGCAAGTCATCCCAGATGACCACCTGTTCAGGGGCTTTGAAGCGCGCGACACCGGAAGCCGTCAGAAAGTCCAGCAGGCTGGGCACGTCCGGCCCCGGCGCCGCGGCGGGAACGACGACCGCGCAGGCCCGCTCGCCGGTGCGTTCGTCGGGCAGCCCGACAATGGCGACCTCGGCGATGCCGGGATGGTCGGCCAGGATGTCCTCGACTTCCTTGGGGGAGATGTTCTCGCCGTTTCGGATAATGATGTCTTTGGCGCGACCGGTGACCACGAGGTACTCGTCGTCCACCCAGCGTGCCAGATCGCCGGTGCGAAAGTAGCCCTCAGCATCGAAGGCCCCGGCTTCATCTTCCGTACGAAGGTAACCGACCAGCATCTGTGGCCCTCGAACATGGATCTCACCATCCACCAGCTTGACGTCGGCCACACCGGGACGCCCGTCGGTGTCGGCGGCGTGATCGCGATCCTCGGTCGAGCCCACCGTCGTCACCGGGACTTCTGTGGACCCATAGACTCGCGTGACCACGGTGGAGTCGAAATATGCCGCGGTCTTTCTTATCAGCCCCGGCGACACGGAAGCGCCACCACAGATGAAAACCTTCAGGTCAGGCAGTCGGGTATCCGCGCGCTGGGCCGCGGTCAGCAGCTGCTCCAGAAACGGGGTGGCGCCCGCCATGTGCGTGCAGTGCTCGGCCACCAGGAGGCCCACCGCGCGATCGGCGTCCCAGCGCTCGATCAGGACGGCCGTGGCGCCCAGCAGAAACGGAGCTTCGAAGGCGTAGATGGAGCCGCCGATATGCGCGATCGGCGAGGCCACCAGGAACCCGTCGCCGGGCTCGACCCGCCAGTGCTCGCCAATCTGGCGCAACAGCGCGTGGATGGAATTATGGCTGTGCAGAACGCCTTTCGGTCTTCCGGTGGTGCCTGACGTATAGAGGACCATGCGCACCGCGTCGGGGTCCAGGCTGGGCAGCGGCGCTCCGGGACCGGTCGGCAGCGACGTGAACGGAATGTGGCCCGGCCGGCAATCGCCGCGCATTACAACCACATCCGGCGGCGAGTCGAGCTTCGCGGTGACCCTGCGCAGCATGGCCGCAAAGTCGTAGCGCCCGAACACCGAAGGAATGAACACCATCCGGCTGTCGGCGTCCTCGAGAATGAAGAGCACTTCCCGATCGCGCAGGGACGGCAGGATCGGGTTGGCCACCATCCCGGCCAGCGTGGTGGCCAGGTAGATCACTGCGGCCTCATGCCAATTGGGCAGGATGAACGACACCACGCTGCCCGGCGGCATCCGGGCGGCCAGCGCATGTGCGAGCGCCGTCGCATCCCGGTAGAGATCCGCACACGTCGACCGGTGATGACCGTCGACGAGAGCTACCCGATCGGGGGTGTGCTTGGCGGCCGCGCGCACGGAATCCGCCAGAGTGCCGTCGATCCAGGATCCCCGCGCATACGCCGTGGCGGCCCGCTCCGCATCCCAACGGAGCGAGCGCCCGCCGATCAGCTTCCTAACCACGGACCCGTCGCATCGTCATCGAATGGCGGAAACGCGATGCCGGATGGGTGTTGATCGTCATCTGTGCCACCCGATCATCCGAAGCGCGATAGGTGCGCTGGACTTGCAGGGCTGGAGTGCCGGGTTCGACGTCCAGGGCTACGGCAAGTTCGGCGGACAGGAGCACAGCGATGATGTCCTGGCGCACCTCGACGATACTGAGCCCGAAAAGGTCCTCGATCAACGGAAAGATGGGGCCTTCGTGACGTGCCAGCAGGCGGCCGATCGCCGCGAACTCACGGTTGATGAAGTACTCCGTGCGGCACAGGGCCGACTTCGCGCCGGGTTCGGCTTCGGCCGCCTGACGTGCGCCGCGTACCGAGAGCCATTGCTCGCCCGCGGCCAGGCCCGTCCGGAGGGACAAGGCGTCGTCGATGGTGACCATCGCGACTGACTCGATCGCGAAGCGGGTGCCGGAGGCGAAGTCCAGCAGGTCGTTGATCGACATGACGTGCTGCACATACGAATCCGTCGAAGGCCGGGGCACCACCAGCGTTCCGGTTCGCGGCCGCGACGACACCAGGTTGTCGTCGCGCAGCCTGCGCAGTGCCTCCCTGACGGTGTAGCGGCTGACGGCAAAGCGCTCGCACAGTTCGTGCTCGGTCGGCAGCTGGGAGCCGACCGGATAGACCCCGTCCACGATCTCCTTGCGCAGCGTGCGCGCCACCTGGAGATAGCGGTGGTCGGCCACCTTGGCTTCAGACACCTTCGTCTCGGACATTGTTGTCGCCCTTCAGTTTTCCCGGCGCAGTCCCAGCACACTGCCCTCGGCATCGGCGGAGAGGTACAGCGTGCCGTCGGCTCCGGCGGCGATGCCGGCGAACGGCCCCTGGGGTCCGGAGAAAGGCGGCATTCCGCGTAGCGGCTTGGGGATGACGCCGGGCGCCGCACCGACCGGCAGATCCGCCGCGACGGTCATCCGGCTTCCGCTCTCCAGGTCGGCGGCCACGAGTTCCTTTGCGCCGGCGTCGACGACGTAGACTTGTCGGCCCAGCACCAGCAGACCTTGCGGCCGCTGCAGCCCCTCGATCAACGGTCGTGGGTCACCGATTCTGAGTACTCGACCGGCCCCGGACTCCGAAACCAGACAGGTTCCGTCGGACGCCAGGGCCACACCGACCGGGTCGTGCAAACCGGAGGCCAGCACGTCCACCTCACCTGCCCGGATACCCAGCACCCGCCCGGCACCCGACTCGGCCACCACGACAGCGCCACCCGGCGCGACGGCGATGCCGTAGAGCTGATCGAAACCGTCTGCCAGAAGCTCACTTTCGTTCCGCCACGGGCGATAACGTGCAATCTCTCCATTGGAGGTGGTGACGACGAATTCGCCGGGTCCGCTCGGCGCGATGCCCCGCAGGAACCCGGGATAACCCGGACTGAACAGCATCCCGGCGGTGTGCAGCTCGCCATCTCGAAGGATGTAGCAATAGGTCCCGTCGGCGATATACAGGTTGCCATCGGCGCCCACCGCCAGGTCCAGCGGCCAGTTCAACCCACCGTCCAGCACGGTGCGGGTCTGGCCGTCGGGCAGGATCTCGGTGATCTCGCCGGTGAAGTTGGAGACGAACAGCCGGTCGTCCACAAAAGTCAGGTTGTCCAGACCAGGATTGAGCTGCGCGAGCACTTGCCGTTGCCCGCTGCGGGGGTCGATCCGCACCACCTGGCCGCTGTGCGCCTGCGTCGACACAAGATGTCCCTCGGCATCGAACTTGACCGCATCGGGTACCCCGAGATCTCCGGCGACGCGCTGCGGCTCGCCGCCTTCCAGATCGATGCGCCAGATCTCGTTGGCGCCCATCACCGGGAAATACAACAATCCGTCCGGACCGACCTCCATCGCGTTCGGCAACGGCACGTTCTCCAGCAGCACCCTCGGCGCGCCGCCGGCACGGTCGAGTTCCAGTAGCCGTCCGCCCGCCCGGCATTCCCCGATGAACAACCTGCCCTGGTGAACGGTGATCCCGTTGGCTGACGGAACGTCGTCGCGCAACACTCTGGTGCGGCCCGCGGCGTCACGGATGCTCACCCGTCCGTCCATCACCTCGGTCGCATAGAGGGTGCCGTCCGAATCGAAGGCCACGTCGTCCGGGGCGACGATGTCACCACCCTTGGCGCTGACGGTGTCGAGCCGGCCGGTCTGGAGGTCAAGGGCGCTGATCTGGCTGCCGGTCACCTGGGCGATGTAGATCCGGCCGTCGGGTCCGGTGCGCAGGCCGTTGGCGCCGAACAACCGGCTGGGCTCGGTGAGCCGCGTCAGGGCCCACCCTTCTGCCAGGCGCGGCGGCCGTGCGGCGCTGTAGCGAGCAGCCTTCACCGCTCGGACGATAGCAACGGGAGGCTGGTCCAGACAATAGCGACCAGCATCTACTCCGGCGCCCCTTGACGTTCGGGCAACTTGGAGAGAATCATGCTCTCTAATGAATGCACGCCATTTTCATGTCCGGACAATTCTGTGAATCGGACTGAGTTGAGCCTGGCTGAGCGGGTCGTGGTGGTGGCCGGTGCCGCGGGTGGCGGGATCGGGACCACGGTGACCCGCGTCCTTGCGGAAGCCGGCGCAACGGTGGTGGCGGTGAGCCGGGGCCAAGCCAATCTCGACGAGCACATCGGGCCGCTGGCGAACGCAGGTCTGCCGGTGGTTCCGGTGGCCGCCGACGTGTCCACCGATGCCGGGGTGACCACCGTCATGGCGGCCGCTGCCCGCGCCGACGGCGAGCTCTACGGTCTGGTCAATGTGGCCGGGGGTGCGGACCCCTCGACCTGGATGCCGTCGACCCGGGTGTCCCGCGGCGACTGGCGGGATCTGTTCACGCAGAACCTCGAGACGATGTTCTTCATGAGCCAGGCCGTTGCCGCCGAACTCAGGCGCCGCAAGCTCGCCGGCTCTATCGTGTCGATCTCGTCAATCAGCGGAATGAACACCGCGCCATTCCACATCGCCTACGGCACCGCCAAGGCCGCCATCGTGGCGGTCACCCGGACGATGGCGGCCGAACTGGCGGATGTGGACGGAGCGCAAGCCATCCGGGTCAACGCAGTGGCACCGGGGGTCACCGCGACACCCGCATCGCAGACCTACACCGACGACGATCCGGACCGCGACCGCCGTGCCATCGCCATGGGCCGGCGGGGGCGTCCCGACGAGGTGGCCGGCGCCGTGCTGTTCCTGCTGTCGGACCTGTCCACATACATCACCGGGCAGACGTTGCTGGTCGACGGCGGACTGAATCTCAAATGGGGACATCTCGGTGCCGACAACACCTCGTTGTTCCTCAAAGACGAGTCCTTTCGCGCCGCGATCAAGCGGTGGGACTAGTGGCGATCGCAAGCTTGGCGCAGCCGGGCGCAGCGGGTCGCCACCAGGGGATGAGTGCGATCGCAAGCTTGGCGCAGCCGGGCGCAGCGGGTCGCCACCAGGGGATGAGTGCGATCGCAAGCTTGGCGCAGCCGGGCGCAGCGGGTCGCCACCAGGGGATGAGTGCGATCGCAAGCTTGGCGCAGCCGGGCGCAGCGGGTCGCCACCAGGGGATGAGTGCGATCGCAAGCACGGCGCAGCCGGGCGCAGCGGGTCGCCACCGTTGGACGAGCAGGGAGTGCACATGGACGACGATTTGACGGCCCCGGTCACCATCGGAGTCGAGGCGTACCTCTCCGCGGATTATGCCCGCGCCGAACGAGACAAGTTGTGGCGCAAGGTATGGCAGCAGGTGGGCCGGGTCGAGGAGCTGCCCAAGGTCGGCAGCTACCTGACCTACGAGATCCTCGACGACTCGATCCTGGTGGTACGCACCGGACCGGACACTTTCACAGCCCACCATAACGTGTGCGTCCACCGCGGCCGCCGCCTGGTGGACACCCCCGCAGGCGCCAAAAACGCATGCGGGCAAAAGAAGTCGTTCGTCTGTGGCTTCCACGGCTGGACCTACGACCAGGACGGCGCCTGCATCCACATCCCCGAGCGGGCCGATTGGCAGGGTGCGCTGACCCCGGAGAACACGCACCTGAGCAAGGTCAACGTCGACACTTGGGGCGGCTGGATCTGGATCAACATGGATTCCGCCGCCGAGCCGCTGCGCGACTATCTGGAACCGGCCGCGACCATGCTGGATCCGTTCAATCTGCAGGACATGCGCTGCAAGTGGCGAAAGTGGCTTCATTTCCAGTGTAATTGGAAGGTCGCCATGGAGGCGTTCAACGAGACCTACCATGTCGCGACCACACATCCGCAGTTCAACAAGTTCGGCAACTTCCGCGGCTGGGCGGCTGCGCAGGGCAAGCACAGCAACATCGGCTACGACGCGCCGAAAGACCTGGCCCAGACGAAGTCGAAGATCCGGCTCGGCACCGGCGCGGACCCGCGCGTGTCGACAGCCGAGATGCAGCTCTACACCCTCGAAGAGACCAACGCCACCACCACCAGGACGTTGGTGGATGCGGCGCTGAGGCTCGTCGACGAGTTGCCGGAGGACGCACCGGCCGACCAGGTGCTCAACCACTGGCTCACCTCGGCGCGCAAAGACGACGAAGCCCGCGGCGTCGCCTGGCCGACCATCGATCCCGAACACCTGGCCAACAGCGGCACCGCCTGGCAGATCTTCCCGAACTTCCAGATCGGACAGGGGCTGACCACCGCACTGTGCTACAGCGCCCGCCCGGACGGCTTCGACCCCGACCGGTGCATCTTCGAAGCCTCATGCTACGAGCTGTTCCCGAAAGGTGAAGAGCCACAGACCGAGTGGGTGTACGCACCACCGGACGACCCGAACTGGCGCAGCGTCCTGCCGCAGGACTTCTCCAACATGGCCGCGGTGCAGCAGGGCATGAAGTCGTTGGGTTTCCGCGGCCCCAAGCCCAACCCCTACATGGAGCGCAGCACCGCGAACCTGCACCGCAATCTCGCGAAGTACCTGGGGACCGGCGCCCCGCAACACCTGGCAACAGAGACGGAGATACAACGATGAAGGTCAATCTCGGCTTCGGAGCACACAACTCGCAGGACTGGGAGCGTGTGCTGGCCCACGACTTCGGCCGGCCGCCGGCCACCCCGGACTGGGAATGCGTGCAGGGCACCCTGGCGATTGCCGACCTGGCCGAGCCCCTCGGGTTCGACGGAATCTGGATGCCGGAACACTGCGGCACGCCGTACGGCATGACGCCCAACCCGATTCAGGCGCTGAGCTACTTCGCCGGGCGCACCGAGCGGATCAGCCTGGGTACGTTCGTCGTCGTGGCACCGTGGTGGCATCCCGTCCGCCTGGCGCATCAGATCGCCTATCTCGACATCATCTCTAACGGCCGCTACGACACCATAGGGATCGGGCGCGGGGTGTCCAAGGGTGAATTCGACGCGGTCGGCGTACCCCGCGAAGAAAGCCGGCAGCGGTTCAACGAGACGCTGGACATCCTGAAGCTGGCCTTCTCCGGTGAGCGATTCTCCTACGAGGGGGAGATCTTTCGGGTGCCGGAGATGTCGCTGCGGCCCGAACCGCGCAGCGGGGACCTGTTCTCCCGGATCTACAGTTCCTCCTCGACCGCGGAATCGCTGGAGATCCTGTCCCGCCGCGGCATGGTGCCATTGTTCGTGGGCAACAAGCCGATCGAGGACGCCGGGCGGGAAGTCCAACAGGTGAACATCTTCCGTAAGGAGGAGGGCTTGCCGCCCTGCCAGCCCAAGAATGTGATGTTCATGTACTGCACAGCGGACGCGCAACAAGCGGCTAGAACCGAGGAGTGGATCTGGACGGCCAACCGCGACGTCACCGTCCACTACGGGTTCGCCGACGCCTCGAACTTCAAGGGCGTCAAGGGGTACGAGGCATATGCGGCGCGCGAGGCCACCGCCACCGCGGTGCTGGCGTCCTCGGTCACCGCGGATGCCGCCAAGGGCCCGCCCAAGACACCCGGCTACCACGCCTCTAACCTGCTGATCGGGACGCCCGACGAGATCTACCACCGGATCGTCGCGGCCCAGGAGGCCTGCTCGTTCTCCGAGCTGACGATCGTCCCACAATTCGGCACCATGCCTTACGACGAGGCAATGGACAGCACCCGCCTGTTCGCGGAGGAGGTGCTGCCTGCCTTGCACGAGATGGCGGCTCCGTTGCATCCAGCCGCATTGCCGGAGAACGCGTTGGCATGACCGGGCTCCCGGATTGTCCGCCAACCGCGACTCCAGGCGACATCGACCTGCCGGCGCTGCGCGAAAGGTACCGGCAGGAGCGTGAAAAGCGCCTGCGCCCCGAAGGTTCGCAGCAGTACGTCGAATTGGTCGACGAGTTCGCCGGGTTCTATGAGATAGATCCGTACTCGCCAGACCTGCTTCGCGAGCCGATCTCGGCCGACATCGACGTGGCGGTCCTCGGCGGAGGGTTCGGGGGCCTGCTGTGCGCCGCGCACCTGAAGAAGGCGGGTGTGCGGGACGTCCGGATCATCGAGTTGGGCGGTGACTTCGGTGGCGTTTGGTACTGGAACCGGTACCCCGGTTTGCAATGTGACAACGAATCATACTGCTATATACCGCTATTGGAAGAGCTCAACTTCATCCCGAGCAAGAAGTTCGCCGATGGCGCGGAAATCTACGAGCACTGCCGGCGCATCGGGAAGCATTACGGTCTCTACGATTCCGCGCTGTTCTCCACCCAGGTACGCGCGCTGCGCTGGGACGAGGAGATCAAGCGCTGGCGGGTGGGCACCAACCGCGACGACGACATCCGGGCGCGGTTCGTGGTGATCGCCTCCGGTCCGTTTCACCGGCCGAAACTGCCCGGCATCCCCGGTATCTCGGACTTCGAGGGACACAGCTTCCACTCGTCGCGCTGGGACTACGGGTACACCGGCGGCGACGCGACGGGCGGGCTGGACAAGCTGAGCGACAAACGGGTGGCCGTCGTCGGCACCGGGGCCACCGCCGTGCAGATCGTCCCCTTCCTCGGCCGTTATGCCAAGCACCTGTACGTTTTTCAGCGCACCCCCTCCTCGGTCGGGGTGCGCAACAACACGCCGACCGATCCGCAGTGGGCGAGATCGCTGCAGCCAGGCTGGCAGAAGGAGCGTCAGCGCAACTTCCATGCTTGGACGTTCGAGGGAATGGCGCTGGGCCAGCCCGATCTCGTCTGCGACTTCTGGACGGAACTGGGCCGCAACACCGCCGCCCGAGTCCTCGCGCTGGCGGATCCCGCGGCGATGACCGCCGAGCAGTTCATGGACATCCGCGAGGAGGAGGACTACAAGCTCATGGAGCGGCTGCGGCGCCGCATCGAGGGCATCGTGGCAGATCCAGAGACCGCGGAGGCGCTCAAACCCTACTACCGCTTTTTGTGTAAGCGGCCCTGCACCAACGACGACTACCTTCCGACGTTCAACCGGCCGAATGTCACGCTGGTCGATGTCTCCGGGACCAAAGGTGTCGAGCGGGCGACGGCAACGGGATTGGTGGCCAACGGAACCGAGTACGAAGTCGACTGCATCATCTACGCCAGCGGATTCGAGATCACCACCGAATTGCGCCGCCGCTATTCGATGGAGGCGATCGAGGGTCGCGAGGGCTTGTCGCTCTTCGAGCACTGGCGTGACGGCTACCGGACGTTGCACGGGATGACCAGCCGAGGGTTTCCCAATCAATTCTTCACCGGATTCACCCAGGTGGGGATTTCGGCGAACATCGCAGCGAACTACGAACTGCAGGGCGAGCACATCGCCTACATCATTGCCCAGGCGCTGGCGCGTGGCGCGAGGACCGTGGAACCCACGCAAGAAGCGCAGGACGCGTGGTGCGCGACCATCCGTGAGACGGCGATCGACAACAGCCAGTTCGATTCGGAGTGCACGCCAGGCTATTACAACAACGAAGGTGGCGGGACTGAGGGAATCCGCTCGCACCTCGGCGAACCTTACGGACCGGGCTTTTACGCCTTCGGAGACCTCCTCGCACGGTGGCGCGACCGGGGCGATCTGGACGGCCTCGAATTGCGATGACCATCCTCAGATACGACGATCGCGTTGCTGTGATCACCGGCGCCGGGCGGGGTTTGGGCCGCGCGTACGCCCTGATGCTGGCGGAGCGGGGCGCCAAGATCGTGGTGAACGACACTGGCGGCAGTTTGACCGGTGACGGCGCGAGTACCGCACCGGCGCAGGACGTTGCGGCCGAGATCGCGGCGGCCGGCGGCGAAGCTGTGGCGAATTGCGATTCGGTGACCACCGCCGCCGGTGGGCGGGCGATCGTCCAGGCGGCCCTTGACCATTTCGGGCGGATCGACATTGTGATCCACAACGCCGGCACGGTGCGGCGCGGATCCTTGAAGGAGCTCAGTTACGAAGATTTCGACGCCGTGCTGGACGTGCATCTGCGCGGTGCCTTTCACGTGGTGCGTCCGGCCTTTCCGCTGATGTGCGACGCCGGCTATGGCCGCATCGTGCTGACCTCCTCGATCGGTGGAATGTACGGCAACCGGGGTGTCGCCAATTACGCCGCCGCAAAGGCCGGACTGATCGGCCTGTCCAATGCCGTTGCGCTCGAAGGGGCGGGTGACGGCGTGTTGTGCAACGTCATCGTCCCGTCTGCGGTGACCAGGATGGCCGAAGGACTGGATGTTTCGGCATATCCCCCGATGGGTCCCGAACTGGTGGCACCCGTGGTCGGCTATCTCACCCACGAGTCCTGCCGTGTCAACGGCGAGATTCTGATCGCGATCGCCGGCCGGGTGGCCCGGGCGGTCGTCGCCGAGAGCCCAGGGGTGCAGCGGGTGGCGTGGACCGTCGAAGACGTCGCCGAACAGCTCTACGCCGCCCGCGATCTCAGCGCACCGCTGGTCTTTCCGGCGGTGCCCGATGGGCATGCCGATCACATCCGGTACAGCTTCGAGTCGGCGGCGTGGGCGATCAAGGAGAATGCCCACCATGGCTGATTCAGCGGGCGCGAAGTCTGATCGGAAGCCAGGTCCGCTGGCGGGCGTGCGCGTCCTCGACCTCACCGCGATGGTGATGGGCCCCTACTGCACCCAGATCATGGCCGACATGGGCGCCGACGTGATCAAGATCGAGCCGCCGCAAGGCGACGACACCCGATACGTTTCGGTCGGCCCGGCTCCGGGCATGAGTGGCGTCTTCGTCAACGTCAACCGCGGCAAGCGCGGCGTCATCCTCGATCTGAAATCCGATGCGGGCCGGACCGCCCTGCATGCGTTGATCGAACGCGCCGACGTCTTCATCCACTCGATGCGCGCCGCGGCGATCGCCCGGCTCGGATTCAGCTACCCCGACGTCGCCGCGTTGAACAAAACGATCGTCTACACCAACTGCTACGGGTACAGCCGGCGCGGACCCCGCCGGGACCTGCCCGCTTACGATGACACGATCCAGGCCGCCTGCGGGTTGCCGTCGGTACAACAGCAGCTGACCGGCGAAGCCAACTACGTCGGGACCATCGTGGCCGACAAGGTAGCGGGGCTCACCGCGCTCTACGCGACGATGATGGCGCTCTTTCACCGGGAACGTACCGGTGAGGGACAGGAAGTGGAGATCGGCATGTTCGAGGCCATGGCCTCGTTCATGCTGGTCGAGCACGCCAACGGGGCGATGTTCGACCCGCCGCTCGGACCCGCGATATATCCGCGGACGGTGGCGCCGAATCGCCGGCCCTACCGCACCAGTGACGGCTACATTTCGGCGCTGATCTACAACGACAAGCACTGGGCCGCCTTCACCGATGCCGTGCGACCACCGTGGAGCAGCGAGCGGTACGCCACCCTCGAGGGCCGGGCCCGGCAGATCGACACCGTGTATGCGCTCCTGGCCGAGACGTTCGCCCAGCGCAGCACCCAGCAGTGGCTGGACCTGCTCCGGGAGCTGGAGATACCGGCTTCGGCGTTGTCCTCGCCGGCGGCGCTGTTCGACGATCCGCAACTCGATGCCGTGGGTTTCTTCGAGACGGTGGACAGCCCGTACGGGCCGGTGCGCTTCCCAGGAGTTCCGACCTGGTTCTCCCGCACCCCGGGCGGTATCGCGGGTCCGGCTCCGGACCTGGGCGCGCACACTGCCGAAGTGCTCGACGAATTGGGCCTGAGCTGTATCGATGCCGGCTTCGACGCGGAGGCTGCCGAATCGGTATAGGCACGTGACATCTGCTACATTGTTGGATCGTATGCACTTATGTATCTTTCCATTACCGGCCCTTGGTCGGTGAGACGAAAGGAAGACGGGCATGCGAAACCA
This sequence comes from Mycobacterium gordonae, assembly GCF_017086405.1. Lineage (NCBI taxonomy): Bacteria > Bacillati > Actinomycetota > Actinomycetes > Mycobacteriales > Mycobacteriaceae > Mycobacterium > Mycobacterium camsae. Next base: position 385,716 of record NZ_CP070973.1, read on the forward strand.
CACAGCGGAAGAGACCACGGCAGTGCTGGGGCTGTCGACAAGCCACCTCGACGGCGTGCTGTCAGTGACGATGGACCGGCCGGAATGCCTCAACGCGCTCACCGTTCCGGTGCTGACGCGACTCGCCGACGTCTTGGAGCGCGCTGCTACCGACCGCGACGTGAAGGTGGTGCGGCTCGGTGGCGCGGGTCGCGCGTTTAGTGCGGGAGCCAGCATGAACGTCGACGACTGGCACGGCGTCGGATCGGCCACCGATATCGCCAGGCAGGGCAGCCGCGTGGTGCATGCCATCACGGCAATGCCGCAGCCGGTCGTCGCCGTCGTACACGGCCCGGCGGCCGGCAGCGCCATCTCGTTGGCGATGGCGTGCGACCTCGTTCTGGCCTCGGAAACCGCCTATTTCACACTGGGGTTCACCAGAATGGGCCTGATGCCCGACGCCGGCGCTTCCGCCTCGCTGGCAGCCACCATCGGGCGTGGCAGGGCGCTGCGGATGGCGCTGCTCAATGAAAGGCTGTCCGCGGCCGAGGCGTTCGCCTGGGGGCTGGTCAGCGCCGTTCATCCAGCCGGGAAACTGGAGTGGGAGGCGAGGAAGCTGATTCGGTCGCTGGTGAACGGACCCACGGCCGCGTTCGCACAGACCAAGGCCGCCATCAACGCGGCCACCCTGGACGGGCTGGAGCCTGCTCTCGAACGCGAACTGCTCGGTCTGGCAGTTCTGGTCGAGTCGGACGACTTCATCGAGGGTGCATCCGCATTCCACCAGCGCCGTCCGGCCGCGTTCACCGGCAGCTGAGCGCCGCGACGCGGCAAATCCGTTGCGCGTCATCGGTAATTTCGCGTGTCGTATCCCGATTCTGCCGGTCTCGGCCCCTAGACTCTCTCGGATCAAGAGGAGGGGCAGCGACGTATCGGCATCAAATTCGGCGCCGGACGAGGACGTGGTCAGGGCGCGCTGACGGCGAACACCGAGCCGGGCGGAAAGAATCCCGCACCGGCGCGTTCTGCACCCAAGTCCCGTTGGGTCGCCCCGAAACGGCGGGCCGGACGGCTGGCCGCGTGGGACCGCGAGGACCGGCCTAGCGGTATTCCCGCCTTGGACGGAATCCGTGCCATCGCCGTCGCCCTGGTCCTCGTCGGGCATGGCGGTGTGCCCGGCGTCAGTGGCGGGTTCATCGGCGTCGACATCTTCTTCGTCCTCAGCGGATTCCTGATCACCTCGTTGCTGCTCGACGAATTGGGGCGCTCGGGCCGTATCGGCTTGACCGGCTTCTGGATTCGGCGTGCGCGCCGATTGCTGCCGGCGCTGGTGCTGATGGTGCTCACCGTGGGAGTGGCCCGCGAATTTCTGCCCTACCAGTCCCTTGACGGCTTGCGCGGCGACGCGATCGCCGCGTTCGCCTGGGTGGCCAATTGGCGGTTCGTGGCTCAGAAGACCGACTACTTCACCCAGGGTGCGCCGTCGCCGCTGCAGCACACCTGGTCGCTGGGGGTGGAGGAGCAGTACTACATCGTGTGGCCGGTGTTGCTGATCGCGGTGACGCTGTTGCTGGCCGCGCGGGCCCGGCGCTACTTCGCCAAGATCACCGTCGGCCATGTCCGACTGGCAGCCTTCCTCATTGCCACGCTCGGTGCGCTCGCCTCGGCCGCTGCTGCAGTGATCTTCACCTCCGACTCCACCCGCGACCGGATCTATTTCGGTACCGACACCCGCGCCCAGGCCCTGCTGGTAGGCGCGGCTGCGTCAGCTCTGCTGGTCAGGGACTGGTCGGCGCTGAACCGGGGATGGTGCCTGATCCGGACCCGGTGGGGACGGCGGATCGCGCGGGCGCTGCCGATCGTCGGCTTGGCTGCGCTGGCGGCGTTGACGCACTACGCGACCGGTAGTGCGGGCGAGTTCCGGCGCGGCCTGCTGATCGTGGTCGCCGTTGCGGCGGTCCTGGTGGTTGCCCCGGTAGCTCTGGAGCAGCGCGGAATCTTGGCGCGCGCGCTGGCCTGGCGCCCGTTGGTGTGGCTGGGCGCGATCTCCTACGGTGTCTACCTCTGGCACTGGCCGATCTTTCTGGTGCTCAACGGCGAACGCACCGGATGGTCGGGACTCGGCCTGTTCGCTGCCCGCTGCGCCGTCACCCTCGCGGTGGCGGGCATCTCCTACTGGGCCATCGAACAACCCATCCGGCGTTGGCGGCCACAACGAGTGCCCTTGTTGCCGTTGGCCGCGGCCACCGTCGCGAGCGCCGCCGCGGCGACAATCCTGGTGGTGCCGGTCGGGACCGGGCTGCACGAGGTGGGGCTACCGCCCGGGGTGAATGCGGTGGCAGCGGTTTCCCCGTCCCCCCCGGGAGGCAGCGCACCCGCACCGGGTCCACGAGATCCCAATGCGCCGTTCACCGTTTCGGTCTTCGGCGATTCGATCGGCTGGACGATGATGCACTATCTGCCGCCCACACCGGGATTCCGGTTCGTCGATCACACAGTGATCGGGTGCAGCCTGGTGCGGGGCACCCCGTACCGCTACATCGGTCAGACTTTGGAACAGCGACCGGAGTGTGACACCTGGCCCGGACGCTGGGCCGCCCAGATCGCGGCCGACCGACCTGATGTGGCATTGCTGGTGATCGGTCGCTGGGAGACGGTCGACCGGGTCAACGAGGGCAAATGGACCCATATCGGCGACCCGACGTTCGACGCCTACCTGAACTTCGAACTCAATCGCGCCCTGGACATCGTGGGATCGACCGGAGTCCGGGTGATGGTCGCGACCGTGCCCTACAGCCGCGGCGGGGAGAAGCCGGACGGACGGTTGTACCCCGAAGATCAACCCGACCGGGTCAATCAGTGGAATACCATGATGCGCAACGCAATTGCGCAGCGTCCGAACGTCGGAATCGTCGACCTCAACAAGAAGCTGTGTCCGGACGGTGTTTACACCGCCAAGGTCGACGGCATCAAGGTGCGCAGCGACGGCGTCCACCTCACCCCGGAGGGGGTCAAATGGATGATGCCGTGGCTGGAGGAGTCGGTCCGCTAGCCGGTCCAGCAGCTGAGTTCCATACTGTCGGCGGCCCGTACCGGGAAGTTGAAGCTCACGTAGCCGTTGCCGGGACCCCGCACATAGTCCAGATATGACCGCAGATCGGGGGATTCGGTGTTGTCGGCGACCACCAACGCACCGGATGACAGCGACGGTTGGAGCAGTTTGATCACCGGGAGGTACAGGTCCTTCCAACCGTCGAGCAGGACGAAGTCCACCGGACTGGCCAGCGCGGCCAGGGTGGACCGGGCATCGCCGGCCAAGATCGCGATCACGTCATCGAGGCCGACCTCGACGAAGGTCTGCTTCGCCGCGACGATCTTGCTCTCGCTGAGCTCGGTGGTCACCACCCGCCCGCTTCCGTTGTCCCGCACCGCTGCCGCCAGGTGGATCGCGGAAATGCCGAAAGACATCCCGAATTCCACCACCGTTTCCGGGCGGCTTGCCCGCACCAGGGCATAGAGCAGTTGGCCGGCCTCCGGGGTCACCGGGATATAGAACTCACTCATCGCCTCGGTGCGCTCGGCCGGCGTCATCGGCCGCTCGAAATCCGCACGCCTTTCCAGCAATTGCGACATCTGCTCTCGCGAGGCGGTGTACATCCGCTCCAGCGTGGCAACCACCGTGGGGTCCTGCAGAGTATTTGCCATTCCGCCGATAGTAGGCGGCGCTTCCCGACGCGGCGTTTGACGTGCTGCGATCGCAGTGCCACCATGGGAAGCTGCAAGCACCTCGGTAGGTGAGGCGTCTGCACGGATACAGGCCACTGACCCCGAACGTCGAAAGACGCCCCGGGTCAGGACAGCTCTTCCCGGCTTAAGGGTTGAGCCCAAGTGGCTTCCGGTTTTCGGGCCGGATACGCCGTGCAGTGCCAAAGCTCCGACGAGAGGGGTGCGCCCGACGGTTCTGCCGGGCATTCGCTTCTCTCGGTGGTGGATGTGACGACACCCCCGTGTGTCTCGGCTGTGAGGAGGTGAGGGACCGATGAGCGCTAGTCCAGGCGATAGTCCGTATGCGAAATCCATCCTGTCCCGATCCGGCTCCGGCACTCCGGCTTGCTGATGCCATGCCGCGCTGATTGACGCGAGCCGGTCGGGCCTGCCCTCATCAGGAGCAGAGCAATGACCACCATCACCTTTGCTATTCGGCGCTGGGTCAACACCTTGACGGCCTCGTTGCAGATGACCGCGCAAGAACGAGCCGACACCTACGTGGCGCGAAGCCCCGTCGCGGTGCTGGGTGCCGGCGCATGACCTCGATCTCCGCCCCCCGTTCGATGCTGCCGACGGTGCCGGAGGCGGCGGTGCTGGACTGCGCGCACACCGGTGACATCGTCGGCGCCTTCGGCCGCATTGGGCGAGATGGCGACCTCAGCGGCCGATGGCGGAGGTTGCGTACCCTGCTGGTGATCAGCGGCCCCGGCCTGATCGCGATGGTCGGCGACAACGACGCCGGTGGCGTCGCGACCTACGCCCAGGCCGGCCAGAACTACGGGATGGCCCTGCTGTGGACGCTGGCCCTGATGGTTCCGGTGTTGTACGTCAACCAGGAGATGGCGTTGCGGCTGGGCGTGGTCACCCGAGTCGGCCACGCGCGGTTGATCTTTCAGCGGTTCGGCAAGTTCTGGGGCGCCTTCAGCGTCGGTGATCTGTTGCTGCTCAACGCGTTGACGATCGTGACCGAGTTCATCGGGGTGTCCATGGCGCTGGGGTTCCTCGGTTGTCCCAGGATCGTCGCGATCCCGGCGGCCGCTGTTCTGCTGTTCGCGGTGGTGGCCGGCGGCTCGTTCCGCCGCTGGGAGGCGCTGATGTTCCTGCTGATCGCGGTGAACGTGGTGATCATCCCGATGGCGCTGCTCGTCCGCCCCACCTGGACCGCAACGGTCGGTGGGCTGATGCCGCAAATTCCGGGTGGCCTGAATTCCACGGTGCTGCTGTTGGTCGTTGCGATCGTGGGCACCACCGTGGCGCCGTGGCAGCTGTACTTCCAGCAGTCCAACGTCGTGGACAAGCGCATCACGACTCGCTGGATCCCTTATGCGCGAGCCGATCTCGCGTTGGGCATCGTCGTCGTCGTGATTGGTGCGACGGCCCTGATGGCGGTGACCGCGTTCGGTTTGGCGGGAACCGTCGATGCCGGCAACTTCACCGACGCGGGTGCGGTGGCCGCTGGTCTGGCCACGCACGCCGGGCGCACCGTCGGAGTCCTGTTCGCGATCATTTTGCTCGACGCATCGCTGATCGGGGCCAACGCGATCGGACTGGCCACCACTTACGCCGTCGGTGACGCACTGGGCAAGCGGCATTCGTTGCATTGGAAGATCTCCGAGGCGCCCTGGTTCTACGGCGGCTATGCGCTGCTCCTGGCGGTGTCAGCGGCTGTCGCGTTCAGCCCCGACCACGTGCTGGGCTTGATCACGCAAGGAGTGCAGGCCCTGGCGGGGGTGGTACTGCCGTCGGCCACTGTATTCCTGGTATTGCTCTGCAACGATCGAAAGCTGCTCGGGCCGTGGTCGAACACCCTGCGGCAGAACGTCGTTGCGTGGACGATCGTGTGGACTTTGGTGCTGCTGTCGCTGGCCTTGACGGCGGCTACCCTGTTTCCGCAGCTGTCGACGAGGACCATCGGAATAGGGTTGGCGGTCGGGGTGCTGATCGGCATCGTAGGCGGTGCGGCCGCGGTCTGCACGGGTCGTCGGAACCCCGATGCGCCCCTGACGCGCGCCGAGCGACGTGCCGTCCGCGAACGGGATCTCGCCGACTGGAACACGCCGAATATCGCTGCGCTGCAACGCCCGGCGATGTCGTCGACCCGGCGGGCGGGCCTTTTCACGCTTCGCGCCTATCTGGTGGTGGCGGTCGTGCTGGTGGTGGTGAAGATCGTCCAGACCGGGATGGCCTGACCGGTGTGCCCGGGACGCCAGAAGGATGCCGAGTAGCTCCCGGTGAGGTATTTCTCGATCAGCGTCGTCGTAGGTTGCGGCGCTTGCCGCATGGTCCGCCAGACCGCGGTGTCGCGTCATGACATGCGCGGAAGACTTCCCCAGGTGACTCCCCAGGTCGCGATCTTCGAGTTCACGAACTTGGGGTGCTCGAAGCCTTCGAGGCTCGATGTGGCCGTTCCGCTGGCCATGTAGGAGCCGGGCTTGAGCGCGATCAGCTGGTCGTCGTTAGGGAAGTCCACAGCGTAGGAGCCGCCGTTTTGCACGTCAATCACTGCTGAGTAGTCGCGTCGAAAAACCTCTTCCGCTCCTCCGCTTTGGGTTCCGTAGCCGACTTGTATATGAAATTCCAGAGTGATGGGCGCGCTCGCGAGGTTGGTTTGGCAGCCCGTCGCGTTCATTCGGCTGGCCGCGTATTTGGTGCCGCCGACGTCATAGCTGAAAGGCTGGTCGACGGAGAACTGGCACCTGACGAAAACGACGTCAGCGGCCGCCGTTGTTGCTGTGGCCGCAACACCGATTGTCGCTGCGACGACCACCGCGGCCCAACCGGGAATGGCGTACACGAGTGTCCTTCCGGGTGTTGGCAATGACGGTAGCGCCGGCGGCGCGGTTGTCGACGGTCGTGACGGGCCCGGTCACCGCCCGTTTGGCTCAAGGGCAGGTCAGAGCGATGCGGAAGGGCGTGTTGTCTACCGGTTCGTCGCCATTCTTGATGCCTCGGGACGTGCCGGAGATGGTGTAGTTTTTCCCGTCTTTGCTGACCGTGGCGTCACCATTTTCCGGCGGATCCATCACGTAAAGGGTGGTGTAGTTGCCGACGTTCTGCATGATCACCATTTTGGCTTTGGGCGAATCGGCATTCCCGGTCAGCGTGACTTTCACCGCGTTCGGCTCTTTCCCGATTACAATCACGGTCTCACCGTCATCGAAAGCGGTGCAAGCGATTTGGCCGTCCACTTGGTGCTCTTGAGCGTCGACGGTGACCTTCGCGTCATTAGTCGGTGCCAATGCCCCGCCACTGTAGTTGACGGTGGGCCGATGAATGGCGGGCGAGCCATTATCGTGGGTACATCCGGTCAGGCTCGAGGACACCAGGACCGCGGCAGCGAAAGCTGCGGACATGGGGTCGAGACGGTGTCGGTGGGCGGTGAGCGGCGGTAGGTGCCGCCCAGTTCGCCGGGCACCACCGGTACCGCATCGGGGTAGACGAGCACCTCCACCGGGCGTCGACTGGGCGACCGGTGGTTCAAAAGTGTTTACCTGTCCAATGTTTCGCAAGCTGTGTGCAGACCGGCGGTCAGGCGACCACGTCGATCGGATCGCCGATGTTCACCTGGTTGAAGTACCAGGCGGCGTTGTCCGGGCTCAGGTTGATGCAGCCGTGGCTGACGTTGGCATAGCCCTGGGAATTCACCGACCACGGCGCCGAATGCACGTATACGCCACTCGATGTGACGCGTACCGCGTACTGGGCGGTGATCAGGTAGCCGTCGGAAGAGTTCAGCGGGATGCCGATGGTGCGCGAGTCCATCACGACGGAGCGCTCCTTGGACATCGCACTGAAGTTTCCGATCGGCGTGGGGCGGCTCGGCTTACCCATCGAGGCCGGCATGGTGCGCAGCACTTCGCCATTGCGGCTGACGGTGAAGGTGTGTGCGGAGATGCTTGCCACACCGAGCAATTCGTCGCCGGTTTCGAAGCCCTCGGTCAGCTCCTGCACTCCTACCGAGATGTGGCTGTGCGCGGGCCAGTAGCGGTCTGGCACCCACTGCACGATATTGCCGTCCAGCCACTGGTAGCGGCCGGTGAGGTTGCCCGGCGAGCCGATGTGGATGGACCGCTCCGCGGCGCGGTGGTCGAGCACCGGCGCTGTGAACGTCACCTCCACCGGAGCTCCCACTCCGACCACGGCACCGTTCGACGGGAAGATCGAGGCCACCCCGGGTACGGGGTGGGGGACCGGGACGGCGCCGGTCGCGGGGCTGCCCGACCCGGCCACGGCCATCGTCGCGCTCGCCACCAGAACAAACAGATAACGAACCGCTCGACGCATGGCCTTCACCCTTCGGGACGGTGCGATAAACACCACTGCAGTCTAGTGGGTAACCGGCGGGCGGGGGCCATAGCAAACAATTTCGACGTAGCCGAGGTGGCGCGACCGCACGGGATTGGCCTGCCTGAGATCCACGCGTTAGCCTCAGCGGGTCGCGGCCCACGGCCCCCAGGAGGTGCGGGTGCTCTTTCGTCAGTTGGAGTACTTCGTCGCGGTCGCCCAGGAGCGCCATTTCGCCCGCGCCGCCGAGAAATGTTACGTCTCGCAGCCCGCGCTCTCGGCGGCCATCGCCAAGCTGGAACGGGAGCTCAACGTCACGTTGATCAACCGCGGGCACAGCTTCGAAGGCCTGACGCCCGAGGGGGAGCGGTTGGTGGTGTGGGCCAAGCGAATTCTGGCCGAGCACGACGCGTTCAAGGCCGAAGTGCACGCCGTACAGTCCGGAATCACCGGGACGCTGCGGCTCGGCACCGTGCCGAGCGCCTCGACCACGGCGTCGCTGGTGCTGTCGGCGTTTTGCTCGGCTCACCCCTTGGCAAAGGTGCAGATCTGCTCACGACTGGCCTCGACCGAGCTTTACCGGCGATTGCACGACTTCGAACTCGACGCCGTCATCGCGCACCCGACGGACGCCAAGGACAGCCAGGACGTGGCGCTGGTGCCGCTCTACGAGGAGCAGTATGTGCTGCTGGCGCGGTCGGAGATGCTGCCGCCGGGTGCGTCCACGCTGCGCTGGCCGGACGCCGCACAACTGCCATTGGCACTGCTCACGCCGGACATGCGTGATCGCCAGGTCATCGACGCCGCCTTCGCCGGCCATCAGGTCACTGTCCACCCGCAAGTCGAAACAGATTCCGTCGCTTCGTTGTTCGCGCAAGTCGCGAACGGCAACTGGGCGACCATCGTGCCGCACACGTGGCTGTGGATGACCCCGGCGCGGGGTGACATCCGGGTGGTCGAACTGCTCGACCCGTCCCCGAAGGCACTGATCGGCTTGGCCACCAACGCATCCGGGCCAGGATCCCCGGTGGCGCGTGCGCTGGTAGCCTCGGCGCAGCACCTCGGCCTCGACGAGTTCTTCGCCGTGCAGCTGCGCAACCTGGCCCGGGCGCGCTAATTTCTTGCGGCGCTCTTGGGGTTGAGACTGGCCAGATGCCCGCTCTCGACGCCGGCGGCGGGGTCGAGCTGGCAGTCGATCAAGGCAGGTCCGCCGGACACCAGCGACTCGGTAAGCGCCGCCTCCACATCGGCTGGCGTGCTCACGTGGTATCCCTTGCCGCCGAACGCTTCTGCGAGCAGTTCGTGCCGGGCGCCCGAGTTGAGCACCGTAGGCGCCGGGTCGGCGCCGGCCGCCGATTCGTCGCCCCGATAGACGCCGCCGTTGTTGAGGACGACGACGGTGATTGGCAGCCGGTACCTGCAGATCGTCTCGATTTCCATGCCGCTGAAGCCGAATGCGCTGTCACCTTCGATGGCGACCACCGGCCGGCCGGTCTCGACCGCGGCGGCGATCGCGTAGCCCATCCCGATCCCCATCACGCCCCACGTTCCGGTGTCCAGCCGGTGACGCGGCAGTTCCATGTCGATGATGTTGCGAGCCAGGTCCAGTGCATTGGCGCCCTCGTTGACCACGTACACATCGGGGTTGCGCTGCAGCACAACACGAATAGCGCCGAGCGCATTGTAAAACCGCATCGGGTGCGGATTCTCGGCCAGCCGCTCGGCCATCTTGGCGTCGTTGCGGGACTTGCGCTCGGCGAGTTCGGCGGTCCACGGCTGCGGCGCGCGGACCGGACGGGTCGCCAGGCCGTCCAGTAGTGCCGACATCACCGAACCGATGTCACCCGCCAGCGGCGCCTCGATCGGCTGGTTGCTGTCGAATTCCGAGGCCGCGATGTCCACCTGGATGAACGTGCGGTCGGCTGACCATTGCGGGGACTCACCATGTCCCAGCAGCCAATTGAGTCGCGCTCCGACCAACAGCACCACATCGGCACGGGCGATCGCCAGGGAGCGGGCGGCCGCGGCCGATTGCGGGTGCGAGTCCGGCAACAGGCCCTTGGCCATGGACATCGGCAGGTAGGGCACCCCGGTGCTCTCCACGAACTCCCGGATCAGGTTGTCGGCCTGCGCATAAGCTGCGCCCTTGCCCAACACGATCAGCGGGCGCCGGGCCCGGGCCAGGATTTCGAGGGCCCGATCAACCGCGTCAGATGCCGGCAGTTGACGCGGTGCGGGGTCGACGACGCGCCAGATCGAGGCGGCGGCCACCGAAGCGTCCAGCGCCTGGCCCAGCACCTCACCCGGGATGTCCAGGTAGACACCGCCCGGCCGACCGGATGTCGCGGTACGGATCGCCCGTGCGATGCCGCGCCCGACATCCTCGGCGCGCGCGATCCGGTAGGCCGCCTTGGCGAACGGTCGCGCGGCGTTCAGCTGGTCGATGTCCTGGTAATCACCGCGCTGCAGATCCACCACCGCCCGACCGCTGGATCCGGAGATCTGGATCATCGGGAAGCAGTTGGTGGTGGCGTTCGCCAGCGCGGGCAGGCCGTTGAGGAATCCGGGGCCCGAGGTCGTCAGGCATACGCCGGGCCGCCGGGTCAGAAATCCGGCGGCGGCCGCGGCGTTACCGGCGGAGCCCTCGTGTCGGAAGCCGATGTAGCGGATTCCCGCGTGCTGGGCGGTGCGCGCCAGGTCGGTAATGGGAATGCCCACGACCCCGTAGATGGTGTCCATGTCGTTGGCCTTCAGCGCGTCCACCACCAGGTGGAAGCCGTCGGTCAGCGGTTCGGTCATGGCGGCCGCCCCTCTCTTGGCTCATGTCTTTCTGTTGGCCACTGTTCTTTCTGTTGGCCACTGTTCTTTCTGTTGGCCACTGTCAGGCCCTCACTGTCGTCCGGTTTTGCCGCCGTGTCCAAGACCCCGTCGCTATCCGATGATTAATGCTGTCTATCGACCGTTAGCGGTTCGGTATTGGACAGGAGTAGCCGGCACCGGCAGGGTTCTCACCAAGGCCGGACAAAGGAGCGTCTGATGACTTCCGTGCAGGATTCGCGTGTCACCGATCTGATCGAGGCGATGGCGACGCGGGCTCCGGATGCGCCGGCACTGGTCGTCACCGCCGACCGTATCCCCGTCTCCTACCGCGACCTGCTCCGTCTCGCCGACGACTTGGCCGCCCAACTGATCGGCGCCGGCCTGGCGCCCGGGGACCGGGTCGCCTTGCGTGCGGGCAGTAACGCCGAATTCGTCGTCGCGCTGCTGGCGGCCCTGCGTGCGGGCCTGATCGTCGTCCCGCTGGACCCGGCACTGCCGGTTGGTGACCAGCGTGCGCGCAGCCAGGCCGCAGGCGCCCGCGCGATGCTGGTCGACGGCGAGGACGCGGCGTTCTGGCCGATTGCGGTGAAGGTCGGGGACGGCAGAGCGGCGGTCCATCTGACGGTGGCCACCGAACCCGGCCCGAGTACGGGCGAACCGGAGGGCCTGCACAGCGATGACGCCATGATCATGTTCACCGGCGGCACCACCGGACTGCCCAAAATGGTGCCCTGGACGCACGACAACATCACCGCCGCGGTGCGCGCCATCATCGCCGGATACCAGCTGGGTCCGCAGGATGCCACCGTCGCGGTGATGCCGCTGTATCACGGCCACGGGCTGATCGCCGCGTTGCTGTCCTCCCTGGCATCCGGAGGCACGGTGTTGTTGCCTGCCCGGGGACGGTTCTCGGCGCACACGTTCTGGGATGACATCTCCACCGTCGGGGCGACCTGGTACACAGCGGTGCCGACCATCCACCAGATCCTGCTGGAGCGGGCGGCCGCGACACCGGGCGGAACCAGAAGAGCCGCACTGCGTTTCATCCGCAGCTGCAGCGCGCCGCTGACGCCGGAGGTGGCCCGGGCGTTGCAGGCGGAGTTCGCCGCGCCCGTGGTGTGCGCCTTCGGCATGACCGAGGCCACCCATCAGGTGGCCAGTACCGGCATCGACCCGGACGTCAACCCCGCGGCCTTCTCCGGACTGGTCGGCCGCTCCACCGGGCCGCAGATCCGCATTGCCGGCAACGGAGTGCCCGTCGCGCCGGGCGATGTCGGCGAAGTGTGGCTGCGTGGCGCCACCGTGGTGCGCGGGTACCTGGGCGACCCGAAGATCACCGAGGCCAACTTCACCGACGGCTGGCTGCGCACCGGCGACCTGGGGACGCTGTCGGAGTCTGGTGACCTCAGCATCCGTGGGCGGATCAAGGAACTCATCAACCGCGGCGGCGAGAAGATCTCGCCCGAACGTGTCGAAGGCGTACTGGCCACCCACCCGAATGTGTTGGAAGTGGCGGTGTTCGGAGTTCCACACCCGATGTACGGCGAAGCCGTCGCGGCCGTGATCGTGCCGCGCGGCTTGGCGCCCACCGCCGACGAGCTCACCGAGTTCTGCCGCGACCGGTTGGCGCCCTTCGAAATTCCCGCTAGCTTCCAAGAATCGGACGAGCTGCCGCACACGGCCAAGGGATCCCTGGACCGGCGCGCGGTGTCGGCGCGGTTCGGTCAACCGGGCTGATGCTGCGAACTACGCCGTCGTCTTCACCCGGGCGGCAGCGGATTCGGGCATCGGTTCGTAGCGGGCGAACGTGCGGGTGAACGACGCGGCGCCGTGTGCCAGCGAGCGCAGGTCAATGGCGTAGCGGGTCAATTCCACCTGCGGCACTTCGGCTTTCACCAGCGTGCGCTCGTGACCGGCGGTGTCGGTCCCCAGCACACGGCCCCGGCGGCCGGACAGGTCACCCATCACGGCGCCGACGTAATCGTCGGGCACCAGCACCGAGATCTCGTCGATCGGCTCGAGCAGGATCACCTTCGTCGCGGCCGCTGCCTCGCGCAGAGCCAGCGAGCCGGCCATCTGGAACGCGAAGTCGGATGAGTCGACGCTGTGTGCCTTGCCGTCGAGCAGCGTGACACGGATGTCGACCATCGGATAGCCGGCATGGACACCTTTCTCCATCTGCGCCCGGACGCCCTTTTCCACGCTCGGGATGAACTGGCGCGGCACGGCACCGCCGACCACCTTGTCCACGAACTCGAAGCCCGCGCCCTCCGGCAGCGGCTCCACCTCGATGTCACACACCGCGTACTGACCGTGGCCCCCGGACTGCTTGACGTGGCGGCCGTGGCCTTTCGCCTTGCCGCCCAGCGTCTCCCGCAACGGAACCCGCAATTCGATGGTGTCGACGGTGACGCCGTAGCGGTTGGCCAACGCCTCGAGCACGACGCCGGCGTGGGCCTCGCCCATGCACCAGAGCACCATCTGGTGCGTCTCCGGGTTCTGCTCGATTCGGAGCGTGGGATCCTCCGCGGCCAACCGGCCCAACCCGACCGACAGCTTGTCCTCGTCGGTCTTGGCGTGCGCCTGAATGGCGACCGGCAGCAGTGGTTCGGGCATCGTCCACGGCTTGAGTACCAGGGGTTCGGACTTGTCCGACAGCGTGTCGCCGGTTTCGGCGCGGCTCAGCTTGCCGATCGCGCAGATGTCGCCCGCCACCACGGTGGGCGCGGGTCGCTGCTGCTTGCCGAGGGGGAACGACAACACCCCGATCCGCTCGTCCTCGTCGTGGTCCGGGTGCGTGCTGCCGTGCCCTTGAGGACCTGAACTCCCGTTGCCGAAGAACGACGAAAAATGGCCCGACACGTGGACGGTCGCGTCCGGCTTGATGGTCCCGGAGAACACCCGCACCAGGCTGACCCGTCCGACGTACGGGTCGGACGTCGTCTTCACCACCTCGGCGAGCAGTGGCGCGTCGACGTCACAGGCCAACTCGTCGTGCGTGGCGCCCTGCGGAGTGAAAACGTCCGGAAGCGGGTGTTCTCTCGGAGAGGGAAAGCCCCGGGTTGCGACCTCGAGCAGTTCGTAGGTGCCCACACCGGTGCCGCTGCACACCGGGATCACCGGAAAGAACGACCCGCGAGCCACCGCTTTCTCCAGATCCTGGATCAGGATCGACTCGTCGATCGCCTCGCCGCCCAGGTAGCGCTCCATCAGCGACTCGTCCTCGGACTCTTCGATGATGCCTTCGATCAGGGCGCCGCGAGCTTCCTCGATCCGGTCGGCCTCGGAGGAGTCGGGCGTCGACTCGGTGCGCTTGCCGTCGGAGTAGTTGTAGTGGGTCTGCGACAGCAGCCCGATCAACCCGTCACCGGTCGGCAGGTACAGCGGTAAGACCTTGTCGCCGAACGCGTTCTGGGCAGCATCGAGCGCCTCGCCGTAGTTGGCGCGGGCGTGGTCGAGTTTGGTGATGACCACCGCGCGCGGCATGTCGACCTGGCTGCACTCCTGCCACAGGGACTTGGTGGGCTCGTCGACGCCTTCGTTGGCCGCGATCACGAACAGGGCGCAATCGGCGGCGCGCAGTCCGGCGCGCAGCTCACCGACGAAGTCCGCGTATCCCGGTGTGTCGACGAGGTTGATCTTGGTCCCGGCGTGCGCCAGGGATGCGACCGCGACACCGACCGACCGTTGCTGACGGATCTCGGCGTCGTCGAAGTCACAGACCGTATTGCCATCGGTGATCGACCCGGGGCGGGACAACACCCCGCCCGCGACCAGTAACGCCTCGACCAGGGTGGTCTTGCCGCCGCCGGAAGGACCGACCAGGACGACATTGCGGATATCGTCCGGGCCGGTCGCGGTGGGGGCCGAACCCGCGCCCTGGGAAGCACTCACTCTGTCGGCCATGACGTTCCTCCAGTTCTCCCGGGGTGCCGCCGACTCCCGTACGCGGCGTGATCCAGCCCACAGGACGCAACAGCAACTTTTCCCCCAACCGCGGCCCAACACAAGGGTCGGCCCGGCTCCTATGTCACTGCTGGGTCATGCGTGCCAGCTGGACCAGCGCGTGGCGCTGACGGCAATCACCGGCCCGTCCATCGAGACCGATTGATACTGCGGGTATTTCGCGCGCAGCAACCGGTAGCCGGTGCGCACCACGTCGCCGTCGGCGACGACTGTTGCGGTGCCGTCGACCCGTACCCACCACAATCGGGTCCAATCCTCGGCGTAGTGATCGACCAACAGGCTCACGGCCGGGTTGTGCTCGATGTTGGCCAGCCGGCGCAGCCGTCTGGTCCTCTTCGGCTTGCCGTCGACCGCGGTGTAGATGACGTCCCCATCGAGCGCGAACACGACCGGCACGAGATGCGGGGTGCCGTCGTGTGTGATCGTGGCCAGTCGCGCAATGGGCGATCCAGCGAACCAGGCCCGGGTGTCCACGCAACTAGCCTAGGACCGCCGCATTGGCGGTGATGTGAGTCACCATCCGGCCTTTTCGATTAGGCCGTAACCGGGTCCGTCGGCTTAGGCTGCGTTTGACTCGGTGCCCATTTGACCTGGACGCGATCCGGCATTTCGCCGAATTGCTGCCTGACCACCGCTTTAATGGGTATCTGGATTACGGTGGTGAAGAACTGCCGCCCGGACCTTCACGGCTGGGATAATTCGACTATTCACCGGACGCAGGAGGTTGACGGGATGAGCAAATCGCGCCACCGTTCATTCAGGTGGTCATGGCTGGGTGCCGTCATGGCCGTCGTGGCAATGGTCTCCGGGGTCTCCGGCCTGAGTCTGGCGACACCGCCGGCCGCGCAGGCGGCGCCGCACAAGCAGTTCCCTGCTGTCCCGCTCGACCCGTCGGCGCTGGTCGGGCAGGTCGGTCCGCAGGTCGTCAACATCAACACCAAGCTGGGCTACAACAACGCCGTGGGGGCCGGTACCGGCATCGTCATCGACCCCAACGGTGTCGTGCTGACCAATAACCACGTCATCTCCGGTGCCACCGACATCAGCGCCTTCAGTGTCGGCGACGGACGCACCTATGGCGTCGACGTCGTCGGTTATGACCGCACCCAGGATGTCGCGGTGCTGCAACTGCGCGGCGCCGGCGGCCTGCCCACCGCCTCCATCGGCGGCGGTGTCAGCGTCGGTGAGCCGGTCGTGGCGATGGGCAACACCGGCGGCCAGGGCGGCACGCCGCGCGCGGTGGCAGGCAGAGTGCTCGCGGTCAACCAGACCGTCCAGGCGTCCGACTCCCTGACCGGGGCGGCGGAGACGCTCAACGGACTGATCCAGTTCGACGGCGCGATCCAGCCCGGTGATTCCGGTGGTCCGGTGGTCAACGGCGCGGGTCAGGTGGTCGGCATGAACACCGCGGCTACCGAAAACTTCCAGATGTCGCAGGGCGGTCAGGGCTTCGCGATTCCGATCGGCACGGCGATGGGCATCGCCAACAACATCCGGTCCGGTGGCGGCTCGCCCACCGTGCACGTCGGCCCCACGGCCTTCCTCGGGCTCGGTGTCGTCGACAACAACGGCAGCGGTGCGCGCGTCCAGCGTGTGGTCGCCAACGCTCCCGCTGCGGCCGCCGGGATCTCCAACGGTGACATCATCACCGCACTCGACGGGACCCCGATCAACTCGGCCACCGCCATGTCCGATGCGCTCAACGGACACCACCCGGGTGACATGGTCTCGATCAGCTTCACCAGCAAAACCGGCGTCGCGCGCACGGAGAACGTCACTCTGGCGGAGGGTCCCCCAGCCTGATCGAGTCAATTCGGTTGGCGTTGACCGTGATTGACGTCCGTGATGCGTTCACGTCACCTCGGGTGATTCTTTACCAGGTGCGTCGGGTACCCGTGGCATCGTGGATTTGATGAGCGACGCAGAGGACACCGTAAGGCAGGACCCCGCGCACCATCCCGCTGAGGGCAGTCACGTCGAGGGAGGTGTGGTCGAACACCCGACCGCCAAGGACTTTGGCAACGCCGCCGCACTACCGGCGGACCAGACCTGGTTCAAGCACGCCGTGTTCTACGAGGTGCTGGTGCGGGCGTTCTTCGACTCGAACGCCGACGGCTCCGGTGACCTGCGTGGACTCATCGAGCGGTTGGACTACCTGCAGTGGCTCGGGGTGGACTGCCTCTGGCTGCCGCCGTTCTACGATTCACCGCTGCGTGACGGTGGTTACGACATCCGCGACTTCTACAAGGTGCTGCCCGACTTCGGCACCGTCGAGGACTTCGTCGCACTGATCGACGAGGCGCACGCCCGGGGTATCCGGGTCATCACCGACCTGGTGATGAATCACACCTCGGACTCACATCCTTGGTTCCAGGAGTCTCGTCACGATCCTGACGGGCCCTACGGCGACTACTACGTGTGGAGCGACACCAGCGAGAAGTACACCGACGCCCGGATCATCTTCATCGACACCGAGGAGTCCAACTGGACCTTCGACCCGGTGCGCAAACAGTTCTACTGGCA
Source organism: Mycobacterium gordonae (assembly GCF_017086405.1). NCBI lineage: Bacteria > Bacillati > Actinomycetota > Actinomycetes > Mycobacteriales > Mycobacteriaceae > Mycobacterium > Mycobacterium camsae. Next base: position 403,056 of record NZ_CP070973.1, read on the forward strand.
CCGGTTCTTCTCCCACCAACCGGACCTCAACTACGACAACCCGGCCGTGCAGGAAGCGATGATCGATGTCCTGCGGTTCTGGCTCGGTCTGGGCATCGACGGGTTCCGGCTGGACGCGGTGCCCTACCTGTTCGAGCGGGAGGGCACCAACTGCGAGAACCTGCCCGAAACGCACGCGTTCCTCAAGCGGGTGCGCAAGGTGGTGGACGACGAGTATCCGGGACGGGTGCTGCTGGCCGAGGCCAATCAATGGCCGGCCGACGTCGTCGAGTACTTCGGCGATCCCTCCACTGGAGGTGACGAATGCCATATGGCGTTCCATTTCCCGCTGATGCCGCGCATCTTCATGGCGGTGCGCCGGGAGTCCCGGTTCCCGATCTCGGAAATCCTGGCCCAGACGCCCGGCATCCCGGACCTGGCTCAGTGGGGGATCTTCCTGCGCAATCACGACGAGCTGACGCTGGAAATGGTCAGCGACGAGGAACGCGACTACATGTACGCGGAGTACGCCAAGGATCCGCGGATGAAGGCCAATGTCGGCATCCGGCGCCGCCTGGCGCCGCTGCTGGACAACGACCGGAACCAGATGCAGCTGTTCACCGCTCTGCTGTTGTCCCTGCCGGGCTCGCCGGTGCTGTATTACGGCGACGAGATCGGCATGGGCGACGTGATCTGGCTGGGTGACCGCGATGGTGTGCGGACGCCCATGCAGTGGACACCGGACCGCAACGCCGGATTTTCCACCGCCAACCCGGGCCGGCTCTTCCTGCCGACAAACCAGGACTCGGTGTACGGCTACCAGGCGGTCAACGTCGAGGCGCAGCGGGACACGTCCACATCGCTACTCAACTGGACCCGCACGATGCTGGCGGTGCGCCGCCGGCACGACGCGTTCGCCGTCGGGTCATTTCACGAACTCGGCGGGTCCAATCCCTCGGTCCTGGCCTATGTGCGGGAAGTGCCGCGTGAGGACAACGAGAACGACGTCGTGTTGTGCGTCAACAATCTGTCGCGGTTCCCGCAGCCGATCGAATTGAACCTGCAGCAGTGGAACAACTACACCCCAATCGAACTGACCGGACAGGTGGAATTTCCGCGGATCGGGCACCTGCCTTATCTGCTGACACTCCCGGGACACGGTTTCTACTGGTTCCAACTGTCCGCTTCCGAGGAGGACCGATGACCCGCCCCGCGACCACGATGCCCGCTGGCCTGCCCTGGGCGGACTGGCTTCCGCAGCAACGCTGGTATGCCGGGCGCAACCGGCACCTGTCCGCCGCCGATGTGTCCATGGTGGTGCCGTTACGAGACAGTCTGGACCTGGTGCTGCTCGACGTCGGTTATGCCGACGGCTTCACCGAGCGCTACCAGGTGATCGTGGGATGGGATACCGAGCCGGTCACCGAATACAGCACGTTGGCCACCATCGGTTCGGCGGAGGACCACACCGCATTCGACGCGTTGTACGACCCGTCGGCTGCCCAGTTCCTGCTGTCGCTGTTCGCCTCCACGGCGGTGATCGGGGAATCCGACTCGCAGGTCAGGTTCTCCAAGGAGCCTGATGTGGATTTGCCGCTGGACGCCTACCCTCGGGTCTCTGACGCCGAGCAGAGCAACACCAGCGTGATCTTCGACCGGGCGCCGTCCGCCATCTTCAAGGTGTTCCGCCGGGTCAGCCCCGGTATGAATCCCGATATCGAGCTCAATCGAGTGCTGGGCCGGGCGGGTAATACGCACGTGGCCAGGTTGTTCGGCGCCTACGAGGTGGGTTCGCCCGACGATCCGGATGCGTCCTCACCGCTGGGGATGGTCACCGCGTTCGCAGCCAACGCGGCCGAGGGCTGGGCGATGGCCACCGCCAGTGTGCGCGACCTGTTCGCCGAGGGCGACCTCTATGCCCACGAGGTCGGCGGCGACTTCGCCGGTGAGTCCTACCGGCTCGGGGAGGCGGTGGCTTCTGTGCACGCCACATTGGCGCAGACCTTGGGGACGGCGCAAACCTCGTTCCCGCTGGACCACGTGCTGGCGCGGCTCCACGCAGCCACCGCGACGGTGCCCGAACTCGTGCAGTACGCGGCGACGATCGAAGAGCGGTTCGGCAAGCTTGCCGACGAACAGATCACCGTGCAGCGGGTCCACGGGGACCTGCACTTGGGTCAGGTGCTGCGGACCCCGGAGAGCTGGGTGCTGATCGACTTCGAGGGCGAACCGGGCCAGCCGCTCGAGGAACGGCGTGCGCCGGACTCGCCGTTGCGTGACGTTGCCGGGGTGTTGCGGTCCTTCGAGTACGCGGCCTACGGGCCGTTGGTGGAGAACGCGGCCGACAAGCAGAAGGCGGCGCGGGCCAGGGAATGGGTTGACCGCAACCGCACCGCGTTCTGCGACGGTTACGCGGCCGGTTCCGGTGTCGATCCGCGTGATTCGGCGCTGCTGCTGGCCGCTTATGAGCTCGACAAGGCGGTTTACGAGACCGGCTACGAGGCACGCCACCGGCCCACCTGGTTGCCGATCCCGCTGCGCTCGATTGCCCGTCTCACAACGGCCTGAAGGCAAGCTCGCTCGCGGCGTCGCCGCGGGTCTCTGAAAGCATGCTTATGTGCAGAAAGAGATGTACGACAGTGAAGCCAGATTGGCGTGGGTGCTGGCCGCGTTGGCCGGGGTGCTCGGGGCCACCGCTTTCACCCACTCCGAGGGGTATTTCGTCACGTTCATGACCGGCAACGCCCAGCGTGCCGTGTTGGGTTTCTTTCGTGACGACGTGACCCTCTCGCTCAGCGCGGGCACGCTGCTGCTGTGTTTCGTGGCCGGCGTGGTCGTCTCCTCGGTGTGCCGGCGTCGGTTCTGGGCGGCCCATCCGCACGGACCGACCGTGCTGACCACGTTTTGTCTGGTGTTCGCCACCGGCCTGGACATCGTGTTGGGCGGGTGGGAGCAGACCCTGCTCGATTTCGTGCCGATCATGTTCGTGGTCTTCGGGATCGGCGCGCTGAACACGTCATTCGTCAAGGACGGGGAAGTGTCGGTGCCGCTGAGTTACGTGACCGGCACGCTGGTCAAGATGGGCCAGGGCATCGAACGCCACATGGCGGGCGGGAAGGTCGAGGACTGGTTCGGCTACTTCATGATGCTTGCGACGTTCATGTTGGGCGCCGCGGTCGGAGGCGCGATCAGCTTGGTGGTCAGTGGAACGCAGATGCTCGCCGTCGCCGCGGTGGTGTGCGCGGTGACGACGGTCTACACCTACGTGCACGCCGACCGGCGTGGGCTGCTGGATTAGCGGCCTGGTGCAGCAGCGCTGGCCGGGTGCGCTGGCGCCTTCCGGAAAGGGAACATCGGCAGCAGCGCTGGCCGGGTGCGCTGGCGCCTTCCGGAAAGGGAACATCGGCAGCAGCGCTGGCCGGGTGCGCTGGCGCCTTCCGGAAAGGGAACATCGGCAGCAGCGCTGGCCGTTGCGCTGCTGCCGATGTGGCTTTTCGTGGGGGTGACTATCAGGTTCCTGCGACCGGAGGAGCGGCTGGTGCCGGCACCGGAGCCGGTGCGGGAGGCGGCGCGGCGTTGACCGCGTTGATCACCTGCAGCATGTCGGGCTTCATCGCCATCAACTGCTGGTTCCAGTAGTTCCAGGAGTGGGTGCCGTTGCCCGGGAACTGGAACACCCCGTTGCGACCACCGTTGGCCGCGTAAGTCTGCTGGAACTGCTGGTTGGTGCGCAGCGTCAGGCCTTCGAGGAACTTGGCCGGCATGTTGTCGCCGCCGAGGTCGCTGGGCGTGCCGTTGCCGCAGTAGACCCAGATCCGGGTGTTGTTGGCGACCAGCCGCGGGATCTGCATCATCGGGTCGTTGCGCTTCCAGGCGGGGTCGGTGGACGGGCCCCACATGCTGTTGGCGTTGTAACCGCCCGAGTCGTTCATCGCCAGCCCGATCAGGGTCGGCCACCAACCCTCCGACGGGTTGAGGAAGCCCGACAGCGATGCCGCGTAAGGGAACATCTGCGGGTAGTACGCGGCCATCACCAGCGCCGAACCACCTGACATCGAGAGGCCCACCACCGAATTGCCGACGGGCGAGGTGCCCTTGTTGGCCTGCAGCCATGCCGGCATCTCCCGGGTCAGGAACGTCTCCCACTTGTAGGTGTAGTTCTGGCCGTTGCCCTGCGAGGGCTGGTACCAGTCGCTGTAGAAGCTGGACTGCCCGCCGACCGGCATGATCACCGATAGGCCGGAGTTGTAGAACTCCTCGAAGGCAGGGGTGTTGATGTCCCAGCCGCTGTAGTCGTCCTGGGCGCGCAGGCCGTCCAGCAGGTAGACCGAATGCGCTCCGCCACCCTGAAATTGGACCCGGATGTTGCGGCCCATCGCTTGTGAGGGGATCTGCAGATACTCGACCGGCAGACCCGGCCGGGAGAATGCACCCGCGGTAGCCGAACCGCCGACCGCGCTGACGAGGCCGGTCAGCAGGGCAGCACCCATTGCGGCGAACGCCAACCTGCGAGGCATGGTTGTCACTGCGCCACGCAGCTTTTCAACGAATTTCATCGTTTCTACCCGTCCCAACTTTCATCTGCCGCTCGTGCGGTGGAATCTGTTCTCGGGCGAGTGAAACACAGGCCGAATCCCCGGCAAGGGTGTCGCGGCCGGAGAATTTTGTCGCGGTTGGCTAACGATTGGGAATCGGCCCCGATACGGGCTGACCGGGTCACTTCCGGATAACGAATAGCCACCGGAACCGCATCGCCGTCTTCCCTGTCGGCGCTGAATGCGTTAAGCGACCAGTCGGCGCAAAAACGTTGACGCCGTGATGATTCCGACGACCGGAGCCACGACGAGCACGATGACGTCCGCGATATGGAACGGGGTGCCGATCAACAGGGCGCGCAACACGTCGACCTCGTAGCTGAGTGGGTTGACCTTGCTCAGGGCATGCAACCAGCCCGGCATCACATCGACCGGGTACAGCGCATTGGAAGCGAAGAACAACGGCATGGTGATGGCCTGGCCGATGCCCATCAAGCGGTCGCGGTTGCGCACCAGACCGGCCAAAGTCATTGACAAGCATGCGAAGAACGCCGCACCGAGCATGACGGCGACCATCGCCGCCAGAATCCGCAGGGGGTTGACGGTCAACCCGATGCCCATCACGTAGGCCAGCGTCAGCACGCCGACGACCTGTGCCACCGACCGCACGCCGGCCGCGAACGACTTGCCGGTGATCAGGGCAGACGCGGGCGCCGGTGTCACCATCAGCTTGGCCAGAACACCGGCGTCGCGGTCCCAGATGATTTGGATGCCATAGAAAATCGAGATGAACAACGCCGACTGGGCAATGATCCCGGGTGCCAGAAACGCTTGGTACGTGACGTTGCCGGTGTCGATGACATGCAGATGGCTGAAGGTGGTGCCGAAGATCAGCAGCCACAGCGCGGGCTGCACCATCCTCATCACCAGCTCGGTCCGGTCGTGCCGCAACTTCTGCAGCTCCACGATGGCGAACGCGCCGATGCGGCTCAATGTCGCTCTGGCCCTGTTCAATCCGCGCGGGGCACGGATCAGGTCGACGGTAGGTGAGTAGGTGCGATCAACCGACACGGCGAGCCGCCCTTCTGATGGCCCGGATTTCGTGGATGTCGGCGGAGTCTTCGGTGAGATCGGATGCCGAATAGTGGCGGAATACGTCTTCGAGCGTGGCCTCCGGTGACAGCGTCGCCTTCAATTCCTCGGGAGCCCCCACCGCCTGCAGCGCGCCGTGGTGCATCAGTGCGACCCGATCACACAGGGCATCCGCCTCTTCCATGTAGTGGGTGGTCAGTAGCACGGTCATGCCGAACTGTTCCTGCATCTGACGAACCTGCGTCCATACGCCGTCGCGCGCGATCGGGTCCAGGCCGACGGTCGGTTCGTCAAGTACGAGCAGCGCGGGCCGGTTGACCAGGGCCTGGGCCACCTCCAGTCGACGCACCATACCCCCGGAATAACTCGATGCCAGTTTGTCGGCGACATCGAGCAGGTCCATTGCGGCCAGTGCCTGCTCGACATGCTCGGTGCGGTCGGCGCGCGACACACCGTAGAGGCGGGCGAACCACGTCACGTTCTGCCGGCCGGTCAACGCCGTCTCGATGGACAGTTGTTGCGGGACGTAGCCGATGTTGCTGCGGATGTCGACCGTCTGGCTCCGCGCGTCAAGCCCGAAGATACGCAATTCGCCCTGCTGTACCGGTGCCAGCGTCGTCAGCACCCGTACCACCGTCGTCTTTCCGGCACCGTTGGGCCCCAGCAGGCCCATTGTCTCGCCGGGATGGACCGTGAACGTCACGTCGTCGACTGCGGTGTGCTGGCCGTAGCGATAGCTCAGCTGCCGACAGTCAATGGCCTCGGTCATGTGCATCGCTCCTGCAGCTTCCTGGTCATCCCCTCGAGCACCTCCAACCCCTTGGCCAATACCCCGATCTGCTCGTCGTCAAGCTCATCGAGCAGGCGGCGAGCACCACGCGCCGCGTGGCCGCCGTCGCGTCCATCGCCCGCTACGCCGAGTCGGTGAGCCGCGGCCTGCAAACCCGCCGGTCAGCCGGGTCCGCCGTCCGTTCCAGCAGTCCCGCGCCGGCCGGCTTGGAGACCAACGTGGAGGCGGTGTTGGTCACCAACCCCAATTCGGCGGCCGCGACGCTGACCGAAACTCCCGGGCGGTGCGAGATTAGGCGCAACAGCTCGGCCTGCGATTCGTGGAGCCGGCCGGCCGGGTAGCCGGTACCGGCGGAGCGGCACTGTTGGCGGCGGAACCTGCCCAGGATCCGCGAGAGGTCCGCGGCAAGATCGGTGTTCGTTGTCATTGCGACCTGTAGCAGCTCTGTAGCCGAGCTATCTATTCCCGGCGCGCCCGTCAGAGCCGATGCAACGTCACGTCGAGTGCCGCGTCGGCCTGGCCAATCGTCGCCGTCATATACGTGCAGTGCGGCTGGCGGCGGCGATCCGTCGGCGAACCGGGGTTCAGCAGCCGCAGGCCGGTCGGTGTCGTGGTGTCCCACGGGATGTGACTGTGGCCGAACACCAGCACGTCGGTATCCGGGTAGAGCCGGGACATCCGCACGTCCCGGCCCGTGGCGCCACCCGTCTCGTGCACGACGGTGAAGCGCAGCCCGGCCAGAGTCGTGTCCGCACGTTCGGGGAGCCGGGCGCGCAGCTCGTCGCCGTCGTTGTTGCCCCAGCACGCGATCAGCCGGGTGGAGGCAGCCTCGAGCCTGTCGAGGAGGTCTGGTGTCACCCAGTCGCCGGCGTGGATGACGACGTCGGCGGCGGCGACCTCGTCCCAGACCTGCGCGGGTAGGTCTCGGGCGCGTTTGGGGACGTGGGTGTCGGCGATCAGCAGGAGCCGCATAAGTTCTATGCATACCGTCAGACCCACAGGAGAGACCATGCGCACCTTCGAGTCAGTCGCCGACCTCGCCGCCGCGGCGGGGGAGACCATCGGCCAGAGCGACTGGGTGACGATCAGCCAGGAAGAGGTCAACCTGTTCGCCGACGCCACCGGCGACCACCAGTGGATTCACGTCGACCCGGAGCGGGCCGCCAATGGGCCGTTCGGGACCACCATCGCCCACGGATTCATGACGCTGTCGCTGTTGCCGCGGCTGCAACACGACATGTACACCGTCAAGGGCATCAAGCTGGCAATCAACTACGGCCTGAACAAAGTTCGATTCCCGGCTCCGGTTCCGGTGGGGTCCCGGGTACGGGCCACGAGCGCGCTGGTCAGCGTCGACGACGTCGGCAATGGCGCCGTGCAGGCCGTCGTCTCCACGACCGTCGAGATCGACGGGTCGGCCAAGCCGGCCTGCGTGGCCGAGAGCATCGTCCGCTACGTCACCTAGCCTGGCGCGTCAGAACTCGGCGATGGAGTGTTCCAGCCGGGCGGCCAGCAGGGCCTCCGCCTCGGCCTTGCGGGTTGGGATGTGCTGGGACGGGAAAGGCGTTGTCACGGGCTGATATTCGCGCAGCGTGCGCCGGGCCACCGTCATCTTGTGCAGTTCGGTCGCGCCGTCGGCGATGCCCAGCGACTCGGCGGCCACCAGCATCTTGACGAACGGCATCTCGTCGGAGACGCCGAGCGCGCCGTGCAGGTGCAGGGCGCGCTGCGCCACATCGTGCAACACCTGAGGCATCGCGACCTTCACCGCCGCGATGTCGCGGCGCACCTTCTGGTAGTCGTGGTGCTTGTCGATCAACCACGCGGTGCGCAGCACCAGCAGCCGGAACTGCTCGATCTGGATCCAGCTGTCGGCAATCTTCTCCTGGGTCATCTGAAAGTCCGACAGCCGCCCGTGCCGGGTCTGACGAGACACCGCACGCTCACACATCATGTCGAAAGCCCGGCGCGCCAGCGCGATCGTGCGCATCGCGTGGTGGATACGGCCGCCGCCGAGCCGGGTCTGGGCGATCATGAACGCCTGCCCCTCCCCGCCGAGGACGTGATCGGCCGGCACCCGAACATCGCGATAGCGGACGTATCCGTGGGTGGCGCGCTTGGTCGATTCGGCGCCGACGCCGACATTGCGGATGATCTCGATCCCGGGTGTCTCGGCCGGCACGATGAACAGCGACATCTTCTCGTAGGTGCGGCCCACCGGGTTGGTGACGGCCATGACGATGAAGAACGACGCGTGTTTGGCGTTGGTGGAGAACCACTTTTCGCCGTTGATGATCCAGTCATCCCCGTCGCGGGTGGCCGCGGTGACGAACAGCCCGGGATCCGATCCGCCCTGCGGTTCGGTCATCGAATAGCAGGAGGTGATCTCACCGTCCAGCAGCGGCTGCAGGTAGCGGGTCTTCTGTGCCTCGGTGCCGAACAGCGCCAGGATCTCGGCGTTACCCGAATCCGGTGCCTGGCAACCGAACACCGATGGCGCCCAGCGGGAGCGGCCGAGAATCTCGTTGAGCAGCGCCAGCTTCACCTGTCCGAAGCCCTGACCACCGAGCTCCGGGCGCAAATGAGCGGCCCACAATCCCTGCTCTTTCACCCGCTGCTGCAAGGGCCGCAGGATCGCCATCATCTCGGCGTTCTGCTTGTCGTAGGGATCCAGCGCGACCAGATCGAGTGGATCGAGTTCGTCGACCATGAATTTCTCGACCCAGTCCAGCTTGGCCCGGTATTCCGGGTCCGTTTCGAAGTCCCACACGGTTGGCCACCGTTCCCCGGCGCAGCGTTGCGCCGGCATCGTTGATGGAGTCTCACCATCGTAAGTTCAGTGCAATTTGGGCAGCACGCTGGTGCGGTAGAACTCGATGGCGGCGCGCGGATCGTCCTGCGGGAAGTGCAGAAACGGCACGGCGCCGGCGTCCAGAACCGATTGCACCGCGCTGATGTGCGTGGCGGGGTCGATGCCCACCGTCCAGTTCGCCAACACCTTGTCCGTGGAGTTCGTGTCGGCCGCGCGCTGGATCTCGACGGGGTTGGGCTGGTCGACCGCGCCCGCGGTGAAGCGCCACAGCGACGCCGCCCGGGCGGCGGTGGCGCCGTCACCGACGACGGCGAACAACTCGGCGCGCTTGCCCATGGTGGCGGGGTCGCGGCCAGCCTGCCGGGCGCCCTCCTCGAATGCGGCGAGCAGTTTCGTTTGCTTGATGTCGGGGGCCTGGGCGATCCACCCGTCGGCGTAGCGGCCGGCCAGGCTGGCGCTCTTGGGTCCGCCGGCGGCCACGAAGATCGGCGGTGGCGCGGGCGGCAGGTCGTACAGCTTCAGCGCGTTCGTTTGAAAATACTTTCCGGCGAACGAAATCCGCTCACCACTCCACAGCTGACGAATCAGGCCGATAGCCTCCGCCAGCCGGTCGTGGCGTTCGAGGTAGTTGCCGTAGGTGTTGGTCGCGGCCTGTTCGTTGAGCCGTTCACCGGTACCCAGGCCCAGAAACACCCGTCCTGGACTCAGGACCGCGAGCGACGCGAATGCCTGTGCCACCGTCGCCGGGTGGTAACGATGGATCGGACAGGTTACGCCGGTGCCGAACAAGATCCGGTTGGTGCTGTTTCCTACCAATGCCAGGGTCAGCCACGGGAACATGGAGTGGCCCTGATTGTCCTGCCAGGGCTGCAGGTGGTCGCTGGCCCAGACGTAGCGGAACCCGGCCTGCTCGGCCGCTTGTGCCTGTTCGACGAGTTGATCGGTGCGAAATTGCTCATGGGACAACACGAATCCGACATCTTTGGCCGGCGGCGGCGCAGGATCGGCCGGAGCGTTGCGGCTCCTCGACTGGCAACCGGACAGTCCGGTGGCAGCGGCCACGCCGACGCCGGCGGCCAGTTGCGCCATCGCTCTTCTCGAGATACCGGTCATCGCGTCCGAATACCCCGCGCTTCCGTCATCACACCTTCGTAGGCTGGCGCGCCCAGCACTACCCACCTACCGTGTGTGAAGTGACTGCACAGGCGCGCCCGGCGCACAAAACCGATGTCCGCGCATTGAGCCGCACCCTGGGCCGCGCGTTCTTCGACGATCCGGTCACGATGTGGGTCCTGCCCGACGAAGCAGCGCGGCGGAAGCATCTGGCTCGGGTCTTTGCCACGATGACCCGCCACCACCATCTGCCCCGCGGCGGCGTCGAGGTGGCCACGGATGGACCGGACATCGGCGCCGCCGCGTTGTGGGATCCACCCAATGAATGGCGGGAGTCGCGCCGGGCGGAACTGGCTCAGTTGCCGACGTTCCTGCGGGTATTCGGGATGAGTTTCACCCGTGGCCGCGTGTTGCAGGAGATCATGAAGCGCGCGCATCCGGAAGAACCGCACTGGTACCTGGCTGTCCTCGGCAGCGACCCTGACGTTCGTGGGCAGGGTTTCGGACAGGTCCTGATGCGGTCCCGGTTGCAACGCTGCGACGCCGAGTACTGCCCGGCCTACCTGGAGTCGTCCAAGCCCGAAAACGTGCCCTATTACGAGCGTTTCGGTTTCCGGGTGACCGGTGAGATCACGATTCCCGACGGGGGTCCGACGCTGTGGCCCATGTGGCGCGACCCGCAGTGACCGGGCCGTCGTTCGCCGACAAGACCGCGTTCATCACCGGTGCGGCGGTCGGGCTCGGCCGGGCGTTCGCCCGGGCGCTGACTGCCCGGGGTGCCAACGTCGTGATCGCCGAGATCGACATCGAGGGCGCGCAACGGACCGCCGACGAACTGACATCGGCTGGGCCGCAGGCCATTGCGGTGGCCTGTGACGTCGCAGACGAGCATCAGGTGGAGACCGCGGTGGCCAGGTCGCTCGAAATATTCGGCGGCATCGACATTCTCATCAACAACGCCGGGCGTCACCTGATGAAGTACAACCAGCCCTTCGGCGCGCTGTCCCGGGGCGAATTGCGTGGGCTGTTCGACGTGAACGTGATGGGGGTTGTCAATTGCACTCTGGCATGCCGTGATTCGATGCGGGGCCGCGGTGGCGGGGTGGTGGTGAACATGTCATCGACGGCCGGTTATTCGAGCAGCACGCCGTACGGGGTCTCCAAGCTCGCGGTGCGCGGGCTGACGGTCGCCTTCGCCGCCGAACTCGCACCCGACCTGATCCGCGTCAACGCGATTGCCCCCGGATTGACCAACACCGAAAGCGCGCTTGCCGACGTGCCGCGGTCGCTTGTCGACGATTACATTCACGACCTGCAGCTGGTGCACCGGATGTGCACCGTGGACGACGTGGTGTCGGCAATGCTCTATCTGTGTTCGGAGGAGGCGTCCTTCATCACCGGCGAAACCCTTAAGGTCAGCGGCGGTTACCCGCTTTCGGTATGAAGAGGGTTTATCCCTCGGGTCGTCGGGAAATCACCCGACTATGGACACCGGCCCCGGCGACACTCTGGACCCCAGCGAGTCCACCGATTCCGACGAGCTGCTCAACGACGACGGAGACATCGTCGTCGATCCCCCCGAGGGGTGGAGCGAGGCCGACAAGTTCGGCATGACCGCGCGCGAAGTGCGGGAAGGGGAATCGCTGGATCAGCGGCTCGCCGAAGAAGAACCGGATGTCATCCCGGATATCGAGCCGCCCGACGCGACTTCGGGCCGTGCCCATCGTGGCCAGATCGACGGTGTGCCCGAAGACGGACCCTCGTTGTTCCAGGTCATCGACGAGAATCAGGAGTGATCAGGGTTCACTCTTCCAGGACGCGACACCGATGGTGATCATGCGGAGCTGTTTGACCGCCGTGCGGTGAATGTCTTCCAGCGCCTCTGCGCTCTGGGCGTCTTCGATGGCCTCGGCGGTCACGATCATCGAGTTGACGAAAAGACTTGCCAGGACATTGAGATCCTCGGTGCTCCACTCGTTCAGTCGCGGGAAGCGCGCCAGGTCGGTGGCGAGTTCGGAGACGATCAGCCGGATTTCCGTGCGAATCGCGTAGCGCAGCACCGACACGCCGGTCGAGCGCTCACGGGAAATGAAGCGCCAGTGCTCTCGCTGGTCGGCAACGCTGCCGATCAGGATCTCCACCGATGACTCGATGACCCGGGTGGGATCGAGCTTGCCGGCCCGGGCGCCGCGCAGCGTGTCGCGCAGGCTTCGGAAGGATTCGTCGATCAGCACCAGCCCGAGTGCCTCCATCGACTCGAAGTGGCGGTAGAAGGCCGCCGGCACGATCCCGGCCTCGCGCGTCACCTCGCGCAGGCTCAGCCCGCTGAAACTTCGGTCGTTGAGCGCCTTGAGAGCCGCGGCGATGATCGCCCGCCGGGTCGCTTCCTTACGTTCCTCACGCGAGGGCGTGTCACGGGCGCTTTCGCGGCTCCGGTCCCGGCTCGATCGCCGCGAGTGTGAGCTAGGAGTACGACTGTTCACTATGTGAACCGTAACACAGAAGCGGCTAAATCCCTTGACCACCTGCGTCGATCGATGACACGGTGTACACATGTTCACTCAAACTTTCTCTCGGACGATCGCCAAGCGAGTCCTGAGTTCCGACCTCGTTGATCTGCTCACCGGGCCGCACGGCGTCGACCGGTACACCGAGCTTGTGACGCCGACGTGGACCTCGGGCGAGGCTCGCGCCAAGGTGATCGACGTCAGGCGGACCACGCCGCGCAGCGTCACGCTGACGTTGGCTCCGAATGCCGCGTTCACTGAGCGCCACAGCGCCAAGGCCGGGCAGTTCGTCAACGTGACCGTCGAGATCGACGGCCGCATGCACTCGCGGTGCTATTCGCCGGCAAACGTCGAAGGCAGCGCCGAAATAGAGCTGACCGTCGGCATTCACGACGGCGGTCTGGTGTCGAGCTACCTGTATGAGCGGGCACGCCGCGGCATGGTGGTCGGACTCGACGGCGTCGGCGGCGACTTCATGCTGCCGACCGAGTTGCCCCGGCGAATCCTGTTCATTTCCGGCGGCAGCGGAATCACTCCGGTGATGGCGATGCTGCGCACCCTGGTCGCGCGGGGTCATGCCGGTGAGATCGCGTTCGTGCACTACGCCCGCACCCCGGAGGAGGCCTGCTACCGCGAGGAACTGGCCGCGATGCGCGGGGTTCGGGTGCTGCACGGTTTCACCCGTTCGGGTTCGGGTGACCTGGACGGCCGTTTCGGCGCCGAGCATCTGGCCGCCGCGATGGAGGCGCCCGACGCGGTGTTTGTCTGCGGCCCAGACGCTTTGGTCGACGCCGTCAAGGGTCTCTGTGAAAATGTGTTCACTGAAAGTTTCGTGCCGCCGGTGTTCGCGCCGCCAGCCGATCCGACCGGTGGACGGGTGAGTTTCGCCGACAGCAACGTCGACGTCACCGACGACGGCCGGTCGCTGTTGGAACAGGCCGAGTCGGCCGGCCTCAAGCCGCAGAACGGATGCCGGATGGGTATCTGCCACACCTGCACGCGCCGCAAGACCTCCGGCACCGTGCGCAATCTGATCACCGGCGCCGTCTCCACCGCCCCCGACGAGGACGTGCAGATCTGCGTCACCGTTCCGGTCGGCGACGTCGGTATCGCCCTCTAGCAGCCCCAGCCAACCAAGACTTCAATGGGAGGAAAAGTCATGTCACAGAACAAGATCACGCTGACCAAGGAGCAGGCCGACGCGTTCGGCCGGGAGCTCGACGCCATCAGGGAACGGGTGCTGGCGGACCTCGGCGAAGAGGACGCCGAGTACATCCGCAAGGTCATCAAGGCCCAGCGTGCCCTGGAAGTCGGCGGCCGCGCGCTGTTGTTCCTGCCGCCGACCTGGTTGTTCGGCACCGCGATGCTGGGCTTCGCGAAGATCCTGGACAACATGGAGGTCGGGCACAACATCATGCACGGCCAGTACGACTGGATGCGTGACCCGACGATCTCCGGCCGAGACTTCGAGTGGGACAGTGCGTGCCCGTCGGACCAGTGGCGGCATTCGCACAACTACATGCACCACACCCACACCAACATCGTGGGAATGGACCGCGACATCGGCTACGGCATCTTGCGGATGAGCGAGGACCAGCGCTGGCAGCCGTATTTCCTGGGCAACCCGGTCTACGCGTTCCTGCTGATGGTGTTGTTCCAGTACGGTGTGGCGCTGCACGAGCTGGAAACCGAGCGGATCCGCTCCGGCGAGATCTCGCTGCGGGACAAGCGCGACACCCTGAAGGAGATCTGGCAAAAAGTCCGCCGCCAGACCCTCAAGGACTACGTGGCTTTCCCGCTGCTGGCCGGGCCGTTCGCGCCGTTCGTCTTCGCCGGCAACCTGACGGCGAACCTGATGCGCAACGTGTGGGCGTACACGATCATCTTCTGCGGCCACTTCCCGGAGGGCACCCAGGAGTTCACGATCGAGGAGACCGAGGGTGAATCCCGCGGCCAGTGGTACTTCCGTCAGGTGCTCGGTTCGGCGAACCTGACCGGCGGCAAGTTCTTCCACGTCATGTCGGGCAACCTCTCCCACCAGATCGAACACCACCTGTTCCCGGACATCCCGGCCCGCCGGTATGCCGACATCGCGCCGGAGGTGCAGGAGATCTGCGAGCGCTACGGCATTCCCTACAACAAGGGACCGCTGCTCAAGCAGTTCGGCACTGTAGTCCGCAAGATCATCCGGCTGAGCGTCCCGGACTCGTGGCACCGGCGGTCCACGGCGCCGGCGCCCACCCAGCTAGAGCTGGTCGCCGCGTAGCGCCGAACCGCATGGCGCTGAGACTGCGTCCAGGGCGTGTCATTTCGACATCAGGCAGCCCTGGACGCAGTCTCGATGCATTTTCGGGTGGACAATGGCGCAATGGAGTGGACCGGCGCGCGCTATTCGGACAGACCGACCGTGGAATCCTCGACCTGGGTCGACGCCGAGCCGCAGCGCGTCTGGAGTCTGGTCTCCGATATCGAGCTGATGCCGACGCTGAGCAATGAACTGCAATCCGTGGCGTGGCTGGACGGCGTGAGCAGCCCCCGGATCGGCGCCCGGTTCATCGGGCACAACGAACACGACGCGTTCGGACGCTGGAGCACCACCTCTCACATTGTCTCGTTCGACCAGCCCCGCGAATTCGCCTGGGCGGTCGGTGAACCCGAGTACCCCGCTGCGATCTGGCGATTCCGGCTGGCGCCGCGCGACGGCGGAACCGTGCTCTCGTTCTGGACGCAGATGGGCCCGGGCCGTTCGGGACTGTCCAACGCCATCGACGCGATGCCCGACAAGGAACAGAAAATCGTGTTCGTGCGGCTGCGGGAGTTCGAGGCGGCGATCGACAAGACCCTGGCGGCGATCAAAAGGCTGGCCGAGCACGGGGTGCGGTAATGCGCACGGCGACCACTGTCGAACTGTCCACCGGCGCCGCCGAAACCGTGGACTTCGTGGTCGAGTCTGAGCGGCTCGGGATCGATATGTGTTGGGTTGCCGAGGCATGGGGCGGCGATGCCGCGTCGGCGCTGGGCTACCTCGCAGCGCGCACCGATGCGATCCTGCTGGGGTCCGGGGTGATGCAGGTGGGTACCAGATCACCGGTGCTCGTGGCTCAGACTGCGATCACACTGTCCAACCTGTCCGGCGGCCGCTTCCTGCTCGGCCTCGGTGCGTCCGGGCCCCAGGTCATCGAGGGCCTGCACGGCATTGCGTTCGACAGGCCGCTGTCACGGATCCGCGAGACACTCGAGATCGTCCGGCAGGTTTTCGAGGGCGGCAGAATCTCGTATTCCGGCAAAGACTTTCAGATTCCGCGTCCGGGCGGGGAAGCCAGGCCGATGCGGTTGTCGACCCGGCCCGAACATCCGATCCCCATCTACCTGGCCACCCTGTCACCGGCCATGCTGCGGCTCACCGGCCGGCTCGCGGACGGTTGGTTGGGCACCAGCTTCGTGCCCGAGGGCGCCGACCAGGCCTACTTCGCCCACCTGGACGAGGGGCTGGCCGCCTCCGGTCGCAGCCGCGCCGATCTCGACATCTGTCAGGGCGCCGAGGTCGCTTTCGCCGCGGACGAAGACGCACTTCGCGAGATGGTCGCCAGCCGAAAGGCGGAGCTCGCGTTCAGCCTCGGGGGGATGGGTTCGGCCAGCACCAACTTCTACAACCAGGCATACAGTCGCCAGGGCTGGAGCGAGGTCGCCGCCGCCGTGCGGGAACGCTGGCAGGCGGGCGACCGACCCGGCGCGGCCGCGCTGATCACCGACGAGATGGTCCTGGCGACCACCTTGATCGGCACCGAGGAGATGGTGCGGGCCCGGCTTGCGGTGTGGCGCGACGCGGGTGTGAACACCGTGCGGCTCTATCCGGCCGGCGAGACACTGGACACCAAACTTGCCACCCTGGGCCGCGCCATCGAATTGGTCCGCCGAACGTGAACTGAGGGCGACTTTTCCGCGCTGTGTCCGCTGCCGTTGCACGCTCGGCGGGGACTAGAGCGGCGCCGTCGGCGCGTCGGACACCGTGACCAGCTGCACATCCGGCCGCGCCGGCACTCTGTCGGCGAGGAACCACCGGAACGCCAGATTGCCGCGCGGATAGCCAAGTGTGGTCAGCGAATTCGGGTGCGCCGTTCCGGCAGCGGACAAGACGATCGTCACCGACCCGTCGCTATTCGCAATCGCGCTGCGCCCGTTGACCGAACAGCGCGCGTCGCCGGCCCCATAGGTGGCCATGAACTGGTTCCACACCACCATGTTCCAGAACCGGCACGACGGCGGCCGGTGCGTGATGACCAGCGCCTCGTCCGCACCGAGCACGAAGCTGCCGTAGGCGTAGCAGGCATCGCGCGCCGACCAGCCGAAGTTGGCGTCCGGCACCTGGTAGGGGTCGGCGAATTCATTTGCGGCGTGCGCGACTTCGTGCCCGAGCGCATGAGCGTCGTCGGCGCGGGCGCCGACCGGCAGCGGCACGATGGCGAACATGGTGCGCAACCAGGTGGTCGCCGCGCGCAGCTTGGCCGCGGTCTCGGCGTCCCCATGCCGGATCGGCTCCGGGTCGTCGAGCGCCTCGATCTGCCACACGACAGGGCGCCCGGTCAGCGGGTCGGCCTGGTAGTCGCGCGTCATCAGCGCGGCCGCGCCGGGGGTAGGTGGGAACTCGAAGGAGAAGTTGCCGTCGGTGTCGATCTCCAGGTCGGAGTCACGGATGATCGCGACCACCCGGTCCGACCAGGCGCCCGGGGAGGGCTCGTTGTACGCCGTCACCGAGAAGTACTCGCTGTCGCCCTTGTTGCCGCTGATGCGGTATCGGCGATCCGGTTCGACTGGGCACATGTGGTAGTAGGCGTCGGTGTTGTCGCCGCCCCACCGGCGATCACGCCGAAATGGCGTGTTCACGGCGACGAACTGGGGACGACCGGGTTCGGGGAAGAGGTAGCTGTCCAGCGCCACCCCCAGGGTGGAGCCGAGCATGCGGTAGCCGTCGGCGACGTGCCGGTCGTCGGTTACCGCGCGATCGCCCTCCAGGAAGGAACGGTCGAGTTCGCGGAGGGCACTGAGCAATTCACGCCAGGCCGTCGTTGATTCGTGCGTCATGTGCTGATTCCTTTCAGAAGCAACGTCGTAGTGCGGTCGATCCAGGTGTCGTCGAGTTCGGTGGGCCGGGTGAGCAGGCCCAGCAATGTCACACCCGCGACGGCTTCGGCGAGTTCGGGGGCGGTCACATCGGGCCGAATCTCACCTCGCGCGGCCGCCTTGTCGAGCAGTTCGCTCAGCCCGCGGCCGATGAGGCCGGCGAACCGCTTCAACAGCGCCGAATGCAGCGTGGGGTCCGCGGCCATCTCGCCGATCAGCCCCGGCAGCGCGGCCGCGGCGGCCGGGGTACTCAGCACAGCCTTGGTGCGACAGACCATTTCGCGAAGATCGTCGCGTAGCGAGCCGGTATCGGGGATGTCGGTCGCGGCGCTGATGGGGAAAACCGCCTCGTGCACGAGGTGCGCCTTGCTCGCCCAACGCCGGTAGATCGCCGGCTTGCTGGTGCCGGCGCGTCGGGCGATCGCCGAGACCAGCAATCCGGGGTAGCCCGTCTCGGCCAGCAGCTCAACGGTGGCGCTGAGCACCGCCGCGTCGATGCGCGGATCGCGGGGCCGGCCAGACTCTTCTACCATTACGAAACTCAGAGTAACATAAGTCGCCGTGACCGAACCCGTTCGCTTGACCGACCTGGCCCGGCCGCGCTTCAGCGCCGAAGCGCAGGCCATCCTGGACATGATGGCCGCGTTGGCGCCCGACTGCCCACTGGATGCTGATGTGTTGTGCGCCAGAGCAATTCAGGACACCGGTCTGGACGACTTCGGTCCTGCCGACTACCGGGAACGACTCGAGGTCTACCTGCGCGCGCTGCGCGACATCGAGGGACTGCACCCGGCCGGGGTGGTGAACTCTTACGGGCAGCTGCTGCAGTTGCTGAAGAACCGGCTGCTGCTGGCCGACCTGCTGCGCCGCCACCCGGAGATCAACGACATCGAACTGCGTTCGCCGGTGGTGATCGCCGGATTGCCCCGCACGGGCACCACCCATCTGCACAACCTGCTGGCCACAGCGCCCACCTTCCGCACCATGCCGTACTGGGAGAGTAACGAACCGTTTCCGTTGCCCGCTGAAGACGGTGTGCAGCCGGACCCGCGCCGCGCCCGGATGGACGTGGCCGTCAGCGTGATCAACCTGGTGATGCCGCATTTCGCGCTCATGCACGAGATGACCACCGATCATGTCCACGAGGAGATTCAGCTGCTGGCCAACGACTTCTCGACGATGCTGTTCGAGACGCTGGCGCACGTGCCCGGCTGGCGTGACTACTACCAGGCCCACGATCAGACGCCGCACTATCGATACCTCGCCACCCAACTCAGGGCCATGCGGTTTCTGCGCGGCGGGCGGCGCTGGCTGCTGAAGTCGCCCCAGCATCTCGAGCAGGTGCCGGTGCTGAACCGGGTCTTTCCGGACAGCATCGTGGTCTTCACCCACCGCGACCCGGTGCCGGTCGCGCTGTCGATGGTCGCGATGATCACCTACTCGGCGCGCATGCACCGCTCACCGGTACCGGTCGAGGAGATCGCCGCGTACTGGATCGACCGCCTCGAGCAGATGCTCAACGCTGTGGTCCGCGATCGCGACGTGATCGGCCCGAACCGTTCGCTCGACATCCGTTTCGACGACTTCATGAGCGACGAAGTCGGCGTGGCCGAGCGGGTCTACGCGCTGGCCGGTGAACCTTTCACCGACGCTGCTCGCACGGCCGTCACCGGTTATCTGGCTGGCCATCGGCGCGGCCGGCTGGGCACGGTCGCCACGTCGTGCGAGATGTTCGGGCTGGCCGAGGACGATCTGCGCGACCGGTTCGCGCCCTACGTCGAACGCTTCCTCAAGTAGGTTCTGCAGACATGACCATCTCAATGCCCGTGCTGGACGGTGTCGAACACCGGTTTATCGATGTCGGTGGGGGAGTCACCATCCACGTCGCCGACGCCGGCCCGGCCGACGGACCGGTCGTCATGCTGGTGCACGGCTTCCCGGAGAACTGGTGGGAGTGGCATGCGCTGATCGGGCCGCTGGCCGCCGACGGCTACCGGGTGCTGTGCCCGGACCTGCGTGGGGCCGGCTGGAGTTCGGCGCCGCGCTCGACCTACACCAAGGACGAGATGGCCGGTGACTTGTTGGTGGTGCTGGACGAGCTGGGCATCGCCACGGTCAAGCTCGCCGCGCATGACTGGGGTGGGCCGGTGGCCTTCATCCTGATGCTGCGCCATCCCGAGCGGGTCACCGGCTTCTTCGGCATGAACACCGTCGCGCCCTGGGTGAAGCGTGATCTGTCGTCCGTTCGCAACATCTGGCGACTCTGGTACCAGATTCCGATCTCGTTGCCGGTCGTTGGGCCCCGCCTGCTCAGCGATCCCAAGGCACGGTTCGCGCGCGCCCTGGGCCGCTGGGTCGGCGGCGGGTTCAACATCCCCGACGACGACATCCGCCTCTACATCGACTGCATGCGCCAGCCCGGCCACGCCGAGGCCGGCTCACGGTGGTACCGGTCGTTTCAGACCGGTGAGATGTTGCGCTGGATGCGCGGGGAATTCGCCGATGCGCGGGTCGAGGTCCCGGTTCGTTGGCTCTCCGGTGTCGAGGACCCGGTGATCACGCCCGATCTGATCGACGGATATGCCGACCACATCACCGATTTCGAGGTCGAATTGGTCGACGGTGTGGGGCACTGGATCGTCAGTCAGCGGCCCGATCTGGTGCTGGACCGGCTGCGCGCATTTCTGCGCCTTTGACGCCGATGGTGCCAGCCACGCCGCCACCGATTGAAGGGCGGCGTGACGCTTGGCGGTATGCGCTGCAGACTGTAAGGTCTTGCTGCCCGGGGGGTCCGACCCTAGGAGTAATTACTTAATGCGAAACCGAATTCTGGTCACCGTGTGTGCGTCGTTGGTGGCTGTCTTTTCCAGCGGCTGTGGCAACGACTCCCATGGGTCCACGGGTCCACAGACGCTGAACTTCGCAGGCATCACTTGGCAAGTCCACGACGGGAAGTGGCAAGTAGAAGGAGATACTCTCAGCGGCAGTGGCGGCCACCTCGCCACCACCCAGGAGTTCACCGACGGCTTCATCGACGTGGATGTCGATACTCCTCCGGCCATGGGAGACCGCACGGTCGGAATCGGCTTCCACATTACGGGTCCCGACCTCGGAAATGGCTATGCGTTCAATTTCACCGCTACCCAGACTTTCAATGTTTTTGAGGGAACCGGAAACAACTGGCAGCCGGTCAACCCTGCGATGACGAGCTTCCAGCAAACCGGAAGTCTGCAACCTGACCACAACCAGTTCCACATCGAATTGGCCGGCGATCGCTATCGTGTCTGGGCAAATGGCCAGCCACTCGCCGACTTCAACGACCCCAGCCAACGAAAAGGGTCGTTGATGCTGTGGGTGGAGTCGTCGGGTTGGACGGTCAAGTTCTCACATATGCGCGTGAGGTAGGTTATCGGCCGGGCTGCACCAAGATCCGGATCGGATTGCCTTCCTGGCGCTCCAGCATCTCGATGCCGGCATGGATGTCTTGCAGCGGGATGACCTGGCTGATGGATCGCGAAAGATCAAGGCGTCCATAGGAAACCAGCTTGGCCAGGGTTTCGATGTCGACGTTCTGATAGCCGAGATGCCCCAGCGCCTGCTTGCGGCTCAACCCGAACATGGCAGTCGGGCCCACCGTCGGCGACTCCGCGCTCATGCCCACGCCCACCAGCCGGCCACCCGCGGTCAGGGAGTCCAGTGCCTGCTCGAAGGTCACCTTCAACCCGACGGCGTCGAATGCGACGTCGAGCTTCCGGCCGCCGGTAACTTCGGCGATCTTGTCCTGCAACCGATCGTCGCGGGTGTCGAACGCGTAGTCGGCCCCGATCTCCAGCGCGCGCTCGAGCACGGCCGGGTTGATGTCGAGCGCGATCACCGGCACCGCGCCGACCAGCTTGGCGAGTTGCACGATGTGGGTGCCGACCCCGCCGAGGCCCCACACCCCGACCGACTCCCCGACCGCGACCTTGCCGGTACGCACTACGGCGCCGAACGGTGTGGACACCGCGTCGGCCAGGATCGCAGCCTGCTCGAGCGGGACGTTGTCGGGCACCCGGGTCAAGCCGGAGGCCTGCGCGAGGGTGTATTCGGCCCACGCGCCGTCATAGGCGAACGCCATCAGCTGAATTCGCAGGCAATTCGAGAGGTCCCCGCGACGGCAGTTCGGACACGCCTGGCAGGGACGGCCGGCGGCCACCACCACCCGGTCGCCCTCGGCCCAGCCGGTCACCTCCGGTCCGAGTTGCGCGATGGTGCCCGACGCTTCGTGGCCCTGGGTCACCACCGGCGCCTGGGCCGGGAACGTGCCGTTGATCAGGCTCAGGTCCGAATGGCAGATCCCGCAGAACGCCACCTTGACCAGGACCTCACCGGGGCCCGGCTCTGGAATCGGAACATTTTCCAGCACAACCTTTTTGGTGTCGGAGTAGAAGCGCTCGGCGCGCATGGTCGCGGTCACTCGACGCCGATCGTGACTTCGGTCGACTTGATGAACACGGTGGCGGGCTGACCGACGGTCAGACCCAGGTCCTGCGCGGCGTCTTTGGTGATGGACGACGTGACGATCTGATCGCCGCCGTCGAGCCGAATCTTGACGATGGCCATCACGCTGCCGAGGGTGACTTCGCTGATGGTGCCCTTGAGTTGGTTTCTGGTCGATAGCCGCATCGTCTGAGACTAGCCCCGGTCCCACCTTCAGTGCCGCGGCCCGAGCAGCGCCACCGACGCATCCACCGCCGGTTCGACGATGCTTCGTACCGGCCTGCCGTCTTCGACGGCCAGCGCCACCAGTTCCCGCAAGCCGCCCACCAGGATCACCGCCAACGGGACCGTCAGCGGCGGCAGCTTCGCTCGCCGGAATCCCGGACTGCCGCTCAGGTCGACCAGCACGCCGGTGAGCAACTCCAGGCCCTGGCGCTGCACCGGGCGAGCGAAATCGCCCAGGGAGGGAAGCTCACGGATCCAGCTCAGCGTGATGGCCGGCCGGGATTCGATGTTGCCGACGTACCCTCCGACCGCTTGCCGGATCTGCTGGTGCCAGTCAGCCTCGGGGTCCACGGCCGACCGGATGTCTTCGGCCATGATCTCGATCTCGGATCGCAGCAGGTCCAGGAAGCACTGCTCCTTGCTGGCGAACTGGTCGTAGAACGTGCGTTTGGAGGTGCGGGCATGGCGGACGATGTCGGCGACCGTGGTAGCGCGATACCCTCGTTCGCCGATCGATGCGGCCAAGCCGTCGAGTAGTCGCAGCCGAAACGGATCAGGTTGCGCCGCAACCGCGTCGTCAGCCACTGCCGTCACGCGAGAGCCCTTCGCTTGTCAGGTTTGGTACCAAAGAGTACCGTACGGGAAGATCCTCTGGTACACCGCAGTACCACCCCTGACCAAAGGGGCAGAACGTAGGGAGTCGCACCTCCGTGAGCCAAGCAATCGACGCGCCCGCCGTGCCCGAAGTCCACCTGCCGCCGGCGACCCGCATCCCGAAGCTGTTCCAGGGCATGATCTTCGCGTTCTCCCGCAAAGGCATGTTGCGGCGTCTGACCGATCGTTATGGCGCCGCCGTCACCATGCATATCCCGATGTACGGCCACATGGTGATGGTGTCCGACCCTCAGCTGGCCAAACAGGTGTTCACCACCAGCCCCGACGAGCTCGGCAACATTCAGCCCAATCTGAGCCGGATGTTCGGATCGGGCTCGGTCTTCGGGCTGGAGGGCGACGACCATCGCCGCCGCCGTCGGCTGCTGGCGCCGCCGTTTCACGGCAAGAGCATGAAGAACTACGAGACGATCATCGAAGAGGAGACCCGGCGCGAGAGCGCGAATTGGCCCGAGGGACAGTCGTTCCCGACCCTGCCTTCGATGATGCACATCACCCTGAACGCCATCCTGCGCGCGGTCTTCGGCGCCGAGGGTGACGAGCTCGACGAGTTGCGCCGGATCATTCCGCCGTGGGTCACGCTGGGATCCCGTCTGGCGGCCGTGCCCAAACCCCAGCGCGACTACGGTCGGTTCAGCCCGTGGGGACGGCTGACGGAATTCCGGCGGCAGTACGACCTGGTCATCGACAAGCTGATCGACCGGGAGCGCTCAGACCCGGACTTCGCCGACCGCAACGACATCCTCGCGCTGATGCTGCGCAGCAGGTACGACGACGGATCGGTCATGTCGCGCAAGGACATCGGCGACGAACTGCTCGCCCTGCTGGCCGCCGGGCACGAAACCACCGCCTCCACGCTGGCGTGGGCTTTCGAGCGGATCACCCGCCATCCGGCGCTGCTGGCCGACCTCGTCGAAGAGGCCGACAACGGCGGCAGTGAGTTGCGCCAAGCCACGATCCTGGAAGTGCAGCGGGCCCGCACCGTCATCGACCTCGCCGGACGGCACGTCTACTCGCAGACCTATCAACTCGGCGAGTGGGTGATACCCCGTGGGTATTCGATCATCGTCAATATCGGTCGGATACACGAGAATCCAGAGGTCTTCCCGCATCCCGAGCGCTTCGACCCGCAGCGCTATATCGGTGGCAAGCCGTCCGCCTTCGCGTGGATCCCGTTCGGTGGAGGCACCCGGCGCTGCGTGGGGGCCGCCTTCGCCAACATGGAGATGGATGTCGTGCTTCGAACGGTATTGCGCCAGTTCACGATCGAGACAACGGCCGTGCCGGCGGAGCGGTGGCACGGCCGGGGTGTGGCATTCGTTCCCAAAGACGGCGGCCGAATCGCGGTGCGCCGCCGCACTGGCGGCAATTGAGGCTGCCCTCGTGGCGTCGAGACTGCGGTGAGGCCAGGCCCTCGCCGCGGTGGTGACCCTGAGCGAAGTGCCGCCGCCCTCGGCGCAGACTCGAGATTGTGGGCTAGGAAGTAGCGTCGGCCCGTCGGGGCAGCTTCCAGCCGGGCCGCACGTAGTGGCAGGTGTACCCGTGGGGGTAGCGCAGCAGGTAGTCCTGGTGCTCGGGCTCGGCCTCCCAGAAGTCACTCGCAGGGGTGACCTCGGTGACCACCTTGCCCGGCCACAGGCCGGAGGCTTCTACATCGGCGATGGTGTCCAGCGCCACCCGCTTCTGCTCGTCGTCGAGGTAGAAGATGGCTGAGCGGTAGCTGGTGCCGCGGTCGTTACCCTGGCGGTTCTTTGTGGTGGGGTCATGAATCTGGAAGAAGAACTCCAGCAGGGTGCGGTAATCGGTCGCCGACGGGTCGAAAACGATCTCGACGGCCTCGGCGTGCGTGCCGTGATTGCGGTAGGTGGCATTGGGCACGTCGCCGCCGCTGTAGCCGACTCGCGTGGCGATCACTCCCGGCTGCTTGCGGATGAGGTCCTGCATTCCCCAGAAGCAGCCACCCGCGAGAATGGCTTTTTGCGTGCTCGTCATTGCTGTCCTCCTAACCGGCCCCGGGGCCGGTAACGCCCCCAGGCTACACTCCGCCCGTGAGGTGTAACGGCTCGTGAGCGGCCCGGAATTCCCCAAAAGTGAACTGGCGGCGGCCTTCGCGCAATTCGAACAAACTGTCGCCCGAGCGGCCGAAACGCACGACTGGGACGCCTGGGTGCAGCACTACACTCCGGACGTCGAATACATCGAGCATGCGGCGGGCACCATGCACGGGCGTGACGAGGTGCGCACCTGGATCAAGCGCACGATGACCACGTTCCCGGGCAGTCACATGGTGGAGTTCCCGTCGCTGTGGTCGGTCATCGACGAGCCCACCGGGCGCATCATCATGGAGCTCGACAATCCGATGCGTGACCCGGGCGACGGCAGCGTGATCACGGCGACGAACATCTCGATCATCACCTACGCCGGCGACGGACTGTGGCGCCGCCAGGAGGACATCTACAACCCGCTGCGCTTCGTGCAGGCCGCGCTGAAGTGGTGTCGCACGGCGCAGGCATTCGGCAACCTCGACGAGGATGCCGCAGCGTTCCTGAAGCAGTACGGCGGCGCACAGTGAGCGACCGGCCGAAATTGGTGATCGGCGCCAACGGTTTTCTCGGTTCGCACGTCACCCGGCTCCTGGTTCAGGACGGCCACGAGGTCCGGGCGATGGTGCGGCCCACCGCCAACACCCGCGCGATCGACGATCTACCGCTGCACCGTTTTCACGGCGACATCTTCGACACCGCCGCCGTCCGGGAAGCCATGGACGGTTGCGACGACGTCTACTACTGCGTGGTCGACACCCGCGCCTGGCTGCGCGACCCGGCGCCACTGTTCCGCACCAACGTCGAGGGCCTGCGCAACGTGCTCGATGTTGCGAAAGAATTTGAGCTGCATCGATTTGTTTTCACCAGCACGTACGCGTCGGTAGACCGCCGGCAGGGTCACGTCGCCACCGAAGCCGACCGGATCGGTTCCCGCAAAGTCACTCCCTACGTCCAGTCGCGGGTACAGGCCGAGGATCTGGTGATGCGCTACGCCGCCGACTACGGCGTGCCTGCCGTCGCGATGTGCGTCTCCACGACCTACGGCAGCGGCGACTGGGGCCGCACCCCGCACGGCGCGTTCATCGCCGGCGCGGTGTTCGAAAAGCTGCCGTTCCTGATGAGCGGCATCTCGTTGGAGGTGGTCGGCGTCGACGACGCCGCCCGGGCCATGATCCTGGCCGCCGAGCGGGGCCGCAACGGCGAGAAGTACCTGATCTCCGAACGCATGATCGCCCTGACCGACGTGGTGCGCATCGCCGCCGACGAGGCCGGGGTCGCACCCCCCCGGGCCGGTCGATTCCGGTGCCCGTGCTCTATGCCCTGGGCGCGCTGGGCAGCCTGCGTACCCGGCTCACCGCCAAGGACGCCGAACTCAGCCTCGACTCGGTGCGGATGATGCGCCCCGAGGCTCCCGTCGACCACGCCAAGGCGGTGCGCGAGTTGGGTTGGCGGCCGCGCCCGGTGGAGGAATCGATCCGCGAGGCGGCGCGGTTCTGGGCGGCCATGCGCAAAGCCGGCACGCGGAGCGAGACGGCCGCATCGGGATAAGCTCGCGGCAATGGCACGTGTTCACGTCGACCTGAGCGGGCCGCCCCAGACCATGCTGGCGACGCTGTACGCCAAGGCGCTCGATGCTGATGCGCCGAAGTCGATCCTGGGCGACGAGTACGCCAAGGCCGCGGTGCAGCAGATCGATTACGACTGGGCCGCAACGACTATCACCGCGCGGCGGGCCCCGTCGGTCGCCATCCGCAGCGCTCATTTCGACAACTGGGCGCGCCAGTTCCTGGCCGCACACCCCGAGTCGACGGTGTTGCACGCGGGCTGTGGGCTGGATGCCCGGGTATACCGCCTAGATCCCGGACCCGATGTGCGGTGGTTCGACATCGACTATCCGGACGTGATCCGGCTGCACGAACAGGTATACCCCGCCCGAGACGGCTACCACCGGGTCGCGGCTTCGGTGACCGACCCGCAGTGGCTGGCCGACATACCCGCCGACCGTCCCACCCTGTTCCTCGGTGAAGGCTTGACGATGTACCTCACCAAGGACGAGGGCCTGGCCTTGCTGCGGCGAGTCGTCGGCCGGTTCCCGTCCGGTGAACTGCAATTCGACGCCTTCAACACGCTCGGGATACGCACGCAGTTCCTCAACTCCGTGGTGCGCCGCTCCGGGTCCACGCTGTGCTGGGGGATCCACGGGCCGTCCGACATCCTCGACGCCGTTCCGGGCGTGCGACAGTTGGCCTGGCAGTCGGTGTTCGACAGCGAGACGTTCCAGCTGGTGTCACCCGCGGTCCGCCGGTTGGGCCGGATCATGGCGTTGGCGCCCATGCTGCGGAACATGGCGCAGTACCACCGCTATGCCTTCTGACGCCTCCTGACGGGAATGCCGCCGCCGCGACGGCGTTGAACGTCTCATGAGCCATCCCGAAATCAAGGAACCCAGTGCGGGTCACCCGATCACTATCGAACCGACCCGGGGGCGGGTGCAGGTCCGGGTCAACGGCGAGCTGGTCGCGGACACCACGGCGGCCCTGGGCCTGCAGGAGGCCACTTTGCCTCTGGTGCAATACATTCCGTTCGCCGATGTGGTGCAAGAGCGGCTTACCCGGACGGACACCAGCAGCTACTGCCCGTTCAAGGGTGAGGCCAGCTACTACAGCGTGACGACCTCGGCCGGTGACACCGTCAAGGACGTCATCTGGACCTACGAACAGCCCTATCCCGCGGTCGCCGCGATCGCCGGGCACCTCGCGTTCTATCCGAACAAGGCTGAGATCAACGTCAGTTAGCGGGTCTGATGGCGGCGACCCGCATCGCCCGGCTGCGCCGCGCTTGCGATCGCCGCCGGGTCTGATGGCGGCGACCCGCATCGCCCGGCTGCGCCGCGCTTGCGATCGCCGCTCAGGGGAAGACCCGGGCCAGCGCCTGGGTGTCGGTGTACTCCCGCAGCGACACGATCATGCCGTCGCGGGTGTCGAAGATGCTGACGAAGGGGCTGTCGTACTCGGTGCCATCGGCGGTGGCACCGAAAACCTGACCCTCTACCACCACCGTCTCGCCCTCGTTGACGCAGCGGCGCAGATCGATATTGACCTCGAAGACCTGCTTACGCCGTTCGATCACGCGCCGCATGGTCTTCTTGTCCCACTCTTCACGCGTGACGATGGTCCAGTAGGTGAAGTCGTCGCTGAGCAGTTGGAAGCCTTCGTCGAGGTCTCCGCCCTCGCACATGCTCTGCAGAAACATCCACGCGAGTTCGGCCTGCGGATCGTCGAAAGGCGTCATCACGGCGTCATCACGAAGCCATCCTGTCCCGCCGGGCAGTTGGCGGTCAATTGACGCGGTCGTCGGGCAACATCCTGCGGTAGGAAGAATCATCGAGGTGGAGACCGTCCGAGACGTCACCTTTGCCGGGGCCGGCGGCTTCGGCGAGACGCTGGCGCCGTTGCGGCGGGGCCGCGGTGACCCCTGTTTCCGAACCGGCGGCGGCGGCGTCATCTGGCGGACCAGCCTGTTGCCCAGCGGGCCGGTCACCGCGCGGATCAGCCGTGTCGGTCGCGACACGGCCCGCTGTCAGGCCTGGGGAGCCGGCGCGCCGGAGTTCGTCGAGCTGTTCCCGGCGATGCTCGGCGCCGATGACGACGCGTCGGATTTCCAGCCGCAGGAGCCGACGGTGGCCGCCGCTCACCGCAAGGTGCCCAACCTGCGCCTGGGCCGCACCGCTCAGGTGCTGGAGGCGCTCATCCCGGCGGTGATCGAGCAGCGGGTGCCCGGTGCCGATGCGTTCCGGTCCTGGCGGGTACTGGTGACCAAGTACGGCACGCAGGCGCCAGGACCGGCGCCCCAGGGCATGCGGGTGCTGCCCTCGGCGGATGCGTGGCGGTACATCCCGTCCTGGGAGTTCCACCGCGCCAACGTCGATCCCGGACGCGCGCAGACGGTAGTGCTGTGCGCGCGCCGTGCGTCGTCGCTGGAACGGCTGGTGTCACTGCCGCCGGAGCGGGCGCGGCAGGCGCTGATGTCACTACCTGGTGTTGGGGTGTGGACGGCGGCCGAGACGGCGCAGCGCGCGTTCGGCGATGCCGATGCGTTGTCGGTGGGCGACTACCACGTGCCGAAGATGATCGGCTGGACGTTGATCGGCCGCCCGGTCGACGACGCGGGCATGCTCGAGTTGCTGGAACCGATGCGGCCGCACCGGCACCGGGTGGTCCGGGTGCTCGAAGCCAGTGGTCTGGCCTATGAACCGCGACGCGGTCCCCGCCTCCCGGTGCAGCAGATCCACCCGCTCTAAGGGTTAGCGGCAGTCTCATCGGGTACCCGACCGTAGAACACCAAGTGAAAATTTCCAGGGGGCAAACCGATGACGCAGTTCACGATTCCAGGGCTCAGCGACAAGCAGGGCGCTCGGCTCGCTGAAATCCTGCAGCGGCAGCTGAGCACCTACAACGACCTGCAGCTGACGCTCAAGCACATCCACTGGAATGTCGTGGGCCCCAACTTCATCGGCGTACACGAGATGATCGACCCGCAGGTCGACGCGGTGCGCGGCTTTGCCGACGACGTGGCCGAACGCATCGCGGCGCTGGGTGCCTCGCCGCAGGGCACACCCACCGCGATCATCAACGACCGGGACTGGGACGACTACTCCGTGGGTCGCGACACAGTTCAGGCGCATCTGGCGGCGCTGGATCTGGTTTACAACGGCGTGATCCAGGACATCCGCAAGGCCATTGAGGAAACCGGGGAACTCGACCAGGTCACCCAAGACCTGCTGATCGGTCAGACCGGGCCGCTGGAGAAGTTCCAGTGGTTCGTCCGGGCGCACCTGGAGAGCGCCGGCGGGAAGCTCGCCCACGAGGGCGCCAGCTCAGAAAAGGGTGCCGCCGAGGCGGCGCGCAGCTGATTCGGCGATGCAATAGGCCGAACGTGAACTCTCGGCGGAAAAATCGCGAAATCTCGCCGTCAATTCACGTTCGGTGACTCGCCCCGCGCCCGCTCTGCTTCGGCTGCTTCCCGATTGAGCCGCTGCGCCTCGTAGATGGTGACGTTCGTCCGCGACATCAGCAGTGACGCGATGCCGACGGCCAGGATCGCGCCCGGTACTACAGAGAACGAACCCGTCATCTCCGCGACCATGATCATGATCGCCAGCGGCGCGCGGGCGACGCTGCCGAAGCAGGTCATCATTCCGACGACCACGAAGATGCCGGGTTGTTCGGGCACGCCGGGCAGCCCGGCCAGTTCGCCCAGTCGCCAGATCGCGGCGCCGACGAAGGCGCCGATCACTATTCCCGGCCCGAACAGACCGCCCGAGCCGCCGGAGCCGATGGACAGGCACGTCGCGACGATCTTGGCCAGCGGCAGCATGACGATGATCCACAGTGGGATGGACATCAGCGAGTTACGATCCGCGGCCAGCTGAGCCCAGCCGTAACCGCTGCTGAGGATTTGCGGGATCAGCAACCCCAGCAGTCCGACCAGTAGGCCACCCGCCGCGGGCTTGAGTATCGGCCCACCGGGCAAGCGGCGCACTAGGGCCACCGTCGAATGGAAAAAGCGCGCATACAGGTAGCCCACCCCCGCCGCGATCAGTCCGATGACGACGAACCACAACAGCGGCCAAGCCCGCTCGAAGCGGTATTCGGCGTCGATGTAGCCGAACAGCGGGTCGAAACCGAGGAAGGCGCCCAGCACCGCATAAGCCGTGCCGGAGGTGATGAAGCCGGGCAGCAGGCTGCGGTAGTCGAAGTCGTCGCGGTAGGTGATGGACGCGGCGAGCACCGCCCCGCCTAGCGGTGCGGCGAAGATCGCCCCGATGCCGGCCCCGATGCCGAGTGCCACGGCGACCCGGCCGTCCTCGTCGGACAAGCCCAGGCGCCGGGTGAGCAGCGACGAGAAGCCTGCGGAGATCTGCGCCGTCGGGCCTTCCCGGCCGGCCGAGCCACCGGAGCCGATGGTTAGGGCGCTGGCCACCAGCTTCACCAGCACGGCCCGGGCGCGGATGGCCCGGGGATCGGTGTGCACGGCCTCGATCGCCTCATCGGTGCCGTGGCCGGTGGCCTCTGGCGCGAACCTGGCCACGACGAACGCCGAGAGCAGCGCGCCTCCCGTCGTCACCAGGGGAATGGCCCACGGCCGAACGAAGCCGGTGGATCCGCGGCCGCCTCCTTCGCCGACGGGGGTGGGCACGTGATAGCCCGCGAGGTAACCGAGCAGGAACTCGCCGGTGTACTTCAGGGCCAGGTAGAAGACGACGGCGCCGAGGCCGGAGATGACGCCGATCGTGGTGCCCAGCAGCAACCACTTACGCAGGTAGCCGGCGTTTCTCAGCGAGGCGCCGAACCGGCCACCGGCGAACTCTGGGGGTGCCTCTTTCGGCTCCTCCGGCATGCACCGGAGGTTAGCAGCTCGCAGTCGCGGAATAAACGGACCGTAGTCCGGTTATATCGGGTAATTGAACGGAAGGAAGCCCGAAATGCCCGCTATCACCGCAGACACGCTCACTCTGGCGCGGGTGAATCCGGCCGGTCCCGCACAGACCGAGCGGCCGGTCCGATCGATCACCACCGGCCCCCGGGGCTATGAGGGCTTGGGCTTCCCCGTGGTCCGCGCCTTCGCCGGGGTCAGCGCCGCCGCTCTGGACCCTTTCATCCACATGGATCAAATGGGCGAGGTGGACTACGAACCGGGGGAGCCGCGCGGTACCGACTGGCATCCGCACCGCGGCTTCGAGACGGTCACCTACATGATTGACGGGAAATTCGCTCATCAGGACTCGCACGGCGGCGGTGGTCTCATCGGCGACGGTGCGACGCAGTGGATGACGGCCGGAGCGGGCATCCTGCACATCGAGACCCCGCCCGCTGAGATGGTCACCAGCGGTGGCCTCTTCCACGGCATCCAGCTGTGGGTCAATCTGCCGAAGCGCGACAAGTTCGCCGCGCCCCGGTACCAGGCCATCGAAGGCACCGACTCGACGCTGCTGGCGTCCGACGACGGCGGGGCGCTGATCCGGCTGATTGCAGGAGACGTCGACGGGCACCGCGGACCGGGAGTCACCCACACGCCGATCACCATGGCCCACGCGACGATCGAGGGCGGCGCGCGGCTCAATATGCCGTGGAACCGCGACTTCAACGCCCTGATCTACGTGTTGTCCGGCCAAGGCTCCGTGGGTCCGGCCGGGCACCCCGTCAGGCAAGGTCAGTTGGCCGTCCTCGGAGCGGGTGACCGCATAGCGGTGGCCGCGCGGCCGGGTCCCGCGCCGGCGCTGGATGTGTTGCTGCTGGGCGGGCGGCCGATCCGCGAGCCGGTCTTCCACTACGGACCATTCGTGATGAACACGCGGGCCGAGGTGATCGAGGCACTCGAGGACTACCAGTCTGGCAAGTTCCGTAGCATCCCGCCCAACGCACTGATGCCGCAGCGTGGTGGTGGCACACTCTAGTCATGCCTCAACTGGCAAGTCGGGGACCCGGGCGTCCCCCCGCCGCCAAAGCTGATGACACGCGAAAACGCATCGTGCGGGCCGCACGTCAAGTGTTCAGCGAACGCGGATACGACGGAGCGACCTTCCAGGCGATCGCCGTGCGGGCCGATCTGACCCGGCCGGCGATCAACCACTACTTCGCCAGCAAGAGATTGCTATATACCGAGGTGGCCGACCGGACCAACGAACTCGTCGTCACCGCCGGCATCGAACGGGCGAGCCGCGAGTCGACCCTCGCCGGCCGGCTTGCCGCCTTCATCGCCGTCGCGCAGGAGGCGGACAATCAGAACCCTTGCACCGCGGCATTCTTGAGCACTGCCGTGCTGGAGTCACAACGGCACCCCGAGCTCAAGCGGGACGACAACGACGCGATAACGACCACCCGGGCATTTCTGGTCTCGGCGGTCAACGACGCCATTGCCAGCGGCGAACTGGCCGCTGACACCGACGCCGCGGTGCTCGCCGAGGCGTTGGTGATGATGTTGTGCGGTGTCGGCTTCTACGCCGGTTTCGTGGGCAGCTACTCCGACGTGGAGAGCATCCTAGAGACGCTGCAGCAGTTGATCGCCGGAAGTTTGTGGCGGGCCAAGGTGTGACCGCGGTGACCTGAGGCACAAACCGTATAGGTTGCCTAACTTACTAGGTAACATGTCCGGGACATGACTGATCTCGACTTGCCCTCGTTGCGGACGGCCGGCGACAGCTGGGACATCACCGAAAGTGTGGGCGCCACCGCCCTGGCGGTCGCCGCCTCCCGCGCGGTGGAAACCGCCGGACCGGACCCGCTGATTCGCGACGAATTCGCCGTCCACTTGGTGTCCGCGGCCGGCCCGGCGTGGGCGCGACTGACCGACGCCGAGATGGCCTGGCTGGACGGCGACGAGCACGGTCAGCGGATTCATCGCGTCGGATGCGACTATCAGGCGGTCCGCACCCACTACTTCGACGAGTTTCTCGCTGCCGCCACTGCCGACGCGGGAGCCGGTATCCGGCAGGTGGTGATTCTGGCCGCAGGCCTGGACTCGCGGGCCTACCGGTTGCAGTGGCCGTCCGGCACCGCGGTGTACGAGATCGACCAGCCCAAGGTCCTGGAATACAAGGCCAGGATCCTCGGCTCGCACGGTGTGCGTCCGGCGGCGAACCGGCACTCCGTCGCCGTGGACCTGCGCGACGACTGGCCGGCTGCGCTCGTCGGCGCCGGCTTCGACCCCGTGCGTCCTACCGCGTGGCTGGCCGAGGGCCTGCTGGCGTATCTGCCCAGCGACGCGCAGGACCGGCTCTTCGAGATGTGCACCGCGCTGAGCGCACCCGGCAGTCAGTTCGCCGTCGAAGCCTTCAACTTGAAGGTGACCGGCAACAAACAGCGCTGGAACCGGATGCGTGACCGGCTGGGTCTGGACGTCAACGTGGAGGCCCTGACCTATCAGGAGCCGCACCGCTCCGATCCCGCTCGGTGGCTGGCCGAGCACGGCTGGCAGGTGGACAGCGTGGACAACCACCCGGAGATGGCGCGCAGGGGCCGGCCGGTGCCGCAGGACCTGATCGAGGAAGCCATCACCAGCAGATTGATGCGAGGAGTACGCCAATGAGCACGCTGCGCAGTCACGACGACACCTGGGACATCAGGACCAGCGTCGGCTCCACCGCGGTGATGGTGGCCGCCGCGCGTGCCGTCGAAACCGACCAGCCCGATGCGCTGATCCGCGATCCCTATGCCAAGTTGCTGGTCACCAACGCCAACGCGGGCGTGCTGTGGGAGGCCATGCTCGATCCGGCCGTCGCGGCGAAGGTGGAAGCCCTGGACGCCGAAGCCGCTGCCATGGTCCGGCACATGCAGGGCTACCAGGCGGTGCGGACCAATTTCTTCGACACTTTCTTCGTCGACGCCGTCGCCGCGGGAATCCGCCAGGTGGTGATACTGGCGTCGGGACTGGACTCGCGCGCCTACCGACTCGACTGGCCGGCCGGTACCACCGTCTACGAGATCGACCAGCCGCAGGTGCTCGAATACAAGTCCACGACTCTGGCTGACAACGGTGTGACGCCCTCGGCCGAGCGTCGTGCGGTGGCCATCGATCTGCGTCAGGACTGGCCGGCCGCATTGCGGAATGCGGGCTTCGACTCGAACGCCCGCACCGCCTGGCTGGCTGAGGGACTGCTCATGTACCTGCCCGCCGAGGCACAGGACCGGCTGTTCGCGCTGGTCGGGGAGCTAAGCCCGGCCGGTAGCCGGATCGCCGCCGAAACCGCGGCGTCGCACGCCGACGAGCGGCGCGAGCAGATGCGGGCGCGGTTCAAGAAGATCGCCGAGCAGATCGGTCTGGAGGAGACGATCGACGTCGGTGAGCTCATGTATCGCGACGAACACCGGGCGCCGGTCGCTGCTTGGCTCAACGACCACGGCTGGCGTGCCACCGCTGTCGGCTCCGGCGACGAGATGCAGCGACTGGGGCGCTGGGTCGCCGAGGTGCCGATGGCCGACGACAAGGACGCGTTCTCGGAGTTCGTGACAGCGGAGCGACGGTAGCTCCGAGCGCCGCGGACGACTCCTGGTACTCGCGACCAGCGTCGGCGCTAGTCCCGGTGATGGTCTTCATGGTCGCAACGAAGTCCTGACCGGATCTTTCCGGTCGCCGTCCTATTGCAGTCAACGCCGGATGACTAGGATCGCGGATATCACCGATGAGCGACCGCGCGCGACAGGCTGCGGGCACCTCGGGGAAGGAAGGACAACGATGACCACCGATTCCCTGCCGAAGGCTGCGACCACGCCCGCCAACGGGCATGTAGCCGCCCCGAGTGTCGCGGACACCGTGGCCCGGCTGCGCAAGACCTTCGCTACCGGGCGAACCCGCAGCTACGAGTGGCGCAAACACCAGTTGGAGCAGCTGACGAAGCTGGTGGAGGAGAACGAACCGGCCATCGCCGCCGCGCTGGCCGAGGACCTGGACCGCAACCATGTCGAAGCGTTCATCGCCGACATTGCCACCACGGCAGGTGAGGCCAAGTACGCGGCCAAGAAGCTCAAGAAGTGGATGCGGCGCAAGTACCTGTTGCTCGAGGCTCCCCAGCTGCCCGGGCGGGGCTGGGTCGAGTACGAGCCATACGGCACCGTGTTGATCATCGGCGCCTGGAACTATCCCTTCTATCTGACGCTGGGTCCGGCGGTCGGCGCGCTGGCCGCGGGCAACGCGGTGATCCTGAAGCCCTCTGAACTGGCTCCCGTGTCGTCGCACCTGATGGCCGAATTGGTGCCCAAGTACTTGGACAAGGATGCGGTCGCGGTGATCGAGGGCGACGGCATGGTCAGCCAGGAGCTGATTTCGCAGGGCCTGGATCGCGTGATGTTCACCGGCGGCACCGAGATCGGCCGCAAGGTCTACGAGGGCGCCGCGCCACATCTGACCCCGGTCACCCTGGAGCTCGGTGGCAAGAGTCCGGTGGTGGTGGCGGCCGACGGCGACGTGGATGTCGCGGCCAAGCGGATCGCCTGGCTGAAGATCCTCAACGCCGGTCAGACGTGCGTCGCACCCGACTACGTGCTGGCTGACGCTTCGATCCGCGACGAACTCGTCGAGAAGATCGCCGCTTCCATCACCAAGTTCCGTGCCAAGGACAACCAGGATGGGATGCGCATCGTCAACGAGCGCCAGTTCAACCGGTTGAGCGGCTACCTCTCGGAGGCCGAGGCCGATGGCACATCGAAGGTCGCTGTCGGCGGCAAACGCGATCCGTCCAGCCTTCGGATCCAGCCGACCGTGGTCGTCGACCCGGCTCAGGACGGTCCGTTGATGCAGAACGAGATCTTCGGCCCCATTCTGCCGGTGCTCACCGTCAAGAACTTGGACGAGGCGATCGCTTTCATCAACGCCCGGCCCAAGCCGCTGTCGGCGTATCTATTCACCAAGTCGAAGGCGACCCGTGAGCGATTCATCAGGGAAGTGCCCGCGGGCGGCATGCTGATCAACCACCT
Organism: Mycobacterium gordonae; assembly: GCF_017086405.1. NCBI lineage: Bacteria > Bacillati > Actinomycetota > Actinomycetes > Mycobacteriales > Mycobacteriaceae > Mycobacterium > Mycobacterium camsae. Next base: position 439,897 of record NZ_CP070973.1, read on the forward strand.
CGCCTTCCAGGTGTCGACCGCCAAGCTGCCCTTCGGCGGCGTCGGCTCCTCCGGCATGGGTGCCTACCACGGGAAGTGGGGCTTCGACGAGTTCAGCCACCGCAAGTCGGTGCTGACCAAGCCGACTCGCCCGGACTTCTCCAGCATGATCTACCCGCCCTACACCGAGCGGGCCTTCAAGCTGGCGCGCAAGCTGTTCTAGCCCTACTTCGTCCCGTGCCGGCACCAGGCCCTGGTGCCGGCGCTCAACCCTGATAGCCAGCAGAGAGGAAACTGATGCCCGGAGTGCAGGATCGCGTCGTCGTAGTCACCGGAGCCGGCGGGGGATTGGGCCGGCAGTACGCGCTCGCCCTTGCCCGGGAGGGCGCCAGCGTTGTCGTCAACGACCTCGGCGGTGCCCGCGACGGGACGGGCGGCGGATCGGCCATGGCTGACCAGGTGGTCGCCGAGATCCGGGACGGCGGCGGTCGCGCGGTCGCCAACTACGACAGCGTCGCCGAGGCCGACGGTGCCGCCAACATCATCAAGACCGCGCTGGACGAATTCGGCGCCGTGCACGGTGTGGTGAGCAACGCCGGCATCCTGCGGGACGGCACCTTCCACAAGATGACGTCGGAGAACTGGGACGCCGTCCTCAAGGTCCACCTGTACGGCGGGTACAACGTCATCCGTGCCGCCTGGCCGCACTTCCGCGAGCAGAGTTTTGGGCGGGTCGTGGTCGCCACCTCCACCAGTGGGCTGTTCGGCAACTTCGGCCAGACGAACTATGGCGCAGCCAAACTCGGCCTGGTCGGGTTGATCAACACGCTGGCGCTGGAGGGGGCCAAGTACAATATCCACGCCAATGCGGTCGCCCCGATCGCGGCCACCCGGATGACCGAGGACATCATGCCCAAGGAGGTGCTGGAAAAGCTGACACCGGAGTTCGTCGCGCCGGTGGTGGCCTACCTGTGCACCGAGGAATGCCCGGACAACGCGTCGGTGTTCGTCGTCGGCGGCGGCAAGGTTCAGCGCGTCGCGTTGTTCGGCAACGAGGGCGCCAACTTCGACACACCGCCGACGGTCCAGGACGTGGCCGACCACTGGAGTGAGATCACCGACTTGTCGGCCGCCACAAAAGCTGGATTCAAGCTCTAAATCTTAATGAAAGCCGCTGTTGTTCAAGAGCTTTCCGGGCCGGCCGGCGTAGTCTACACCGATATCGACGACGTCGCCGATGGCCGCGGCAACATCGTCATCGAGGTACGCGCCGCCGGTGTGTGTTTCCCGGACCTGCTCTTGACCAAGGGCAAGTACCAACTGAAACTGCCGCCGCCGTTCGTCCCCGGCATGGAATGTGCCGGGGTAGTGCGGTCAGCGCCTGCCGACTCGGGTTTCCGGGTAGGCGAACGGGTTTCGGCGTTCGGCGTACTCGGCTGCTATGCCGAGCAGGTCGCCGTTCCGGCTTCTCACGTGATCCGCAGTCCCACCGAGCTCGACGATGCCGAAGCGGTGTCACTGCTGGTCAATTACAACACTGTGTATTTCGCGCTGTCGCGCCGTGCGGTGATGCGGCCGGGCCAGACGGTGCTGGTGCTCGGCGCGGCCGGCGGGGTGGGCACCGCCGCCGTGCAGATCGCCAAAGCGATGGGCGCCAGCCAGGTGATCGCGGTGGTGCACCGAGAAACCGCGATGGACTACGTCGCCGCACTCGGCGCCGACCGGGTGCTGCATCTGGCCGAGGGCTGGGTGGAACGGGTGCACGAGTACACCAACGGTCAAGGTGTCGACATCGTCGTGGATCCCATCGGCGGTCGCACCTTCGACGACGCGATCCGCGCGCTGGCGATCGACGGCAAGCTGCTGGTGATCGGCTTCGCGGCCGGCAGCGTCCCGACGCTCAGTGTCAACCGGTTGTTGCTGCGCAACATCGGGGTGCTGGGGGTCGCATGGGGTGAATACCTGAACAAGGTTCCCGGTTCGGCCGTCCTGTTTTCCTCGGGCCTCAACCAGCTGGTGTCGCTGGGGCTGAAACCGCCCCCGCCGCAACGGTATCCGTTGTCGGAAGCGCGCGCCGCGCTGCAGTGCCTGGATGACGGTGGCGTGCTCGGAAAAGTCGTTCTTGAACCCTAGGTGCCGAGTTTCTGCACCATCGGCTCGTCGCAACGGCGCTCCCGAGGCCGACCGACAGCGTCGCGCCCCGTCCAGTCAGCGGCGGATTACAAACTCTCCAACAGCTTGGTGAGGCCGAATAGGCCGGTGACACCGGTGCCCGTGTTCAAGAACCCTGAGTTCACTCCACTGAAAAGTCCACTCGGGAACGGCCCCAAAGGACCCGTCACTCCAGTATTGAAGAATCCGGAGATGGCGCCGTTCGTGTTTGTGGCACCACTGGCCGTATTACCGAAGCCCGAGTTACCACCATCTGTCAGTCCGCCACTCGCCGTGTTGAAGAAGCCCGAGCTGCCCCGATTGCCGGTGTTGTTGAAACCGGAGTGTAGCTGGCCACTGTTAGTGCTGACTCCGAACCCCGTGTTTACGTTGCCAGAATTCCACAGGCCAGTGTTAGTGTCGCCCGAATTTCCGTTTCCGGTGTTGATATCACCCGAGTTCCAGAAACCCGTATTCAAGCTGCCCGTGTTGCCGATGCCAGTGTTCACGTTGCCTGAGTTTCCGAATCCGGTGTCCAGCGAGCCCGAATTTCCGATGCCAAAGTTTCCGAGACCAGAGTTGCCGAAGCCGATGTTGCCATAGCCAGAGTTTGCGAACCCGAGGCTTTGAATCTTGCCCACATCAGTCGCCGTAATATTGACGCCGGAGCTGAAGATGCCTACGTTGCCGTCGCCTGAGTTGAAGAAGCCAATGTTGCCGGTGCCCGAATTTCCGAAACCGATGTTACCGCTGCCCGAATTAAGGCCGGCGAAGGTGACCTGTCCAGTCGATGTGTCGTAGTAGGCATTGCCGAAGCCGATTAGATTATTGCCATTGAGGCCAAAGCCAATGTTGTTGTTTCCATAGTTACCACCGCCTCGGTTGCCGAATCCAGTATTCCCGAAGCCAGTATTGTTGCTACCCGCGTTGCCGATGCCGATGTTGTTATCACCCGACTTGGGTATCAAGAAATTATTGCCCACGCCGCTGTTTCCAAACCCGATGTTTCCGGTGCCCCGGTTTCCGGATCCATAGTTGCCGCTGCCGAAGTTTCCGCTGCCGACGTTGTGGTCGCCGCTGTTGCCGCCGCCCACGTTGGAGCTGCCCGTATTTCCGTTGCCAAAGTTGGCGCTGCCCGTGTTGCCGTTGCCGAGATTGGAGCTGCCGATATTGCCAATGCCCAGGTTCGGCAGGTCGGCGAGTGCAGCCCAGGGCGCCAACTGTGCGGCCGCTGCGGAGGCGCCGGTGTGGTAGCCGGCAAGCGCAGCGACGTCGGCTGCCCAGAACTCCTCGTAGGCGCTCTCAGCCACTGCAATCGCGGGAGCGTTCAACCCGAACCAATTCGAGCGCACCAATTCTTTGAAGGCCTGGCGGTTCGCCGTAACTATTTCCGGGTGGATGATGGCGTTCTTTGCACTTTCAAATACTCTCGCCACCAGCTGGGCGTTGGTTGATGCGCTATGAGCCTGGCCGGCGGCTGCTCGCAGGAATGCAAGGTAGGGAGTCGCTGCATGAACCATCGACGCAGCGGCCGGGCCTTGCCAGGCATGGCCGGTCAGGCTGGTGGTCAGGGCAGAGAATGATTCAGCCGCAGAGGTCAGTTCCTCGGCGAGCCCTGACCAGGCAACCGAGGCGTCCACCATGGGTGCCGATCCTGCGCCTATGAACATCCGTAGTGAGTTTATTTCCGGCGGTAAAACGTAGAAACTCAAAGCTCTCTCCATTTTCGACTTCCCCCACGGCAGCGTGTTTCGGCAAGAGTGTAGCGGCTTATCTTGCATCGCGAAATGTCGCAAAAATCAGTCGTGAAGGTTCAGCGAAAATGGTTTGAAAATCAATAGTGAATTCAGTTCAGTAAAGATACTTACCTTCACTTTGTTGCGGGCTGGCGGCCGCGCCCGAATGCTGGCCGTTGGACCCACGGGTGGGGCGTGGTCGTGACAGTCGCCGGTGATCGGGCGGCGGCGGTTGGTGCTGAGGGGATCGTCAAAGTCCAGGTTGCGCAAGCTAGTTGGTCGGCGGTGCCAACGTGGTCCGCCGCCGACTGTGAGGACGCAATGTGGTTGAAACTACTTTCGCCGCAACGCTGTTAGCTGTCCGAAGCCCGCGCCCCGCGGCAATGCCTGGATGACGGTGGCGCGCTCGGAAAAGTCGTTCTGGAACCCTAGGCCACTCATCCCTATTCTCAATACCGGTATCTCTCATCCGAGGAGGACGGTCATGCACGAACACGAGCCGGAAATGCAGATCACTCATGAGGCAGATCGCCCGGCCATGGACGGGCCGGAGCAGTTCTTCACCGGCGACGTCACCATGAAGCAGCTGTTCGGGCCGGCCGGTTCCTCGAAAGCCCATGGCGGACAACTCACTTTCGCGGCCGGTGCGCGCAGTGTCTGGCACACGCACCCCGCGGGGCAGCGGCTGATCGTCACCGAGGGCACCGGCTGGGTGCAGCAATGGGGTGGCGACAGGCAGCAGATCAACCCCGGCGACGTGATCTGGACGCCGGCCGGGGTCAAGCATTGGCACGGGGCAACCCCCGGCGCGGCGATGACCCACATCGCCATCCAGGACGAGGTCGACGGGCGTTTTGTCGATTGGCTGGAGAAAGTAAGCGACGCTGACTATCTGGGCTGAGCGTCATTGACCGGCAAGGCCATTCGCTCCTACACTGGCGCCACTCCGCTTCGTTCGTCAGCCCAAAGGAGCAAGGCCAATGACGGTATTCACCGACACCGAACTCGAGTACTTGTCAAGCCAACGGCTCGGCCGGCTGGGGACGGTGACCCCGAAAGGATCCCCGCAAGTCCGGCCGGTTCGGTTCACGTACAACGCCGAACTGGGCACCATCGACATCGGTGGTAAGGCGATGGCGGGGAGCCGCAAACTGCGCAACGTGGAGAGCAACTCCAAGGTGTCGCTGGTTCTCGATGATCTGGCCAGCATCGATCCCTGGCGCCCGCGCGGAATCGAGATTCGCGGCGAGGGCGAGGCGCTGTCCACCGATGCCGGCGCGATGATTCGCATCCACCCGCATCGAATCCTGGTCTGGGGCCTCGACCCGGAGTCTCCCAAGCTGCAAGCGCGCAACGTTTGATCTGGTTGCGGACAACATGATCCGAGCCGTGTGGAACGGCGCGGTGCTTGCCGAAGCACCGCGCACTGTTCGGGTGGAGGGCAATCATTACTTTCCGCCCGAATCGTTGCGCCGCGAGTTCTTCACCGAGAGCAAGACGTCGTCGCTGTGTCCGTGGAAGGGTGTGGCGCGCTACTACAACGTGACGGTCGACGGGCAGGTCAATGCCGACGCCGGGTGGTACTACCCGAAACCAAGCCCCCTAGCGCGAAAGATCAAGAACCATGTCGCGTTCTGGCGCGGGGTCACCATAGAAGGCGAACGGGACTAGAGGCGACCGGGCGGCACGGCCGGAATTTACTGTGTCACAACGACCTTCGCCTTAGCTGGCGCCGGTCAGATCGCCGATCACATTGCCGATGGCGTCGGTGAGAACAATGAACTCGAAGCCGACGGCCAGCGTGCCGATCGCGACGTCCGCGGCGATCGGCTTGCCGATGGCGTTGAACAAGCCCACCGGGTCACCGTTGACGGCCTGCTCGATCCCGTCCAGGAACAGGTTCAGGTTGTACGACGGCACCGTGGTCAGCAACGTGTTCACGATGTCCGCTGTCGGCAGGGCGACGGCGTAGGTGTCGGCGGCGGCACTCGTGATCGCGGTGGTGAAGTTTGTGTTCGCCGACCTGAGAGCGTCGAAGAAGCCGTCGACCGGGGAGGCAGTCGCACCCGGCAGCGAGAACGGTAGTGACAGCCCGCCGGTGCCGCCAGCCGGCAGCAGGGCAGCCAGGCTGGCCGCCGACGGTAAATTCATGGCGCCGACGGCCTGCGTGAAGTCGTTGACACCCTGCCCGGCAAGGGCTATCTGGTCGCCGAAGAAGTTGGGCGGGATCGGCGGGAGCACTTCGAACGAGGTGGCCACATCGGCGTAACCGGTGTTGTATCCGAAGCGCGGGTCGCCGTAGCCCCAGTTGACCAGGTACGTCAGGTTCGGTTCTACCAAGGCTGCCAGCGGTGCTCCGATCACCGGGATCGCCCTGATGGGCGACAGCAGCGGCAGACCGGGCTGGGTGATCATGTAGTACCTGTCCAGGCCGTTGTTGCCGGGTGAGACCGGCAGTTCGACGAGGCTGTAGCCGGGGGGCAGCGCGTTCGGGTTCAGGTCGGGGTAGTCGCCGTGCACCGTCTGGATGCCAAGGAACGCGTTGAGGTCCGCCAGGAAGTTGATCGGGTACTTCGGGAAGTCGGCATAGCCGTCGTACTGCAGCGTGAAAGTGTTGACCGGGTAACCGGAGCCGGTCGGTTGAGCGCCGTAGAAATCCAGGCCGATGGCCGGCAGGGACAGACCGGGGAAGCGTGCCAGCAGGCCACCGTTCGGGTTCATCGGGTTGCCCAGCAGCGTGAAACTGATGTCGGCGGTATTGGGACTGCCGGCCGCAATGAGGTTGCGCAACTCGAGCGACGAGATGACGGCACTTTGGGAGTAGCCGAGAACGGCAACGGTCTGTCCTTGCGCGATCAGGCCGGTGGGCCCGAACAAGGCATTGTCCAGGATCTCGACGCCACGGTCGACCGAGACCTGAAGGGTCAGGTCCTTGATCGCCGTGAGGGGATACAAACCCTCGGGAGTGTTGAGTGGTATCGACAGCGGATTGGTCACCCCGAAAGCGGCTGTGATCCAAGGACGAATGTCGGTCAGGTAGGACGGCGGCGGTATCGGCGTGCCGCTACCTGCCATGATCAACGCCTGGGTGTAGGTGAAACCCGAGGGCGGTACGACCGGGATTACCGTGCCGCCGCCCGTCGTCGCGGGTGCCCCGAACAACGGCGCGAACAGCGACTGGATCGGCGCGAGCAACGGCTGCAGGGGAGCAAGCACCGGAGCCAGCAGGGCTTCGATCGGCGAGGCAGCCGCGCTGAGCGCGCCCGCTCCGCCGAGGACCTGCGCCGCGTTCGCGATCTCGACTTCGGCGTAGGCAAGGCTGGCCGCCGCCAGGGCGCGGTTAAATTCCCCGTGGAACAGCGCTGCTTGCCCGATTACCTGCTGGTACTCCTCACCGAACGTGCCGAACAGCTGCGCCGCGGCCGCCGAGATCTCGTCGGCCGCGGCGGCGGCCAGGCCGGTGGTCGGACCCGCGGCGGCCGCGCTGGCCTCGGTGAGTGCCGCCCGTATTCCGGCGAGGTTCTCGGCGGCGGCACTGATCAGTTGCGGTTGCGTCGTCAAGTACGACATCGTGCAAATCCCTTCACGACCAAACAATTACAGCGCAGCCGAAAATCGGAGGATTCGGCCGATGTCAAGACTAGAACGGCCGCGCGATCCGCATAGTGCTTTTGCGAGCTGAATATTCTTGGGACGGTCAGTCTCAGGGGATCAGCGACTGAATATCCTTCAGGGTGTTGAGCACCGCTTCGGTGAGCACCAGGAACTCCACCGCGCCGGCCACCGTGGCCAACCCGACATCGGCGGCGATTGGTAGTCCGATCGCGTCGATCAGGTTGCCCTGGGCCAGTCCTTGGCTGAATAGAGCGAGGTTGTACGCGGGTAGCGAGGTCACCAACGAGGTCGCGATGTCGGCGGTGGGTAGCAAGACGGCGTAGTTGGTCGAGGCGATCGCCCCCACCGTGTTGGCAATCTCTTGTGGCGTCGGTAACGCGGCCAGCTTGGCCCCGACCTCGGTCGGCGTTGGTAGCGCGAATGTCGGCGCGGTGACCGGTTGGCTCGCCATGGCTTGCAGGTCGGCGCTGAAGTCCTGAATGCCCTGCTCGATTCCGGCGGCGTAGGCGTTCAACACGATGCCCGGGGCGACGTCGGGGAACACACCGATCGGCGTCGGGATGTCCGGAGGACTCGTGGAGTAGCCGTAGTTCGGATCGCCATAGCCGAGATTGACCGTCACCCTCGTGACCGGCTCGATCAAGTTCGCCAACGGATTTCCGATGACGGGAATTGCTCGCAGCGGTTGCAGCAGCGGCAGCTGCTCAGTCGGCAGGATGAAGTACTCGGTGTTGCCGGTGTAGCCGGGTGACGGCGTCAGGGGAATGGCGGCACCGATCTGCGCCGGCGTCAGGTTCAAATACTGGGGATGGACGTAAATAATGCCCGCTACCGCGTTCAGGTCGGAGATGAGGTTGAGTGGGTACCGGGGGAAGTCGGCGAAGCCGTCGTATTCCAGCGTGTAATTGCGGACCGGGTAGATGGTGTCCGACGGGGTGGAGCCGTAGAACTCCAGGCCGAGGCTCGACATGACCAGGCCAGGGAACCGGGACAGTAGGCCGCCGTTGGGGTTCATCTCGTTACCGGTCAGGACGAAGTTCAACATGTTCGCCGGGGGAGGGGTGGCGCCGAAGTTCGACAAGCCGGCCGCGAGATTGCGCATGTACAGCGAGGAGATGACGGCGCTCTGCGAGACGCCGAAGACGGTGACCGAATTGCCGCCGGCGATCTCCTGGAACACCGCGTTGTCCAGCGTGGTCAGCCCGATCTGGACCGACTTGTTGAAGTACAGACTGCGGACGCCGGTCAGCGGGTAGAGCTCTTCGGGCGTATTCAACCCTCGTAACGTCGCAAGGGTTGTGCCGATGTATTTGTTCGCGTTTTGCAGGAAGTCCGCCGTGACGATCGGAACGCCGGTGCCGCTCATGACCAACGAAATATCGTTGGGCACCCACGGGATCGCGGCCGCGGTCGCCGCCTGGGCCGGCGGGGTGAACGCTGCGCCCAGGGTTGCGGCTGCGGCCGTCTCGGCCTGCACGTAGGCGGCCCCCGCGCTGGCCAGCGTCCGCTGGAACTCGTCGTGGAATGCCTCGAATTGCGTTACCACGTCTTGGTATTCGCGTCCGAATGTCCCGAACAGGTTCGCGATGGCGGCCGACACCTCGTCACCCGCCGCGGCCAGCAGGCCCGATGTCGGTGCAGCCGCGGCGGCGCTGGCCGCGGTGAGCGCGGCTCCGATTCCTTCGATGTCGGCGGCCGCCGCCATCACAATCTGTGGCTCAGCCATCAAGAACGACATCAACACAATTCCTTCCCCGCGACCCCGCGAACGCTTTGCGCAAGCGTAGAGGGACGTTCGGAAACTGTCTGGCGTTTACGTCATCCGGCCCTGAGCTCAGGGAATGAGGGCGCTGATGTCCTTGATGTTCTCCGAGATCGCCTTTGCGATGACGAGGAATTCGACGATGCCCGCGATGGTGATGAGCCCCACGTCGGCGGCGATCGGGTATCCGATCGCGTTGATGAGGTTGCCCTGCGCGAGCTGGCTCAAAAAGAGCTGAGAGTTGTACAGCGGCAGTGTGGTGGCGAAGGCGAGTGCGGTGTCCGCGGTGGGAAGCAGGACGGCGTAGTCGGTCGAGATGACGGTGGCGGCGGTGTTGACGACCTTTTCCGGCGACGGCAGGGCGGCCAACTTCGCCAGCAGGTCTGCGGGCTGTGGCGGGGCGAATGACGGGAACGTGATGGGCTGCGCGGCCAGCGCTTGCATCTCGGTACCGAAGTCGTGAATTCCTTGTTGAGTTCCGGCGGCGAAGGCCTCGATGACCGTGCCGGGGCTGACGTCCGGGAACAACCCGAACGGGGTACGCACGTCCGCCGGGCTCGTGGAGTATCCGTGGTACGGGTCGCCGTAACCCAAGTTGACGATCACTTCCAAGTTCGGTTCGACAAGGGCGGCAAGGGGATTGCCGATGACCGGAATCGCGCGCAGCGGTGCCAGCAGGGGCAGGTTCTCGGTCGGGATCATGTAGTAATCGGTGACACCGTTATAGCCCGGTGACGTCGGCAACTTGATGGCGTTATCGACCTGCGCCGGAGTGAGATCGAGATACTTGACGTGCACCGTGGCGATTCCCATCACCGCGTTGAGATCGGAGATGAAGTTGATGGGATACCGCGGGAAGTCGGCGAACCCGTCGTACTCCTGCGTGTAGATGGCCGTCGGGTAGAGCGTGTCCGAGGGTGTGCCACCGTAGAACGACAGACCCAGGGTCGGCAGCGTCAGGCCTGGGAACCGCGCGAGCATACCCCCGTTGGGGTTCATTTCATTCCCGACGAGCACGAAATTGAGCTGCCCCTGATAGGGCGACCCCATGGCGGCGAGCTTCTGCATCTCCAGTGAGGCGATGATGGCGCTCTGCGAATACCCGAAAATGGTGAGCGTGTTGCCGGGAATGGCCAACTGACTATGGATCGCGTTGTCCATGATCACCAGGCCCTCGGCTACCGACTGGTTGAGGGTCATGCTCTTGACGCCGGTGATCGGGTACAGGTTCTCGGGTGTGTACAGCGCCTGCAGGGTGTTGAGGGACCGGACATACAGTTCGTTCGCCTTGAGGACATACGCCTCCGACGGGATGGGCACACCTGTCGGGCCGACGAACAACGAGGTGAGGTTGGCGGGGAACGGCGGGATCCCCGCCGCCGGTGCGGCGGTTGCGTGCAGCGCCCCGCTGAGCATCGCCGATGCTGCGCTCTCCGTTTGCACGTAGGCGTTCGCCGCGGCGGCAAGGGTTTGTTGAAACGTTGTCTGAAACGCTTCGACCTGCCCGACGAGGGCCTGAAACTCCTGCCCATGCGTGCCGAACAGGTTCGCGATGGCGGCCGACACCTCATCGGCGGCCGCGGCGAGCAGGCCGGTGGTCGGCGCCGCTGCGGCTGCGCTCGCCGCAGTGACCGTCGATCCGATGTTCTCGATGTCAGCGACTGCTGTCGTGATGACCTGTGGCGCGACAAGCAGATTCGTCATTGGCGTCTCTTCCCCCGTAGAGCACGGTGGTATAGGTCAGATTGGCCGTCAGCGTATGACGTGGCCGCCGAGTCTGTCCCGGTTTTCGTGCCATCGAGGAGCGCCGCTGCCGGCGTCAGGGAGTGAGGGCCCGGATATCGCTGACCTTCTGTGAGGTCGCCTTGGAGTAGGGAATAGTTAGTAGTAGGACCTCTCGGCGTTCTCGGCGTTCTCGGCGTTCTCGGCGTTCTCGGCGTTCTCGGTGTCGACGGGCGAAGTGGGCAGTTGAACGGCAGTAGTCACCTGGCGTGATACGCGCCGAAGAATTGCGCGATGGCCGTGGATACGACCGAACTGATGGTCCCCGGATTCGCCCGCAGAGACGACGATGCCCACCCCTTACCCCTGTGACCATAGAAATGGTCAGTTCCAGAAGCGAGCTTATGGCTATGCCGGTGCGCTTGTCAGCAATTCGAATTCTTTGACAATTGCCTAATAACGCTCGCGGCAATACATTTGGGAATCATTAAAAGTCTTTGACCAGTGCGCCCATGACGACCAAGGCCTCCAAGCCCAGTCCCGCACTCAGCAACGCCGTGCTCGCAGCGATCGGTCGCCCGATCGCGTTGACCAGTCCCATCGGGTCGCCCTCGACTGCCTGCTCAATGCCGTCGAGGAACAGGTTGACGCTGTACGACGGTAACGAGGTGGCACCTGCGTTGAGCAGATCGGCGGTGGGAAGAAGGACTGCGTAGGTCTGCGAGGTCACCGTCGTGATCGTGTCAGCGAGGTAGGTATTGGCCGCCTGGATATTGCCGACGAACCCGGGTACCGACGTCGGAACGGTGAAGAGTTCAGGCGAGGGCGCGGGCAGTGGGCGATACGACTGAAAAAGGCCCAGCGCGGACACGTCGAGTTCGCCCAGGGCTGGGGGTGTAATGAGATTGTTTGCGGCAGTAGTCAATCCGTGCTGAGTGCCCAACGTCAGGGTGCCGGTGAGCCGGACCGGATCCACCGGTGGGAACAACCCAAATGGGGTGGGCACATCCGCGGCGGTGGTCGAGTAACCGTAGTTGGGGTCGCCGTATCCCAGGTTGACGATCGTTCTCAGGTTCGGCTCCAGGAGATCTGCCAGCGGGTTACCCACCACGGGTATTGCCCGGACCGGAGTGAGCAGCGGGAGGTGATGGTTGCGGATCAGGTAATACGTCGTATTGCCGGTGTAGCCCGGCGATGTCGGCAGCTGTACCAGGTCGCCCGATGGCAATGAGTCGATGTTGACATAGGGCGTCTTACTGTGCACCAGTGCGATGCCCGCGATGGCGTTCAGGTCAGCGACGACGTTGAGCGGATAGCGCGGGAAGTCGGCGAAACCGTCGTATTCATAGGTGTAGATGCTGGTGGGGTAGATCGTGTCGGACGGTGTGGCGCCAAAGAAGTCCAGCCCGATGCTCGGCAGGGTCAATCCGGTGAAGCGGGAGAGCAGGCCGCCGTTGGGGTTCATCGGATTTGCCAGCAGCACAAAGCCGAGTTGATCGGCAGCGGGTGCGCCCGGCATGGCGGCGAGGTGGCGCATCTCGATTGAGGCGAGGATGGCGCTCTGCGAATACCCAAGCGCGACAACACTGTTGCCATTGCCGATTTCGCCCAGGATGGCTTCGTGCAGCATCGCGACGCCCTGGCTCACCGAGGCGTTGAGCGGCAGGCTCTTGGCGCCGGTCAGCGGATACAGCTGCTCAGGCGTGTACAGGACCTGGGCGGTCGTGGTACCGAACTGGGTGCTGATGTAATTCAGCACGCCGTTGACGAATTTTGGTGGCGGCAGCGGAGTTCCGCTGCCGCCCATGATCAGGCTGACGGTCGGCCCCGCCAGCGGAGTAGCGGCGATCGTTGCGGCGTTGGTGACTTCGTTCTCGGTGTAGGCCAATCCGGCTGCGGTCAGCACCCGGCCGAACTCGGCGTGAAATGCCGCGAGCTGGGAGAGGGTAACTTGGCATTGCGCGCCGTAGGTGTCGAAGACCCGCGCGACGGCCGCCGACACCTCGTCGGCGGCGGCAGCCAACAGGGTCGACGTCGGCGTGGCCGCGGCAGCGCCTGCCGCAGTGATCGCCGAACCGATTCCCTCCAGGTCGGCCACCGCGGTAGCCATGATCTGCGGCTGCGCGCTCACATAGGTCATCGCGCCCAGCTACAAACCGATGCTCTGCAAGTCCTGAACGATGTCCGCGGCGGCTTCCACCACCGCGATGAACTCGATCATGCCGCCCAGCGCGGCCAGGCCGGCGGTGGCCGCGAGCGGGAGTTCGATCGCGCCCTTGATGTTGCCCTGGGCGAGTTGGCTCACGAACAGCGTCAAGTCGTAGGCGGGCATGGTGGTCGCAAAGGCGGTCACCAGGTCTGCCGTCGGAAGCAGCACCGAGTAGCCCGTGGAGACCACTGACGCAAACGTATTGGCGATATTGACCGGTGTCGGCGGTAGCACCTGGGTCGGCGGCGGCAGGTAGGCCTGGATCAGCGGTGGGAACGAGGGCGGTTGTATCACCGGGGCACTCGTCAGAGCACGCGGTGCGACAGCGAGGAAGTCGTTGATCCCTTGCTGGGTGCCCCTCGCCAGCGCGTCGACGATGACCCCCAGGGGCACGTCCGGGAAAAGGCCGAACGGTGTGGGTACGTCGGCCGGGCTGGTGGAGTAGCCGAAATTGGGGTCGCCGTAACCGAGGTTGACGATCACCTTCAGATTCGGCTGTACCAGTGCCGCAATGGGTTCGCCGATGACCGGGATGGCCCGCACCGGGTCCAGCAGTGGCAGGTTCGGGTGGTCGATCATGTACCACTTGTTGGTGGTGGCGCCCGTGGTCGGCAACAATGTGGCCGACTGGATCTGAGCAGGTGTGAGGTCGGCGTAGGTGGTGTGAACTGTCAGGATGCCGAAGACGGCATTGATGTCCGACACGATGTTGAGCGGGTAGCGCGGGAAGTCGGCGAAGCCGTCGTATTGGAGCGTGTAGGTGGTCGTCTGGTACGGCGTATTCGGCATTGCGCCGTAGAAGGGCAGGCCCACGCTCGAGATGTCCAGTCCCGGGATGCGGGCCAGGATTCCGCCATTGGGGTTCATCTCGTTGCCGATCAGCACGAAACTGAGCGCGTCGAAAGGTGGCGCATAGCCCGGCGGAAGACTCATGTAGTACTGCATCAACAGCGATGAGATGACTGCGCTCTGCGAGTAACCGAAAACGACAGCATGGTTGCCGGCGGTGATCTGATCCATCACCGCGGTGTTGAGGATCTGCAAACCCTGCTGCACCGAGGAGGCGAAGATCAAGGACCGCACACCGGTGATCGGGTATAGCTGCTCGGGGGTGACCAGCGACGTCAAGACGGTGCCGATCGGCGAGTTGGGCAGGATGAAGAGTCCATTGACGGCGTTGAGGTAGGTGGGTCCGGGAATCGGAGTTCCAGTGCCGCCCATGGCAATTGAGAAAGTGTCTCCGGTGAACGGCGGGAACACCGGCGGGGTGTCCGGCAGCTGAAGTCCGACCGTCGCGCTCTGTACCAGCTGAGCCGTGTTGATCGCCTCGGCATTGACGTAGTAGTCGATCGTGGAGTTCAGGTTCTGCACCAGACCCTGGTACAGCGTGCCGAGCCGCGCGCTGACCGATTGAAATTCCTGGCCGTACACACCGAAGAGGTTGGCAATCGCCGTCGACACCTCGTCGGCGGCCGCCGTCAGCAGACCTGTCGTGGGGGCAGCCGCCGCTGCGGCAGCCTCACCGATCGCCGTGCCGAGGCCGGACAACTCCGTCGCTGCCGCAGCCAGCGCCGGCGGCTGCGCAAATACGTAGGACACTCACGTGAGGGTAGAACGATTCCGCTGCGGTGTCTGGCCTTTGGCCCGACTCATAGAACCTATGGTGTATCAACCGAGTAGAGCGTTTCGCAGCCGCGCCACATCGGTCTCGGTGATACCCGCGTCGCACAGGTAGGCGTCCAGCGATCCGAACGACTCGTCGATCGTTTGCCAAGCTGCCCAAAGGTATTCGGCACGGACCCCGAGAACTCCGTCGGACAGCCGCGCCTTGGTGAAGGTCTCAACCTCGGGTGTCAGTTCGACGTCGGAGCGCTGCGCTATCATCTCGGTGATCTGCCGCCGGAGTTGCGGTACGGCTTCGTTGCTGCGCAGATAGTCGGCGACGATGACGTCTCGGTCGAGTCCGGCCGCTTCCAGCACCGTCGCGACCACGAAACCGGTGCGGTCCTTGCCGGCGAAGCAATGAGTGAGCACCGGGCGGCCGGCGCCCAACAGCGTGAACACCCGGTGCACCGCGCGTTGGGCGCCGTTGCGGGTGGGGAATTCGCGGTACTCCTCGGTCATGTAGCGGACGGCATTCGCTTCGATGGCCGCTTCGGACTGGTCGGCTTCGCCTTCGGTCATCAACCGCTTGAACGCGCTTTCGTGCGGGGCTTCATTGCTTTCCGGGTCGTCGGACCCGGACTGGTCGTCGGCGAGATCCGGGAAAGGCAACAGGTGGATGTCGATGCCGTCGGGCACCCGCCCGGGGCCGCGCCGGGTGACCTCGCGAGTGGAACGCAGATCGGCGACGTCGGTTATACCCAACCGGCGCAGCACCGCGCGGCCGTCGTCGTCCAGTCCGCTCAACTCGCTGGACCGGAACAGTCGCCCGGGTCGCAGCGCCGGCGTCCGTTCGGCGACGTCGCGAAAGTTCCACGCGCCGGGCAGTTCTCGGGATACCTCAGCCATGACTGGTGACCGCCGCGGCGAGCGCGGACTGCTCCCGGCCCAACTCGGACCGCGCGATGGTGCGCATGTGCACCTCGTCGGGACCGTCGAAGATCCGCATCGCGCGGTGCCAGCCGTAGAGCCGGGCCAGCACGGTGTCGTCGCTGACCCCGGCCGCACCGTGCACCTGGATGGCGCGGTCGATGACGTCGCAGGCCACTTGCGGCGCCACCGCCTTGATCTGCGAGACCAGTAGATGCGCGGCCTTGTTGCCGTGCTTGTCGATGGTCCATGCCGCCTTCTCACACAGCAGCCTGGCTTGGTCAATCTCGTTGCGGGACTTGGCAACCGCGTGTTGCACCAGGCCCTGGTCGGCTAGCGGCCGGCCGAAGGCGATCCGGTTGTTGGCCCGGCTGACCAGCAGTGCCAACGCACGCTCGGCGCCACCGAGGGCCCGCATGCAGTGGTGGATGCGGCCCGGTCCCAGGCGCGCCTGGGCGATGGCGAAACCGGAGCCCTCTTCGCCGAGCAGGTTGGTGGCCGGTACCCGGACGTTGTCGTAGACGATCTCGCAGTGTCCGTGCTGATCCTGCCAGCCGAACACCGGGGTGGAACGGACGACGGTGACCCCCGGAGTGTCCATCGGCACCAGGATCATGGACTGCTGCTGGTGGCTGGCCGCATCGGGATTGGTGCGGCCCATGACGATGAGGATTTTGCAGCGCGGATCCGCTGCCCCAGAGGTCCACCATTTCCGGCCGTTGATCACGTAGTCGGCCCCGTCGCGCACGATCGAGGTCTCGATGTTGCGCGCGTCGCTGCTGGCGACCGCCGGCTCGGTCATCGAGAAGGCGCTGCGGATCTCGCCGTTCAGCAACGGTTCCAGCCACTGCTTGCGCTGTGGTTCGGTGGCGAACAGGTGCAGGGTCTCCATGTTTCCGGTGTCCGGGGCCGCGCAGTTGAGCGCCTCCGGTGCGATCTCGAGGCTCCAGCCGGTCAGTTCGGCCAGCGGCGCGTATTCCAGGTTGGTCAGTCCGGATTCGGCCGGCAGGAAGAGGTTCCACAGGCCGCGCTCTTTCGCCGTGACCTTCAGTTCCTCGATCACCGGCGGCACCGTGAAGTCGTTCGGCCCGGCCTCCTGGCGATACTTGTCGTAGTCGGCCTCCGCCGGAAAGACGTGTTCGGTCATGAAGTCGGACAGTCGTTTGTGGTAGTCGCTGGCTTTGGCCGACATCGCGAAGTCCATGACCGCCACGATAGGACACCCGGTATGACGCAATCCCGCCCCCCGTTTCCCCCGTTCACCCGGGAATCGGCGGTGCAGAAGGTTCAAGCCGCCGAAGACGCTTGGAACACCTGCGATCCCGAACGGGTGAGCCTGGCCTACACGGTCGACTCACAGTGGCGAAACCGCGACGAGCACATCGTCGGCCGGCCGGCGATCGTCGCCTTCCTGACCCGCAAGTGGCAACGCGAACTCGACTATTCGCTACGGAAAGTGCTGTGGAGTTTTCACGACAACCGCATCGCGGTGCGCTTCCAGTACGAATGCCACGACAGCGGCGGCAGGTGGTTTCGCAGTTACGGCAATGAATTGTGGGAGTTCGCCGAAGACGGGCTGATGGCGCGGCGCGAAGCCAGCATCAACGACGTCGCCATCAAGGAAGCCGACCGCCGACTGTTCGGGCCGCGCCCGGCATCCGAGTACGGGGTGGATTTTCCGCTGTGGTGATCCGCGGTTAGACCGGCGGGTAACTGGGCGGCGGATATCCGTTTCCGGACTCGACGCCGCGCAGGCCCCAGGTGAGATAGCTGAAGAAAAACTCGATCTCGTCGCTCGCGTCGTAGTCAGGACTCGGGTCCATCACTCCACCTCTCGACTGCTGATCGACCCCCCCACTGGGTCTGTGTGGCGAGTCTAGTCCTATCCGCGTCGGTGCGACAGGCACGGCCTTGCCTAAACTGTCCAACTAGTTGATTGATAATCAGTCGGGTGGGGGCCTTTCGCGCCCTGCCGGCAGCGACGAGGGTGAGTACAGATGGCATCCGGAAGTGGCCTGACCCGCCGTGAGGAGTTGCTGGCCGTCGCCACCAAACTGTTCGCCGCCCGCGGCTACCACGGCACCCGGATGGACGACGTCGCCGATGTGATCGGCTTGAACAAGGCGACGGTCTACCACTACTACGCGAGCAAGGCGCTGATCCTGTTCGACATCTACCGCCAAGCTGCCGAGGGAACGCTGGCCGCCGTGCACGACGATCCCTCCTGGACCGCCCGCGAGGCGCTCTACCAGTACACCGTCCGGCTCCTGACGGGCATCGCGGGCAATCCCGAGCGCGCCGCCGTCTACTTCCAGGAGCAGCCCTACATCACCGAATGGTTCACCGCAGAACAGGTGGCCGAGGTTCGTGAGAAGGAAGCCCAGGTCTACGAGCACGTGCACGGCTTGATCGACCGCGGTATCGCCAGCGGCGAGTTCTACGAGTGCGACTCGCACGTGGTGGCGCTGGGCTACATCGGAATGACGCTCGGCAGCTACCGCTGGCTGCGACCGAGCGGACGCCGCTCGGCCAAGGAGATCGCGGCCGAGTTCAGCACCGCGCTGCTGCGTGGACTCATTCGCGATGAGGCGATCCGCACCACCGCGCCCTTGGGACCGTGATCGGTCAGTTGAAGATCGGCGGGATGATGCGCAGCGCATCCCCGAGAGCGCCGCTGAGCAATGACAGCGCGGTCACCTGCGGTTGCCCGATGAAGACGTTGAGGCCCGGGTTGACCGACGGCACCCACGGATAGCTGTCCGGGTAGTACTGCGGACCCCAAAAACCGGCCTCCTCGCCGATCGACACCACAGCGCCGTACGGTCCCTGCACCGCTCCCTTGAGCAGGTAGTAGGAGACGGTTAATGGGTTGGGGACCGACAGCAACCCGGCCGGAGTCGGTATGTCGGCGTAGTTGGCGCCCACCCCGTAGTCGGCGTAACCCAGGTCCACCAGGACCCGCAGTGACGGTTGGACCAGGTTCGCCAACGGCTGTCCGACGTAGGGGATGTCGCGAATGGGCTGCACGAGGGGCAGATCCTGGGTCAAGAGCATGTAGTACTGGGTGTAGCCGGCGTAGCCCGGCGAAGTCGGCAGCGGTACCGCGTTGGCCAGTTCGGCCGGGGTGACCGTCGGGTAGACGTTGTGCACGTAGAAGTAGCCCAGCATCGCGTTGATGTCGGCCAGGACGTTGAGCGGGTACTGCGGAACATGGGCGACGCCGTCGTACTGGGCCGTATAGATGGTGGTTGGATACGGCGTGTTGGCGGGCGTCGCACCGGTGAACGACACATCCATGATCGGGATGTAGAAGCCGGGGAAGCGGGCGAGGATGCCGCCGCCGGGATTGTTGGGCGAACCGATCATCATGAAAGCCAGATCATTCGGATATGGCGCTCCCGCGGCCATCAGATTGACGATCTCGTTATGGACGATGGACGCGCTCTGTGAAAATCCGAACGCCACCACATCGTTGCCGCTGAGCAACTCGGCCCTGATCGCGTTGTCGAGAATCGTCACGCCCTCGGCAACCGATTGGTTGAACGTCAGGTCACCTATTCGCGGCGTCAGCGGCCACAGTTGCTCGGGCGTCGTGAGGCCCTGCGGAATCGCACCCGCAAAGGACGGCTGAATGTACTTGGTGTTGATCTCGTTGATGTACCTCAGCGACGGGGTCGGATTGCTGGTGCCGCTCATGATCAATGCGGTCACCGGGTTTGCCAGCAGCGCGGACGGCGCGATGCTCAGCGCTCCCCCGCCGCCACCCGAGGTGCCCGTCGGGGCAGCAGGGGGACGGGGCCCCAGCACCGACTGGGCCGCGTCGATCAGCAGGGTGGCATTGCACGACTCCGCCTGCACGTAATTTCCGGCAGCCTCGGCCAGGGCGGCGGTGAACCCGCTGTGAAACTCGGCAGCCTGTCGTGCGGCCGACCGGTATTGGTCGCCGTATGCGCTGAACACTTCGGCAATCGCTGCCGATACCTCGTCGCCGGCCGCCGCCACGAGCCCGGAGGTCCCGACCGCCGCCGCGGAACAGGCGGCTTCCATTCTCGAGCCGATCCGGCTCAGGTCTGCGGCTGCCGCCGCGAGCGATTCGGGCGCGGTCAACAGGTGCATGCTGCGATCTTGGTCAGTTGAAGATCGGCGGGATGATGTGCAAAACGTCCCCCAGGATGCCGCTGAGTACTGACAGCGCGGTCACCGAAGGCTGGCTGAATTGCGGGCCGAAGTAGAAATTCAGCCCGGGGTTGGTCGACGGAACCCATGGATATTCGGTGGGGAAGTACTCGGGTCCCCAGAGGCCGGCTTGTACGCCGATCTCCACCGCAGCGCCGTACGGTGCCTGCAAAGTGCCCTTCGCGAGGTAGTAGGCGACGTTGAACGGGTTGGGGATGTTGATCAGCCCGGCCGGGGTGGGCAGGTCAGCGTATCCGTAGTCGGAGTAGCCGAGGTCGACCATCACCCGCAACTGGGGCTGGACGAGATCGGCGAGCACCGGACCGGCGTACGGGATATCCCGGATCGGCTGCAGCAACGGTAGGTCCTGGGTCAGGAACATGTAGTACTGCGTGTTGCCGGCGTAACCCGGCGACGTCGGTAGCCGAACCGCATTGGCCATATCGGTCGCCGAAACGAACGGGTAGCTGCCGTGCACATAGAAGTAGCCCATGATCGCGTTGATGTCGGCGAGCACATTCAGTGGGTACTGCGGCACGTGTGCGATGCCGTCGTACTGCGCGGTGTAGACGTAGGTCTCGTAGGGGTTCCCGGCCGGCAGCGCACCGTTGAACGGCACGTCCAGGATCGGAAGATAGAAGCCGGGGAAGCGGGACAGCAGTCCACCGTTGGGGTTGTTGCCCGAGGCCGCCAGGATGAAGGACAGGTCGGCGACGTGCGGCGAGCCGTTGGCCATGAGCTGGACAATGTAGTTGTTGATGATCGAGGCGCTCTGCGAATAACCGAACGTCATGACGTCGTTACCCAGGGCGAGCTGAGCATTGATCGCGTTGTTGAGGATGGACACGCCCTTGGCGACCGATTGGGTGTAAGTCATGTCGCCCAGGTCCGGGGTGACTGGCCAGAACTGCTCCGGGGTGGGCAACACGACAGGGTTGGCCAGCGGGTAGAGCGGCTTGATGTACCGGTTGAAGACGTTGGTGAGGTACTTGGCGTTGGGAATCGGGTCGTTGGTGCCGCCCATGATCAGCGCGGTGATCGGATTGGTCAGGGTCGCCGCTGCCGCGGCGGCCGTCGGGGGCTGGGCCAGCAGGGACTGGACTCCGTTGAGCAGCGCCCCGTTCAGGGCTTCGGCCTGCGTGTAGGCGTTCGCGGCGTTCGACAGGGCCCTGGTGAAGTCGCTCTGGAACAGCGAAGCCTGCTGGACTACGGCCTGGTACTCGTCGCCAAAAGCGTTGAACAGGTCCGCGACTGCCGCCGAGACCTCGTCGCCGGCCGCGGCGAGCAGTCCGGACGTCCGGCCGGCCGCGGCGGCGTTGGCGGCGTGCAGGGTCGCGGCGATCCCGTCCACGTCCGTTGCCGCCGCCGCCAGCGTCTCGGGGGCAGTAAGCAGGTACGACATCTCCCCGTCCTTCCCGTCGACCGGTCCCCAGCCCGGCCGGGCACGCATTATCCGCAACCGCGGGTATTAGGTATCAACCAGAGAGTAGAACTGCGGGGCCGGGAATTCCGGCGTTTGGGCACTTAATTCCGTGCGATCTGCAAATGCCTGTCGAGAAAGGCGATCTGGTCGGCGACGACGCGCTCGAATGCGTCGTCGACGTAGATGGCGAAATGGCCTTCGGGGTACGTCTTGATTTCGCCGCGCGGCGCTTTGGCGGCATAACGCAGCGTCGGTCCGGCGGGCGCGACCGAGTCGGTTTCGCAGACGCAGAACAGGATGGGGCAGGCGATCTTGGCAGCGCTGCGACCGGGCCGGTACAGCAGCACCTTCAACCCGATGCGGGCGGCGATTTCGTTGCGCAGTTCCACACCGTCGGGCACCAGTCTCAGGTAGCCCGCGTACGCATCGGGCGCCGTCATTACGGCGACCTCGCCCGGCATGCCCGCGGTTGGGATCATCACCGGCGGCTTGCCCCGGCGGGCGCCGAGCAGGTCCCGTATCGCCAGCGCGGTGACGCGGGCGGCGGTCACCGGGTTGATCGCGCTGATGGACGCCAGGCCGTCGGTGAACGGGCACTGTGCCACGGCGGCGGCGATGCCGGGCAGTCGGGCCGCCGACTCGATCACGTGGCCGCCGCCGAAAGACGTGCCCCACAACGCGATTCGGTTGCGGTCGATGCCGGGCAGGGTGCGCGCATAGTTCACGGCCGCGGCCCAGTCGGCCAGTTGCATCTCGATGTCGAGCAGCTGACGTGGCTGGCCATCGCTGTCGCCGAAGTTGCGGTAGTCGAACACCAGGCAGGCGTAACCCGCCGCGCGGAACCGCTCGGCGTAGGCGTCGAGCCGCATCGTGCGCACAGCGCCCAGCCCGTGGGCCATCACCAGTAGGGGTGCCGGGCCGTCCGGTGCGGGCCGGTACAACCAGGCACTGATCCGGTCTTGCTGGGAATTCGAGCCGGAGATGAACGACACGTCCTCGCGCTGCGACATGGCGCAACAATAGTGCCGTGGTAGCCGCCGAAAATTATGGACTACTGTCTAGAAAAGCTACGGCGTTTGTGGGGACGGAGGACACTCATGGCGATTCGCGTCGCCCATGTGGGCACCGGAAATGTGGGCGGCCTGGCCCTTGCCCAGCTCATCACCGACCCCGCATTCGAACTCACCGGGGTCTGCGTGTCCAACCCGGACAAGGTGGGGCGCGATGCCGGTGAGTTGTGCGGGGTGGGTCTGGACTCGACCGTGACGACCGGAGTCGCCGCGTTGAACGACTTGGATGCGTTGCTGGCCGCCGGGCCCGAGTGCGTCGTCTACTGCGCGATGGGTGACACCCGGTTGCCCGACGCGATGGCCGACGTGATGCACATCCTGGCGGCCGGCGTCAACGTCGTCGGGTCCTCGCCGGGACTGCTGCAGTATCCCTGGGGCGTGATGCCCGAGAAATACATTTCCCGTGTAGAAGATGCAGCCCGGCAAGGCAATGCGAGCATCTTCATCACCGGAGTGGACCCGGGCTTCATCAACGACCTCGTCCCTTTCGCACTCGCCGGCACCTGCCAGCGCATCGAGCAGGTGCGGTGCCTGGAGATTCACGACTACGCGAGTTACAACGGCGCCGAGGTCATGCACTACATGGGATTCGCCCGCCCCCTGGACGAGATTCCGATGCTGCTGCAACCGGGTGTGCTCAGCATCGCCTGGGGCACGGCGATCCGGCAGCTCGCCGCCGGCCTGGGCATCGAGATCGACGAGATCACCGAGTCCTACCAGCGTGAGCCGGCTCCAGAGGACTTCGACATCGCGGTCGGCCGAGTGGCCAAGGGCACCCTGGCGGTGCTGCAATTCGAGATCCGTGGCATGGTCAACGGCCGCCCGGCGATCGTCATCGAGCACATCACCCGATTGCGTCCCGATCTGCGCCCCGATCTGCGGCAGCCCGCCGCAGGCACTGGCTCCTACCGCGTCGAGATCACCGGGGAGCCTTCCTATGCGGTGGACATCGTGCCCACCAGCCGCAAGGGTGACCACAATCATGCGGCGATCGCCGGTGCCGCCGGCCGGATCGTCAATTCCATCCCGGATGTGATCGCGGCGCCGCCCGGCATCAGAAGCACGCTGGATCTGCCGTTGGTCACCGGAAAAGGTCTTTCTGCGCCAAACGATCTCGTGGTCACCTGACTGGAAAGGAACCGGCTGCAATGGAACGACCAGGACGGGTGGAGGGCAAAGTCGCGCTCATCAGTGGCGGTGCCCGGGGGATGGGCGCCGAGGACGCGCGGCTGCTGGTCGATGAGGGCGCCAAGGTGGTGATCGGCGACATCCGCGACGACGAGGGCAAAGCGCTGGCTGCTGAGATCGGTGCCGCGGCGCGTTACGTCCACCTCGACGTGACCCAACTCGATCAATGGGAAGCGGCCGTCGCGGTGGCCGTCGGCGAATTCGGAAAGCTCGACGTGCTGGTCAACAACGCCGGCATCGTCGCTGCCGGGCCGCTGCGCGAATTCCGAATGGACAAGTGGCAGCAGGTGATCGACGTCAACCTGACCGGCACCTTCCTGGGCATGCGCAGCGTGGTCGACCCGATGACCGAGGCCGGCGGAGGTTCGATCATCAACGTGTCGTCCATCGAGGGCATCCGGGGCGCGCCGATGGTGCACCCCTACGTCGCGTCCAAGTGGGCGGTCCGCGGTATCACCAAGTCAGCGGCCCTGGAGCTCGCGCCGGTGAACATCCGGGTGAACTCGGTGCACCCCGGCTTCATCCGCACCCCGATGACGGCTCATCTGCCCGAGGACATGGTCACCATCCCACTGGGCCGGCCGGCCGAGGCGCGCGAGGTCGCCACCTTTGTCGTCTTCCTCGCCAGCGACGAAGCCTCCTACGCCACGGGCAGCGAATTCATCATGGACGGCGGGCTGGTGACCGACGTGCCGCACAAGCAGTTCTGAGCATGTCGTCGAGCCTGGCCGCATTGCTGATCGAGGTGGTGGGCTCGAATCACCTTGTCACCGACGTCGACGTACTGGCCGGCCGCAGCGTCGACCACACCGGGCGGTACCGCGGTAAGGCCAGCGCCCTGGCGCGCCCCGGTTCGGCCGAGGAGGTGGCCGAGGTGCTGCGGGTGTGCCGCGACGCGGGAGCCCACGTCACGGTCCAGGGTGGCCGCACCTCGCTGGTGGCCGGGGCCGTGCCCGAGCATGACGACGTTCTGCTGTCCACTGAAAGGCTCTCTGCGATAAGCGATGTCGATCTGCTCGAGCGCCGGGTGACGGTCGGTGCGGGGGCCACTCTGGCCGCCGTCCAGGCAGCGGTCGCCAGGGTGGGCCTGGAGTTCGGCGTCGACCTGGCCGCGCGCGACACCGCGACCGTGGGAGGCATGGCGTCCACCAATGCCGGCGGCCTGCGCACCGTCCGCTACGGCAACATGGGCGAGCAGGTGGTCGGGCTGGACGTGGCGCTGCCCGACGGTTCGCTGTTGCGCCGCCACAGCCGGGTGCGCAGTGACAACACCGGCTACGACCTGCCGTCGCTGTTTGTCGGGGCAGAGGGCACCCTGGGGGTGATCACCGCCCTGGACCTGCGGTTGCATCCGGTGCCGTCGCACCGGGTGACGGCTGTCTGCGGGTTTGCCGATCTCGATGCGCTGGTCGAGGCGGGACGGATGTTTGCCGAGGTGGATGGGATCGCCGCGCTGGAGCTGATCGACGGCCGGGGCGTGGCGCTGACCGGTGAGCGGCTGGGGGTGAGTGCTCCGGTCTCCGGTGACTGGTTGCTGTTGGTGGAGCTGGCCGCCGATCACGACCAGACCGAGCGGCTGGCCGGACTGCTGGGCGATGTGCGGCTGTGCGGTGAGCCGGCGGTTGGCGTGGATTCCGTTGCGCAACAACGATTGTGGCGGATCCGAGAGTCGCTGACCGAGGTGTTGGCTGCCTACGGGCCGCCCCTGAAGTTCGACGTCTCGCTGCCCCTGTCGGCCGTTCGCCGCTTTGCCCGTGACGCGGTGGCGTTGATCGGTGACCGGGTCCCCGAGGCGCTGCCGGTGCTGTTCGGCCACGTCGGCGAGGGCAACCTGCACCTGAACGTATTGGGCTTCCCTGCCGAGCACGAGCCCGCGCTGTATGCGGAGATGATGGAACTGATCGCCGGCTGCGGCGGCAACGTCAGCTCAGAACACGGCGTCGGCACGGTGAAGAGGCCATACCTGGGGATGTCCCGGCAGACCGCGGACATCGCCGCGATGCAGGCGGTCAAGTCGGCGCTGGATCCGACCGGCTACCTGAACGCGGCGGTGCTGTTCAGTCGGTAGTCCCCTTGATGCCGACGGCGTGACGCAGCTGAGCGAGGAACTGATCGGCGTCGTCACTGCGAACCACATAGTGCGAGATCGCGATTCGGATCACCGTCGCCGCCTTCACCGCGGCGTTGGGTCCGGGCAGAAGTTTTTGTAAGCCTTCCCGCATCTCCGGGATGACATCGGACATCTGCGGGATGACGTGCTCGGGTTCGATGTCGACCATACGCACACCCGAGTACGAATACTGGTAGTCGACGATGAATCGTAATGCGGCGTCGAGCCTTTCGACGCCTTTGAGCCCCGCGGTCGCCTTCGCCAGTCCCTTCTCGAAATTCTCGCGCTCGTAGCGCGAGAAGGCCGACATCAACTCCTCTTTGGAGGCGAACCAGCGGTAGAGCGTGGGGCGCGACACCCCCGCCTGCGTGGAGACCTCCGACAGGCTGAGTTTGGTCTTGCCGCTGCGGGCCAGTACCTCAGCGGTGGCGGCGAGAATCCGCTGGCGGGTCGAGGTGTCGTTCTCAACGCTTTCGCTCACCGGCGACGGCTGGCTCATGACTTCTTCTCCCCCAACGGGTTTGGCTTCGGATCGGGATTGGGCTTGGGCGGCCGGGGCCGCACCAGCACCGACTGCTGGATGACGCCGACGGCGCTGTGTTCGTCGAACAGGGTGCCGATCGTGGTTCCGATCCCGTCCGGGCCGTAGCTGGTCTCCGCGCGAATGCCGATCCACTCACCTTCGGGGACACGGAACACATGTACCGCCAGGTCGGTGTTGACGAAGGTGAACCTGGTGATGTCCAGCTTGCTGCCGATGCCGTTGGCGCAATCGGCCACCGCGAACAACCGCTCCAGCGGCGTCATGGTCTCGCCGGCGACAAGGTCTGCGATCGGCCTGATCCAGGACTCACCCGGGCCGGGCGTCAGCGGCACGGTCAGCCACAGCCACTCGAGGCTGTGCACGTAGTTGCGGTCCCACTCGAGCGCCTTCAAGTCGCGGTTGCGGGCCTCGGACACCGGTCGCGGCAGGGGCATGGGCGCGTGTGCCACCGCCGCGGTGTCGACTTGCTGCAAACGCCATCCGCTCGCGCGCGCCACCGGCCGCGGTCCACCGTCGGGTCCCAGCGCCAGCATCTCGGCGGTGACCAACTCGATCTGCTTGCCGCCGCGCTCCACCGTGGACCGGACCCACAGATCGCCTTCCACCGGAACCGCGCCGAGCAGGTCGACCACCACCCGGCTCAGCCGGGTGTCATCGCGCTGCTCGCATCGTTCCAGTGCTCGCGTCAACAGCGCCGACACCGGCGCGCCGTGCTGAATCGAGGACGACCAGGTCCCGCGGGCCAGGTCGGTGGCCCGGAACTTCTCGCCCCGCGCGTCGGCGCCGTGGATATCTGGGATCAGCTCGTAATACGAGTCGGTCATCATCTCCCTCAAGTCAGGGCAGGCCGGCACCTGGAATGTCCACCCGCACCGCATCCAGCCTGGCCAACCGCGTGCCCACCAGCCGCTTGGGGTAGGCATCGGTGCTGGACAGCAAGAACAGTGTGCGCCGCTCCGGGCCGCCGAGCGCACACGCGATGGCGACACGCTCGCCCATGTCGATCCGGTCGGTCACCTCACCCCCCTCGGTGATCCGCTCGAACTGGCGCGCCAAGGTCATCGCCGCCCACACCCCGCCCTCGGCGTCGAGCGCGATGCCGTCCGGCGGCCCGTCCAGGTTGTCGGCGAAGATCCGCCGATCGGTGAGCCCGCCGTCGGGGTGATGGTGAACGCGGTGAGACGGCGAGCCATGGACTCGGCGACGATCAGGGCGCCGCGGTCCGCGGTGATGACCATGCCGTTGGGAAAATCGAGATCTGATGCCACCACGGTCGCGCTGTCGTCGGGATCGAACCGGATGACCGTGCCGCCGTCGAACGCCTGGGATCCGACATAGGCGCGCCCGAGGTCGTCGATCACCATGTCGCCGAGGTTTGCCGGTGCGAGGTCGGACAGATCGGCGACGGGAACCACCGTTTCCCCGTCGTAGCGGAGGACTTGTCTGTTGTCGGCGGAGACGATGAGCAGTGATCCGTCTGGACGGAAACCGAGCCCGGCAGGTGAGTGACCCGGCAGTGGCAGGGTGGTCAGCGAGCCGCGCCGGTCACAGGTGTGGACGGCTTCGCCGAGCATGTCGGAGAACCACAGCAAGCCTTCGAACCAGCGCGGACCTTCACCGAAGCAAAAGCCGTCGGCGAGCGGGGCCGGCACCAACGTGCCTTTACAAATCACTGCAAAAGTGTCATGCACCGCGGCGGTCGCTGTCAACGCGGGCACGCTCGCAGGCAAGCTTTACAAAGATTATCCGAAATGTCACGCTGGGCCGTGAGCTGCCGGAACAAGGGGTGAGCGCGTTGACTGCAGAGTCAGAACAGGTCCAGTGGTCGGTGGAGGGCTTGCTGGATCTTTTCGAGGTACGGCCCGACGGGCCGGATCGGTTCACCGCCGACACCGGCCTGGCCGGTCAGGACGGCCGGCAGGTGGTGGAGGGCACCCAGATAGTGGCCCAGGCGATCGTGGCGGCGGCGAACCGATTTGAGGGCAAGTCCGTGCGCTCGGCGCACGCGGTCTTCGCCCGCGCCGTCATGGTGGGGCCGCCCATCGAACTCGCGCTCGATGTCCTGAACGAAGGCCGCTCCACGGCTACGGCGATCGTCTCGGTGCTGCAGAACAATAAGCGCTGCGTGAGCGTCACCGTGCTGACCGACGTTCCGACGGGCGACGTGATCCGTCACCACCAGACTCGGCCCGACGTCGTGGGACCGGCCGAGGCCAACGCTGTCGAGATGCCGATGGCCGGCCGGGAGTTGCGGCTGGTCGACGTGGTCGACGTGAACAGCCCCGACGAGGTCGGTCCGCCCGAGCTGTACGCATGGCTGCACTACGACTCCATCCCGGAACGCGACGATGTGGCGAAGGCGTTGATCGCGTATTTCACTGGACACCTGGGAATTTCGACGACCATGCGAGCCCACCCGGGGATCGGCACCGCGCAGGCCCATCTCACGGTGTCGACCGCGCCGATGTCGATCTTCGTGTCCTTCCACGAACCGGTGACCTGGGACGACTGGCTGCTCTACAGCCACGAGAGCACCCAGGTCGGTGCGGGAATGTCCTACGTGCGGGGCACCGTCCACACCGAGGACGGTGATCTGCTGTGTTCCTTCGCGCAGGAGGCGTTGATCCGCCCGCTGCGCACCAGTGACACGTCGATCAACGCTGCGTCCCGGTTCTGAATCCCATGCGCTTCACGATCACTCACCCGATGCACAGCCATCCGTACAACCCGGAGCTGGTGAGTGGAGACGGGATCGCGACAGTGGCGGCGGCGGCGGAGAAGGCGGGATTTCACGGATTCGGTTTCACCGACCATCCGGCTCCGTCGCAGCGCTGGCTGGAGGCTGGTGGCCACGACGCACTGGATCCTTTTGTGGCCCTCGGCTTTGCGGCGGCGCGTACCTCCGTGCTGCGGTTAATTCCGAATATCGTGGTGCTGCCGTATCGAAATCCGTTCGTGGTAGCCAAATCCGGCGCCACGCTGGATCTCTTGTCCGGCGGCCGGTTCACTCTTGCGGTGGGGGTGGGCTACCTGCGGCGGGAGTTCGCCGCGCTCGGCGTCGACTACGACAGGCGCGCCGAGTTGTTCGAGGAATCGTTGCAGGCGATCCGGGCCATCTGGACGTCCGACGACATCTCCTTTGAGGGGCAGGATTTCAGTGCGCGGGGGATCACCGCGCACCCGCTGCCGGTGAGCCGGCCGCATCCGCCGATCTGGATCGGTGGCAACACCACCACGGCGCGCCAGCGTGTGGCGCTGTATGGGGACGGCTGGTGTCCATTTCCCGCGCCGGCCGGATTGGCGCGCACCGCCGGTACCGCGGTGATCGATTCGATGGAGGCGCTCGCTGCCGGAATCGACGACCTGCGGCGGCGATGCGAGGCGGCGGGCAAGGATTGGTCTGCGGTCGACGTGACGTTCACCAACTTCTATGGCGGACAACCGGCGAGTGCCGACTTCAACGCCGACGCTTACCTGGATGGGCTGGAAAAGCTTGCGGCACTGGGGGTCACCTGGGTGTCTGCACACCTGCCGGGCGACAGCCTGGCACACGCGCTCGAAGCGATGGACCGGTTCGGCTCGCTGGTGATTGATGTGATCTGAGTGGACTTCTCCGTTGTGTCGTTGTCCGACGAAGACAAAGCCTTCCATGACCGCACCCGCGCGCTCGTCACCGCGACCGTGACCGACGAGGTGCGTCGCCGCAATCGCGAGTTCGGCGAAAACTTCGACGAACGTGTGCATCTCGCGCTGGGCGAAGCGGGTTATCTGGCGTCGGACTGGAAACCGGAAAGCGAAGGCGGGTTCAGCGCCGTCCGTCGCCGCATCTTCAACCTGGAGATCGCCCGGGCGCACACGCCGTGGTACCACTGGGGCACCACGTCTGTGGTCGCGCGGCTGGTGGAGCAGTTCGCGGCACCCGAACTCGTGGACATGGTGATGCCGGGCGTGTTGTCCGGGGAAGTGCGTCTGTGCCTGGGGTACACCGAACCCGAAGGAGGCTCAGATGTCGCGACCTGCAAGACCCGGGCGGTGCGGCGGTCGGATGGACCGAGCTGGGTTGTCAATGGCTCCAAGATGTTCACCTCGAACGCCCATAACGCGAAGTATGTGTTCCTGCTGACCAACACCGACCCGCAGCGACCGAAACACCGCAATCTCACCATGTTTCTGGTGCCGCTGGATTCACCAGGCATCGAGATTCAGGGCATCCGCACCCTCGACGGCGACCGCACCAACATCGTGTTCTACAGCAATGTGCGCGTCGACGACCTGTACCGGATCGGCGAAGTCAATGACGGCTGGACGGTGATGCGGGCAGCATTGGCTTCCGAGCACGGCCTGACCGAGCGGGATGGAGAAGGCCTACAGGACGTCGCCGCGATGGCCGGGCACGGTTTGGTGATGGCCGAAGCGGTCGACCGGGTGGCCGCCCTGGTCGGGGATGGCGACGAATCCGTGTTGTATCGGTTGGGGCGCGGCTTGGCCCGGACGGAGGCGGCCCTGTCTACCCCCGGCATGTTCGGCCGCGTCGCGATCGGGCAGACGATGCGCGATATCTCGGCGGACCTGATGGACGTGTTGGGGCCGGCTGCCGCGTTGCCGACGGACGTCGAGGGGTCGGCCGACGACGGCTCGGCCGAGCATCTTTTCCGGTTGGCCCTGCCGCTGGGGATCTACGGCGGTTCGTTGGAGGTCTTCCGCAACATGATCGCGCAGCACGAGCTGGGGTTGGGGCGGCCGTACTACGGCAGCTCGGCTTCCACCTGAACCTTGGCGGCATCGAAGCTGAGATAGGTTGCTATGGGCTGCGTTTCGGGATAAGGGTGTTCGTAGCTCCAAGCTACGTCGTCGACGACGGTGTCGCCTACGACGGCCGAGAAGTACGTGGCGTATCCCTTGTAGTTGCAGTAGCTCGTGGTTTCGGTCCGCTTGAGCAGATCGTTGCGTACGTGCTGCTGTCCCACGTAAAGCCTTGGCTCTAAAGCAGTTTCGAAGACGATGACGGTTTCGTCGGAGTCGACCAGCAGCGCGCCGTTGATCGATACCCGCAACCGTCTGTTGGTGGGTCGGCAGTCCACGCGGTGATAAGGATTGGGTGGGTAGTGGACGAGTTTGCGTCCTTCCTCGAACCAGGCGTCGACCGCGTCCCACGGCACATGGACGAAACCCGGTGCTTCCGGCTCGGGTCGTGTTGGGAGCCCGGCAATTATCTGTTCTGGGAACACGTAGCTGAGCGGGTGGTCGCGCCGGTGTACCAGGAGGGCCTGTTCGGTGTCGATGACGGTGCGTCCGCCGCGGACCGCCTGTATCCGGCGTGGGTGGGGTTCTATGTAAACGACGTCTTCGGGGATCGGGGGAGTGAAGCGACCGGCGGGATCTCCGCTGAGTGGGCCACGACCGGATACCAGGCTCACGGTACGCCCCCTTGGAATGCGGCGTTGGCGGGTCATTCCAGCGTACGGCGCGCGCCCGGCGAGTGTGATAATATCGAACATGTGTTCGAACTCGATCGGTTCTCGCGGGTCGACCCTGCCGCCACCGAGGCGGAACTGGTCGCGCGCATCGGACAGTTGGAGCTAGTCAAGTCCGCTGCGGCCGCAGGGCAGGCCCGCGCGGCGGCCGCGCTGGATGCGGCCCGGCGCGCGGCGGAGTCGGCGGCGGGGGTACCCGCTGCCAAACGGGGCCGGGGGGTGGCCAGCGAAGTCGCGTTGGCCCGCCACGATTCCCCCGCACGCGGAGGCCGGCACCTGGGATTGGCCAAAGCCCTGGTGCACGAGATGCCCTGCACCCTGGCCGCCCTGGAACAAGGCGCGCTCACCGAATGGCGAGCCACCCTGATCGTGCGCGAATCGGCCTGCCTGGACCTCGAGGACCGCCGCGAGCTGGACCGCGAACTATGCGCCGCGGCAGACCAGCTCGCGGGGTGGGGCGACAAACGCATCACCGCCGCGGCCCAGAAAATCGCCTACCGCCTTGACGCACAAGCCGTGGTCGATCGCGCCGCCCACGCCGTCGAAGACCGCACCGTCACCATCCGCCCGGCTCCGGACAACATGACCCGGGTCAACGCCCTGCTACCCCTGGCCCAGGGCGTCGGGGTCTATGCCGCGCTGCGCCGCGCCGCCGACACCACCTCAGATGGCCGCACCCGCGGCCAGGTCATGGCCGACACCCTGGTCGAGCGCATCACCGCCACCCCGGCCACCACTGCGGCCTCGATCGCCCTGAACGTCGTCATCTCCGACCGCGCCCTGCTCGGCAACGACAACGACCCCGCCACCGTCGAGGGCTACGGCCCCATCCCCGCCGAGGTAGCCCGCCGCTGGCTGACCGCCGCGCACGCCGATGCCACCGCGCTGACCAGCCTGCGCCGCCTCTACGCCAACCCCACCACCGGCGCACTGGTGGCCATGGAATCACGCGCCCGAGCCTTCCCCCGCGCGCTGGCCGAGTTCATCAACCTGCGCGACCAAACCTGCCGCACCCCCTACTGCGACGCCCCCATCCGCCACCGCGACCACATCACCCCCGTCGCACACGGCGGCACCACCACCGCCACCAACGGCCAAGGCCTCTGCGAACGCTGCAACTACGCCAAAGAATCACCCGGCTGGCGCGTCACCACCCACGACGCCAACGGCGTACACACCACCGAATTCATCACCCCCACCGACGCCCGCTACCGATCCGCCGCACCACCGATCTACACCTTCGTCCACACCAGCGCAGCCGAAGACGCGCTCGGCATCCGACTCATCGACTTCCACGCCGCCTAGAGGGAGTTGGCGGATTCGTGAAAACGAGATTATTGACGCCGGCGTCGGCGTAGCGTGCATTCCGTTGCTCAGCAGTTCGGCCTGACAGGGGGTCTAGCGTGGCAAACTTCGTGACCTTTCCGCCCGAGATCAATTCTCTGCTGATGTTCAGCGGCGCTGGCCCGGCGCCGATGCTGAACGCGGCGACGGCCTGGGACGGCCTGGCCGCCGAGCTGGGCACGGCCGCAGCCTCCTTCTCGTCGGTCACCACCGCGTTGTCCGGCAACTGGTGGAGGGGGGCGGCGTCGGCGGCGATGATGGCTGCAGCCACCCCGTATGCGGAGTTCTTGAGTGCGGCATGCGCGCAAGCGGCGGTGGCGGCCGAACAGGCCCGGACGGTGGCCGGCGTGTTCGAGATCGCCCGCGCGGCGACGATCCATCCGCTCGAGGTGGCGGCGAACCGCAGTGCGTTCGTGCAGCTGATCCGGTCGAATTGGCTGGGGTTCAACGCGCCGGCGATCATGGCCGCCGAAGGCCGCTACGAACAGATGTGGGCCGCGGACGTCGAAGCGATGACGGCTACTACGCCGGGGCTTCGGCCGCGGCGGCGCAGTTGCCCACCGACCTGCAACGGCTCCTGCAGGGCCTGCCCAGCTTGGGTATCGGCAACAGGGGCAACGGAAACATCGGACATGGCAACACCGGCACCGGGAATATCGGCATTGGCAACAGTGGCACAGGCAATACCGAGCTGGTGCCCCCACAGTCGGGCAATTACAACGTCGGCGGCGGAAACAACGGCAATTTCAACGTGGGCGGCGGAAACAACGGCAACAGCAACGTCGGCTTCGGCAATTTCGGCAACGGGAATATCGGGTTCGGAAACGGCGGTCCGACCGATCTGTCCAACCCGAACCTGTTCACTTTCGAGACAACGGCCGGCAACAACAACTTCGGTATGGGTAACACCGGAAGCAACAACGTCGGTCTCGGCAATCTCGGTGACGGGAACATCGGCGGCGGCAACACCGGCAACGGAAACGTGGGAGCCGGAAACACCGGGATCGGCAACTTCGGCTTCGGGAATAGTGGTACCGGCAACATCGGGATCGGGCTGGTCGGCAACGGCAGAGTGGGCATCGACCTGGCCGGGGTGTTCAACCTGGGCAACGGGAACATCGGCTTGTTCAATTCCGGTGACCACAACGTGGGCTTCTTCAACTCCGGCAGCGGCAACGTCGGCGTCTTCAGCTCGGGCACCAACACCGTTTTCCCCGGTCACATCAACAGCTTCGGTTTCGGGAACTCAGGCACCGGCAGCCTCGGCTTCGGCAACGCGGGCGCCGGCAACGTCGGCTTCTGGAACTCGGGCCTGCTCAACACCGGCTGGGGCAACGCCGGCGCGATCAATACCGGCGGTTGGAACGGGAACAACCTCAACACTGGTCTGTGGAACTCGGGCGAGACCAACACCGGCTTCGGTAACTCCGGCCACGTCAACACCGGGTTCGGGAACGCGGGCAATGTGAATACCGGCGTCGGCTTCGACACCGATGCGGCCAGCGTCGGTATCGGCGCCAACGGCAAATCCGGTTTCGGCAACACCGGGGCCGGAATCTCGGGCTTCGGCAACAACGGCGGCGGCGACGGTCACGGAGTCTCCGGCTTCTTCAACACGGTCGTCGCGGCGATGCAGTCATCCGGAGTCAGCTCTGGCTTCTTCAACACCGCAGTCACCGGCGCCGTGGGCCCCTTCCCGAGCGGAATGCTGAGCGGCTTCAACTCCGGCTTGTTCAATACGGGGACCGCCAACTCGGGCCTCCTGAGCATCGGTCAGTTGGTGATGAAGCTAGGCTGACCGCGATGGCGGGACCAGTGCAGGGCGTCAAGGTCGTCGAACTCGGGGTATGGGTGGCCGGTCCTGCCGCAGCCGCAATCCTCGCCGACTGGGGTGCCGACGTCATCAAGATCGAACCGCCGACCGGTGATCCCGGGCGCATGTTCGGGCGGATGCTGGGCTGCGACCTCGGGGTGAACCCGCCGTTCGAGATGGATAACCGGTC
Source organism: Mycobacterium gordonae (assembly GCF_017086405.1). Lineage (NCBI taxonomy): Bacteria > Bacillati > Actinomycetota > Actinomycetes > Mycobacteriales > Mycobacteriaceae > Mycobacterium > Mycobacterium camsae. The sequence continues at coordinate 474,935 of NZ_CP070973.1, forward strand.
CAAACGCAGTGTCGTACTGGATCTCGCAACAGCGGCCGGGCGGGAGCGCGCGCTCGAATTGCTCTCGGGCGCCGACGTTTTCATCACCAATGTACGGCCGGCCGCGCTGCGCCGGCTCGGACTGGACTACGAGACGCTGGCCGCCGATCATCCCCGATTGGTGTACGGACTGATCACCGGCTACGGCGAATCCGGGCCGGATGCCGACCGCGCCGCCTACGACGTCGCGGCCTTCTGGTCCCGCGGCGGCATCGCTCACCTACTCACCCGCCCCGGCGACACACCGCCGTTCCAGCGCGGCGGCATGGGCGACCACTCGGCAGGAATGACGTTGGCCGGGGCCGTCTGCGCGGCGTTGTTGGCCCGCGAGCGTACCGGCGCAGGCCAATTGGTGTCCACCTCGCTATACCGCCAGGGCGCTTACACCGTGAGCTTCGACCTGAACACCTATCTGCTCACCGGCCAACCGATCGCGATCGGCCAACGGGCCACCATGGGCAACCCCTGCATGAACAACTACGCGGCCGGCGACGGAAGTCGGTTCTGGATCGTCGGCCTGGAAGTGGACCGGCACTGGCCGGCCCTGTGCCGGGTGGTGGGCCGCACTGACTGGCTGGCCGACCCGCGCTATGCCGCCGCCCGCGACCGTGCGGCCAATGCCGTCGAACTGATCGCCGCGCTGGACGAGATCTTCGCAACCAGGTCGCTCGACGAATGGGCGAACGTGTTCGCCGCCGAACCCGATTTCTTCTGGTCGCCGATCAACACTCTCGAGGACATCGTGGCCGATGAGCAGTTCCACGCCGCAGGCGGAATCGTGGACGTGCCGGACGGCGACGCGATCGTGCCGATGGTGGCAACGCCGGCCGACTTTCACGGTACGCCCTGGTCGGCGCGCTCTGCGGCACCGCGACTCGGCCAGCACACCGATGAGATCCTCGCCGAGCTCGACGCTCGCCGACAGCATTGAGCCGCTCGCGGAGCTTTACAAAAGTGAGCGATAATGTCACGCTGTCCAAGGAGCTGTGGCACGAGGAACGGATCGATGGTTACTCCAACGTTCGACATGCATCGGGGCGCGTCTCGGCAGCCTCGGCGCGACGGCCAGGTACTGCGGCACCGACTCGACGTCATCGCCGTCAGTGCCGGCGACGTGGTCTCGACCGCCGGTGGCTGGCTGTATGACCGGGTGATGGCCGGCTGGCAGGTCAACGTGCTGTTGCCGCCCGGCTGCGAAAGCCGGCCCTTGCGCGTGTTGGGAGCGCAGGTGATGGACGTGGCCGCGGATCTCGACGCGTCCGGCCCGATCGGCCAGGGCCTCGCCGTCAGCGTCGATGCCTTCGCCGCCGACGACCGCGTTCGTGCCCTGGTGCGCAAGGCCGTGTCGAGCCGGATGACCGAGGTGGCGGTGTGGGGCGAGGGCTGGCCGCTCGGGGCGGACCGCGGCCTGACCAGGACCCGCTACACCCTGAGCGCCGCAGCCCGCGCGTTCAAAGCACAGGCGCTGCGTGCCGCTGGGATGCCTTATGGATCAATACAACCCACCGAGACGTTGTTCACCGACTCGGCCTGGCTCGGCTAGCCAAGACGGCATGAAGAAATATCATCGCCACACGCTGCTCTATCTGCACGAGACGATCGATCTGGGGTCGGGCCGCGGCGACGAATTCACCGAGGTGTTCGTCGACACCTATCAGCCGATGATGGAGGAACTCGGCGCCCGGTTGTATTCGATTTGGGAGACCACGCCCTACAACGGTCACTGGCCGCAAGTGACGATCATCTGGGAGATCGACGCTTTCGCGGACTACGCGAGGATCGGCGCCGCACGGGCGCGCGGTGGCAGTCACGAGGCGGCGGCCGGAAAGTGGTCGGCCTATCTGACCGACATGGGTGCATCGGGAGAAGGCCGCATCATGTACGCCGGACCCAGCAACCGGAGCCTCGCCGCGCTGCGTGAGACCAATTTCGATGCTTCCCTGGTGATTCAAGAGATCATGCAGACCAAGCCCGGCCGCCAGGACGACTACATCCGGGAGCTCGAGCGGCTCTACGTTCCGTGGTCGGAGAGCACCGGCAAACACTGGCTCGGATCATTCACCACCACCTTCCGCTTCAGCGAGGTGATTCACTATTGGGCACTCGAGGGTGGCTGGGAGTGCTTTGCGAATCATTACCCGTCCTGGAAGGACAGCCCGCCCGCTGAAATCGTCACCTGGATGAGCGTGGCGCCCGCCTTGCGCGACGGCTGGGAAGACTCCATCCTGCAGGCGCTACCGCCGTCGCCACTGCAGTGACGCAGGACTTCGCCTACGATCCCTTCGACGCGGACGTGATGGCGAATCCGCTCCCCTACTACCGCATTCTGCGCGACGAACACCCGCTCTACTACATGGCGCAGTGGGATACCTTCGCATTGTCGAGGTTCGACGACATCTGGACGGTGCTGGAAGTCAACGACGGCACCTTCGTCGCATCGGAGGGGACGCTGCCGCCGGCATCGGTTCTGGCGCAGCACAATACCGGTCCGGTCGCTGACCCGCCGCTGCATCCCCTACCGTTTCACGCCGTGTTCGACACGGATCTCTACGGCGAGATCCGCCGCGCTCACTCGCAGCCGCTGCGGCCCCGGTCGGTCGCCTCGCTGCGGGCGCGGGTCCGCGAGTTGGCCAACGAACGACTCGACCTGCTGCTGCCGCGAGGCTCTTTCGACCTCACCCAGGATTACGGCGGCATCGTCGCCGCGGCGATGGTGTGCGAACTCCTAGGACTGTCAACGGATCTCGCCCCCGAGGTACTGGCGGCGGTCAACGCAGGCAGCCTGGCCCAGCCGGGTGAGGGCGTCGACACCGCCGAGGTCCGGCCCAACTACCTGCAGTTTCTGGTACCCGTGGTAGAGCACCGCAGAGCGGGTGGAACCGGCGACCTGCCGGTCGTCGACGGACTGCTCGGCTACCGGCTGCCCGACGGCAGCGCTCTTAGCGACGTCGAGGTCGCCACCCAGATGCTCTGCATCTTCATCGGCGGCACCGAAACCGTGCCCAAGATCGTGGCGCACGGGCTCTGGGAACTCGGCCGGCGGCCCGAGCAGTTGGCGGCTGTGCGCGCCGACCTGGCCACCAATGTGCCGATCGTGCGAGAAGAGATGATCCGCTACTGCGCGCCGGCGCAGTGGTTCGCCCGAACGGTGCGCCAGCCCTACGCCCTTCACGGCCAGACGATCAAACCCGGGCAGCGCGTGATCACGTTGCTGGCCTCGGCGAACCGCGACGAGCGGGAGTATCCCGAACCCGACGAATTCATCTGGGACCGGCCGATCAAACGTTCCCTGGCGTTCGGCCGTGGGCAGCACTTCTGCCTCGGCTATCATCTAGCAAGATTGGAAGTCGCTGTCTTGCTGGAAGAATGGCTGCGTCGGGTGCCCGAGTTCGCGGTGGACGGCCACCGGGCGACCCGGTTGCCGTCCAGTTTCCAGTGGGGCTGGAACAAGATCCCGGTGGAGGTCTGAGGTGTGGACCTACCGGATCGTCGCACCGTACGAGTTCCAGCGCACCTCGATTCCGGACAAAACAGCCGAGTGTCTCACCAACGGCCAAGTGCTGCTGCGATTTCAGGCCGCCGGGGTGTGCGGCAGCGATCTCCCCGGGTTTCGCGGCGCGCAGGGACGACTGCCAGGTGACGACGGCCGCAGCGCCGCGGAGAAAGACGGTTTCCCGATCCACGAAGTGGCCGGCGAAGTTCTCGCCAGCCGCCATCCCGACCACCGGCCTGGCGATCGGGTGGTGGGCTGGGCTTCCGGATTCGACGGCATGATGGAGCGCGTGGTCAGCGACGGTGCCGGCCTGGCGCCCTACGATCCGGCGCTCAGTCCGGCGCAAGCGGTGGGCTTGCAGCCGTTGGCCTGCGTGCTGTACGCGTGTGAGCAGCTGCCGGAACTGGCCGGCCGGCACGTGGCGATTATCGGCCAGGGATCGATCGGCCTGCTGTTCTCCTACGTCGCCAAGACCGCCGGCGCGCGCCGGGTCACCGGGATCGATCCTGTCGATCGCGAAAAGCTCTCGGGCACTTACGGTGTCGACGACTCTGTGCGCGCCACCAGTGACCGATGGGTGAGTCGGCTTGCCCCCGGCGACCGACCCGAGGTGGTGGTCGAGGCGGTCGGTCATCAAGTGGCCACGCTGAGCCACGCCATCGACGCCGCTGCCCCCGGCGGCACCGTGTTCTACTTCGGCGTCGCGGACGACGACGCATACCCGATCGACATGCGCGCCATGCTGCGCAAAAACCTGACACTGAAATCCGGTGTGACACTGGACCGGCGGCGCATGCTGAAGTTGGCCGGCAAGTTCGCCGCCGAACACCCCGGCCTGCTCGAAACGTACCTCACCCACACCTACGCCGTGGACGAAGTTCAGGCGGCCTTCGAGCTGGCCTGCCGGCCGGACCCTGAGCGCGTGAAGATCGCGATCGCCGGATGAGCGTCTTTCAGAACGTGCCGCGGGGGCCCCGCTGGGGAGGCTGGGTCACCGGTCCGACCCTGATCGGACCCCAGGAATTCGCCCGGGCTGGCTACGACTACGTCGGATTCGACGCCCAGCACGGCTATCTCGACGACGCCGCTGTCGCCGCCATGCTGCGGCACCTCGAACACGTTCCGATCGCCACCGCCGTGCGGTTGCCCACCGCGGACCCGGCGCCCATCGGTCGCGTGCTCGACGCCGGTGCCGACGCCGTCATCATCGCCATGATCGAATCGGCCGACCAGGCCGCTGCGGCCGTGGCCGCCACTCGCTACCCGCCCGCCGGCGTCCGCAGCTTCGGCCCGCTGCGGGCCGGCCTTGGCCACGATCCCGCCGCGCTGGAGTCACGGGCCGCCGTCTTCGCCATGATCGAGACCGCCGCTGCCGTTGCCGGCATCGAGGACATCTGTGCCGTCGCGGGTCTGACCGGGATCTACGTCGGCCCGGCCGATCTCGCGATCTCGATGGGTGTCGAGGTGCTCGGCGCGACGCGCAACCGGGAGGTTCTGCAGGCGATCGGCCGGATCCAATCCGTCGCAGCCGGCGCCGGACTGGTCACCGGAATCCATGCCAGCGACGGGGTGGCGGGAAAGAAGTTGTCAAAGATGGGTTTTCAGATGATTACCCTGGCGTCCGAATCGCACGCGTTGCGCCGGGGTGCCGCCGAGCACCTGCGGGAGGCGACCGCCGAGTGAGCGATGTGAAGGTCGCGTTGGTCACCGGCGCCGCCGGTGGGCAGGGCTGGGCGATTGTCCAACGACTGCTCGGCAAGGGCTACCAGGTGGCGGCGTGTGACCTGCGCAGTGACGAAATCGGCTCTTTGACAGCGCAGTCAGCTGTCCTGGGAATCCCGATGGACGTCACCGACCCGCAACAGTGGCGGGCTGCGATTAGCGCAACCGTGGAACGGTTCGGGGGATTGAGCACCTTGGTGAACAACGCCGGAGTGCTGCACCGGGCACCGCTGGCCGAGGAAACCGCGGAGGATTTCGAAAACTCCTGGCGGGTCAACTGTCTGGGCGCATTCCTGGGCATGCGTGCCGCTCTGGATCACCTGGCGGCGGCCGATGGCGCCGCGATCGTCAACATCTGCAGCACCGGAGCCATCCGGCCCTTCCCGCAACATTGTGCCTACGGCTCGGCGAAGTGGGCGCTGCGCGGTCTGACCCAAACTGCCGCGGCCGAACTCGCGCCCGCCGGTATCCGCGTCAATGCCGTGTTCCCGGGGCCGATCGCCACCCCGATGCTCGACGATGCCGTCCAGCAGCGACTGGCTGCGGTGGCGATGTCCGGCCGATTGGGCCGACCCACCGAAATCGCGGACGCTGTGGCATTTCTGGTCTCGCACGAGGCATCGTTCGTCACCGGTTCGGAACTCGTCGTAGATGGAGGTCAATGTCTGCAGATCCGTTGAGCGTCGTTCACCGCCTGGACCCCGCACTGCGCGCAGTCGCGGTCAACCGAACGGTGTTCACCGCCGAAGCGATCCCGCTGATCCGGGATTCGATGAATCAGCGCCGGTCCGGTGCACGCCCGGACGCTGCCGGGGTGGTCGTCGAGGACACCCTCGCCGGGACGGTGCCGGTGCGCATCTATCGGGGCGCCGCCGCAACGCCGGCGCCCGCCGTCCTGTACTGCCACGCGGGTGGTTTCGCGCTGGGAAACCTGGACACCGACCACCGGCAGTGTCTGGAATTGGCCCGGCGCGCAAGATGTTTGGTGGTTTCCGTCGACTATCGTCTGGCGCCGGAACATCCTTATCCGGCAGCGCTGGAGGACGCGACTGCGGTCCTCGACTGGTTGGCGGCCAACGCCGCTGAGTTGGGAGTCGACCCGAACCGCGTAGCGCTGGCGGGCAGCAGTGCCGGGGGCGCGCTGGCCGCCTGCCTGGCGCACGCCGCCGCCGACGGCGCTGCGCCGTCGATCGTGTTCCAGTTGCTGCACCAGCCGGTGCTCGACGACCGGCCGACCGCGTCCAGGAGGGAGTTTCGCACCACTCCCGCGTTCGACGGCGAGGGAGCGGACCTGATGTGGCGGCACTACCTGGCCGGACAGCAGCCGTCGCGGTATGCCGCTCCCGCCCGCCGCGAGGATCTGTCGGGTCTGCCGCCGGCGCTGATCACTTGCGCGGAGATCGACCCGTTCCGCGACGAGGCGGTGGAATATGCGCAGCGACTGCGCAGCGCCGGGGTGCCCACCGAGGTGCACGTGTTCTCCGGCGCCTGCCACGGATTCGACTCGCTGCTGCCGGAATGGTCGGCTTCGCAACGGCTGTTCGCCCTGCAAGGTGCGGCGCTGTGTACGGCGTTCAGAACCTGATCAATTGGCGCACGGCGGTGCCGTCGGCCAGGTGGTCCATCGCCTCGTTGATGTCGTCCAATCCGATCGTCGACGACACCAGCGACTCCACCGGCAGCCGGCCGGATTGCCACAGCGCCACGAACCGGAGGATGTCGCGGCTGGGCACCGCCGATCCGAGATAGCTGCCGATCAGGGAGCGGCCCTCGGCGACAAATCCCAACGGCGACAGACTGATTCGGGCTTCTGGTCGGGGTAGACCGACAGTGATGGTGCGCCCTCCCGGGCCGGTCGACCCGATCGCGGTCTCCAGCGCGCGGGGATGACCGACCGCTTCCACCACCACGTCCGCCTTGACTCCGGCGGCCTGCTCCGGCGTGTACGTCTCGTGTGCGCCCAAAGCCTCGGCGGCAAGCAGTTTTTCAGGTAGCTGATCGATGCCGATAACGCGAACGCCTTCGTAGGTCAACGCGGTGATCACCGCAGCCATCCCGACCCCGCCGAGTCCGACCACCGCGACCGACTGGCCCGGACGCGGGTCACCGACGTTGAGGACCGCACCGCCGCCGGTCAGCACCGCGCAACCGAGCAGGGCCGCCACCTCCGGCGGCACGTCGTCCGGCACCGCGACCGCACTGGCCCGATTCACCACCGCATGCGTGGCGAACCCCGAAACCCCGAGATGGTGATAGACGGCGCTGCCGTCACGGCTCAGGCGGATGTCGCCACCGAGCAGCGTCCCCGCGTTGTTGGCCGCGCTGCCGGGCCGGCACGGCGTCAGGCCGTCGGTTGCGCATGCCGGGCAGTGGCCACAGCGCGGCAGAAACACCAGGACCACTCGCTGGCCCACGGCCAGGTCGTCCACACCCTCACCGAGCGCTTCGACGGTGCCCGCCGCCTCGTGGCCCAGCAGCATCGGCACCGGCCGCACCCGATTGCCGTCCACCACCGAGAGATCGGAGTGACACACCCCGGCCGCCTCGACGCGTACCAACACCTCTCCCGGACCCGGGCCCTGCAGGTCGAGGCCGGTGATGCTGATGGGCCGCGACCGCGTGTAGGGGCGTGGCGCACCGATGCGCTCCAGCACCGCGCCGCGGATGTGGATCATGTTGGAATACAACCATGAGCTCCGTACCGCCAGGCCCGGACGGCCTCACCAGCGCTGACTTCCCGGTGCTCTGGCCGGTGCTCACCCGGTGGGCCGACAACGACATGTTCGGCCACCTCAACAACGCCGTCTATTACCAATTGTTCGACACCGCGATCAACGGCTGGATCGCCACCGGGGCCGGCGTCGACCCGCTCACCATCCCCGAGTTGGGCATTGTCGCGGAATCGGGCTGTCGCTATTTCGCCGAACTGGCCTTCCCGGAGAATCTGGAAGTAGGTCTGGCGGTGACCCGGTTGGGCCGCAGCAGCGTCACTTATCGACTGGGCGTCTTCAAGACGGATCGACCCGACGATGCGCCGCGCCCCATCGCGGCACTGGGGCACTGGGTGCATGTCTACGTCGATCGCGGCAGCCGTCGACCCGTGCCGATTCCCGACGCGATCCGCTCGTGGTTGTCGAGCGCCTTAGTGAATTAGGCCCGCCCGGGCGCACGTATGCTTCGCGAATGGCAGTTATGAGCAAGACAGTCGAGGTCGACGCCGAGGCCGGCTCGATCATGGGCATCGTCTCTGACATCGAGCGGTACCCGGAATGGAATGAGGGCGTCAAAGGCGCCTGGATCCTCGCTCGCTACGACGACGGCCGCCCCAGCCAGGTCCGTCTCGACACCAATGTCAACGGTTTCGAAGGCGTCTACATTCACGCTGTGTACTACCCGGGCGAGAACCAGATTCAGACCGTGATGCAGCAGGGTGATCTGTTCGCCAAACAGGAGCAGTTGTTCAGTGTCGTGGCCACCGGCGCCAACAGCCTGCTGACCGTCGACATCGACGTCGAACCAAGCATGCCCGTGCCAGCCCCCATGGTGAAGATGCTGCTGGGCAACGTTCTCGACCAACTTGCCGCCAACGTCAAGCAACGGGCCGAGCAGCTGGGCGGCTAGGGGCTGAAGATTCCCGTCCGGTTCAACGTGTCGGTGAGCCGGCGGGCGGCATCGGTGAACTGCCAGACCGTGTGTTCGACCACGGCGACCGCGTCGCGGTCGCGTAGCGCGCCGATCAGCCGGCGGTGGTTGTCGACCGTCGACTCGCCCCACACCGGGTCCGCGGCGTACAGCTGGGCAGGCATGTAGCGCGCGGCGTTGAGTAGGAACCAGGACAGTTTGATCCGACCGCTCGACTGGTTGAAGACCCGGTGAAAAGAGAACTCCAACGATGCGATCGCGTCGGTATCGCCGGCGGAGACGGCCGATGCCAAGAGGTCATTGATCCGATCGAGCTCGGCGATCTCGTGCTCGGTGATGCGTTCGGTGGCGGTGGCCGCCAGTTCGCGGGCGATGGTGGCCTGCAACCAGAAGATGTCGTCGATGTCCTGGTGGGTCAACGGCAACACCACATGACCGCGGTGCGGCTCGAGCTGCACCATGCCCTCACCGCGCAGCTTCAGCAAAGCCTCGCGCACCGGCGTGATACTCACCCCGAGTTGGGCGGCCGTCTCGTCGAGGCGGATGAACGTGCCCGGGCGGAGCGTCCCCGACATGATGGCCGTCCGCAGGTGGCCGGCCACCTCGTCGGACAGCTGTGCCCGGCGCAGCGGCCGGCGCCGTCGAGGCTCGGAACCTAGGGCCGATAAAGGTGCGTTCACGTGGCCTGCCAGGGCCTTTCAGCCGTATTGCGGTATTGGCTCAAGTCGTGGCTAAGGGCTTGTTAGCGACCTCAGCGGCCGTTAATGTGACCCAGACAACACATGTTTTATCAAATATCACCTTGACGCAAGCGGTGCGCGAGTGAAGGGAAGGCATAGTTGACCGCCCAACTGGCCAGCGACCGGATGCGGGCCCAAACCGAAGCGTACGAGCAGCCGTATCTCGCTCGCCGGCAGAACTGGGTGAACCAGCTCGAGCGACACGCGATGATGCAGCCGGATGCGCCGGCGGTGAGGTTCCTGGGCCGCACGCTGACGTGGTTCGACCTGCGGCGTCGCGTCACGTCGCTGGCCGGCGCGCTGAGCCGCCGCGGGGTGGGGCCCGGCGACCGGGTGATGGTGTTGATGCTCAACCGCCCGGAGTTCGTCGAGTCCGTGCTCGCCGCCAACATGCTGGGCGCGATCGCCGTTCCGCTGAACTTCCGGCTCACCCCCTCTGAAATCGCCTTCCTGGTCGAGGACAGCGGGGCTCGGGTGGTCGTCACCGAGGCGGTCCTGGCGCCGGTGGCCACCGGCGTCCGCAATATCGCGCCGCTGCTGGACACGGTCGTGGTGGCGGGAAGCACCGCCGCCGACGACGTCCTCTTCTATGAAGACCTTATGAGTGAGGCAGGCGATCCGCCTGCTGCGATCGACATTCCGAACGACTCTGCGGCGCTGATAATGTACACCTCGGGCACCACCGGGCGGCCCAAAGGTGCGGTGCTCACGCACGCCAACCTGACCGGTCAGACCATGACCATGCTGTACACCAGCGGCGTCGATCTCAACAACGACGTCGGCTTCATCGGTGTCCCGCTGTTCCACATCGCCGGAATCGGCAACATGCTCTCGGGGATGCTGCTCGGCGTCCCGACCGTGATCTACCCGCTCGGTGCTTTCGACCCCGGCCAGTTGCTCGATGTGCTGGAGGCCGAGAAAGTGACCGGCATATTCCTGGTGCCCGCCCAGTGGCAGGCAGTGTGCGTCGAGCAGCAGGCCAGACCGCGGGACCTGCGGTTGCGGGTGATGTCGTGGGGTGCCGCTCCGGCGCCAGATGTGTTGCTGCGCCAGATGTCCGAGATTTTCCCGGGCACCCAGATTCTGGCCGCGTTCGGTCAGACGGAGATGTCGCCGGTGACGTGCATGCTGCTCGGCGACGACGCCATCCGCAAGCGAGGATCGGTCGGCCGGGTGATCCCGACGGTTGCCGCGCGCGTCGTCGACGACGACATGAACGAGGTGCCTGTCGGCGAGGTGGGCGAAATCGTCTACCGCGCACCGACATTGATGAGCGGCTACTGGAACAATCCGGAGGCCACCGCTGAGGCCTTCGGCGGCGGCTGGTTTCATTCCGGTGATCTGGTCCGGATGGACAGCGACGGCTACGTCTGGGTCGTCGACCGCAAGAAGGACATGATCATCTCCGGCGGCGAGAACATTTACTGCGCCGAGGTCGAGAACGTTCTGGCCGGCCACGAGCGCATCGTGGAGGTCGCGGTGATCGGCCGGGCCGACGAGCGCTGGGGCGAGGTGCCCATCGCGGTGGCCGCTGTAACGGAAGGCCACCTCCGGATCGAAGAGTTGGATGAGTACCTGACCGAGCGACTCGCGCGGTACAAGCACCCCAAGGCGCTCGAGATCGTGGACGCCCTGCCGCGCAACCCCGCCGGAAAGGTGCTCAAGACTGAACTGCGTCTGCGCTACGGGGCCGGTGCTGGCTCCGGAAATCGTTCTGGGACAACAGAATCTGCCATCGGAGAGGGAAGCTGACGGGGCCGACATGTTTGCTGAGTGCTGACGGAATGTCAATTGTCGAGTTGCTATACACACCTGGGCGACCATCGGGTACATTCCTGTGGTCTCCGTTACTACCTGCGGGTAGGGAGCCGTTGGTCACACACGTAGGGTCGGGGCAAGGAGGAGGCGTGCGACACCATTCGCCGCGGCGCCACGACGCGAGCGGCCCCATTGTGAAGGGGCAATCGTGACGACATCCACCCGACCGCACCTGGTCGGATACCTGCGCGATCAACTCGAGACACCGCTGACGATGATCGGCGGGTTCTTCCGGATGTGTGTGTTGACCGGTAGAGCTTTGTTCCGGCGGCCGTTCCAGTGGCGAGAGCTGATCCTGCAGTGCTGGTTCATCATGCGGGTGGCGTTGCTGCCCACGATCATGGTTTCGATTCCTCTGACGGTGTTGCTGATCTTCACGCTGAACGTGCTGCTGGCGCAGTTCGGCGCCGCTGACCTGTCGGGTGCGGGTGCGGCGATCGGCGCGGTCACCCAGCTGGGACCGCTGACCACGGTGTTGGTGGTGGCCGGTGCCGGCTCGACGGCGATCTGTGCCGACCTGGGCGCGCGGACCATTCGCGAGGAGATCGACGCGATGGAGGTCCTGGGTATCGACCCGATCCACCGCCTGGTGGTGCCCCGGGTGATCGCCGCGACGGTCGTCGCGACACTGCTGAACGCTCTGGTGATCACGGTGGGCCTGGTCGGGGGATATCTGTTCGGGGTGTACCTGCAGAACGTTTCCGGCGGGGCGTATCTGGCGACGCTGACCACGATCACCGGGCTGCCCGAGGTGATCATCGCCATGGTCAAGGCGGCCACCTTCGGGTTGATCGCCGGCCTGGTGGGCTGCTACCGCGGATTGACGGTGCGCGGCGGTTCCAAGGGTCTGGGCACGGCGGTCAACGAGACCGTGGTGTTGTGCGTGGTCGCCTTATATGCGGTGAACGTCATCTTGACCACGATCGGCGTTCGATTCGGGACGGGGCACTAACGATGTCGACAGCAGCTGTAGTCCGCCAGCGGTTCCCGAAGGCGGCGGCGAGCGTCAACAGATACGCGGGCACGGTCACCCGGGGGCTGGATGAGACCGGCCAGCTGGCGTGGTTCTTTTTGACCAGCCTGGGCCAGATTCCGCACGCGCTGCACTACTACCGCAAGGAGACCTTGCGGCTGGTCGCGCAGATCGGGATGGGCACCGGGGCGATGGCTGTGGTCGGCGGCACCGCCGCGATCGTCGGCTTCGTCACCCTGTCCGGTAGCTCGCTGGTGGCCATCCAGGGCTTCGCCTCACTGGGCAACATCGGCGTTGAGGCGTTCACCGGGTTCTTCTCCGCGCTGATCAACGTGCGGATCGCCGGGCCGGTGGTCACCGGCATCGCCCTGGCGGCCACGGTGGGCGCCGGCGCCACCGCGGAGCTGGGAGCGATGCGGATCAGCGAGGAGATCGACGCCCTGGAAGTGATGGGTATCAAGTCGGTGTCGTATCTGACCTCGACGCGGATCGTGGCCGGGCTGGTGGTGATCATCCCGCTGTACGCGCTAGCGATGATCATGTCGTTCCTGTCGCCCCAGATCGTCACGACGGCGCTGTATGGGCAGTCCACCGGCACCTACGAGCATTACTTCCGGACGTTCCTGCGCCCTGACGACGTGTTCTGGTCGTTCCTCGAGGCGATCATCATCGCCGCGATCGTGATGGTGACCCACTGCTACTACGGCTACAACGCCGGCGGCGGCCCCGTCGGCGTCGGTGAGGCTGTCGGCCGGTCGATGCGGTTCTCGCTGGTCTCGGTCCAGATCGTCGTCCTGTCCGCCGCGTTGGCGCTCTACGGCGTCAACCCCAACTTCGCATTGACGGTGTAGCGCCATGACGAGTCCGGGGAAGGTCAACAAGATCAAGCACCCGCCGTACAAGCTGATCGGCATCTCGTCATTCTTGGTGCTGCTGCTGGTGTTCTCCGTGGTGTACATACAGTTCCGAGGCGGGTTCACCCCGAAGACCGAACTGACCATGTACAGCGACCGCGCCGGCCTGGTGATGGACCCGGGCTCAAAGGTCACCTACAACGGGGTCCAGATCGGACGGGTGGGCAACATCCAGGAAGTGAACCGAGACGGCCGGCCGGCCGCGAAGTTCACCTTGGAGATCGATCCGCAGTACCTCGGGTCCAACGGAGTGGTGCCGGAGAACGTCGACGCACAGATCAAGGCGACGACGGTGTTCGGCGGCAAGTACGTGTCCCTGACCACCCCCAAGGACGACCAGGGCAACATCACCTCCCGCGGGCACCTCGGGCCGAAGAGCACGATTAATGCCTCCGCCGTGACGACCGAGATCAACACCCTGTTCCAGACCCTGACGTCGATCTCGGAGAAGGTCGACCCGGTCAAGCTGAACCTGACGCTGAGCGCCGCCGCGCAGTCGCTGACCGGACTCGGTGACCGGTTCGGCCAGTCGATCGTCAACGGCAACGCGATCCTCGACGACGTCAACCCGCAGATGCCGCAGGCCCGCCGGGACATCCAGCAGCTGGCGGCACTCGGTGACGTCTACGCGAACGCCGCGCCGGATCTGATCGATTTCTTGAACAATTCGGTGCCGACGGCCCGCACGATCAACGGCCAGCAGAAGGACCTGGACCAGGCGCTGCTGTCGGCGGCCGGATTCGGTAACACCGGTGCGGACATCTTCGAGCGCGGCGGCCCTTACCTGGCCCGCGGCGCGGCCGACCTGGTGCCCACCGCGCAGCTACTCGACACTTACAGCCCGGAGCTGTACTGCACGCTGCACAACTATCACGACATCGAGCCCAAGGCTTACCAGTTCCTCGGTGGTAACGGCTATTCGCTGAACAGCCACTCCCAGATCCTCTCCGGAATCGGGGCGTTGCTGAACCCCGTGTCACTGGTTCCCCTGCTGCTCTCGCAGGTCGGATTGATCGGGGCCCAGATCGTCGGCGGCGCGCCGAACCCGTACACCTACCCGGAGAACCTGCCGCGGGTGAACGCCCACGGCGGACCGGGCGGGGCCCCGGGTTGCTGGCAGCAGATCACGCGGCAGCTGTGGCCCGCACCGGAACTGGTGATGGACACCGGCAACAGCCTTGCGCCCTATAACCACTTGGAGGTCGGGTCGCCCTACGTGCTCGAGTACGTCTGGGGCCGTCAGGTAGGGGATAACACGATCAACCCATGAAAATCACCGGTACTCTCGTCAAGCTCAGCGCCTTCGCTGTGGTGCTGCTGATGTTCAGCATCATGATCATCATCGTGTTCGGTCAGATCCGTTTCGACCGAACCAACACGTACTCTGCCGAATTCAGCAACGTCAGTGGGTTGCGCGCCGGGCAGTTCGTCCGCGCATCCGGGGTGGAGATCGGCAAGGTCAAGAACCTCGAGCTGATCGACGGCGGAAAGCGGGTTCGGGTTCAGTTCGACGTGGACCGCAACATTCCGCTGTATCAGTCCACCACCGCGTCGATCCGCTACCTCGACCTGATCGGCAACCGCTACCTGGAACTCAAGCGCGGCGAGGGTGACGGCGCGGACAAGATCATGCAGCCGGGTGGGTTCATCCCGATGGCCCGCACGACGCCGGCGCTGGACCTCGACGCACTGATCGGTGGTTTCAAGCCGATCTTCCGGGCGTTGAACCCCGACAAGGTCAACACCATCGCCTCGGCGCTGATCACGGTGTTCCAAGGCCAGGGCGGCACGATCAACGACATCCTGCAGCAGACCGCGCAGGTCACCTCCCAGTTGGGCGAGCGGGATCAAGCGATCGGCGAGGTCGTCACCAACCTGAACAAGGTGCTCGACACCACGGTTCGCCACCGCAAGGACTTCGACCAGACCGTCAACAACCTCGAGGTGCTGATCACCGGACTGAAGGATCACGGGGACTCGCTGGCCGGCGGCACCGCCAACATCAGCAACGCGGCGGGCACGGTGGCCGACCTGCTGAGCGAGGACCGGGCGCTGCTGCACAAGGCGATCAACTATCTCGATGCGGTGCAGCAGCCGTTGATCGACCAGCGGGAGCAGCTCAACGACTTCCTGCACAAGGTGCCGAGCGCACTGAACTCGATCGGTCGCGCAATCGGCTCCTACGGCGACTTCGTGAACTTCTACTCCTGCGACATCAGCTTGAAGATCAACGGTCTGCAGGCCGGTGGTCCGGTCCGAACCGTTCGCCTCTTCCACCAGCCGACCGGAAGGTGCGCGCCGCAATGAGAACGCTGGAACCGCCCAACCGCCTCAAGATCGGGCTCATGGGCATCCTGGTGACGCTCCTGGTCATCGGGGTGGGCCAGAGCTTTACCAGTGTGCCGATGTTGATGGCCAAGCCCAGCTACTACGGGCAGTTCACCGACACCGGTGGCATCAACAAGGGCGACAAGGTCCGTATCGCCGGCATGGACGTCGGCAAGGTCGAGGCCATCAGCATCGACGGCGACCACATCGTCATGAAGTTCTCCATCGGCACCGAGAGCATCGGCACCGAAAGCCGGCTGAACATCCGGACCGACACCCTGCTGGGTAAGAAGGTGCTCGAGATCGAGGCCCGCGGTAACCAGCCGCTGCGGCCGAACGGCACGTTGCCGCTGGGGCAGAGCACCACCCCGTACCAGATCTATGACGCGTTCCTCGACGTCACCAAGGCGGCTACCGGCTGGGACATCGACACGGTCAAGAAGTCGCTGCACGTGCTGTCGGAGACCATCGACCAGACCTACCCGCAGCTCAGTCCCGCCCTGGACGGGGTCGCCAAGTTCTCCGACACGATCGGCAAGCGCGACGAGGAGATCAAGCACCTACTGGCCCAGGCCAACCAGGTGGCCAGCGTGCTGGGCGACCGCAGTCAGCAAGTGGACCGCTTGCTGGTCAATGCCAAGACGCTGCTGGCGGCCTTCAACGAACGCGGCCGCGCCATCGACGCGCTGCTGAGCAACGTCGCCGCCTTCTCCACGCAGGTGCAGGGTTTCATCAACGACAACCCCAACCTCAACCACGTGCTCGAGCAGCTGCGCACCGTCAGTGACCTACTCGTCGAGCGCAAGGAAGACCTGGCCAATGGCCTGCTGATGGTCGGCGGGTTCCTTCCCTCGCTGAATGAGTCGATCGCCTCCGGGCCGTTCTTCAAGGTGGTCATCCACAACCTGGTCCCCGGCCAGATCCTGCAGCCGTTCATCGACGCCGCGTTCAAGAAGCGCGGTCTGAGCCCCGAGGACTTCTGGCGCAGCGCCGGGCTGCCGGCGTACCGGTTCCCCGACCCCAACGGCACCCGGTTCCCCAACGGCGCACCGCCACCGGGACCGCTGGTACTGGAAGGCACCCCGGAGCACCCGGGTCCGGCTGTGCCGCCCGGATCACCGTGCTCGTACACACCGGCAGCCGATGGCATCCCCACTCCGGCCAACCCGCTGCCGTGTGCGGGCGCCACCATCGGGCCGTTCGGTGGTCCGGGCTTCCCGGCACCTCTGGACGTCCAGATGTCACCGCCGAACCCGAACGGGGTGCAGGACGCACCGGGCATCCCGATCGCCGGACGGCCGGGCGAGCCGGCGCCCAGTGCTCCGGGCACGCCGGTTCCGTTGCCGCCCAATGCCCCGCCCGGTGCTCGCACCGAACCTCTGGGACCGGCGGGACCGGTAGCACCACCATCGACATTCGCACCGGGGCTCCCCCCGGGTCCGCCGGCCCCGCCGGGGCCGGGGAACCAGTTACCGGCACCGTTCATCAACCCGGGCGGTTCGGGCGGTAGCGGCGCAGCGGGAGGTAGCCAGAATTGAGCACCATCTTTGACGTCCGCAACATCCGGCTGCCAAGGATGTCCCGGGCCACGGTCATCATCGGCACGCTGATCGTGATCCTCGCGCTGGTTGCCGCCTTCGTCGGCTGGCAGCTCTACAAGAAGCTGACCAACAACACGGTGGTGGCCTACTTCTCGGCCGCCAACGCGCTGTACGCCGGCGACAAGGTCCAGATCATGGGCCTGAAGGTGGGCTTGATCGACAAGATCGAGCCGGCCGGCGACAAGATGAAGGTCACCTTCCACTACGAGAACCAGTACAAGGTTCCGGCCAACGCCTCCGCGGTGATCCTCAACCCGACCCTGGTGGCATCCCGGGCCATCCAACTCGAGCCGCCGTACAAGGGTGGCCCGGTGCTGGCCAACAACGCGGTCATCCCGATGGAGCGCACCCAGGTGCCGGTCGAGTGGGACGAGCTGCGTAACAGCATCACCAACATCATCTCCAAGCTCGGTCCCACCGAGGCGCAGCCGACCGGGCCGTTCGGTGAGGTGATCAACTCGTTCGCCAACGGTCTGGAGGGCAAGGGCAAGCAGCTCAACACCACGTTGGACAGCCTGTCGCGGGCACTCACGGCGCTCAACGAAGGCCGCGGTGACTTCTTCGCGGTGGTAAAGAGCCTGGCCCTGTTCGTCAATGCGCTGCACCAGGACGACAAGCAGTTCGTCGCGCTCAACCAAAATCTGGCCGACGTCACGGGCCGGCTCGCCAGCTCAGATCAGGCGCTGGCCAGTGCGGTGCGCCAGTTCGACAGTCTGCTGACCACAATCCGGCCGTTCCTGGACAAGAACCGCGAGGTGCTGACCCACGACGTCAACAACCTGGCGACAGTGACCAACACGTTGCTGCAGCCGGAGCCGTTGAACGGGCTCGAGACCGCGCTGCACGTGCTGCCGACGGCGGCCGCGAACGTGAACCAGATCTACCACCCGTCCCACGGTTCGGTGGTCGCCGTTCCGGAGATCACCAGCTTCGCCAACCCGATGCAGTTCGTTTGCAGCTCGGTGCAGGCCGGCAGCCGGCTGGGTTACCAGGAATCCGCCGAACTCTGTGCGCAATACCTGGCGCCGGTGCTCGACGCGATCAAGTTCAACTACTTCCCGTTCGGGTTGAACGCGTTCAACACCGCCGAGATCCTGCCCAAGCACGTCGCGTACTCCGAACCGCGGTTGCAGCCTCCGCCGGGGTACAAGGACACGACTGTCCCCGGTATCTGGGTGCCAGACACCCCGACGTCGCACAAGAACACCCAGCCCGGCTGGATCGTGGCGCCGGGCATGCAGGGCCAGCAGGTCGGTCCGATCACGGCGGGTCTGATGACCCCGGAATCGTTGGCCGAACTGATGGGTGGACCCGACATTCAGCCGGTCCAGTCCACCCTGCAGACACCGCCGGGACCGCCCAACGCATACGACGAGTACCCGGTGCTACCGCCCATCGGCCTGCAGGCGCAGGTGCCGGTGCCGCCGCCGCCGCCGGGACCCGGGGTGATTCCGGGACCGGTCGCTCCGGTGCCCGGTTACCCGGGTCCGGCCGCAGCGGTCGGCGCACCGCTGCCAGCTGAGGTAGGAGGGGGTCAGTGATCGGGACACTTCGTAGGGTCCGCCGCGGCACCTGGCAGGTGCTGGTGCTGTTGGTGGCCGCCCTGATGCTGAGTTCCTGTGGCTGGAAAGGCATTTCGCAGGTCGCGATTCCCGGGGCGCCGGGCAGCGGCAGCGACTCGTATACCGTCTACGCGCAGGTGCCCGACACGCTGGCGATTAACGGCAACAGCAAGGTGATGGTCGCCGACGTCGAGGTGGGCTCGATCCGCAAGATCGAGCTGAGGAACTGGGTAGCCACCCTGACGCTGGGGCTGAAGAAGGACACCAAGCTCCCCAAGAACGCCATCCTCAAGATCGGCCAGACCAGCTTGCTGGGATCCCAGCACGTGGAGCTGATTTCGCCGGAGAACCCGTCGAAGGAACTGCTGCGCAACGGCGACACCATCCCGCTGAAAAACTCCTCGGCCTATCCCAATATCGAGCAGACGCTGGCGGTCATCTCGCTGATCCTGCGTGGCGGCGGCATTCCGAACCTGGAAGTGCTGCAGAACGAGATCTACGCGATCTTCCACGGCCGGGGCGATCAGATTCGCGGCTTCCTGAACCGGCTGGACACCTTCACCCGGCAGCTCAACGAGCAGCGCGATGACATCACCCACGCCATCGACTCCACGAACCGCCTGCTGAGCTACGTCGGTAACCGCAACGACGTGCTGGAGCGGGTGCTGACCGACTTCCCGCCGCTGATCAAGCACTTCGCGGACACCAAGAACCTGCTGATCAACGCCGTCGACTCGGTCGGCCGCCTCAGCGCTGCCACTGACCAGTATCTGTCGGAGGCCCGCGCCAACCTGCACACCGACCTGCAGTCGCTGCAGTGCCCGCTGCGGGAGCTCGGCCGCGGCTCGCCGTACCTGATCGGCGCGCTGAAGCTGATCTTGACGCAGCCGTTCGACATCGATGCGGTGCCGAAGATCTTCCGCGGCGACTACCAGAACGTTTCGGCCACCCTGGACGTGACCTACAGCGCCGTGGACAACGCCGTGCTGACGGGTACTGGCTTCTCCGGAGCCCTGCGGGCGCTGGAGCAGTCGTTCGGGCGCGACCCGGAGACGATGATCCCCGACGTTCGCTACACGTCGAACCCGAACGACGCACCGGGCGGGCCATTGGTGGAAAGGGCGGAGCGAGGCCAATGCTGACACCCTTCATCAAGCGCCAGCTGTGGATGTTCCTGACGCTCACAGTGGTCGCGCTGACCGTGCTCGGCGTCTACTACCTGCAGATTCCGACCCTCGTCGGCATCGGGCGCTATGAGCTGACCGCCAATCTGCCGGCCTCCGGGGGTCTGTACCCGACGGCCAACGTGACCTATCGCGGCATCACCATCGGCAAGGTCACCGAGGTGGAACCCACCCCGTTCGGTGCGAAGGCGACGTTGAGCATCGACAGTCGCTACAAGATCCCGGTCGATGCCACCGCGAACGTGCACTCTGTGTCGGCCGTTGGTGAGCAGTATCTGGACCTAGTGTCCAACGGCAACCCGGGCAAGTTTTTCGCCTCGGGCCAAACGATCACCAAGGGCACGGTTCCGAGCGAGATCGGGCCGGCGTTGGACACCGCCAACCGCGGCCTCGAGGTCCTGCCGAAGGAGAAGATTCCGAAGCTGCTCGATGAGACGGCGCTGGCGGTCGGCGGTCTGGGCCCGGCCCTGCAACGGTTGGTCGATGCGACGCAGGCGATCGTGGGCGATTTCCACACCCAGATCAACGACGTCAACGACATCATCCAGAACTCCGGCCCGATCCTGCAGAGCCAGGTGGACTCGGGCAGCGCGATCGAGCGCTGGGCGCGCAACCTGAACACGTTGGCTGCGCAGACCGCCCAGGAGGACCAGCATGTGCGTAGCGTTCTGACGCAGGCCGCTCCGACCGCGGATCAGGTGAACGAGGTGTTCACCGACGTCCGTGACTCGCTGCCGCAGACGCTGGCCAACCTGGAGGTGGTGTTCGACCTGCTCAAGCGCTACCACAAGGGTCTCGAGCAGGTTCTGGTGTTCCTGCCGCAGGGCGCGTCGATCGCCCAGACCGTGGCCGCGCCGTTCCCGAACATGGCGGCACTGGACCTGGCGCTGGCGATCAACCAGCCGCCGCCCTGCCTGACCGGCTTCATCCCGGCCGAGCAGTGGCGGTCGTTCGCCGACACCAGCACGCAGCCGTTGCCGGTGGGGACGTACTGCAAGATCCCGATGGACACCCCGTCCAACAGCGTGCGTGGTTCGCGCAACATCCCCTGTGTCGACGTGCCCGGCAAGCGGGCCGCCACCCCGCGCGAATGCCGCAGTACCAAGCCGTACGAGCCAGCGGGCACCAACCCCTGGTACGGCGACCCGAACCAGCTGCTGACCTGCCCGGCGCCTGCCGCCCGATGCGACCAACCGGTCAAGCCGGGCCTGGTGGTGCCCGCGCCGTCGGTGAACAACGGGATGAACCCGGCGCCGGCCGACCGGCTCCCGCCGGGCGGCACCCCCCCGCCGATCAGCGACCCGCTGACCCGACCCGGCACCGGTGCGGTGCAGTGCAACGGACAACAGCCCAACCCCTGCGTCTACACTCCGGGCGGGCCCCCCTCCGCGGTCTACAGTCCGCAGAGTGGAGAGTTGGTAGGGCCCGACGGGGTCAAATACTCCGTCGCAAACTCGATGAAAACAGGAGACGACGGATGGAAGGAGATGCTGGCGCCGGCCGGCTGAACCCCATCAACGAGGACGATTCGCTGGGTACCGAGGCGAAGGACGAGGATTCCACGGAATCCGAGTCCGCAGCCGACCCGGCTGACACCGAGGCGAAGGACGAGGACTCCGAATCCGGCGACGAGCCGTCGGATTCGGTGACCGAGGAGGAACCCGCCGTCATTCGGGGTAAATCCCGGGTGGGACGCGCCTGGCTGGCCGGAATCTCGGCCGTCTTGCTGATTGTGGCCGGGGCAATCGCGGGCGGGGGTTACTACGCGTTGCGTTCGCATCAGGACATCGCGGCGTTGCAGCGCAACGACGCGGCCGCGCTGAACGTGGCCAAGGACTGTGTCGCCGCGACTCAGGCGCCGGACATCAGCAGCATGGCGGCCAGTGAGCAGAAGATCGTGGACTGCGGCACCGACCAGTACCGCACCCAGGCGCTGCTCTACAGCAGCATGCTGGTGCAGGCATACCAGGCTGCCAATGTGCACCTGAAGGTGTCGGATATGCGCGCGGCCGTCGAGCGCAACAATCCCGACGGATCGGTCGACGTGCTCATCGCGCTGCGCATCAGCGTCTCCAACGACCAGCAGCAGAACCAGGAGACGGGTTATCGCCTGCGGGTGCGCATGGCGCCGACCGAGGGGACCTACAAGATTTCGAAACTCGACCAGGTGACGAAGTGACGGTGGTGGTCGAAAAGACCCGGACCGCCGCCCAGGACCTGCCCGAAAAGGCCCTGGCGCCTTGGCATTCGCGTGTCGCGGCGTTTTCGATCGACGTACTCGCCGGTCTCGCTGTGGCTTGCACGATGGCGCTGGTTTCCTGGACGCTGCCGCCGTACCGCGCGTGGTGGTGGGCGTGCATGGTCGTCTGCAGCCTGGCGGTCCTGGCGGTGCTGGTCAACCGACTGTTGTTGCCGACGGTCACCGGCTGGAGTTTGGGGCGCGCGCAACTCGGTATCGCCGTAGTGCGGCGGGATGGAAAAGACGTCAGCCCGTGGTGGCTGCTGTTGCGCGACCTGGCGCACCTGCTGGACACCGTGGCTCTGCTGGTGGGCTGGTTCTGGCCGCTGTGGGATGCTCAGCGCCGCACCTTCGCCGACATGTTGTTGGGCACCGAGGTGTTGCGCGTCGTACCTCACGAGCGGGCCGACCAGGTGCGCAAGTGGACGGCGGCGGCACTGGTCGCCGCGGCGGCTTTGTGCCTGGCCGGTGCGGGCGTCGGCTATGGGGTTGTGTTCGCCCGCGCCCAGGCCACCGACCGGACCCGTGCCGAGATTTCGACGCAGGGCCCCAAGATCGTGGCCCAGATGCTCACCTACGACCCGAAGAATCTGCACGATGACTTCGCCCGCGCGCTGAACCTGACCACCGACAGATATCGCCATGACCTGGCGGCCCAGCAGGAGGTGGTCCAGAAGGGGCACCCCGTCATCAACGAGTACTGGGGTTCCACCAACTCGGTCCTGGCCGCCACCCCGAACAGCGCGACCATGCTGCTGTTTCTGCAGGGGCGACGCGGCGAGGGGCCCGACGTCCGCTACATCACCGCCAGCGTCCGGGTGAAGTTCATCAGGAGCGGCGACGGCCGCTGGTTGGTGGACGACCTGACGGTGCTGGCCAAACCAAAGCCTGCTGGGGAAGGCAAATGAGCCCGCGCCGCAAGTTCGAGCCTGGCGAGGGCTCGCTCCTGGTCCCGCAGGCCATTCCGCCCAGACGATGGGCGCTGCCGCTGGTGTCCTCGATCACGTCGGTGGTGATGGCCGCGGCGATCGCGTTGTCCGCGTTCATGCTGGTCAACCATCAGTCCCGGGACCGCACCGCGGAGCGCGAAACGCAGGCGGTCAACTACGTCAAGTGGTTCATGACGGGATTCACCTCCATCGACCCGTTCCACGCCAACGAATACATCGATCGGGTGCTGGCACAGGCGACGGGTGACTTCGCCAAGCAGTACACCGACAAGGCCAATGAGATCCTGTTACAGGTCGCCCGCGCGGAGCGTTCGACCGGGACGGTACTGGACGCCGGCGTGGAACGCTGGAATGACGACGGCAGTGTGACCGTGCTGGTCGCCACCGACGTCACCTCCAAGACGTCGGATGGAAAACAGGTGTACGAGAACACCAATCGTTGGTCGGCGACCGCTACGCAGGAAGGGAATCAGTGGAAGATCAGCAACCTGCAGCAGGTGATCTGACCGACGAGGCCCCGGAGGAGTCCCGGGACGAGGCCGAGACCGTCCAGGCCGAGACAGCCGCGGAGTCCGAGCCCGCATCGGAAACCCAAGCGGCCGAGGATGATTCGTCGGACGAGGGGGAGACCGAGACCGGGCCCGAGGCGGAGGACGAGGCTGAGGCCGAGGCCAAGCCGGCCAAGCCGGCCAAGCCGAAGAGGGTTCGGAAGCCCGGTCGTCTGGCGGCTGTGGTGGTGGCCCTGGTGGCCGCATTGTTCATCGGGTCCTCGGCGTTCGCGGCTGCGATGGTGCAGCCCTACCTGGCCGAGCGCGCCACCATCGAAGTCAAGCTGAAGGTGGCGCGCGCGGCGGCCAACGCGATCACCACGCTGTGGAGCTACACGCCCGAGAACATGGACACCTTGGCCGACCGCGCGGGCAGATACCTCACCGGCGACTTCGGGGCGCAATACCGCAAGTTCGTCGAAGAGAAGGTCGTCGGACCCAACAAGCAGCTGAAGATCACCAACTCCACCGAGGTCACCGGCGTCGCGGTCGAATCACTCGACGGGCCCAACGCCACCGTGATCGTCTACACCAACACCACGGCTACCACACCACTGAAGAAGAACATCCCGTCGCTGCAATACCTGTCGTACCGGATGTCGATGAAGCGGGAAGGTGACCGCTGGCTGGTCACCCGGATGACCACGATCACCTCGCTGGATGTGACACCGCAGCTGTAGCCCACCCCCCATGGCCGTCATCTCTCCGGTTTCCGACCGGTCGACCGGCACGGTATTGCTGCTGCTGACGTTCGCGAACGGTTTGGCCGACACGATCGCCGTCCTGGTCCTCGGACATGTGTTCGTCGCCAATATGACGGGCAACGTCATCTTCCTCAGCTTCTGGTTCGCGCCACGATCCACCGTCGACCTCACCGCCGTCCTGGTCGCCTTTCCGACCTTCGTCGCCGGCATCATTCTCGGCGGCAGGTTGATGCGTCACCTCGGCCTACGGGCCCGACAGTGGTGCTGATCTTCCGGTTCGGGCCAACCCCGGCTAGTTGAAGGCGAGCCAGCTCGGCAGCGCCCGCTCATGGGAGTCGCACAGCACCTGCCTGGTATCGCACGATCCCTTGGGCGCTCCGGCTCCGGCCCACATGCCCCCGGTGTCGCGGCGCAGCACGATCGCCGACGAGCCGCCGCCGTCGAGCAAGATCGCGGTGTCGCTGCCCAAGCCGCGGAAAAGGTCCTGAATGTTGTCCGGGGTGTAACTGCCACCCTCGAAGATGTACATTTCATCCTTCTGTTTCGAGTAGGCCAGGGCGGTTCGCGCCGCGCTGGGACCGCCGTCGTGCAGCTGGCCGGTGTCGCCCGGGGACAGCAGCCCGATGCCGGCCACCGCGACGAACTTCGCATTCTTGTTCAGCAGGTCGGCGATCACCGGCGTGGCTAGGTCGTAGTCCTCTCGACCCTTGGGCCGTAACACATATGGCGCGCCGCCCACCGGCAGGATCATCGTCGTCAGCGACGTCCAGGATTCGTTGCCACCGGACAGCCCCTGCTTACCCGGGTAGGCGACGGTGCCGGTGACCGCCTGGTTGGCGCGGCCCTGGCCATGGGTGTTGTCCACGAAAGCGCCCAGCGGCGAACTGCACCCGGTGTCCCGCCAGGAACCGCCCTTCTGGCCGCGGACGTCGAAGAAGTTGGCGTTGATCGCGATCGTCGGCTGGCCCATGCGCTGCCACGCCTGCAGCGGCGGGTAGATCTCGGATGCCTGCCACAGTCCTTCGGCGGTGCGGGCGCCGGCATTGTTCTCGCAGCGGGCCTGGTCGCCCTGGTGGGTGTCCACCAACAGGTGCGGCTGCAGTCGGCTGGCGGCCTGCTTGATGATCATCAGGTGGCCGCCGTTGTTCATCTCGTACCAGTGCCCAGCACCGTCGAGCAGAGGCATCGAGTGTCCGCCGCCGAAGTTGTAGACGAGGTAAGAACCCCGGGTGCCCGCGATGGCCTGCTCCAGCAACTCACGCGCGTCGGCGGCCCGAGCGGCGGGCGCGCCGGTGGTGCCCGCCAACGTCAGACATAGAGCCAGGGCGGCACAGCTCGCCATGAGTCGGCGCAAGACGGCAGCTGGCGTCGGCACGGCAAGCCCTTTCGGCCAATGTCCGGGGAAGAGGTTCTCCCAGGATTAGCCACATCCGTCCGACTGTCAACTTTAGTAACAGGCCGATGACGGCCCGGCCGCGTTCGAATTACGTTTTGCCGCTTGAAGTTTCAGAGACTGGCTGGGCCGGCCCGGCGTCGGTCGGCGGCTCGGCGTTGGTCGCCGGCTCGGCGTCGGCGTCGGCGTCGGGGATCTCGGTCGCTTCACCGGCGGGTTCCCGCGCCATCTCGCGTTGGTGATGTGCCTGGTGCTCGGCGGCGATGGCATGCTCGATCGCACCGGGGACCCGGTGGAAACCTTTGCGGTCGTACAGCCGGGTGATGATGCCGCCCACCAACAATCCGATCACCAGACCGATGGCGGTCATCGTCAACGCCTGGCGCAGTCCGGCGTCCGCGTGTCCATTGAGATAGAGCAGCGACCGGACTCCGAGGAATACCTGGTGCATGGGCTCGAATTCGGCCAGCCAGCGGAAGAACGGCGGCACCGCCTCCAGCGGCACCGTAGCACCGGCCGACGGCAACCCGAGGATGACGAAGACGAGCATGCTGAACAGCAGGCCCATCGAACCCAGCACCGCGATCAGCGAACTCGAAGTGATCCCTACCGCACTGATCGCGAACACCCCGTAGAGCCACAGTTGCCATCCCATGGTGATGGGCATTCCGAGCCCGTGCGCGATCGCCATATAGACACCGGAGGTCGCCAGCGCCAGGATCACCATCAGACCCCACTTGACCAAGAGTGTGCGGAACCGAGAGATGTTGACCTGCTCGGCGAAGCGATAGACCGGGCCGAATTCGGCGGGCACATAACCCAGCATCGAGTCGACCAGGGTGCTCACCACGATGCTGCCGGTGAATCCGGCGAGCAACAGTAGTAGCGCATAGTAGAAGGCCGACAACCCATTTCCGGTGCCGTTGGGCAGCGGGTTGTACACGGTCGACTTGATGTCGATCGGGCTGGTGAGCGACAGCACCGAGGCGCCGGCCAACGGGGCACCGCCGGTCTGCGCCGCCACATCAGCCGAAAGTCTTTCGCCCACTTTGCTGTTCGCCACCGACGCGGCCTGGTTCAGCGTTTGGCCGGCGATGCTGGAGCCCAGTGTGCCTGCCCGCGGGTTGGTGGAGATGGTGATGGTGGGCCGTTCCGCGCGGTTGGCGGTGAGCGCACTCTCCCCGAGGTCGCGGAGCTTCGACGAGAAGCCCGGCGGTATCACCATTTCGCCGTAGACCTGCGCCCGGTCCAGCAGTTGCTTGGCTTCGGCCGCAGAGACCACCCGGACGTCGAACTTCTCCTTGTCCAGGCCGGCCACCACGCCGTCGCTGATCTGCTTGCCGTAGGGCCCGGCATCCTGGTTGACCACGGCGATCGGAAAATGCCGCAGGTTGGTGGTCGGATTCAAGATTCCGCCCAGGTACAGTGCGGACAGCGCCGACATCAGGGCGAGGGTGATCAGGATCGGCGCCGCCCAGAACCGCACCTTGCGAAGTTGCCTGGTGTTCCGGTTCGGTTTGGGCGCCGCGTGCTTGGCATGTTTCTGAGACATGAGGCTCCTGTCTGTCGAGCCCACTCTAATCCGTCGGTCAGCCGCCCAGCTTCGCGTGCATCTCCCAGACCAGCACTTCGGCAGGCTGTTGGGCGGTGAGCCGTCTGCCGTCCCCGCCGGTGAGCCGGGCCGCGTCTCCTTCGCCCAGCTCACCTTCCTCCTCGACGGCGAGGCGGCCACGCGCCGCGAATACGTGCAGGTAGGGCGCGGGCGGGAGGTCGACGGAGTCCCCGGCGCGTAGTCGTGCGACATGCAGCGCCGCGGCGCGGTTGTGCAGAGTCAGGGCGGCGTCACGGCCCGGAATGCCCGACGCGACAGTGACCAAGCCGACGTTGTCCAGGCGATTGCCGATCTCGACCTGCTGATAGCTAGGTGTGATGGCCGTCTCGTCGGGAATCACCCACATCTGCACGAAATGCACTGGCTGGGTGGGCGAGTCGTTCTTCTCCGAATGCAGGATTCCGCTGCCCGCTGACATGCGTTGGGCCAGACCGGGGTAGATGGTCCCGTTGTTTCCGGCGGAATCCTGATGGGTCAGTTCACCTTCCAGCACCCAGGTGAGGATCTCCATGTCCCGGTGTGGGTGGGTGTCGAAACCCGTTCGTGGCGAGACGATGTCGTCGTTGTTCACCAGCAGCAGGCCGAAATGTGTGTTGTCCGGCTGATAATGGTCTCCGAAGGAGAAGGAGTGCCGGGACTGCAACCAGGGTGTCGTCGTGACGCCGCGATCGGCCGCCGGCCGGAAATCCACGCTGGCAGGCATGCTCCCACCCTAACGGCTGCCACGGACTCATGGTGAGCACCCGTTGGGCATGCACGGCACGCCGTCAAGCCGCCAGCCATCCCGGCCGAGCAGCGGCAACACGACCAATTCGGCTGCTTGACCACCGATTTCGACGACACAGCGCCATCTGCGCAGGTAGTTCTAGACGAGCGGGTAGGTCGCAGCGGCCAGCTGAAGGATCTCCTCGCGGTCGGCCGTGAGAATGAACCCGGATGAGATCGCCGTGTCCAGTGCCGCGGTGAACCTGCGCAGGTAATCGTCTGCGCCGTCCGGGTACAGGCGCCGCAGGGTCGACTCGTCGAAGGGCTCGCCGGAGCCGAAGATCGACGACATGCGGCTGTCTTCGGCGGCGATGCCGGAGGTGCGGGCGACCGGGACGTCCACCCACGGGGTGCGTAAACCGCCCTCGGCGATGCCGTGGGCATCCAGCACCGGCGCCGGGTGCGAGCCCGCTTCGACCTTCAGCGGAGGGCCTTTCGGAGGCGGGGTTCCGGTGCGGATCCAAGCGGTCAGCGCCGCCAGCGACGCCTGCACCACGTAGTGGTGCTGCGGGCCGAAGTTGATGAAGTGGTCGAGTTGGGTGCCCATCAGGTTGTCGGTGGGCCGGTAGGCCGCCGCGAGGTCCTCGATCGACGCCGACCCGGAATCGATGGGCGCCACCTGGATCGTGTAGTTGTCGGCGTGTGCGGCACCGGCGATCTCCCACACCCGCAGCAGGTCGTTGTCGGGTTGTCGGGCGCCGTGGTAACCCTGCCGTCCGGCGCCGAAGAGGTCGGTCTCGGTGATGATCGTCATCAGTGGGACACGCAGGTCTTGACGGAACTTGACCGCCTGGGAGCTGCTGGATTGCAGTTCGTCGAAGATCGAGCCCTCACCCAGGGGTGCGGCCGGCCCGAACCGGGAGTGCACCAGGAACCCGTCGTAGGCCCGCGCGAGCGGGTCCACCGCGTTGATGTAGCTGGTGAGAAACATCGCCGACTGCGATTCACCCACGGCGACAACGTGTTCGGGGTCCAGCTCGCCCAGGATCCCACCGGTATCGCGGACCAGGTTGCCGACTTGCGAGAACATGTCGTAGGAGAACGCGTCACCGGGATGGTTGAGGGGGCCGTAGCGCTTGGGGTGCTGACTCTTCAGCGACATGTCCAGACCGAGCAGGCTCACGCCACCGTCCACGCCGACTTTCTGAGCCGACACCATGACGTAGGCATAGCCCGCCCGGATCACCTCGCGATGGGCCATCATCCACACGGCCGGGGCGTCGATGCCGCCGCTGACATTGAGCCACTCGACGAGCACCGCGCCGTTGAAATCAGCCGGGTCGCTGGGCGTCAGCGCCACCACCCGCGTGGTGTACTCGGCCCTGTGCGAGTCGGTTACGCGCCACTGGCCGTCCGGGCCCAGCGGCTGCTCCGGGGTGTACGACTTGGCCGTACCCGCGATGAAGAACTCCCGCGCGCCGTAGCCGACACCGGCGATGTCGAAGGCGCCCAACAGAATCGACGGCCGGCCGGGCACCGGCGTGACGGCGGGCAGGGCGGTCACAAGGACTCCGGCAGGCCGAATTTGGCGAACAGCGAACCGTCGAGGAACGCGACGACATGTGAGACGCCGTGCGGCCGCACGTCGAGTACGTGCAACTGGAAGGGCACGTGCCGGTCACCGGCACGCATGTACATGGCCGCGCCGGGCTGGCCGTTGGCCATGATCGGCACCATTCGCATGTCGCCGGGATGCTCGGCCGGGCACTGCGTGTGGATCAACGCGATGATGTCCGGCGCGCCCTGGTACCAGCCGGTATAGGGCGGCATCTCCCAAATCGCCTCTGCGGTGAACAGATCCACCAAACGGTCGATGTCGTAGGTCTCGAACGCGGCTATATAGCGGGCCAGCAGATCCTGCGTCTCGGCGGAGTCCGGCGCGGCCAGCCGGTCGTCGGCGCTGGGCGCCACGGTTTCCAGCTGGGCCCGGGCGCGCTGCAGCAGGCTGTTGACGGCGACGGTGGTGGTGCCGATCGCCTCGGCGACCTCGGCGGCCTTCCACTGCAACACATCGCGCAGCAGCAACACCGCCCGCTGGCGCGGCGACAGGTGCTGCAGCGCGGCGATGAACGCCAACCGCACCGACTCCTTGGACTCGGCGATCACCGCCGGGTCGGCGGGATCCTGCGCGTCGGGCAGCGGCTCCAGCCAGGGGACTTCGGCGCGCTCGACGAGTTCGGCCGTCGGATCCGAGCGGGCATTGCCCAGGCCGGTCGGCAACGGCCGCCGCCCACGGCCTTCCAGAGCAGTGAGACAGGTGTTGGTGGCGATCCGGTGCAGCCAGGTGCGGACCGAGGACTTGCCCTCGAAACGGTCGTACGATTTCCACGCCCGCAGCAGCGTCTCCTGCACCAGGTCTTCCGCGTCGTGCAGCGACCCGGTCATCCGGTAGCAGTGGGCGAGCAGTTCGCGCCGATACGGCTCGGCGTGGGCGGAAAAATCTCCGCCGGCGTTGGAGGCGGAATTCTCGGTGAGCACACTCACCCGTTCGAGACTACGCAGACGGTGTGACAACACGCCGCAAGGAGTGGCCATGCAGGACGTAAGCTGCCGTTGATGACTACCACCCGCACTGAACGAACCTTCGACGGCGTTGGTGGCGTCCCCATCGTCTACGACGTGTGGACCCCGGACGTCCCGCCCCGCGCGGTGGTCATTCTCGCCCACGGTTTCGGCGAGCACGCCCGCCGCTACGACCACGTGACGCAGCGGCTGGGCCAGGCCGGTCTTGTCACCTACGCGCTGGATCACCGGGGGCACGGGCGCTCGGGTGGCAAGCGGGTGATGGTGCGCGACGTCTCGGAATTCACCGGGGACTTCGACACCCTGGTGGGTCTCGCGACCCGGGAGCACCCCGGCCTGACCCGCGTCGTGCTCGGACACAGCATGGGCGGCGCCATCGTGTTCGCCTACGGGGTGGAGCGTCCGGACAACTACGACCTGATGGTGCTCTCCGCGCCGGCCGTCGCCGCGCAGGACATGGTGCCGCGGGTGGTGGCGCTGGCCGCGAAGGTACTGGGCGTCGTGACGCCGGGCCTGCCGGTGGAAGCGCTGGATTTCAACGCGATATCGCGTGACCCCGAGGTGGTCAACGCCTACAACACCGACCCGTTGGTGTACCACGGCAAGGTGCCGGCCGGGCTGGGCCGGGCGCTGCTGCAGGTCGGCGAGACGATGCCGCAGCGCGCGCCGGCAATGACGGCCCCGCTGCTGGTGGTGCACGGCACCGGTGACTCGCTGGTGCCGATCGAGGGCAGCCGCCGGCTGGTGGATTGTGTGGGTTCGGCCGATGTCGAACTCAAGGAGTACGCCGGGCTCTTTCACGAAGTGTTCAACGAGCCCGAGCAGAAGCAGGTCCTCGACGACGTCGTCTCCTGGCTCAATTTGCGGCTGTGAATTGCCGACCGCGATTGTTATGGCGCTGCGCTAGTTTGGCCGCATGACCGACGACAAGATGCTGTCGCGAATCGCGGCACTGCTGCGTCAGGCCGAAGGCACCGACAATCCGCATGAGGCCGAGGCCTTCATGACCGCCGCGCAGCGGTTGGCCACGGCGTCCTCCATCGATCTGGCGGTGGCGCGCTCGCACTCTGCCAACCGCTCGGCGGCACAGGCCCCCACGCAGCGCACCATCACCATCGGAGCAGCGGGTACCCGTGGGCTACGCACTTATGTGCAGCTTTTCGTGCTGATCGGGGCGGCCAACGACGTGCGCTGCGACATCGCGTCGAACTCGACGTTCGTGTACGCCTACGGGTTCGCCGAGGACATCGACGCGACGCACGCCCTATACGCCAGCCTGGTGGTGCAGATGGTCCGGGCCTCCGACGCCTACCTCGCCACGGGTGAGCACCGGCCGACGCCCACCATCACCGCCCGCCTCAATTTCCAGCTCGCGTTCGGGGCGCGGGTCGGTCAGCGCCTCGCCGAAGCCCGTGAACAGGCCCGGCAAGAGGTGACCAACGACCGTCGCCGCGCCCCCGGGACTGCTATCGCCCTGCGAGACAAGGAAGTCGAGCTGCGCGACCACTATCGCGAGGCTTCGAAGGCGCGCGGCACCTGGCGGGCCAACCGGGCTTCCGCCGGGTACTCCTCCGCGGCGCGACGCGCGGGTGACCGGGCCGGCCGGCGGGCACGGCTGGGAAGCAGTCCCGAGTTGCCCGGAGCACGGACCGCGCTGGGCCGTTGACCCGCGATTCTCAGCGCGCCAAGGTCTACGCCGCTGAGGAATTCGTGCGGATCATGTTCGACCGTGCCGCCGAGCGCGGCTCACCCGGCGTCGACTTCTTCGGCACCCAGCTGACGTTGCCTCCGGAGGGACGGTTCGCTTCGATGGCCTCGGTGCAGCGCTACGTCGACGACGTGCTGGCGCTGCCGGCGGTGCGCCGCGAGTGGCCAGACGTGCCGGCGCTGCGGGTGCGGTCGCGGCGCGCCGCCGCGGCGGCGCACTACGAGAACCGGGACGGGTTGGGCACCATCGCCGTGCCTGACCGCGCCACCGCGGACTGGGCGATGCGTGAACTGGTCATACTGCATGAGGTGGCGCATCACCTGTGCCGGGTGCCGCCGCCACACGGACCCGACTTCGTGTCGACGATGTGCACGCTGACGGCGCTGGTGATGGGGCCCGAGGTCGGACATGTGCTCCGTGTCGTGTACGCGAAAGAGGGTGTGTGGTGACGGTTCTGAGCCCTGACCCGGACGCGCGGGCGCGCGAGGTCGAGGCCGCGCTGACCGACGACGAGCGATTCGCGCTGCTGGTCGGGGTGATGGGTGTCGGAGACATGTGGCCGGTGCGCGACGAGCGGATCCCGCTGGACGTCCCGATGAGCGCGGCCTACGTGCCGGGGGTGGCGCGACTGGGAGTCCCGGCGCTGCGGATGAGCGACGCCGGACTCGGGGTGACCAACCCCGGTTTCCGGCCGGGCGATACCGCGACGGCGCTGCCGGCGGGGCTGGCACTGGCAGCCGGGTTCAATCCGCAGCTGGCCCGGGCCGCCGGCTCGGTGATCGGCGCGGAGGCACGTAGCCGCGGGTTCAACGTGCAGCTGGCGGGCGCGATGAATCTGGCCCGCGATCCGCGCAACGGCCGCAACTTCGAATACTTCTCCGAAGACCCGCTGCTGAGCGCCACCATGGCTGCCGAACAGGTGATCGGAATTCAGCAGCACGGTGTCATCTGCACCACCAAGCATTTCTCGCTGAACTGCAACGAAACCAACCGCCATTGGCTGGACGCCGTCATCGACCCCGACGCGCACCGCGAGTCCGACCTGCTGGCCTTCGAGCTTGCGATCGAACGTGGCCGGCCCGGCGCGGTGATGGCCGCCTACAACAAAGTCAACGGCGACTACGCCGCCGCCAATGCCGTTCTGCTCAACGACGTGCTCAAAGGCGCGTGGGGATTTCCCGGCTGGGTGATGTCGGACTGGGGCGGCACGCCGAGCTGGGAGTGCGCGCTGGCCGGCCTGGACCAGGAATGCGGCGCCCAGATCGACGCCCTGCTGTGGCAGTCCGAGACCTTCGGCGACCCCTTGCGGGCCGCCTACGCCGACGGCCGCCTTCCCAGGCAGCGATTGTCGGACATGGTCCGGCGGATCCTGCGGTCGATGTTCGCCGTCGGGATCGACCAGTGGGGGCCGGCGCCGGAGCCGGACCTGAACGCGCACAACGACATTGCCCTCGAGATTGCCAGGCAGGGAATCGTGCTGCTGCAGAACGGCGGCGCGCTGCCCCTGCCGACCGGGCGGGGCGGGCGCATCGCGGTCATCGGCGGGTACGCGCACCGCGGCGTCCCGGCCGGCTTCGGCTCGAGCACCGTGGTCCCCCCGGGCGGCTATGCCGACGTGATCCCGATCGGCGGCTCAGGTCTGGAAGCGGGGATGCGCAATCTGTACCTACAGCCGTCGAGCCCGCTCGAGGAGCTGCGGAAGCTGTTGCCGGAGGCGCACATCGAATTCGACCCGGGCGTCAGCCCGGCCGAGGCGGTGCCGGTGGCACGCCGGGCCGATGTCGTGATCGTCTGCGCGATCCGGGCCGAGGGCGAGGGTTTCGACGCCGCAGATCTGTCCCTGCCGTGGGGACAGGACGGGTTGATCACCGCGGTCGCCGCGGCCAACCCGAATACGGTGGTCGTGTTGCAGACCGGAAACCCGGTGGCGATGCCCTGGCGTGAGTCGGTGAACGCGATCGTGCAGGCGTGGTATCCCGGACAGCAGGGCGGCCGGGCGATCGCCGAAATCCTTACCGGACAAGTCAATCCGTCGGGCCGGCTGCCGATCAGCTTTCCGGCCGATCTCGGTCAGACGCCGCGCCCGCACCTGGGATCGCCGACGACGATCGACTATTCGGAGGGTGCCGACGTCGGGTACCGCTGGTTCGCCCGAACCGGGCAGGCTCCGTTGTTCGCGTTCGGACACGGCCTGTCATACACCAGCTTCGAGTACCGCGACCTCAAGGTGAGCGGTGGCGAGACCGTGCGGGTGGCGGTGACCGTCGTCAATACCGGTGACCGCCGTGGAAGTGATGTTCCGCAGGTGTATCTCGCCGGCGCGCCGGGTGAGGCGCGGCTGCGGCTGTTGGGATTCGGGCGGGTCGACCTCGAACCCGGGCAGTCTCGCCGCGTGAGTATCGAGGCGGATCCGCGCCTGCTGGCGCGCTACGCCGACGGCGCCTGGCACGTCAGCCCGGGGCTGCACACGGTGGCCGTCGGCGCTTCGGCAGTGGCCCTGGCGCTGGCGGCCGAGGTGGAGTTGGCCGGCCGTACGTTCGGGCGCTGAACGGAGCGTCCGGACGCACGACCGGCGTGCGAGACGTATCGATCTACTGGACGGGGACCAGATCGTCTCCGCAGGTGCAGCGGTAGGGCTCGCCGCCGCCGCAGCAGCACGGGACCTCGATGCGCACGCGACAGCCACATTCGTCGTGGCCACAGGTCAGGAGGGTTCCAGCTTCGTGAGTTGCCATTCGTATCACCTTCATCTTCGTCGGCGGTTGGTGTCACGGCTAGTCTATACCCATTGGGGGTATGGGTAAATAGTCGGGTCGGGTGTTTCCCGGCGCCGGTCGGGTCACGAGTTAGCGTTGGTTATGCCCGCAGAAGCCAACCCGCAAGCCGTCGACGCCTTCTTGGACAGCACACTGATCGGCCCCGATCCGGCTTTGTCCGCGGCAGTCGCAGCCAGTGACGCGGCCGGCTTGCCGAGGATCGCCGTGTCGGCGCAGCAGGGCAAGTTCCTGTGCCTGCTCGCCGCGGCCATGCAAGCGCGTCGCATCCTCGAACTCGGCACGCTGGGCGGCTACAGCACCATCTGGCTCGCGCGCGGGGCTGGTCCGCAGGGGCGGGTGGTGACGCTGGAGTTCGACCCGCGCCGCGCCGAACTCGCCCGGGCGAACCTGGACCGGGCCGGAGTGGGGGACCGCGTCGAGGTGGTGGTGGGCGCCGCACTGGACACCTTGCCGACCGTGACCGGAGGCCCGTTCGATCTCGTTTTCATCGACGCCGACAAAGAGAACAACGCCGCCTACCTGGAGTGGGCCATCCGGCTGGGCCGTCCCGGCACGGCCATCGTGGTGGACAACGTCATCCGCGGCGGCAAGGTGCTGACCGAGGCCGACGATGTGCGAGTCGCCGCCACCCGCGGGACGCTGCAGCTCATGGGCGAGCACCCACGACTGGACACCGCGGTGCTGCAAACGGTCTGCGGCAAAGGGTGGGACGGGTTCGCGATGGCTCTGGTGCGCTGAGCGCGGCCCTCTGGTGCGCTAACCGCAGACAGCGCCGTTGGCGGCCGAGCCCACCAACTTGACGTACTTCGCCAGCACACCGGTCTTGTAGCGCGGCGGCGGGGGAGTGAATCCCGCTTGGCGTGCCACGAAGTCGTCCGGATCGACCAGCACGTCGAGGGTCTGGTTGGCCACGTCGAGACGGATCGTGTCGCCGTCGCGCAGGAAGGCGATCGGGCCCGCGTCGACGGCTTCCGGCGCGACATGACCCACACACAGGCCCGTCGTTCCGCCGGAGAACCGACCGTCGGTGAGTAGCAGCACGTCTTTGCCGAGCCCGGCGCCCTTGATGGCGCCGGTGATGGCGAGCATCTCGCGCATCCCGGGGCCGCCCTTGGGCCCTTCGTAGCGGATCACCACCGCGTCACCGTGGGTGATGGTGCCGTCTTCGAGCGCGTCCAGGGCCGCCCGCTCGCCGTCGAAAACCCGCGCGGTGCCTTCGAACACGTCGGAGTCGAACCCGGCGGTCTTGACCACCGCACCCTCGGGAGCCAGCGATCCGTGCAGGATGGTGATACCGCCGGTGGAATGGATCGGATTGTCCAGCGCCCGCAACACCTTGCCGTCCGGGTCCGGCGGGGCGATGTCGGCCAGGTTCTGCGCCATGGTCTTGCCGGTCACGGTCAGGCAGTCACCGTTCAGCAGCCCGGCATCCAGCAGGGCTTTCATCACCACCGGCACCCCGCCGATGTGGTCGACGTGCGACATGACGTGCCGCCCGAACGGCTTGACGTCGGCCAGGTGGGGCACCCGCTTCCCGATCCGGGTGAAGTCGTCGAGGGACAGTTCGACCTCGGCTTCGCGGGCGATAGCCAGCAGGTGCAGCACCGCGTTGGTCGAGCCGCCGAATGCCATCACCACCGCGATGGCGTTCTCGAACGCCTCCCTGGTCAGGATGTCGCGGGCGGTGATGCCCTGGCGCAGTAGTTCGATGACGGCCTGACCACTGCGGCGGGCGAACCCGTCGCGGCGCCGGTCGGTGGCCGGCGGAGCGGCGCTGCCCGGCAACGACATGCCCAGGGCTTCGGCGGCACTGGCCATGGTGTTGGCGGTGTACATACCGCCACACGCACCCTCGCCGGGGCAGATGGCCCGCTCAATGGCGTCGACATCCTCCCGAGGCATCAGGCCGCGAGCGCACGCCCCCACCGCCTCGAAGGCGTCGATGATGGTGACTTCGCGTTCACTGCCGTCGGACAGCTTGGCCACCCCCGGCAGGATCGATCCTGCGTAGAGGAACACCGCGGCCAGATCCAGGCGAGCGGCGGCCATCAACATGCCGGGCAGCGATTTGTCGCAGCCGGCCAGCAGCACCGAGCCGTCCAGCCGCTCGGCCTGCATCACGGTTTCGACGCTGTCCGCGATCACCTCGCGCGACACCAGGGAAAAATGCATCCCCTCGTGCCCCATCGAGATGCCGTCGGAGACCGAGATCGTCCCGAACTCGAGCGGATAGCCGCCGGCGGCGAACACGCCCTCCTTGACCGCCTTCGCCAACCGGTCCAGCGAGAGGTTGCACGGGGTGATCTCGTTCCAGGAGGAGGCGACCCCGATTTGCGCCTTGGCGAAATCCTCGTCCCCCATCCCTACTGCGCGGAGCATTCCGCGGGCCGCAGCCTTTTCCAGGCCGTCGGTGACGTCGCGGCTGCGGGGTTTGATGTCGGGTGCGTCAGGGGATCGGACCATGCAGCAAGTATGCGGTGCGGCGCGATCCCGCCAAAATCGTTTATCATCCAGTGGTAATACCCCGTTGGGGTATGGCATGGCGCTTGGGAGATGAGATGACGGCAGCACACGGATACGCGCAGCAGAAGGACAACTACGCCAAGCGGCTGCGTCGCATCGAGGGTCAGGTGCGCGGCATCGCGCGGATGATCGAAGAGGACAAGTACTGCATCGACGTGCTCACCCAGATCAGCGCCGTCAACAGCGCGATGCGGTCGGTGGCGCTCAATCTGCTCGACGAGCACCTCAACCATTGCGTCACCCGCGCAGTGTCCGAGGGTGGCGGGGAGGCCGACGAGAAACTGGCCGAGGCGTCGGCCGCGATCGCCCGCCTCGTCCGTTCCTGACCGGGCGTGTTGACGCGCAATGTTTGGGTAAAGCCCCGATGCGTTGCGTACGGTTGTCACGGCGCAATCGTGTCCGCAAGCCACCTCGGCTCGGTGGGCGACGCGCCACCCCAACACCATGACCGCCGAATCGGGAACCATCGCCGCAACCGCACGAACGTGGACGCCACGGATCGCGGTTCAACTTGCGGTGCTCGCGGCGGCGGCCTTCATCTATGTGACCGCCGAGCTGCTGCCGGTGGGCGCGCTCTCGGCGATCGCACGCAACCTCAACGTCAGCGTGGTGCTGGTCGGCACGTTGCTGTCCTGGTACGCGTTCGTCGCGGCCGTGACCACGGTTCCGCTGGTGCGCTGGACCGCACACTGGCCGCGGCGCCGGACGTTGTTGCTCAGCCTGGTGTGTTTGACGATCTCGCAGTTGATTTCGGCGCTGGCGCCGAGCTTCGCGGTGCTGGCCGGCGGACGGGTGCTGTGTGCCGTGACGCACGGTCTGCTGTGGTCGGTGATCGCTCCGATCGCCACCCGTCTGGTGCCGCCCAGTCACGCCGGACGCGCCACCATGTCGATCTATATCGGAACCAGCCTGGCGCTGGTCATCGGGAGCCCACTGACCGCGGCGCTGAGCCTGATGTGGGGCTGGCGGCTGGCGGCTGTGTGTGTCACCGTCGCGGCGGCCGTGGTGACGGTGGCCGCGCGGCTGGTGCTGCCCCCGATGAGGCTCAGCACCGACCAGTTGCAGTACGTGGGACGACGGTCGACGCATCACCGCAACCGGGCGCTGATCATTGTGAGCTTGATCACCATGGTCGGTGTCACCGGACATTTCGTCTCGTACACCTACATCGTGGTGATTATCCGCCAGGTCGTCGGCGTGCGGGGGCCCAATGTGGCCTGGCTGCTGGCCGCCTACGGGGTCGCCGGCGTGCTGTCGGTGGCGCTCGTGGCGCGACCGCTGGACCGCCGCCCCAAGGGCGCGATCATCGTCTGCATGGCGGGTCTGACGGCCGCGCTCGCCCTGCTGAGTGCGTTGGCCTTCGGCTGGCACCGCTCCGCGACGACGGCGCTGGTGGTCGGGACGGCGGCGATCGTGCTGTGGGGCGCGATGGCCACGGCGGTGTCGCCGATGTTGCAGTCGGCGGCGATGCGCGCCGGGGCGGACGACCCCGACGGCGCCTCGGGGCTCTACGTGACCGCGTTCCAGGTGGGGATCATGGCCGGCTCGCTGGCGGGCGGGTTGTTGTATGAGCGCAGTGTCACCATGATGCTCACCGCGTCGGCGGGTCTGATGGGAGCCGCCTTGCTGGCAATGGCAGCCATTCGTCCAATAGTCGATACACCGGATTCGGCAATTTCACAGAGCGACTAACGGCGCAGGTCAGCAGCCTGAACTGGGCTTGGTAACGGCCGCGGTGGGTGCAACGAATGGCAATTTGGGGTTGCCGCTGTGCCACACTGGGGCCAGTTCAGGTCTTGACGTAGATGACCGGAAGGAAAGAGTATGTCGCG
Organism: Mycobacterium gordonae; assembly: GCF_017086405.1. Lineage (NCBI taxonomy): Bacteria > Bacillati > Actinomycetota > Actinomycetes > Mycobacteriales > Mycobacteriaceae > Mycobacterium > Mycobacterium camsae. The sequence goes on from NZ_CP070973.1 coordinate 514,525, forward strand.
CTCGAAAAGGGGCCGCACGAGGGTTGGCCTCGCCGCCGCTCTCAACGCATTCGGAGTGGTCGCGGTGCTGGTGATGGGTGCCGGCCCAGCGCTGGCGGAACCGGACGACGCACCCGGCGACCCCGGCCCGGTGGTCGCACCCGCCGACCCGCCCGCGCCCGAGCCGGTGGCGCTGCCGCCGCTGGCCGACCCCTTCGGCGTCCCGCCGAGTGACCCGGCGGCGGTGCCGGTGGCCTCCGGTCCGGTGGCCGGGCAGGATCCGACGCCGTTCACTGGCGAGCCCCCGTTCCGGCCGCCGTCGTTCAACCCGGTCAACGGGGCGATGGTCGGCGTTGCCAAGCCCATCATCATCAACTTCCAGGTGCCCATCGCCGACCAGGCGATGGCCGAACGCGCCGTCCACATCTCCTCGATCCCGCCGGTGCCGGGCAAGTTCTACTGGATGACTCCGTCGCAGCTGCGCTGGCGGCCGCTGAGCTTCTGGCCCGCCAACACGGCGGTGAACATCGACGCGGCCGGCACCAAGTCGAGTTTCCGTACCGGTGATTCGCTGATAGCGACGGCCGATGACGCCACCCACCAGATGACGATCACCCGCAACGGCGTGGTGCAGCAGACCTTCCCGATGTCGATGGGGATGGCCTCCGGCGGGCACCAGACGCCCAACGGCACCTACTACGTGCTGGAGAAGATGCCGACGGTGGTGATGGACTCCTCGACGTACGGCGTGCCGGTCAACTCACCCAACGGCTACAAGGTCACCGTCTCTGACGCGGTCCGCATCGACAACAGTGGCAACTTCGTGCACAGCGCGCCGTGGTCGGTGGCCGACCAGGGTAAGCGTGACGTCAGCCATGGCTGCATCAACCTGTCGCCGACCAACGCGAAGTGGTTCTTCGACAACTTCGGCAGCGGCGACCCAATCGTGGTGAAGAATTCCGTCGGGACCTATAACAAGCCCGACGGCGCCTCGGACTGGCAGCTCTAGGCGCATTGCCGAGCAGCCGCAAAAGCCCCCCTTTTCTGGACTGAAAGGGGGGCTTTTGTGTCTTTTCGCGGGGTGAAGTTATGTATAGCATCATACATATGCGAAGTCCCCGTGACCGGATGGTCATGTCCGCCGCACTGCTGATTAGGGAGCGCGGCGCGCGGGCCACCGCGATAGCCGATGTGCTGGCACACAGTGGAGCTCCGCGCGGCTCGGCCTACCACCACTTTCCGGGTGGGCGCACGCAACTGCTGTGCGAGGCGGTGGATTTCGCCGGCGACCACATCGCGGCCCTCATCGCCGAAGCCGACAGCGGTCTGGCGCTGCTGGACACGCTGATCGACATGTACCGGGAGCAGTTGCTGGCCACCGATTTCCGCGCGGGTTGCCCGATCGCGGCGGTGTCGGTGGAAGCGGGCTTCGACCAGGACGACCGAGACCGGATGGCGCCGGTGGTGGAGCGGGCGGCGGCGGTGTTCGACCGCTGGTCGGACCTGATCGCCCAGCGGTTCGTCGCCGACGGCCTGGCTGCGGAACGTGCCACAGAACTCGCGGAGATGGCGACGGCGACGCTCGAGGGCGCGCTGCTGCTGGCGAGGGTGCGACGCGACCTCGCGCCGCTGGACCTCGTGCACCGTCAATTGCGCGAGTTGCTCGAAAGGAATCTGCCGCATGACTGACTGGCAGCCCACCGCTTGCATCCTGTGTGAGTGCAACTGCGGCATCGTCGTGCAGACCGAAGGCCGCGCATTGGCCCGCATCCGCGGCGACAGGGAGCATCCGGCGTCGCGGGGGTACACCTGCAACAAGGCGCTGCGGCTCGATCACTACCAGAACGGCCGGGGCCGGCTGACCTCTCCGCTGCGCCGGCGCGCCGACGGTAGCTACGAGGAAATCGACTGGGACACCGCGATCGTCGAGATCGCCGAAGGCTTCAAACACATCCGCGACAGCTACGGCGGCGACAAGATCTTCTACTACGGCGGCGGCGGACAGGGCAACCATCTCGGCGGCGCCTACAGCGGCGCGTTCCTCAAGGCGCTGGGCTCGAAGTACCGCTCGAATGCGTTGGCGCAGGAGAAGACCGGCGAGGCGTGGGTCGACGCGCAACTGTACGGCGGTCACACCCGCGGCGAGTTCGAGCACGCCGAAGTGTCGGTGTTCGTGGGCAAGAACCCGTGGATGTCGCAGAGCTTTCCGCGGGCGCGGGTGGTGCTCAACGAGATAGCGAAGGACCCGCTGCGGTCGATGATCGTGATCGACCCGGTGGTCACCGACACCGCCAAGATGGCCGACTTCCATCTGCGGGTGCGTCCAGGGACCGACGCCTGGTGTCTGGCGGCGCTGGCAGGCGCGCTGGTGCAGGAGAACCTTTGTGATGAAGCCTTTCTCGCTGAACACGTGCACGGGGTGGACGCCGTTCGGGCCGTGCTCGGCGACATCCCGGTCGCGGAGTACGCGGGACGGTGCGGGGTGGACGAGGAGTTGTTGCGTGCGGCGGCGCGGCGGATCGGGACGGCGGGCAGCGTGGCCGTGTTCGAGGACCTCGGCGTGCAGCAGGCGCCCAACAGCACGGTGTGCTCCTACCTGAACAAGATGCTGTGGATCCTGACCGGCAACTTCGCGAAAAAAGGCGGCCAGCATCTTCATTCGTCGTTTGCGCCGCTGTTCAGCACCGTCTCCGGCCGTACGCCGGTCACCGGCGCTCCGATTATCGCGGGGTTGGTGCCGGGCAACGTCGTGCCCGAGGAGATCCTGACCGACCATCCGAGCCGGTTCCGGGCAATGATCGTCGAAAGCAGCAATCCCGCTCACTCGCTGGCCGATTCCGCTGCGTGCCGCGCGGCGTTCGGGTCACTGGAGCTGCTGGTGGTCGTCGACGTCGCGATGACCGAGACGGCCCGGCTGGCGCACTATGTGTTGCCGGCTGCGTCGCAGTTCGAGAAGTGTGAGGCCACCTTCTTCAACCTCGAATTCCCGCACAACGCCATGCAATTGCGCCACCGGCTGTTCCCGCCGGTGCCGGGGACATTGCCCGAACCCGAGATCTGGGCGCGGCTGGTACGTGCGCTCGGCATCGTCTCGGACGAAGATCTGCGGCCGCTGCACGAGGCCGCCGCGCAGGGGCGTCAGGCGTATACAGAGGCGTTTCTCGTTGCGGTCGCGGGCAATCCGACGTTGGCCCGGGTGCTGCCCTATGTGCTCTACGAGACCCTCGGCCCGACGTTGCCGGACGGCTTGGCCGGGGCGGCCGCGTTATGGGGCCAGGCGCAGAAGACCGCGATGACCTACCCTGATGCTGTGCGGCGCGCCGGGCACGCCGACGGCAACGCGTTGTTCGACGCGATCATCGGCAACCCCTCCGGTGTGACGTTCACCGTGCACAACTACGAGGACGACTTCGCGCTGATCGGTCACGGCGACCGCAAGATCGCGCTGGAGATCCCTGAAATGCTCAGCGAAGTAAGGGCTTTGGTGGCCGGGCCGGAGCGGCTGACCACCGATGAACTGCCGATCGTGCTGTCCGTGGGGGAGCGGCGCGCCTACACCGCCAACGACATCTTCCGCGACCCGTCCTGGCGTAAACGCGATACCGACGGGGCGCTGCGGGTCAGCGTCGAGGACGCCCAGGCCCTGGGCCTGCACGACGGCGGCCGGGCGCGGATCACCACGGCGGCCGGCAGTGCGGAGGCCACCGTCGAGATCACCGAAACCATGCTGCCCGGGCATGCCGCGCTGCCCAACGGTTTTGGGCTGGACTACATCGGCGAGGACGGTCGCACGGTGGTGCCCGGTGTGGCGCCTAACGCGTTGACGTCGACCAAGTGGCGCGACCCGTACGCAGGCACGCCCTGGCATAAGCACGTGCCGGCGCGGATCGAGGCGTGCCCTGCCTAGTTCCAGATGCGGACGCGCTGCTGCGGATCCAGGAACAGCTGGTCGGACTCGGCCACGTCGAACGCCTCGTAGAACGCGTCCACGTTGCGGATGACGCCGTTGCAGCGAAACTCCGGTGGTGAGTGCGGGTCCACCGCCAGGCGCCGAATCGCTTCGGCATCACGCGATTTCGTCCGCCACACCTGAGCCCAGCCGAAGAACACCCGTTGCAACCCGGTAAGGCCGTCGATCACCGGGGCGGGTTCGCCGTTAAGCGACAACTGGTAGGCGAGCAGCGCGATCGACAGACCGCCCAGGTCGCCGATGTTCTCACCGACGGTGAAGGCGCCTTGGACATGCGGTGGGCCGTGGTGGCCCGCCAATGCGCGGGGCGTGTAGGCCTCGTACTGTTCGATCAGCGCTTTGGTGCGGGCGCCGAATTCGGTGCGGTCGTCGTCGGTCCACCAGTCCACCAGGTTGCCGTCACCGTCGTACTTGGCGCCCTGGTCGTCGAAGCCGTGCCCGATTTCGTGTCCGATCACCGCGCCGATACCGCCGTAGTTGGCGGCGTCGTCGGCTTCGGCGTCGAAGAAGGGCGGCTGCAAAATTGCTGCGGGGAAGACGATTTCGTTCATCCCCGGGTTGTAGTACGCGTTGACGGTCTGCGGTGTCATGAACCACTCGTCGCGGTCAACGGGCCCGCCGAGCTTGGCCAGTTCCCGGTCATGGTTGGCGGCGTAACCGCGCTGGAAGTTGCCGTAGAGGTCGTCGCGGTCGATGACGAGCGCCGAGTAGTCGCGCCAGGTGACCGGATAGCCGACCTTGGCGGTGAACTTGTCGAGCTTGCTCAGCGCGCGCCGGCGCGTCTCCGGCGTCATCCAGTCCAGGTCACTGATGCTGATCCGGTACGCCTCGCGCAGATTGCCGACCAGCGCATCGATCCGGTCCTTGGCCCCCGGGGGGAAATGCCGTTCCACGTAGAGCTTTCCGACGGCGTCACCCATCAGCGTCTCCACCAGGGCGACCGCCCGCTTCCAGCGGTCCCGGATCTGCTCGGTGCCGGTGAGCCGCCGGCCGTAGAAGTCGAAGTCGGCCTCCACCAGCTCGCTGGTCAGCCATGGCGAACGAGCCCGGATCAACCGCCACCGGGCCCAGCTCTTCCAGAGTTCGAGGTCTTCGCTGCTCCACATTTCGGCGAACGCGGTGAGGTAATCCGGTTGGCGGACAACGAGTTCCGCGACAGCTTCGGGGGTGGTGCCCAGACCGGTGACCCAGGCCGACCAGTCGAAGCCCGAGGTTTCCTCCAACTCCACGAAGGTGCGCAGGTTGTAGGTGAGCTCGGCGTCGCGGCGCTTGACCACGTCCCAGTGGGCGGCGGCCAGTTTGCTCTCCAGCGCAACGATCCGGGCGGCGGTGTCGGCGTGATCGCCGCCGAAGACCAGGTTGAACATCCTGGCGATGTGGCCCGGGTAGGCGGCGAGCACGGCGGCGTGCTGCTCGTCGCGGAAGTAGGACTCGTCGGGCAAGCCGATGCCTGACTGCGAGAAGTGCACCAGGTAGCGGCTGGAGTCCTTGGAATCGGTGTCGACGTATAGTCCGACGCCGCCGCCGACCCCGGTCCGTTGCAGGGCGCCGACGACAGCCGCGAGCGCGCTGCGGTCGGCGGCGCCGTCGATGGCCGTCAGTTCCTCGAGCAGGGGCTGCAGGCCGCGGCGCTCTACGGCGTCCTCGTCCAGAAAGCTGGCATACAGATCGCCGATGCGCTGCTCGTCGGTGCCCGAGGGCGCGTGACTCTGGCTGGCCTGGATGATCAGGTCGCGCACCTGCTCCTCGGCCCGGTCGAACAGGGTGCGGAAGGCGCCGTCGGTCGCGCGGTCAGCGGGGATCTCGTATTCGGTCAGCCAGCGACCGTTGACGTGCCCGAAAAGGTCGTCCTGGGGACGGGCGGCTGGGTCGACGTGGCTCAGGTCGATTCCCGAGCGGATGGCCTCTACTGTCACCCCGCCATCCTTCCATCTCTTTTCGGGTGCAACGATCGCACCATGCCTGACCAGGACGCTGACGACATTGACGACACCGACGACGTCGACGACGCTGATTCGCGGGTGTTCTCCACCTACGGCATCGCCTCGACCGTGCTGGGGCTGGTCTCGGTCGCGGCGCTGGTGCTCGGCGGGCTGATCTGGTTCGGGCATCGCGACGACTCTGCCGAGCGCGTCTATCTGTCTCGGGCCATGGCCGCGGCAGCCGACTGGACGCAAATCCTGATCAACATGAACGTCGGCAACATCGACGCCAGCCTGCAGCGGTTGCACGACGGTACGGTCGGACAGCTCAACACCGACTTCGAGGCAGCGATCATGGACTACCGGAAAGTGGTGGAGAAGCTGCAGGCCAAAAGCGTCGGTCAGATCGAGGCGGTGGCCATCGACAGCGTGCACCGAGACCTGGACACGGTGCCCGGCTCCCCCCGGCCGGTGGTGACCACGAAGCTGCCGGCGTTCGCCACCCGGACCGACTCGGTGATGCTGGTCGCGACCTCGGTCAGCGAGAATGCCGGCGCCAAACCGCAGGTGGTGCACTGGAATCTGCGTCTGGACGTGTCCAACGTCGACAACAAGATGATGATCTCCAAGCTGGAGTCGATCCGATGAGAAACGTGTGGCGGCTGGCGGCCTTCGACGTACTGGCACCACTGGCCGTGCTCACCGCGTTGTTCGGGATCGGCGCGGTACTGGCCTGGCCGCGCTGGTGGGTGGCGGTGGCCGCCGCGCTGGCGCTGCTGATCGTCGAGGGCGTCGCAATCAACTTCTGGCTGTTGCGCCGCGATCGGGTCAGCGTGGGTACCGACGACGACGCGCCCGGGCTGCGGTTGGCGGTGGCGTGTCTGGCCGCGGTGGCCCTCTGTGCGGCGGTGTTGACCGGATACACGCACTGGACCAGCAAGGATGACGACTTCAAGCGTGACTCGGTTGCCGTGGTGCAGGTGGCGACCGGGGTGGCCGAGGCGGTCGCATCGTTTTCGCCGACGGCGCCCGGGGCCTCGATGGACCGCGCCGCGTCGATGATGGCGCCGGACAAGGCGGGCAAGTTCAAAGAGGAGTACACCAAGACCAGCGCCGACCTGCTGCAGCGGAAGATCACCGCGCAGGCCTCCACGCTGGCGGCCGGGGTGGAGGCGATCGGACCCTCGGCGGCCAGCGTCGCGGTGATCATGAGGGTCACCCAGAACGCCCCCGGTCAGCCCACCAGTCAGGCCGCTCCGGCGGTCCGCGTCACGTTGACCAAGAGCGGCAGTGACTGGCTGGTACAGGACATCGTCCCGATCAACTCGCGCTGAGGGTCAGTTGGAGCTGGCCGACCGCTCGTTCTTCACCCGGACGAACCGGTCGGACAACCTTCGCATCCGGATCATCAGCGATGCCGACGGGCTGACGCTGCCGTCCAGGTAGGACGCGAGGTCTTCGGTGGACACCCCGATACGCGAGGCGAACTCCTGCTTCGCCAAACCCGACCGGTCCATCAGCAGCTTCACGTGTCGCGCCACTTCGGCGCGTTCGTTGGACTCCAGGTGAGTGCGGGCCCGCTCGAGCACCTCCCACAGCGCCTTGGCGATGCCGACCGGTCGTGAGCCCCGCAAGATCTCTTCCACCTGACGGGCGGTTCGGCCGTAGGGGTCGCGCTTGAGCGCGCCGGCGATGCGCTTCCAGGTGGCGATGTCCCCGCCCTGCAGGGCGGCATGGATCGCGGCGGTGGACCAGAATTCCACCGGTTGATCAGGGTCGGGCCGTCGCACAGCGGGGGCGGTCGGCGCAGGATTTCGCTGGTCGGCAGCCAACGTCACCTCGCCTCCTCCAGCATTGCTACAGCCACGGACAGGCAGCGCTGCCTGACCTCCTCCCAGTCTGCCCTCGCATCGGGTTCGGGCCAATCGTCGTCAAGGTCGGACGGTTCCGGATCCGCAAGCCGGCGAACCAACTGGGTAGCCATCCACTGCGATCGCGAAGACGACGACCCGGGAGGCTGACAACAGTAATACCTATCCATCCCGGCCAGCACCAGCGCGACGGTCTCCGGATCCATTGCGTCGACCATGTCAGCAAAATCGGCGTAATCGCGGCTGCTGTTACGGCTCATGATCAGGTAGCCCTTGAACCGCAGCGTTTCGGCCCCCGTAGGGATCAGCAGACGGTCTCCGGTCGGCAGTTGCACGTTGGTGGTCTCCACCGGGCTGCTGCGGCGGAAGCCGTTTCTGCTGCCTCTGCTCTCCAGCGCATCCAGCGCGACGGCCAGGCGTCCACGCCACAGCGTCACCGGATGGATCGGGCGGTCGGCCCAGGACATCGCCCGAGCGATGCCGCTGCGGTAGGCGAGACTGACCTTGCCGACCGGACCGGCGGCCAGCGCCACGGTGTCGGCCTCCGCCGAATCCGGCTCCTCCTTGCGTGCGCAACCGCTGAACGCCAGCGGATCCGCCACGCAAATGGCATCCGGAGCAAGGTGTTTGAGTTTCGCCGCGGACTTGAGCACCACCCGCACATCGGCGCTGGGAGCGATGGCGGCGGTGATGTCCTCGGGGATGACGACGACGCCGCCGAGATCGACATCGGGCAGCGGCCGGTCGAAGTCGACCGAAGGCAGGACTCGGCCCAACCACCCGGGCAGCCACCAGTTCCACTTCGAGAACATCGCCATCAGCGCCGGCACCAGCACCAGCCGCACCACCGTGGCGTCCACCGCGATCGCGACGGCGCACGCGACACCGATCTCGGCCACCAGCGGCATGCCCGCAAAGGCGAATCCGCAGAACACCGCGATCATGATGAGCGCCGCGCTGGTGATGGTCCGCGCACTGGTGCTGACGCCGTAGGCGACCGCGTCGCGGGTGTGACCGGTCTGCAGGAAGCGCTCGCGGATGCGGGTGAGCAGGAAGATCTCGTAGTCCATGGACAGCCCGAACGTCATCGCCAGGACCAGTGGGGGCACGGTGCTGTCTATGGATGTCAGGTGCGGGAAACCCAGCTTTTCGGCCCAGCCCCATTGGAAGACCATCACCAGGCTGCCGTAGGCGGCCGCCACCGACAGCAGCGTCATCAGCACACCCTTGAGCGCCAGTAGCACCGAGTGCACCGAGAGCAACAGCATGAGGAAGGCGATCAGGGCGACGAAGCCCAGCACGATGGGCTGGGTCTGCGACACGCGGTCGTCGAAGTCCTTGATCAGCGCAGTCGAGCCGCCGACGGAAACCTGTGCGTCGCCACCGACCCTGGGCAGCTGGCTGCGCATCCAGTCGACCGTGTGCCGGGCGCGCAGGTCCTCCGGATCGACCGACAGCACCGCGTTCAGCAGGGCGCTGGTGTTGTCGGCGGCGTATTGCGGCGGTCCCACGGACGCGACGTTGGGCGCTTGGGCCATCTTCTCGCGGATCGCGGCGAGTTTCTGCGCACGGACCGGCACCGCGTCCTGCCCCTGCGGCCAGTCGGGGAACGTCACCAGAACCTGCACGGGACCCAGCGCGCCGGGGCCGAGCGCCTGCGCTGCCGAGGCGACCCCGGCCCGGATCTCGTGGGAGGAGTCGAACTGCCGCAGCAGGCTGTTGCCCAACACCATAGACAGCGCCGGCGCGGCCATCAGCAGCAGCACCGCCGAGGCCGCCAGCGCAGAAATCCAGGGCCGGCGCATCACCCAGGTGACCCAGCGTGTCCAAAACCGGGACACCGTGCTTTCCGGCCGGCGTGACCAGTGCAGCAACGGCGACCGCTTGGCCGCGGCCCGGGAGAACGCCGCCAGCAACGCCGGAGTCAGCGTCGCCGAGGTCAGCATCGCCACGGCGACCGCGAGGATGGCGCCGGTGGCCATGGAACGCAGCGCCGGGGTGTTGATCAGGTAGATGCCGGTGAGCGAGGCGATGACGGTCATGCCGGACAGCACCACCGCGAGGCCCGACGTGGCCATCGCCGCATCCACGGCTTCCTGCGGTTGCCGGCCGGTACGCAGTTCTTCCCGGAAGCGCATCAGGATGAACAGCGAATAATCGACGGCCAGCGCGATGCCGAACATCGACACCGTCGAGGTGACGAAGACCGACATGGGCGTGTGCATGGAGAGCGCGTAGACCAGTCCCATGGTCACCACGACCGTGCAGACACCCAGAGCCAGCGGAATCGCCGCGGCCGCCAGCGAACCGAACACCGCCAGCAGCACGATCAGGATGATCGGCAGGTTCCATTCCTCGGCCTTGGCGATGTCGTGCTTGGTGTTGGCCGCGGCGGCCGCGCTCAGCGCTCCCTGCCCGATGACATAGAGCCGGACGTGGCCGTTGGCGGTCTGACCGGACTGGTCGTCCTTGATACCGACCCGTTCGCGCAGCTTCTTCGCGACGTCGCTGGTGCCGGGGTTGCGGGCGTCCAGGCGCAGCGTCACCACATACGGGCGGTCCGGCTGGGGCGGTCGCTGGGTCGGGTTGGGCGCCTCGGTGACCCCCGGAAGTTCACCGGCGATCCGTTTGAGCTCGGCGACAGCGTCGTTGATGTCCTGATAGGTGGCGTCGGCGCGGGGAGCGGCGACCAGCGCCAATGGCGATGCTCCCAGCTCCGGGTATTGCGCGACGAGTTGGTCGTGGACGGCCAGCGACTGCGAGCCGGCAACCTCGAACCCGCCGCCGGTGAGGTTTCCCGACTGCGTCATGGCCAGATAGATCGCCGGAACGAGTGCGAGCAACCAGCCTGCGAAGACGAACCAGCGGAATCTGCGCAGGTTGCGGCTCAGCCGCATCATGAACTGCTGGATTTTCTATCTCCCCGTGTTTCTTGCGCCGCGCGTGTCCGCGAGCCTACCGGAGTCTGCTGTGCCCTATGGCCTGCTTATCGCTTGCTGAGCTGGGACGACACCGGTTTGGCGGGATCGTTGTTAAGTCGTGATCGGTATGACGGTGCCCGTTCGGGTTGGCGACCCCGCCGGGCGGGATGGCAGGATGTCCTTGGCCGCCGGTCGGGGGACTTCGGGTGGCGAATCGTGAGGAGTGACCCATGCCAAGTACGTCGTTGATGCGCCGCGGGCTTGTTGCCGTCGCGGCCGCTACCGGGCTGTCCTGTGCCGGCTTGGTTGGTTTCGGGGCCGTTCTGGGGGCACCCGCGGCGACGGGTTCGACCGACCCCTGCGCGGCCAGTGAGGTGGCCCGCACGGTCGGTTCGGTTGCCAAGTCGACCGGGGACTACCTGGACTCCCACCCGGAGACCAACCAGGTGATGACCAGCGCCCTGCAACAGCAAGCCGGTCCCCAGTCGCTTGGTTCGGTTAAGGCATATTTCGAGGCGAATCCCAAGGTCGCGCTCGACATGCAGGGACTGGCCAACCCGCTGAACAAGCTGGGCACCCAGTGCCGGTTGCCGATCTCGTTGCCGCAGGCGCTGAGCATGGTGCAGGCAGCACAGGGCGGCGGGCTGCCCGGGCTCCCGGCCGGCGGGCTGCCCGCGGCGGGAGCGCCGGCTGCGCCGCCGGCGGGCACCGGGCCGCTGCCCGGGCCGAAACCCGCGAACGGCTAGCTGGGTCGGTCCAGCGGCGGCAGCGGTCCCTGCAGCGCCGAGTCGCCCGGGTTGGTTCGGTGACTTCGGACACCTAGGTCCGGTACCCGTAATTCGGGGTCGGTGGGCGGGTCGTCGTCCGCGCCGGATTCGTTGAGCTTTTCGGTGCGGAACATGAAGAAGAACACCACCCAGCCGATCGCGGCGATGAACAGCCAGCTGATCAGCCGGTAAATCAGCATGGCCGAGATCGCATTCGGCAGCCCCATGCCGCTAGAAACCAGGCCAGGGACCAGCACCGCCTCCACGACCAGCAGGCCGCCCGGCATCAGCGGAATCGTCCCGACCGCGCGGGCCGCCGCATAGGCGACCGTCAGTCCGGCGACCGAGGCATGGTCGCCGGCGGCATAGGCCGCGAACCCCAGGCACGCGACGTCGGCGATCCAGTTGAACAACGACCAGCTGAACGCCACCGCCAGGTCGCGGCGGCTCAGGCTCACCGACTCCAGCTGCATGAGGATTTCGCGCCACTTGTCCATACCGGTGTCGGCGGGTTTGCCGCGAATGGAGTTCACCCAGGACAGCACCTTGCTGCCGATTCCTTCGATGAGTTCCGGGCGCGATGCCACCGCCTGCGCCAACAGCAGTAGCGCAATGAAACCGCCGAGCGTGAACAGCAATGAGAACGGGTTGTTCTTGGCGCCCAGAAAGAACGCGCCGCCCAGGCCGAGTACGGCCAGCCCGACGGCCTGCAAGGCGCCCGACATCACCAGCTGCCAGGACGCCACCACCGTGGAAGCGCCCCAGATGCGCTGCTGGCGCAGCAGGAACGTCGCCGATATCACCGGGCCGCCGGGCAGTGTGGTGCTCAGCGAATTGGCCGCGTAGAAGGCCGCTTCCGAGCGCAGCTGCTTGACGTGCACGCCCGCGGAACGCAGCAGCGTGCGCTGAATCTGGGCGAAGCTGTGCATCGACGCCGCGGCGGCCGCCATCGCGGCGACCAACCACCACCAGTTCGCCTCGAACAGACTCGTCCACGCCTTGGCCAGCTGGTCGCGCACCAGGATCACCTCGACGCCGAGCACGACCGCGACGACAGACAGCACTACCCACCGCAGCCACCAGTGTTTGCCGCGCGCCGGCTTCTCACCCCGGGTGAGGCGCGTGACCGCAAACTTGCGGGCACCGGCGTCAGATGACATCGCATTAGGGTAGCCGCGCCGGTGTTCGGCGCATCGTTGCACGTCGCTGACGTGTCGGCGTTGTTCTGAGGTCGTAACCGGATCGTGGCGGCCGGGTTTGCCGGAGACGCCCGCTAGGCTGGCCCAATGTCGGCAACTATGGACGACGAAGCGGTAAGCCCGCTGGTTCGCAAGACCGCGGCGTGGTCATGGCGACTGCTGGTGATCGTGGCCGCCGCAGCTGCGCTGCTGTGGGTGGTCGACAGGCTTGAGATCATCGTGGTGCCGGTTTTGCTGGCGTTGATGCTCAGCGCTTTGCTGGTGCCGGCGGTCGACTGGCTAGACGAACACGGGTTGCCGCGCGGGGCCGCGGTGACGGTGGTTTTGCTCAGTGGATTCGCGATCCTGGGCGGCATTTTGGCCTTCGTCATCAGTCAGTTCATCGTGGGTGTGCCCGACCTGGTCAAGCAGGTGGAGCACAGCATTGACAGCAGCCGCAAGTGGCTGATCGAAGGGCCGGCGCATCTGCGCCGCGAGCAGATCGACAATGCAGGCAACGCCGCGATCGAGGCGCTGCGCAACAACCAGGCGAAGTTGACCAGCGGCGCGCTGTCTACCGCCGCGACCATCACCGAACTGGTCACTGCCGCAGTGCTGGTGCTGTTCACGCTGATCTTCTTCTTGTACGGCGGCCGCAATATCTGGCAGTACGTGCAGAAGATCTTCCCGCCGCACGTCCGCGACCGGGTGCACCAGGCCGGTCACGCCGGATACGGCGCGCTGACCGGCTATATCCGGGCCACCTTCCTGGTCGCCCTGACCGACGCCGCCGGAGTCGGTGCCGGGTTGGCGATCATGGGAGTCCCGCTCGCGTTGCCGTTGGCCTCCATCGTCTTCCTCGGTGCGTTCGTGCCGCTGATAGGTGCCCTGGTGTCCGGATTGCTGGCGGTGGTGGTGGCCCTGCTGGCCAAGGGCATGCTCTATGCGCTGTTGACGCTCGGTCTGCTGGTCGTGGTGAACCAACTCGAGGCGCATATCCTGCAGCCGCTGGTGATGGGCCGTGCGGTGTCTATACACCCGCTGGCGGTGGTGCTGGCGATCTCGACCGGCGGCGTGCTGGCCGGCATCGTGGGTGCTCTGCTGTCGGTTCCGACCGTGGCGTTTCTGAACAACGCGATGCAGGTGCTGCTGGCCGACGATCCGGACGCGGAGGCCGAAGAGCAGGCCAACGACGAAGAGGTGTCGGCGATCTTGCAGGCGAAACCGGACAAGCCGGACGATTAGGGCACCAGGTCCCAGCCCTGATCGACTCCGCCTCCGCAGAAACGGCTGGCGACCCAGGTGCCGGGATTCGGGCCGCCAAGAACAGTGAGGCACCCATCCAGGCCCGTCGTGATGTGGCCGTTGGGCTGGGGGTTCCATTGCTGGTTGAACCAATTCAGGCAGGGGCCGAGATGTGCCGTCCACCGGTCGTCGTTCTGTGATGTCAGGCAGTTCCCGGGGAACGCCACGCTCTCCAACTGTTCGCCGTTCTGATTCCAGCGCTGAGCGTCCGTCCCGTTGCAGGGGTCGACCACCACGGCGGTCAGCCAACTCCCATCCGGTGCGTCCAGACAGACGTCACCCATTCGGCTCTTGACCTGGACTGGTCCGTCGGCGCTCGCCGGGCCGGCGCTGAGCAGGGCGATACCCGACGTTGCGGCGAGTGCAATGACGGCGCTGCTGATCACTCGTGACCTGTTCATGGCCAACGATTCTCACGGACAAAGCCGCGAAGGTGCACGAATGTACGCCACCCGCGGCGTGTCGCTGTTATCTCGTGCACGCTCGGGGGATGTCGAACCGTGCTTCGCGCGTGGGCTGTAGCCGCGAAGGTGCACGAATGTACGCCACCCGCGGCGTGTCGCTGTTACCAAGTGCACGCTCGGGGCATGAGAGACCGGCCTCGGCTAGAGCCGGCCTTCACGACGCAGCAGGTCCTGGGCGGACAGGCCACCGCCGCCGGTACGTCGCCGGCGTCCGGTGTCCACGGAGCTGTCCTCCTGGATCCCGCGGGCGTTCAGCTTCTCGGTGGCTGTCTCGGAGTCATCCCCTTCGGCCCGCTGAACAGGCAGGGCGGCGGTCTTGTCGGCAGCCTCGGGTTCCGGCGCGCGTTCCGGCCGGCTGCCCGCCACCGGCATCTTGTTGGTCTCCCCGGCAGAAGGCGGCGTGGCCGCCGCGCCACGGGCCGGCGGGCGCGGCGCCGGGCCGTTGCGGGTGGCCCCGGGTGCCGAGAGACGCGTGGTAGGCGCCTCGCCGGGCTGGGCAGCCGGCGTCCGTACCGGTACCTGCGGCGACGACGGGGCGTTCGGGGCGGGTGTCAGCTCCGGACGCGTGGGTCGGGTCAGCGCCGCCGGGTGCGTCGGGTCGTGCGGCTGGCGCGACGCCCCGGTGCCGGCAGCGACCAGGCCCGCCGTCACCGGCGGCCGTGCTTTGGTGGCCGGCCGCTTGCGCTCGTCGGGCAGTTGAATCTCACCCAGGCCGATACGGTTCTGCAGGCGCCTCATCCAGCGGGGTGCCCACCAGCAGTCGTCGCCGAGCAGCTTCATCACCGACGGAACCAGGAACATCCGGACCACGGTCGCGTCCAGCAGCAAGGCTGCCATCAGGCCGAACGCCAGATACTTCATCATCACCAGGTCGGAGAACACGAACGAACCCGCAACCACCGCGAGGACCAGCGCGGCCGCGGTGATCAGGCGACCAGTGGTCGCCGTACCGATCCGGATGGATTCCTGCGTCGACATGCCGTTTTCGCGGGCCTCCACCATGCGGGAAACCAGGAAGACTTCATAGTCGGTGGCCAGACCGTAACCGACCGCGACCACCAGGGCGATGATGACCACCATCAACGGCGTGGGCGTGAAATTCAGCAGTCCGGCGCCATGGCCTTCGATGAAGATCCAGGTCAGGATGCCCATGGTGGACCCAAGGGTCAGCACGCTCATCACCGCCGCCTTGATCGGCAGCACCACCGATCCGAAGGCCAGGAACATCAGAACCATCGTCGTGCTGATCAGCACCAGCACCATCAGCGGCGCCTTGTCCACCAGGCTGTGAATCGAGTCCTGTTCCAGGGCGGGCGTACCGCCCACGAGTATCTCGATGCCCTTGGGCGGCGTGATCGCGCGTAACTCTTCGAGCTTCTTGGACGAGTCGGAGGGGTTGATCAGCCCGTTCTGCAGCACCCGGACAGACGGGTCCTTGGACCCGCCCGGCGCCTGCGGGCGCTCCTGCCACATGTTCGACGGGTCGTTGTCCTGCTCGATGAACCCGCTGATCTGCATCGCTTTGCTGCGGACGTCAGCCACCTGCTGGTCGGTAACGGGCTGATGGTTGGTCGACTCGATCACCAGTGTCAGCGGATTCGTCCGGTAGCCGGGGAAGAGCTTGTCGAAGTGTTCCTGCGCCTGGCGCGCCGCATTGTTCGGCGGCAGGTACTTCTCGCTCATACCGCCCAGCGACATATTGCCCAGCGGGATGATCAGCAAGATCATGCCGATGACGATCGGGATCGCGAACGCCAATGGCCGCTTCATCACGAAGTTCGTCAGCTTGCCCCAGAAGCCGGCCTCGACCTCTTCGCGGGTCTTGGTCTTCTGCAGGCGGTCGGCCAGCCAGTTCAGGTAGGCCCGGGAGACTTTCCAGTTCCGCAGGAAGGGCACCCGGAACGCGGTCCGCACACCGAGCGCGTCCACGTGCTTGCCGAGCACGCCCAGGCAGGCCGGCAGCAGCGTGATGGACAGGATCGCGGCCAACGACACCGCCGTGATCAGGGCGTAGGTCAGCGACTTCACGAAACCCTGCGGCAGCAACAGCAGGCTGGCACCCGAAGCGGCGATCAGCACCGCCGAGAACACCACCGTCCGGCCCGCCGTCATCACCGTGCGTCGCACGGCGGCCTCAGTGTCATAGCCCTCGGCGATTTCTTCCCGGAACCGGCTCACCACGAACAACCCGTAGTCCACCGCAATGCCGAGACCGATCAGCGAGACCACCGGTTGGGCGAAGAAGTGCACCGGCCCGAACATCGCGATCAACCGCAGGATGCCCAGCGAACCGGCGATGCTCAGACCGCCGACCATGACGGGAAGGCAGGCCGCAACCGCGCCGCCGAAGACCAGGAACAACACGACCGCCACCAGCGGCAGCGCCAGCACCTCCATGCGGCGCTGATCGGTGGCGATAGTGCCGGTCAGGGCACTCGCGACCGGTTGCAGGCCGGCCAGCTGGACGGTGCCGCCGTCGAGCTTCTGCAGTGCCGGTTCAATGGTCTTGTAGTTGGTCAGAATCGTGTCGTCGTCGTCGCCCTTGAGCGGAATCGACACGAAGGTGTACTTCTTGTCGTCGGTGGCCATGCCTTTGATGACCGGACTGGTGCTGTCGGGGGCCCGCAGGAAGCCGGCCCAGCCGAACACCTCTTTGGGATGGTCGGCGACGAACTGGTTCAGCTCGTCGGAGATCTTCTTCGACCACGCAGGGTCGGTGACGGTCTTGCCGTTGGGCGCGTGGAATATCGCGACGACGTGGCCGGTCCGGTCGCGGCCGTACACCTGGTCACCGAGCACCGATGCTTTGACCGACTGGCTGCCGTCGTCGTAGAAACCGCTCTGCGTCACGTGCTTGCCCAGGCTGAGTCCGAAGATGCCACCGCCCAGGCACAGAGCCACCGTGACCCCGATTACGATGTACCGGATCCGGTACACAGTTCGACCCCACCAGGCGAACACTTAAGCTCCTTACTGGATCTTCAAAGACCTACTAAGACCCGCGTTTTTGCTGTTTGGTTGTCACACACGCGAGGTCAAAAGCGATGACAGCGGCCGGAACGGCTGCAGCCAAGCCCCCTGCTCAGGTAGCGAATCGAGGCCGATTCGCGGCAGTGGCTCCCGGAAAACGCCTGCAATGTCTTCCAGGTCGACGAACTCCAAGGTATCCGACGCTAGCGCCCAACTGGCGTGTTCACGAAATCCGAGCACTTGAACCGGGGTTCCCGCACGGGCAACCGCTTCCAGCGGTAGCCGGAACGCCTGACCATCGGCCGAAGCCACCACCAGGCCCGCGAGCCCTTCGTGAAAGCGCTGGTCGATGTGTTCGAGCATGTCGCGATCGACGTCGCTGTCCTCATCGATTTTAGGCTTGGCGAAGACGGCGAATCCCACGTTGCGCAACGCGTCGACCCACGGCCGCACCACTTCGGCGCTGCCCGGCGCGATGTTGGTGAACACCGTCGCCTCCGGCTCGACCCGGACGTCGTGGGCCGCCCCGATCCCGGCGGCGACCTCGGAGGTGCGCGCCAGCAGCCAGCGGCCCAGCGCGTCGAACCGCGGCCGTTCCACCCCGGTCGGGCGGCGGCCCAGGATCGAGCCGAGCCCCATGTCGAGGTTCGGGGCGTCCCAGACCAACAACATGCGCTTGAGCTGCTTCTGGATCGGCCCGGCAAGGCCGGCCAGCCCGTCCGGCGACAGGTCCGGCACCAGCATGGGTGCCAGCGACTCGGAATCCTGCGCGGCTACTTCTTCGGTAATGCTCATGTGCTTCAGATCCGCTTCCATACGAACTCGCAGACGGGGCTGCCCGCTTCTTGAGCCTTCGTCTCGTACTTGGTAGGGGGACGACTGACGGAGATCGGTAGTGATTCGGACTCGGGGTCGACGCGGACGAGCCGGGTCCCGGCCTCTTCCATCTCGGAACTCACCGCGTCGATGTGCTCGGCGTAGCCGGGATGGTCCGTGGCGGCGTGCAGCAAACCTCCCGGGAGTAGCCGATCGGCGATGAGGGAAACCGTTGCGGGCTGGATGAGCCTGCGTTTGTGGTGCCGTGCCTTCGGCCACGGGTCGGGGAAGAAGATCCGCACCCCGGTCAGCGACTGTGGTTCGATCAGGTACCTGAGCACGTCGACCCCGTTGCCCCTGATCAGCCGGATGTTGCCGACCTGCTCGGCGTCGATGGCGCACAACAGTTGCGCCAGACCGCGCCGGTAGATCTCCACCGCGATCACGTCTATCTGCGGCTCGGCCTGCGCCATCGCCAGTGTCGACGTCCCGCTGCCGCATCCGATCTCCACCACGAGCGGCGCGCTGCGGCCGAACCAGGCTTGAGTGTCCAGGCGGGCGTCCAGCGGGGTGTCCGGGGGCCCACCGGACGGGACGTCGGCCTGCCGGCCAAGATGTGGCCACAGCCGCTCCCAGGTCTGCCGCTGGGCATCGGACAGTGCGGAACGACGCGACCGGTAACTCGTGGCAGGCAGATAGCCCCAGGGCGCGTCGGGCCGTAACCCAACCCCGGGTTGCGCATGCATCCGTCCATGGTGGCGCATGAACACCAGGTGTAGCCGCCTCTGGTCCAGATTGATACCCAACAGTTGCCTTTGGCTGGTATCGGGCGGCACCTGGCTCGCGCGCGGGCGTCGCAAATGCCACCATTCGGTGCGGATGCTTATCGAGGGGACGGGGGGACCAGATTTTCGTCGAGGAGCTGAGACGATTCGCGCAGCGGGCGGCTGACCAGCGGGTTACGGCCATCGCCGACCGGGTTGCCGCGCCACTGCGGGTGGCGGTCCGCGGGCGCCGGGGGGTGGGCCGCAGCACGGTCGCCCGCGCGCTGGGGCACTGGTTCACGGTGGTGCAAAGCGACGCTGACCTCGAAGTTCAGGTCATTGCGGAGGTCGTCAAACCGGAGGACGCATCAGCTGCGCAGCTGGTCGTCCTGAACAAGGCGGACCTGACCGGCTTCGGCGGTGCGGGCCCGATGGCCGCGGCGAGCGCGCGCTGTCCCGAGTTCTCCCGGTTACTGGGAGCGCCGGTGGTGCCGATGAGCGGATTGCTGGCGGCGGCCGCGCTCGGCGGGGTGGACGCCGCCAGCTGGGCGGCGTTGCGGACATTGGCCGCCGAGCCCGACCGTCTGGACGGGTTCCTCACGACAGACGTGCCGGTGCGCCGGCAGCTGTTGGCCACCGTGGATCTGTTCGGTATCGCGCTCGCGGTCGCGGCACTGCGGCAGGGGAGCGGGCCCGCCCGGGTGCGGGCGCTGTGGCGTCGGGTGAGTGGCGTCGACGACGTCGTCGAGCGTCTCGTCGCCGCCGGCGCACGGGCTCGCTACCGGCGGGTGCTCGATGCCGTCACCGAACTGGAGGTGCTGTCTGTCGGTGACCCCGCCATCGGCACTTTTCTCGCCGCCGACGACACCGTGATCGCGCGAATGGCCGTTGCGCTGGACGCCGCACAGGAGGACGGGTTGGCACCCGGGCCGTCAGGACCGCTGCAGCGAGCCGTGCACTGGCAGCGTTACGGCCGTTGCGCGCCGAACGGTCTGCACCGTGCCTACGGTGCGGACATCGCCAGGGGTGCATTGCGCCTGTGGTCGGCCGGTCAGGAGCCGAGGTGACCAGCGGTACCCGCGAGGATCCCCTGGCCCGGGTCGACACCCTGGTGGCCTCCATCGGGCCGCAGCTGAGCCCGCCGGTCATCAGCCGGCGCGACGCGGTGCTGGTGACGGGGCCTTGGCTGGCCGGGGTCAGCAGCGTCGCAGCCGCGCTTCGGCAACGGATCCCGCAACGCACGTTCATCGAGTCTGGCGAGTTGGGCGCCGGCGACGCCCCGACGGGGGTGGTGTTCGTGGTGTCGGCCGCCGCGCCGATGACGGCGTCAGACTGCCTGTTGCTCGACGCCGCGGCCGACAACACCGACATGGTGGTGGCGGTGGTGGCCAAGATCGACGTGCACTTCGGCTGGCGCGACGTGCTCGATGCCAATCGGAGCCGGCTGACCGCGCACGCACCGCGCTACGGCAAGGTGCCCTGGCTCGGCGCCGCCGCCGCACCCCAGGTCGGTTCGCCACAGGTCGACGACCTGGTCGGCACGGTGGCCGCCCAGCTTGCCGATTCCGACATGGCCCGTCGCAACCGGCTGCGCGCGTGGGAATCACGGCTGTGGACGGCCGCGCAACGCTTCGACCGGGACGCCGACGGCGCGGGTAGGCGAGCCCGGGTCGAGGCGTTGCGCGAGCAGCGCGGCGCGGCGTTGCGGCAGCGGCGTCAATCACGGTCCGAGCGGACGATCACGCTGCGCGCCCAGATACAGCAGGCACGGGTGCAGCAGTCGCATGCCGTGCGCACCCGCGCGGCGACGCTGCGCGGCGAACTGCACGCGGACGTCGCGGCACTGTCGCGCCGGCAGGTGCCAGGTTTCGCGGCCGCCGCCCAGACTCGGCTCGACGAGGTGGCCGGCGAGGTCGCCGCGGGGTGCGACGCCCACCTGGGCGAGGTGGCCGCGGCCATGGGGGTGCCGCTGGATATGCCGCCGAGCGCCGCACCGAGCGTGCCGGTGTCGGCTCCCGCCCTGAAATCCCGCCGCCTGGAGATGCGGCTGATGATGGTCTTCGGCGCGGTGTTCGGGCTCGGGGTGGCGCTGACGCTGAGCCGGTTGGTCGCCGGACTGGCAGCTGACCTGCATCCGGGGCTGACGGCCGCCGGGATCGCGGTCTGCGTGGCATTGGGGTTGGCGACGACGGCGTGGGTGGTCGCGGTGCGCAGTCTGCTCAGCGACCGTGCGGTGCTGGACCGTTGGGCGGATGACGCGACGTCGTCGTTGCGCTCGGTCGGCGATCAGACGGTGGCCAGTCGGGTGCTGGCCGCCGAAGCGCTGTTGAGCACCGCGGCCAGCGCGCACGACGAAGCCGAGCACGTCCGCGTGGCCGACCAGGTCAGCGCGATCGACGGCGAGTTGCGTGAGCATGGCCTCGCGGCGGCGCGGGCCGCGGCGGTGCGTGACCGGGAGATGCCGACCATCCAGTTGGTGCTCGACGCGATCCGCGCAGAATTGGGGGAACCGGGTATCCCTAAACAGCCGGGGATCGTCCGGGCCGAAACCCCGACGCGTGACAGCAGCAGACCTTTCTGAATCGGTCTTGTGAGCAGGCTTATACCCTCCTGGGACTTACGCGACAACTGATGCGCGATAATCTGAATAAGAAAGCGTTAAGTGTGCTGAACATGCATGCCACTGCAACCGACGTATACCTCGCAGCAGAATTCAGGAGAGTTCGATGACCTCAGCGACCATCCCCGGCCTGGACACCGCACCCACCAACCATCAGGGGCTGCTGTCCTGGGTGCAGGAGGTCGCCGAGCTCACCCAGCCCGACCGGGTGGTCTTCACCGACGGCTCCGAGGAGGAGTTCCGGCGGCTGGCTGACCAGTTGGTCGAGGCCGGCACGTTCAAGCCGCTGAACCCGGAGAAGCACCACAACTCTTACCTGGCGCTGTCTGACCCGTCCGACGTCGCCCGGGTGGAGTCCCGCACCTTCATCTGCTCCGAGCGCGAGATCGACGCCGGTCCGACCAACAACTGGAAAGACCCGAGCGAGATGCGCTCGCTGATGACCGACCTGTACCGCGGCTGCATGCGCGGTCGCACCATGTACGTGGTGCCGTTCTGCATGGGCCCGCTGGGGGCCGAGGACCCCAAGCTCGGCGTGGAGATCACCGACTCCGAGTACGTCGTCGTCTCGATGCGCACCATGACCCGGATGGGCAAGGCCGCGCTCGAGAAGATCGGCGACGACGGCTTCTTTGTCAAGGCGCTGCACTCGGTCGGTGCCCCCCTCGAAGAGGGCCAGGCCGACGTGCCGTGGCCGTGCAATGACACCAAGTACATCACCCACTTTCCGGAGACCCGGGAGATCTGGAGCTACGGCTCGGGCTACGGCGGCAACGCCTTGCTCGGAAAGAAGTGCTACTCACTGCGGATCGCCTCGGCGATGGCTCACGACGAGGGCTGGCTGGCCGAGCACATGCTGATCCTCAAGCTGATATCGCCGGAGAACAAGGCGTACTACTTCGCCGCCGCGTTCCCTTCGGCGTGCGGCAAGACCAACCTGGCCATGCTGCAGCCCACCATCCCCGGCTGGCGCGCCGAGACGCTGGGTGACGACATCGCCTGGATGCGCTTCGGCAAGGACGGCCGGTTGTACGCCGTCAACCCCGAGTTCGGTTTCTTCGGCGTGGCGCCGGGCACCAACTGGAAGTCCAACCCCAACGCCATGCGCACCATCGCCGGCGGCAACACCGTATTCACCAACGTTGCGCTGACCGACGACGGCGACGTGTGGTGGGAGGGCCTGGAGGGCGACCCGCAGCACCTGATCGACTGGAAGGGCAACGACTGGTACTTCCGCGAGACGGAAACCAACGCCGCGCACCCGAACTCCCGCTACTGCACCCCGATGTCGCAGTGCCCGATTCTGGCTCCCGAGTGGGACGACCCGCAGGGCGTGCCGATCTCCGGCATCCTGTTCGGCGGTCGCCGCAAGACCACGGTTCCCCTGGTCACCGAGGCCCGCGACTGGCAGCACGGTGTCTTCATCGGTGCCACCCTGGGCAGCGAGCAGACCGCCGCGGCAGAGGGCAAGGTCGGCAACGTGCGCCGAGACCCGATGGCCATGTTGCCGTTCCTCGGCTACAACGTCGGCGACTACCTGGGCCACTGGATCAACCTGGGCAAGAACGCCGACGAGTCCAAGCTGCCCAAGGTGTTCTTCGTCAACTGGTTCCGCCGCGGCGAAGACGGCCGCTTCCTGTGGCCGGGTTTCGGCGAGAACAGCCGGGTGCTGAAGTGGATCGTCGACCGCATCGAGCACAAGGCCGGCGGCAGCACGACTCCGATCGGCACGGTTCCGGGCGTGGAGGATCTGGATCTGGACGGGTTGGATGTCGAGGCCGGTGACGTGGCCGCAGCGCTGACCGTCGACACCGAGGAGTGGCGAGAGGAACTGCCGCTGATCGAGGAGTGGCTGGAGTTCGTCGGCGAGAAGCTGCCCACCGGTATCCGCGACGAATTCGACGCGCTCAAGGAACGCCTGCGCGACGCGCAGTAGGCTTCACCGGCAGTGGCGGCTGGTCTGGGCTTTGGCCGTTGTCATGCGGCACTTGTCGTAGGGGGAAGCTACCCTGCGTCGGCGTCTGTCCACCGCCGAGCGGCCGCCTCCATCACGGCGGCGGTTTGTTCTTTGACGTGTCCGAGGTAGGCGGCCGGTGTTACGGCGTCGGCCAGCTTCGGGTCGCGGCGCGCAACGAGGGTGGCGAAAGACTCGCCTGTCTCGAGGGACGTGGTAACCAACGTTTCCAACTGGTCGTGGGCGGCCTGGCGGCCGAGTTCCGGCGCCAACCGCATCATCACCGATTCGGCCATGAGCATCCCACGGGTCAGGTCGAGATTGGCTGCCATTGCCGCGGCGTCCACGTGCAGCCCGCCTAGCATGTCGGCCGCGGTGCGAACGGCGCCGCCGCATACGGCCAGCGCCGGGGCCACCGAGTGCCACTCGAGCGACCAGACGGCCGTCGCCCGTTCGCAATCGGCCACGGCACCGTCGAGAGCAAGGTCCAGGTAGGTGCGGGTCAGCCGCGCTGCTCGGATGAGTTGTTGTGAGCCGATGGGATTGCGCTTCTGCGGCATGGTGCTGCTGACGCCGCGACCGGGTGCGCTGGGCTCGCTCAGCTCAGCCAGCTCAGCTTGGGAACCCACGACGATGTCGAGGCCGATCTTGCCCAAAGAAGCCGCCACCTGTGCGGCCCAGGCTACGACCTCGACCAAGCTATCGCGGGTGGAGTGCCAGCTGATCGACGGCGCGGCCAAGCCGAGGCGCCGGGCCAGACCGCGGCGAACGTCCAAACCGTGCGGCGCCATGGAGGCGAGGCTGCCGACAGCGCCGCCGAGTTGAACCACCGCGACTCGGGGCCGCAGCTCGGTGAGCCGGTCCAGATGGCGTAGCAGCGGCGCGGTCCAGCACGCCACGCGGTACCCGAAGGTGATCGGGAGGGCCTGCTGCAGTTGGCTGCGACCGACCATCACCGCGCCGCCATGCTCAGTGTCCAGACGCGTTAGCGCGGCCAGCGTGTGCAGAAGGTCCCGCTCGATGACATCGAGCGCCGCGACGATCTGCAGGACCACGGCGGTGTCCATGATGTCTTGGGTGGTAGCCCCCCAGTGGGTGTACTGCCCAAGACCGCCAGGCAGGATCGCGGCGAGTTGTTCGACGAGGCCGACGATCGGATACCCGGCCGCGTTCGTGCGGCTGGCGAGGCGTGCGATGTCGAGTTCGTCCGGGGTGACGGCGCGCAGCGCTGGTGCGACTTCGGCTGGGACCATGCCCAGGTCGGCTTGCGCCGCCGCCAGTTCCGCTTCGACCTGAAGGAATCGGGCCAGCAACCCGCGCTCGCAGAGGATCGCGCGCAGCTCGTCGTTGGTGTGCAAGCCGCCGAGCACTGCGCTGTCCAGCGCGGATAGCACCGTCGATGGAGTCATTTGTCACTCATGTGCGTCGAAGTGTGGGGTGTCGTGGGCGGACCCACCGTACACCGGAGACAAGAATGCGCACCACGCAAATGAAAAGTTGCTGACCTTTCGCGCCGCACGAGTTCCACACTCGACGCGAGCGCCCCGCGGCGCGTTCGCGCAACACCGCATACATCGACGACATCATCGCGCGGGCCGGGCCGCTGCTCGACGGCAGGCGACACCATAGGCGATGGGTGCACGACCTCAGTCTCGTACTCACCCTCGTACTCACCCTGGCGCTCATTCTGGTGGCGACGCAGACCGCCCTACAAGACCCGAAAGAAACGCCAGGTGAGCGACCATACGACTGCGGACACAACGATCAAGTGATTTGCCAGAACATTTTTTCGCATCACCGAAGAACAAAGTTCATGGCACTTGAACAGCTCGTATAGCCAAGTCTGATCGTTGAATTCGCAGCATAGCTAAGTTGCCATACCTCGCTGGTAAGGCTAGCCTCGGGGTAGCGAAGGGGAGTAGTTCCAGATCGTCGGTGTGATACCGGCGGCTGCGGATGGTCGACATACTGGCGATTTCGGACTCGGTTCGGACGCCCGGTCATCCACCGGGAAGTGTCCGGCGAGCGAGACCTTCGGCCGACAAACAGTCGGTCCGAAGTCTCGCCGCTTTCGACGAAACTCGGACCGCAGGAACCGAAGGACGCGATATGGCCTTGATCGCCGAACGCCGTCGGACCCGGACCCCCGCGGACGCACTGCTGCGTTCGCTGCTCACCACCCTGATTTTCATCGCGCCGGCGCTGATCGTACGCAGCGTCGGGCTGCACCCCGCGCCCGTGGTGTCGCTGCTCGTCTACGGCGCGGCCGTCGTCGCGGCGAGTTTCCTGCTCGCCTGGGCGGCCGAAGCGGCGCAACTCGACGTGTCCGGCGGTCTGGCGATCGCGGTCCTGGCCCTCATCGCGGTGTTGCCGGAATACGCGGTCGACCTCTACTACGCCTACCAGTCCGGCTCGCACGCCGAGTACACCCAGTACGCCGCTGCGAATATGACCGGCTCGAACCGGTTGTTGATGGGCCTCGGCTGGCCGGTGGTGGTGCTTATTGCGCTGTGGGTGGCCCGCCGCAAGGGTAGGCCGGCGGCTGCCCTGAAGCTCGAGCGCGCCAACCGGGTGGAACTCGGGTTCCTCCTGGTCGCAGGCATCGTCGCGGTCCTGGTTCCGGCGACGGGCCGCATCCACATCACGCTGGGTGTCGCCCTGCTGGCCTGGTTCGGCTTCTATCTCTACAAGCTCAGCCGCGGCGCGGTGGTGGAACCCGAGCTGATCGGCACCGCCGCGGCGCTGGGCGCGTTGCCCGGCCGGACCCGTCGCGCGGCCGTCGTCACCCTATTCGCCGTCGCTGCCGGGGTGGTGCTGGCTTGCGCAAAACCCTTCGCGGAGAGCCTGATCGGCGCCGGCGCCGAGTTGGGCGTCGACCGGTTCCTGCTGGTCCAGTGGCTGGCGCCGCTGGCGTCCGAGGCCCCGGAGTTCGTGATCGCGGTTATCTTCGCCAGCAGAGGCAAGGGCACCGCGGCGATCGCGACGTTGATCTCGTCGAAGGTCAACCAATGGACGCTGCTGGTGGGGTCGCTGCCGATCGCCCATCTGGCCGGCGGCGGGGGCACCGCGCTGGTGCTGGACGGCAGGCAGATCGAAGAGATGCTGCTGACCGCGACCCAGACCCTGATGGGTGTGGCCCTGATTCTGGCGCTGCGCTTCCATCGCTATACGGCCTGGGCGCTGCTGGTGCTGTTCATCGTGCAGTTCCCGATCGCCTCGCCCGAGGGCCGGCTGACGCTGAGCGGGGTGTACGGGGTGCTGGCCGTCGGCGCGGTGGTGGTGAACCGCCGGCACGTGCTGCCGACGGTGCGCGCGCCGTTCGCCGCCGCCTAGGGTCCGGTCGGTTGGGACTGGGCCGCCCGCGGTGCGACGGCGAGGCTGCCCAGGCAGAGCCGCTCGTCGCGGCTCACTTGGCGGGCCCGCCGGCGCCGCCGCCACCACCGGCGCCGCCGGCAGCACCGACATTGGAATTGGCGGCTGCACCGGCCGAGCCACCATGGCCGACGCTGCCCTTGCCGCCACCGCCGTCGCCGCCCGCGCCGCCGCTTCCGCCTCCGCCCCCGTTGCCGCCCCACCTGCCGTTGCTGCCGTTGCCTCCGACACCTCCGGCCCCGCCGCCGCCGCCCAGACCGCCGTTACCGGTCACGCTTTTGCCGCCCACGCCGCCGACACCGCCTCCACCGCCGGTGCCGCCGACGCCAGCGCTGGAGCCGCCGGTGCCGCCGTTCCCGGCGGCACCCCCCGTGCCGCCGCTGACCGTGCCGGCACCGCCGGCACCACCGTTTCCGCCCTTACCTCCTACCCCGGCCGGATCGTTGAGCGAGCTGCTCGCGGCACCGAATCCGCCCGTGCCGCCCTTACCGCCGGCAGCGCCGTTGACGCCGCTGCCGCCGTTGCCGCCGTTTCCGCCCGTCCCGCCGGCAGCCGGAGCAAAGCCGGACGACGTGCTGCCCGCGTTGCCTCCATCGCCCCCATCGCCACCGGCATGTGCTGTGCTGCTGAGCTGGCCAGTAGCGCCGTTGGTGGAACCGACGCCGCCCTGTCCGCCCTGTCCGCTGGCCCCGGCGTTACCGCCGTCGCCGCCGATGCCGGGAACCGACTGCTGTCCGCCACCGTTGAAGCCGTCGCCGCCGCGGCCACCGTTGCCCGCTTTGCCGCCGGCCCCGCCGGTGCCGCCGTCGCCGCCGACACCCCTGATGCCGTCGTGGCCTGTGGTCGACAGCGCATGCCCGGCGGCACCGCCGGCTCCGCCGGTACCGCCCTTGCCGCCGGTCCCCCCGTTGCCGCCGTCGCCGCCGCCCTGGTTGTGGACTTGTGCGCCCAGGCCGTCGGTGCCGTCGCCTCCGGCACCACCGGTCCCACCGGTTCCGCCGGCACCGCCATTTCCGCCGTTGCCCGCTTGGACGCCCCCGGCGCCACCGGCGCCGCCCGCACCGCCGGTTCCGCCGGCGTTACCGTCCAATCCGTTCGCACTGGGCCCGACGCCCGCGGTGCCGGCCGTGCCGAGACCGCCTTTGCCGCCGTTTCCGCCGTTTCCGCCGTTTCCGTATGAGCCGCCGGCTCCGCCGTCGCCGCCCTTCGCCCCGACTCCGGCCGGAGTCTCGGCGTCGGCGCCGGCCCCACCGGTGCCGCCGTTGCCGCTATGGGGGGTGCTGCCCGTCGCGCCGCTGGCGCCACTGACAAACCCCGTGCCTCCCTGTCCGCCAGCGCCGCCGGCGCCGGCGTTGCCGCCGTTGCCGCCGTTGCCGCCGACGCCGTTGCTGTTCGTCCAGGTGCCGGCCGCTCCGGCGCCGCCATCACCGGCAGCGCCGCCCGCTCCGCCCGTTCCACCGGCCCCGCCGAGGCCTTGGTTGCTGGCGATGGGTCCGAGGTGGAGGGCGCTGCCCCCGGTTCCGCCTGCTCCGCCGTTACCGCCAGCCCCGCCGGCTCCACCATTGCCCCCGGTGAAGCCCGAGGCCGCCGGGGAACCTGCGCCGGCGGTGCCGATACCGTCGGCTCCGTGGCCGCCGGCACCGCCGGCTCCGCCGGCGCCGCCCGCCCCACCGTTGCCGCCGTCGCCGTAGAGAACTCCGCCGGCTCCGCCGTTCCCACCGTTCCCGCCGATTCCGCCGAAGCTACCGTTGCCGCCGTTGGCGTTGGCGTTGGAGCTGCCGGCGGCACCCGCAGCGCCGTGGCCGCCGTTTCCACCCGCGCCGCCGACGCCGATCAGTCCGGCGTGTCCGCCGTTGCCGCCGTTGCCGCCCGCGGTGCCGGCAGTGTTCGACACTCCGCCATCACCCCCGACACCGGCGTTGCCGGAGAACAAACCACCGTTACCGCCCGCCCCGCCGTTGCCGCTGCCCGCCCCGCCGGCACCGCCGGCGCCGCCGTTGCCGATCCAGAACGAGTTGCCGCCTGCCCCGCCGGCCCCGCCGTTGACACCGCCCGTGCCACCGGCGCCACCCTGCCCCCACAGCCAGCCGCCGGCGCCGCCGGCGCCTCCGGCCGCGCCCTTGCCGCCGACTCCGCCCGCGCCACCGTTACCCAGCAGGCCGGCCGCACCGCCGGCGCCGCCCGCCATGTCGGTGGTGCCCGCCGCGCCCCTGCCGCCGTTGCCGAACAGCAACCCACCGGCTCCGCCGGCTTGCCCCGGCGCGGTGCCGTCGGCACCGTTGCCGATCAACGGCCGCCTGAGCAGAGCCTGGCTGGGCGCGTTGATGAAGGACAGCATCTCCCGTTCGACAATCTGCAGCGGCGAGGCATTGACGGCTTCGGCCGCGCTGTACCTGCTCGCCGACGTGGTCAGGGACCGCACGAAATCGTTGTGGAATGTCGATGCCGCGTTGCTCGCGAGTTGGTACTCCCGGGCGTGGTTGCCGAACAGCGTTGCGAGCGCCGCTGAAATCTCATCCAGACCCGCAGCGGCGATGGAGGTGGTCGGCGCCGCCGCGGCGAGACTGGCTTCACGGATCGCCGAACCGATACCGGCGAGGTCAGAGGCCGCGGCGCCCAGAATTTCCGGCGACACGTTGACAAACGACATCTGGATTCCTTCCACGGTGTGGGCCGCGAGATGCGGACCCCTGCAGCATGCGGAAACTTGCATCAGGCCGTCTAGCAGAAGCTTTGAAAGCAAACTTTGCGTCTGGTAAAAGAATTTTGGGGTGGGTGCGGAGCAATCGGGTGCCGACGTCAGCGACGGTCCACCATCTGGCCGACGCCGCTGCGGCGGGAGCGTCAAAGCAGTCAAGTGTTTGTTTCGAGAAGTAGAAGCGTGGCAGGCGCTGCACCCCCTGGCCGGGGTGCGGCCGCGTCATGTCGCCGGTGCCGCGGGCCGGATCGGGGCCTGTTGCGCAACGGCCCGCAGTGCTGCCGAAGGTACAGTCGGCCAATGCAGTTTCGACAGCATGTGGGCACCGGTAAGCCCGCCGTCATCCTTCACCCGTCGGGCACGGTGGTGACCTTCGACGATCTTGAAGGCCGCGCCAACCGCCTGGCGCATTACTTCCGCGCTCGTGGTCTGCACGAGGGCGACGCCGTCGCGATCCTGATGGAGAACAACGAGCACATGCACGCGGTGATGTGGGCAGCCAGGCGTGCCGGGCTGTACTACGTGCCGATCAACACCCATCTGACGGCGCCCGAAGCGGCCTACATCATCGGCAACAGCACCGCCAAAGCCATCATCGGGTCGGCGGCGCTGGGCGGCCTGTGTGCGGAGTTGGGCAAGCATCTTCCAGGCGGCCTGCCCGAGCTGCTGCTGATCGCCGACGGGGATCTCGATGGATGGCGGCGATACCCGGAATGTGTTGCAGACCAACCGGATACGCCTATCGTCGACGAGATCGAGGGCGACCTGTTGCAGTACTCATCGGGCACCACCGGGCGCCCGAAGGGCATCAAGCGCGAATTGCCGCATGTGCCACCGGAAGATGCGCCGGGCATGATGTCGGCGCTGGTGGGATTCTGGATGGATCCCGACTCGGTTTATCTGAGCCCGGCGCCGCTGTATCACACCGCGCCGTCGGTGTGGTCGATGACGGTGCAGGCGGCCGGTCTCACCACCGTGGTGATGGAGAAGTTCGACCCGGAGTGGACGTTGGAGGCGATCCAGCGCTATCGGGTTACGCACGGCCAATTCGTCCCCGCCATGTTCGTGCGGATGCTCAAACTCCCGGAGGCCGTGCGTAATTCGTATGACCTCTCCAGCCTGAAGCGAGTAATGCACGCGGCCGCGCCGTGCCCGGTGCTGATCAAGAAGCAGATGATCGAGTGGTGGGGGCCGATCGTCGATGAGTACTACGCGTCTTCGGAAGCGATCGGATCGACGTTGATCACCGCCGAGGACTGGCTGGCCCACCCGGGATCGGTGGGCAAACCGATGATGGGCGCGGTGCACATCCTGGGGCGGGACGGCAAGGAGTTGCCGCCCGGTCACCCCGGTGAGATCTACTTCGAGGGCGGTCATTCGTTCGAGTATCTCAACGACCCGTCGAAAACCGCCGCATCGCGCGACCCGCACGGCTGGATGACGGTGGGGGACATCGGCTTTCTCGACGAGGAAGGTTACCTCTACCTCACTGACCGCCGTCATCACATGATCATCTCCGGCGGGGTGAACATCTATCCGCAGGAGGCCGAGAATTTACTGGTCACCCATCCGAAGGTGTTGGATGCGGCAGTGTTCGGTGTTCCGGACGACGAGATGGGTCAGCGGGTGATGGCGGCGGTGCAAACCGTCGACCCGGCCGACGCCACCGCGGCGTTCGCCGATGAACTGGCGAGTTGGTTGCGAGAACGTCTGTCGCACTTCAAATGTCCGCGCGAGATCGTGTTCGAGGCGGAGCTCCCGCGGACCGACACAGGCAAGCTCTACAAGAACGAGTTGATCGAGAAGTATTCGGTGTGACCCTGCGGGTGGTCGACCTGTCCGGCGCGCCGGAGCCTGATGCGGCCGTGCCGCCGGGTGTGATCGTCGCATTCGGCTCGCCGGATGGCTCACCCGTTAGCGAGTTCTGGCTGGAAACCGCTACCTTCACCCTCAGCGAGCGCCCCTGCGCGGATCCTCGCGTGGTCGCCGTGAAGTCCGTGCCGGAGACGCTGGCCGAGCTGACGGCGCGGTGTGACCGCTGGCCGCACGCCAGCGCGATCTGCGACGACGTGCTGCGCTGCCTGGACCCCGCCGGTGCCACCCTGGCCGGCCTGGTTACCGAATCACTGGCCTATTCCACGCTGCAGGCCGGTCCGGAGTTCGCCCGCTGGCTGTCCCAGCGCGGGCCCGCCCGGGTCGCAGGCAGCGTCAATCCCGTTGCGGTGCAGCGTGACCACGACACGCTACGGATCAGGTTCAACCGGCCGCAGCGGCACAACGCTTTCTGCAACGGGACGCGTACGGCGCTGCTGGAGGCACTGGCCGTCGCGCAACTGGATCCGTCCGTCACCGGAGTTGTGTTGAGCGGCACCGGGCCGTCGTTCTGCAGCGGGGGAGACCTCGCCGAGTTCGGCACCTTCGCCGACCCGGCCAGCGCTCATCTGGCGCGCACCCGGCACAGCCCGGCCCTGGTGCTCGACGAACTCACCGGCCGCCTCGGACCGGCGTGCTGCGCGCAGGTGCACGGGCGGGTGCTGGGCAGCGGACTGGAGATGGCCGCGTTCTGCGGACGGGTGCAGGCGGCGCCGGACTGCGTGCTCGGGCTGCCCGAACTGGGTTTGGGATTGATACCCGGTGCGGGCGGCACGGTCAGCGTGACCCGTCGCATAGGCCGTTGGCGCACCGCGTATCTCGTGCTGTCAGGTCACACCGTCGACGCGCAGACGGCGCTGGCGTGGGGCCTGGTGGACGCGATCGGTTCTGCTCAGTAACCGGAATAGGTGGTGTACGTCGTCTGGATGTGATTGTCGATCGACACGGCCGCCGCGATCAGCACGACGTAGAGGATGGTGCCGATCACGGCAACGACGACACCGACGATGGCGCTGATGATCGCCCACTTCTTCGCGTTGGCCGAGGCGGCCTGCGCCTCGCCGTAGCGGCCCTGTGCCCACAAGCCGGAGACCTTGGTGGAGTACACGATCGACACAATGCCGGCAGGCAGACAGCACAGCACGGTACTCAGAATTGCCCACACCAGGTAGTTGTCCGGCTCCGGCTGCCCGCCGTAGGCCGGCTGCGCGCCGTAGCTCGGCGGCGGCTGGCCCTGCCAACCCGGGTTGGCGCCGTACGGGTCCGACGGATAACTCATGGCCGCTGCCTTCCCTTGGGTCGCCACTTTGCTGGTGCCTCGCGGCGAAGTCAGGCAAATATAGCGCACCCGAGGGCGCGCGGGCAGTCCGAAACTTGCCCGCATTGCCGTCAGATTCCGCCGCGCGACACCAACTGTGCGGCGATGACGTTGCGCTGGATCTCGTTGGTGCCCTCGCCGACGATCATCAGTGGCGCGTCGCGGAAATACCGTTCCACGTCGTACTCGGTGGAGTAGCCGTAGCCACCGTGGATCCGTACCGCGTTCAACGCGATTTCCATGGCCACCTCCGAGGCGAACAGCTTGGCCATGCCGGCCTCCATGTCGCACCGGTCGCCGCTGTCGTAACGCTGCGCGGCATAGCGGGTGAGCTGGCGGGCTGCGGTGAGTTTCGTTGCCATGTCGGCCAAGTAGTGCCCCACGGCCTGGTGCTTCCAGATCGGCTGTCCGAAACTTTCGCGCTGCTGAGCGTAGTCCAGCGCGTCCGCCAACGCCGCGGTGGCCACGCCGAGCGCACGGGCGGCCACCTGAATCCGGCCGGTCTCCAGTCCTTTCATCATCTGCGAAAATCCCTCACCCGTAACGCCTCCCAGCACGGCCGAAGTCGGAACCCGGAAGTCGTCGAACGACAGCTCGCATGATTCGACGCCCTTGTAGCCGAGCTTGGGCAGGTCGCGTGACACCGTCAGGCCCGGCCCGTGCTCGACCAGCAGCACCGAGATGCCCTTGTGTCGGGGTGTCGCGTTCGGGTCGGTCTTGGCCAGCAGCGCGATCAGCCCGGAGCGGCGCGCGTTGCTGATCCAGGTCTTGGATCCGTTGACCGCCAACGTATCTGGGTCCGACGCGGGCAGCGCGGTGGTGGTCATGTTCTGCAGATCGGATCCGCCGCCGGGTTCGGTGAGCGCCATCGTGGCACGCAGTTCGCCGGTGGCCATGGGCGGCAGGTACTTTCGCTTCTGCTCGGGAGTGCCGAACAGCGTCAGCAACTTGGCGACGACGGTGTGCCCGCCCATCGCGCCGGCCAGGCTCATCCAGCCGCGTGCGAGTTCCTGGGTCACCTCCACGTAGCACGGCATCGACACCGGCGAGCCGCCGTACTCCTCGTCGATCGCCAGGCCGTAGATGCCGATGCGCTTCATCTGCTCGATCCACGCCTCGGGATAGGTGTTGGCGTGCTCGACCTCGCGCACGGTGGGTCGCACATCGCGATCGACGAACGCCCGCACGGTGGCCACCAGCATCGCTTCGTCCTCGTTGAGTTCAGTGCTCACCGGACTCCTTCACCTTTATCGGCCGAGGGTGAAGCGGGCGACGTCGAACCGGCGTGTCACGTCGTCGTATTCACTTTCGGCGAGGTGCGTGTTTGACCCTCGATGAGACAGCCTGCCAGCATGGCATTCCGTGACTGACGGGTATACGGCGGTGCGTGTGGGCGGGCCCTACTTCGACGACCTGGCCGTGGGGCAGGTGTTCGACTGGGCGCCTTCGGTCACCCTGTCTCCCGGCCTGGCCGCGGCCCATCAGGCGATCATCGGAGACCGGCTGCGGTTGGCGCTGGACGCCGATCTGTGTGCCGCCGTGACGGGTGCGCCGGCCGCGCTGGCGCACCCGGGGCTGGTGTGCGACGTGGCGATCGGGCAGTCGACGCTGGCCACCCAGCGCGTCAAAGCCAACCTGTTCTACCGCGGGCTGACGTTCCACCGGTACCCGCTGATCGGCGACACCCTTTACACCCGCACCGAAGTCGTGGGTCTGCGCGCCAACACCGCCAAGCCGGGGCGCGCGCCCACCGGGATGGCCGCGCTGCGCATGACGACAATCGACCAGGCCGATCGGTTGGTGCTGGACTTCTACCGCTGCGCGATGCTGCCGGTGAGCCCAGCTGGGATCGTGCGACCCGACCACGGCGATGACCTGTCGGCCTTCCAGGCCGCGCCTCCAGCGGTGGACCCCACCGAAACATGGGACGGTGAGGCCTTCCGCCGCAAGGTGCCTGGCCCGCACTTCGACCCCGGTCGGGCGGGTGCGGTGTTACACAGCACCGGCGATGTCGTCACCAGCGCCCCCGAGCTTGCCCGCCTCACCTTGAACATCGCTGCCACCCATCATGATTCGCGGGTGGGCGGGCAGCGGCTGGTGTACGGGGGGCACACCATCGGACTGGCGTTCGCGCAGGCCAACCGGCTGCTGCCCAACCTGGCCACGGTGCTGGGCTGGGAATCCTGCGATCACACCGCACCGGTGTACGAGGGCGACACGTTGTACAGCGAGGTGCACGTCGAGCGGGCCACCCAGAACTCCAATGCGGGAGTGCTGGGCGTGCGGTCGCTGGTTTACGCCGCCAGCGACTCTGCCGACGTGCCGGACCGGCAGGTGCTGGACTGGCGCTACCGCGCGCTGCAGTTCTAGACCCGCCGGGCCGGTCAGTTGCCGGCTTTGCCCGTCGACCCGATCGCGCCGGTGAGACCGTCGCTGCCGGTGCCGTCACCCTTGCCGCCGGTCCCGCCGTTGCCCGCGCCGCCGCCGGCGCCACCGGCGCCCGCGGTTCCGTTGCCTCCGCCGATGCCGCCGGTACCGGGCGCGCCGCCGCTGCCCAGAGCGCCGCCGTCGCCGCCGTCACCACCGCTTGGACCCTTGCCGCCGTTGCCGCCGTTGCCGTTGGTTCCGATTGCGGCGTTGCCGCCGCTGCCGCCCGTCTGCATCGGCAAGGCGCTGCCGCCGGCGCCGCCGCTGCCGCCGTTGCCGCCCTGGCCGCCGTTGCCGGACGTGGCGCCGCCGTTGCCGCCGGTGCCCCCGGCGCCGCCGTTGCCGCCCTTGCCGCCGGTGCCGCTGTCGCCGCCGTTTCCGCCGTCGGGGTGGGTCAGGGTCCCTGCTGCCCCGTCGCCGCCGGTGCCGGGCGCTCCGCCGGTACCGCCGCCGCCGCCGGTGCCCCCGGCCCCGCCGTCACCCGCGCCGAGGGCGTTGCCACCGTTGCCCGCGGCACCGCCGGCTCCGCCGACGCCGCCGGCGCCGCCGCCGCCGCCCTTGCCGTCGTTCACCGTGAACGTGGCATCGCCAGTGGCGCCGTTGCCGCCGGCACCGCCGTTGGCGCCGCTGCCGCCGTTGCCGCCGGCGCCCCCGTTGCCGGAGATGGAGCCGCCGAGGCCGCCGTTGCCGCCCTTGCCGCCGTCGCTGCCATTGTCGCCGGTGCCACCGTCGGCGCCGGGCAGCGCGGCGTTGGAGCCGGTGGTTCCGGTCGCGCCGTTGCCGCCGTTGCCGCCCTTGCCGCCGTTGCCGACTGAGCCGCCGTTGCCGCCGTTGCCGCCGTTGCCGCCATTGACGCCCGCGGTGGTGGAGTTCCAGCCGTTGCCGCCGTTGCCGCCGTTACCGATCGGACCGGTGACCGAGTTGCCGTTGGCGCCGTCGGTCGCGGCTCCCGAGCCGGTGCCCACCTTGCCGCCGCCACCCGCAGTGCCCGCGTTTCCGCCGTTGCCGCCGACGCCGCCGTTGGGGTTGGTGCCGTTGGTCGCGTTGGCGCCGTTGCCGCCGTTGCCCGGCGTCGCGGCGTTCCCGCCCTTGCCGCCGCCACCGGCCGCTCCCACGCTGCCGGCGCTGCCGGTACCCAGTACCGTGCCGGCCGCGCCGCCGTTGCCGCCGCTGCCGCCGGCGCCGCCGCTACCGCCGTTGCCGCCGTGCTGGCCGCCGCCGATGCCGGTGAGGTAGGTGTTGCTGTTCGCCACGCCGGCCGCACCCGAGGTGCCGTTGCCGCCGTTACCGCCGTCACCGCCCTTGCCGCCGGCGCCGCCGCTACCGGCGTTGCCGGAGATCGAGCCGCCATCGCCGCCCTTGCCACCGGCCCCACCCGCACCGCCGGGGTTGCCGTTGCCGCCGCTGTTGCCGGTGCCGGTGGCGTTGCTGGCACTTGTTCCGGCCCGGCCTGCGCCGCCGTCACCGCCGTCACCGCCGTTACCGATGTTCCCGCCGTTGCCGCCGTTACCACCGGCCCCGCCGTTGCCGCCTGCGGTGGTGTTGCTGAAGCCCGCGCCGCCCTTGCCGCCGTTGCCGGCTGGGCCGATTACCGCGGTGCCGTCGGTGCCGTTGGTTCCACCGGCGCCGGTGCCCGCCAGGCCACCGGTGCCCTTCGTGCCGGCGTTTCCACCGTTTCCGCCGTTGCCGCCGTTGGGGTTAGTGGTGTTGGTCGCGTTGCCGCCGTTGCCGCCGTTGCCGGGAGTTCCGGCGTTGCCGCCGTTGCCGCCTGAGCCGCTGGCACCGTCGGTGCCCTTGGTGCCGCTGGTGACCGAGCCCGCCAGGCCCGCGTTGCCGCCGGTGCCGCCGTTGCCGCCGTTGCCGCCGTTGCCGCCGTTGCCGCCGTTCTGGCCGCCGCCGGTGCCGTTGCTACCGGCCACGCCGTTTCCGCCGTTACCGCCACTGGCGCCGGCGCCGCCGTTGCCGCCGTTGCCGCTATTGCCGGAGATCGTGCCGCCGGCGCCGCCGGCGCCGCCGTTTCCGCCGTTGCCGCCGGCCTGTCCGTCGGTGCCGCTGGTGCCTGCGCCGACGCCGTTGTCGCCGACCGTGCCGGCCACCCCGGCACCGCCGTTTCCGCCATTTCCGCCGTTGCCGTAGGTGCCGCCGTTACCGCCGGTGCCGCCGTTACCGCCGCTGGCGCCCGCGAGAGTGGGGTTGAAGCCCGAGCCGCCGTTACCGCCATTGCCGACCGGGCCGCCGAAGGACGGACCGTCGGCGCCGCTGAGGCCGTTAGCGCCATTGACGGAGCCGATGCCGCCGGTGCCGGCGGTACCGGCCTTGCCGATGGCGGCGGTTCCGCCGTTTCCGCCGTTGCCGCCGTTGGGGTTGGTGGCGTTGGTCGCGTCCGTGCCGTTGCCGCCGTTACCGGGTGTGCCGCTCGCGGCGCCGTTTCCGGCGTTGCCGCCGTTGCCGCCGATGCCGGTGGTGCCGTTCGGGGCGACACCGCCGGCGCCGCCGTTGCCGCCCGCACCGCCGTTGCCGCCGGCACCGCCGTTGCCGCCGTTCTGGCCACCGCCGATGCCGGTGCCGTAGGCGTTGGTGTCGGCGATGCCGGCCGCGCCGCTGACGCCGTTGCCGCCCTTGGTGCCGTTGCCGCCGTCACCGCCGTTGCCGCCGTTGCCGCCGTTGCCGAAGTCGGCACCGCCCTTGCCGCCGGCGCCACCGTTACCGCCCGCACCGCCGTCGCGGCCGTCGGTGCCGCTGGCACCGGGGCTGGGGCCGTTGGTGCCGGCGACGGTCGCGGATACGCCGTTGCCGCCGTTGCCGCCGTTGCCGCCGTTGCCGAGGTTGCCGCCGTCGCCGCCGGCGCCGCCGTTGCCGCCGTCAGAGCCGGGAGTCAACACGTTGTAGCCCGCGCCGCCTTGACCGCCGTTACCGACCGGCCCGGTCAGGCCCTTGCCGTCGGTGCCGGGAGTTCCGTTGATCGAGCCGATACCGATCGCGCCGGCCTTGCCTGCGGTTCCGGCGTCGCCGCCCTTGCCGCCCGCGCCCCCGTCCCGGAACGCGTTGGTGCCTGCCGCGCCCGCGCCGCCGTTACCCGGGATCCCGGCGTTGCCGCCGTTGCCGGCGTTGCCGCCGGTGCCCTGGGTCCCGGCCGAGCCCGAGCCGTTCTGCAGCAAGCCGGCGGCGCCGCCGTTGCCGCCACTGCCGCCGGTCCCGCCGTTGCCGCCGTTGCCGCCGGCCTGGCCCGCGCCGGCGCTCACCCCCGCGGTGCCGTACTTACCGATCACACCGTTGCCGCCGTTGCCGCCGTCAGCGCCGTTGCCACCGTTGCCGCCGTTGCCGGCGCTGCCGAGGCTGGTGCCGCTGTTGCCACCGGCGCCACCCTTGCCGCCCGAGCCGCCGGCCTGGCCGTCGGTGCCGCTGACACCGAAGGCCTTGCCGCTGACCCCGGCCTTGCCGGCCAAGCCGTTTCCGCCGCTTCCGCCGTTTCCGCCGTTGCCGTACTGCCCGCCGTGACCGCCGGCGCCGCCGTCACCGCCGTTGACGCCCGCGGTGGTGGCTGTGTAGCCGTTTCCGCCGTTGCCACCGTTGCCCGAGGGGCTGGTGGGCAGGCTGCCGT
Organism: Mycobacterium gordonae; assembly: GCF_017086405.1. Classification (NCBI taxonomy): domain Bacteria; kingdom Bacillati; phylum Actinomycetota; class Actinomycetes; order Mycobacteriales; family Mycobacteriaceae; genus Mycobacterium; species Mycobacterium camsae. Next base: position 553,314 of record NZ_CP070973.1, read on the forward strand.
TGGCTCCGGTGTTGCCGCCGCCGGTACCGGTGCCGCCCGTGCCGCCCAAACCGATGCCGCCGGGGTCACCGCCGTCGCCGCCCTTGCCGCCGTTGGGCGTGCCGGCATTGCCTGCCGCACCGTTGCCGCCGTCGCCGCCTAGTCCGGCGTTGCCGCCGTTGCCACCGTCGCCGCCGGCGCCCTTGGTGTTGGCGCCGCCGACGGCGCCGGCGTCACCGCCGACGCCGCCCTTGCCGCCGGTTCCGCCGCTGCCGCCGTTGCCGCCGTCGGCGCCTGGCGTGGTCGCGTTGAAGCCGGCGCCACCTACGCCGCCGTCGCCGCCCTGGCCGCCGACACCACCGGCCCCGCTGGTGCCCGCACTCGAGCCGCCCTTACCGCCGACGCCGCCGCTGCCGCCGTCGCCGCCCGTGCCGCCGGCGCCGCCGTTGGGGGTGCCGATGGTGCCTGCCGGGCCGGTCGAGCCTTTGGCGCCGTTGCCGCCGGCGCCTCCGGCGCCGCCGTTGCCGTACTGTCCGCCGTCACCGCCGGCCCCGCCGGTGCCTCCGTTGACGCCGGGAGTGGTCGGGCTGAAGCCAGCGCCGCCGGTGCCGCCGTTGCCGGCGATGGTGGTGGGGATGACGCCCGCGCTGCCGGTCGCACCGTCGGGTGAGCCCTTGCCGCCGTCGCCGCCCAGACCGCCGCTGGCACCGGGGTTGCCGCCGTTGCCGCCCTTGCCGCCGGTGGTGTTGCCGGCGGTACCGACGGCACCGGTGCCGCCGTTGCCGCCCAGGCCGGCGCTGCCGCCGTCGCCGCCGTCGCCGCCGGCACCCTGGTTGCCGTTGTAGACGGCACCCGCATCACCGCCTTGGCCGCCCTTGCCGCCGATACCGCCCTGGCCGCCGTCGCCGCCGGCGCCGGAGTTGGTCGGGTACGCACCGGTCTGGCCGGCGCCTCCGGTGCCGCCCTGGCCGCCGGTGCCGCCCTTGCCGCCGCTACCGCTGTCACCGGCCTTGGTGCCGCCGTCGCCGCCCTTGCCGCCGGCGCCACCGGTGCCGCCGGTACCGCCGGTCAGGCCGTCGGCGCCGGGAGTGCCCGGCGTAGCCCCGGTCGCACCCTTGCCGCCGGTGAAGCCGTCACCGCCGTCACCGCCGTTGCCGTAGGCGCCGGCGTTACCGCCGTCGCCGCCGGCGTAACCGGTCTGTCCGGCGCCGGGGACACCGAAGGCGTCGCCGCCGTCGCCACCGTCACCGGTCGGGGTGGCGGGCATGGTGCCGGCCGTGCCGTTGCTGCCCGTGCCGTTGAGCCCGCTGGCGCCAATGCCGCCGCCCCCACCGGCGCCCGGGTTGCCGCCGTCGCCGCCGTCGCCGCCGCCGGTGAAGCCGTCACCGCCGGCGCCGCCCTTGCCGGCCACTCCGCCGTTGCCGCCGTTACCGCCGTTGCCGCCCTTGCCGGCGTTGGGGCCGATGCCGGTCGGGTCGGCAGCGCCGTTGCCGCCGGTGCCGCCGTCGGCGCCGTTGCCCGCGTTACCGCCCGCGCCGCCGTGGCCGCCGAGCGTGCCGCTTTTGCCGCCGGCCCCGCCGTCGCCACCCTTGCCGCCGTCTTGGCCGTTGTCGCCGTTGGCGCCCGGAGTAGCGCCGTTGGCACCGGCTTTACCCGCCGCGCCGTCGCCGCCGTCGCCGCCTTGGCCGCCGTCGCCGTACAGACCGCCGTCGCCGCCCTTACCGCCCTTGCCGCCGTCGGCGCCGGGAACGGTGGCGTTGTAGCCGTCGCCGCCACGACCACCGTTGCCGGCCAGGTTGGCGGGCGTGCTGCCGTTGGCGCCGTTGGCGCCGTTGAGGCCGTTGACGGATCCGGTGCCGCCTTTGCCTCCGATTCCGCCGGTGGCGCCGAAGCCCGGGTTGCCGCCCTTGCCGCCGTCACCACCGTCCGGGTTGGCCTTGGTCCCGTTGGCGCCGTTACCGCCGTTGCCCTGGGTGCCGCCGTCGCCGCCGTCGCCGCCCTGACCGCCGTTACCGCCGATACCGACGGTGCCCTTCGTGACGGTGCCGGCATTGCCGCCGGCGCCACCGGCGCCACCCTGACCGGCGTTGCCGCCATTGCCGCCGTTCTGTGCCCCGCCGACGCCGGTTCCATAGTCGTTGGAGTTGGTGACGCCGTCGGCTCCGTTCACGCCGTTGCCGCCGGCCCCGCCGTTGCCGCCCTTGCCGCCGGCCCCGCCGTTGCCGCTGTTGCCCGAGATCGAACCGCCGGCGCCGCCGTCGCCACCCTTGCCGCCGGCCCCACCGGCCTGCCCGTTGGTGCCGTTGCCTCCGTTGTTGCCGCCGTTGTCGCCGGCCTTGCCGTCGGCACCGTCGCCGCCGGCCCCGCCATTGCCACCGTTACCGATCGAACCGCCGGCGCCGCCCTTGCCGCCGTCGCCGCCGGCCGCGCCGGGTGTCGTGGCGCTGTAACCAACGCCACCGCTACCGCCGTTGCCGGCCGGACCGGTCAGCGTGGCGCCCACGACTCCGTTGCTGCCGGCGGTGCCGTCGACGAAGCCTTTGCCGCCTGCCCCGCCGGTGCCGCCGGCGCCCACGCCGCCCGGGTCACCGCCCTTGCCGCCGGCTCCGCCGTTGATGCTGCCGGCGATTCCCGCGGCGCCGTTGCCGCCGTTGCCCGGGGTTCCGGCCGCGCCGCCGTTGCCGGCCTTGCCGCCGTCGCCACCCACGCCTTTGGCGCCGTACAGCCCGGCGCTGCCGCCCTGCCCGCCGGTGCCGCCCTTGCCGCCGGCGCCACCGGTGCCGCCGTTGCCGCCGTTTTGACCGCCTCCCGCGCCGTTGCCGTAATCGGTTAGGCCGGACACGCCGTTGGCGCCGGTCACCCCGGCACCGCCCTTGCCGCCGTCGGCACCGGTACCACCCTTGCCGCCCGCGCCGCCGTCGCCGCCGTTGACACCGCCGGCACCGCCGGCGCCACCCTTGCCGCCTGACCCACCGGCCTGTCCGGTGCCTCCGTTGTCACCAGGGTTGACGCCGGCGTCTCCGGCCGCCCCGGCAACACCGTTGCCGCCGTCGCCGCCCTTGCCGCCGTTGCCGATCGTGCCGCCGTCGCCGCCGGCGCCGCCGTCACCGCCGTTAGCACCCGCGGTGGTGGAGGTGTAGCCCGCGCCGCCGTTGCCGCCGTTGCCGGACGGAATGCTGACCGAGGCGCCCTCGTTGCCGGCGGCGCCGTTGGGGGAACCGAAGCCGCGGGTGCCGCCGGCGCCTGCGGAGCCGGGGTTGCCGCCCTTGCCGCCCGCGCCGCCGGTGGTGTAGACGGCGTTGCCGTCCGCCCCGTTGCCGCCGTCTCCAGGCGTTCCGGCCGCGCCGCCGTTGCCCGCGTTGCCGCCGGCGCCGGTGGCGCCCTTGGTGCCGTGCGGGGACAGGCCGCCGAGGCCGCCGTTGCCGCCGTTGCCGCCGGCCGCTCCGTTGCCGCCGTTGCCTCCGCTCTGGCCGGCGCCAATGCCGTTGCCGTACAGGTCATCTCCGGCCACTCCGGCGGCGCCGGTCACCCCGATTCCGCCGCTACCGCCGTCGCCGGCGTTGCCGCCCTTGCCTCCGGCGCCGCCGTTGCCGGCAATTGAACCGCCGTTGCCGCCGGCGCCGCCCTTGCCGCCGCTGCCACCGGCCTGGCCGTTGCCGCCGTTGTCGCCGGGGTTGACCCCGTTGGTTCCGTTGGTGCCGGCCAGGCCGTACCCGCCGTCGCCGCCCTGGCCGCCGTTGCCGACGTTTCCGCCGTTGCCGCCGTTGCCGCCGTTGCCGCCGTTGGCGCCGGCGACCGTGGAGGTGAAGCCGGTGCCGCCGGTGCCGCCGTTGCCGCCGCTGCTGGGTGCGACGCCGTTGGTGCCCGCGGTCGCGGCGCCCGAGCCGGTGCCGGCGCTGCCCCCGGTGCCGGCCACTCCGCGGTTGCCGCCGTTGCCGCCGGCGCCGCCGTTGGGTGTGCTCGCGGTGCCGGTCGCGCCGTTGCCGCCGTTGCCGCCGACGCCGCTGTTGCCGCCGTTGCCCCCGCCGCCCTTGGCGCCGGTGGTCGAACCGGTGCCGCCGTTGCCGCCGGCACCACCGTTACCGCCGGATCCACCGTTGGCGCCGTTACCGCCGGCGCCGTTGTTGGTGCCGGCCACGCCGAGCGCACCCGCACCACCAGTACCGCCAGCCCCACCGTTGCCGCCGCTGCCGGCGTTCCCGCCGGCGCCGCTGGCGGCCTGGGTGCCGCTGCCGCCCAGGGTCTTGCCGCCCACGCCGCCGTTACCGCCGGCACCGCCGGCCCCACCCAGACCGCCGCTGCCGCCGGCCTGACCGCCGCCGGGCCCGGTGCCGTACAGGGTCTGGCCGGCCACGCCCGCGGCGCCGTTGACGCCGATACCACCGACACCACCGTTGGCGCCCGCGCCACCGGCACCGCCGACACCCGCGCTGCCCGAGATCGAACCGCCGTTGCCGCCGGCACCGCCGGCGCCGCCGCTGCCACCGGCCTGGCCGGTGCCGCCGTTGTCGCCGGGGTTGACGCCGTTGCTGCCGGCCCCGCCGGCCACACCGTTGCCGCCGGCCCCGCCGGCACCACCGTTGCCGACGTTGCCGCCGTTGCCGCCGTTGCCGCCGTTGCCGCCGTTGGCGCCGGCGACCGTGGAGGTGAAGCCGGTGCCGCCGGTGCCGCCGTTGCCGCCGCTGCTGGGTGCGACGCCGTTGGTGCCCGCGGTCGCGGCGCCCGAGCCGGTGCCGGCGCTGCCCCCGGTGCCGGCCACTCCGCGGTTGCCGCCGTTGCCGCCGGCGCCGCCGTTGGGTGTGCTCGCGGTGCCGGTCGCGCCGTTGCCGCCGTTGCCGCCGACGCCGCTGTTGCCGCCGTTGCCCCCGCCGCCCTTGGCGCCGGTGGTCGAACCGGTGCCGCCGTTGCCGCCGGCACCACCGTTACCGCCGGATCCACCGTTGGCGCCGTTACCGCCGGCGCCGTTGTTGGTGCCGGCCACGCCGAGCGCACCCGCACCACCAGTACCGCCAGCCCCACCGTTGCCGCCGCTGCCGGCGTTCCCGCCGGCGCCGCTGGCGGCCTGGGTGCCGCTGCCGCCCAGGGTCTTGCCGCCCACGCCGCCGTTACCGCCGGCACCGCCGGCCCCACCCAGACCGCCGCTGCCGCCGGCCTGACCGCCGCCGGGCCCGGTGCCGTACAGGGTCTGGCCGGCCACGCCCGCGGCGCCGTTGACGCCGATACCACCGACACCACCGTTGGCGCCCGCGCCACCGGCACCGCCGACACCCGCGCTGCCCGAGATCGAACCGCCGTTGCCGCCGGCACCGCCGGCGCCGCCGCTGCCACCGGCCTGGCCGGTGCCGCCGTTGTCGCCGGGGTTGACGCCGTTGCTGCCGGCCCCGCCGGCCACACCGTTGCCGCCGGCCCCGCCGGCACCACCGTTGCCGACGTTGCCGCCGTTGCCGCCGTTGCCGCCGTTGCCGCCGTTGGCGCCGGCGACCGTGGAGGTGAAGCCGGTGCCGCCGGTGCCGCCGTTGCCGCCGCTGCTGGGTGCGACGCCGTTGGTGCCCGCGGTCGCGGCGCCCGAGCCGGTGCCGGCGCTGCCCCCGGTGCCGGCCACTCCGCGGTTGCCGCCGTTGCCGCCGGCGCCGCCGTTGGGTGTGCTCGCGGTGCCGGTCGCGCCGTTGCCGCCGTTGCCGCCGACGCCGCTGTTGCCGCCGTTGCCCCCGCCGCCCTTGGCGCCGGTGGTCGAACCGGTGCCGCCGTTGCCGCCGGCACCACCGTTACCGCCGGATCCACCGTTGGCGCCGTTACCGCCGGCGCCGTTGTTGGTGCCGGCCACGCCGAGCGCACCCGCACCACCAGTACCGCCAGCCCCACCGTTGCCGCCGCTGCCGGCGTTCCCGCCGGCGCCGCTGGCGGCCTGGGTGCCGCTGCCGCCCAGGGTCTTGCCGCCCACGCCGCCGTTACCGCCGGCACCGCCGGCCCCACCCAGACCGCCGCTGCCGCCGGCCTGACCGCCGCCGGGCCCGGTGCCGTACAGGGTCTGGCCGGCCACGCCCGCGGCGCCGTTGACGCCGATACCACCGACACCACCGTTGGCGCCCGCGCCACCGGCACCGCCGACACCCGCGCTGCCCGAGATCGAACCGCCGTTGCCGCCGGCACCGCCGGCGCCGCCGCTGCCACCGGCCTGGCCGGTGCCGCCGTTGTCGCCGGGTTGACGCCGTTGCTGCCGGCCCCGCCGGCCACACCGTTGCCGCCGGCCCCGCCGGCACCACCGTTGCCGACGTTGCCGCCGTTGCCGCCGTTGCCGCCGTTGCCGCCGTTGGCGCCGGCGACCGTGGAGGTGAAGCCGGTGCCGCCGGTGCCGCCGTTGCCGCCGCTGCTGGGTGCGACGCCGTTGGTGCCCGCGGTCGCGGCGCCCGAGCCGGTGCCGGCGCTGCCCCCGGTGCCGGCCACTCCGCGGTTGCCGCCGTTGCCGCCGGCGCCGCCGTTGGGTGTGCTCGCGGTGCCGGTCGCGCCGTTGCCGCCGTTGCCGCCGACGCCGCTGTTGCCGCCGTTGCCCCCGCCGCCCTTGGCGCCGGTGGTCGAACCGGTGCCGCCGTTGCCGCCGGCACCACCGTTACCGCCGGATCCACCGTTGGCGCCGTTACCGCCGGCGCCGTTGTTGGTGCCGGCCACGCCGAGCGCACCCGCACCACCAGTACCGCCAGCCCCACCGTTGCCGCCGCTGCCGGCGTTCCCGCCGGCGCCGTTGATGCCCTTGGTAGCTGGGTTGATGCCGCCGGTGCCTGCGGCCCCGCCGGTACCGCCGTTACCGCCGTTACCGCCGTTTCCGCCCAAACCGCCGCTGCCGCCGGCCTGACCGCCACCGACCCCGGTGCCGTACAGGTCTTGCCCGGCCACCCCGGCCGCGCCGGCAGCGCCCGCGCCACCCCTGCCCGCGAAGCCCGCAGCGCCACCGGATCCCGCGTTGCCGCCATTGCCGGCTTTGCCCGCGGTGGGTCCGACACCGGCCTTGCCGCCGGCGCCGCCGTCGCCGCCGGCGCCACCTGCGCCTGCGTTGCCGCCGTTTTGTCCGGCGCCCACGCCTGTGCCGTATTGATCCACACCGGCTACCCCGGCGCCGCCGTCGATGCCTGAGCCGCCCTTGCCGCCGTTGCCGCCCTTGCCGCCGGCTCCGCCGTCGCCGCCGGTGGTGCCGGTGCCGCTGGCGGTGCCGCCGTCGCCGCCGGCTCCGCCCTTGCCGCCGGTGCTGCCGTTTGTGCCGTTGGGGCTGGCGGAGTTGACGCCGTTGTCGCCGTTGTCGCCGGCCAATCCGTTGCCGCCGTCACCCCCTCGGCCGCCGTTGGCGCCCAGGCCGGTGGCGCCGTCGGTGCCGTTGCCGGCGGGTCCGAGACCGCCCTGGCCGCCGGCGCCGACCGCGCCGGCGTCGCCGCCGTGGCCGCCGGCCCCGCCATCGATGGCTCCGCTCACCCCGTCCGCGCCGCGCCCACCAGCACCGGCGGTCCCGGCACCGCCGCCGGCCCCGCCGTGGCCGCCGAAGCCGTCAGCGCCCTTGGTGGCGCCCAGTCCACCGGCCTGACCGCCGGTGCCCCCGGCACCACCGGCCCCACCGGTGCCGCCGGCCCCGCCGTCACCACCGTCGACACCTGCACCGTTGTTGGAGCCGGCCACACCATTGGCACCGGTGACGCCGGCGCCACCACTCCCGGCCGCGCCGCCGGCGCCGCCACTGCTGGCCGCGCCACCATTACCGTTGGCCCCCGCGCTGCCGCCGCTACCGGCGCCGGCTGCACCGCCGATGCCGCCGTTGCCGCCGTCGCCGCCCTTGCCGCCGGCCCCGCCGTCACCGCCGGCGAAGCCGTTGCCGTTGCTGGCGGTGGTGCCGGTGGCCCCGGCCGCGCCGATCCCGCCCTTGCCGGCCAGGCCGGCGTCTCCGCCGGCGCCGGCCGCGCCACCGCTACCGGCCTTGCCGACGGTGGGTCCGGCCCCGCCGTTGCCGCCCTTGCCGCCGTCGCCGCCGTGGCCGCCGGCTCCGGCGTTGCCGCCGGCTTGGCCGGTGCCGCCGACGCCGGTGGTGGCGACGCCGTTGCCGCCGTCGATGCCTGAGCCGCCCTTGCCGCCGGTGCCGCCCTTGCCGCCGGCTCCGCCGTCGCCGCCGGTGGTGCCGGTGCCGCTGGCGGTGCCGCCGTCGCCGCCGGCCCCGCCGTTGCCGCCGGTGCTGCCGCCGGTGCCGTTGGGGCTGGCGGAGTTGACGCCGTTGTCGCCGTTGGCGCCAGCCAATCCGTTGCCGCCGTCACCCCCTCGGCCGCCGTTGGCGCCGAGGCCGGTGGCGCCGTCGGTGCCGTTGCCGGCGGGTCCGAGACCGCCCTGGCCGCCGGCGCCGACCGCGCCGGCGTCGCCGCCGTGGCCGCCGGCCCCGCCATCGATGGCTCCGCTCACCCCGTCCGCGCCGCGCCCACCAGCACCGGCGGTCCCGGCACCGCCGCCGGCCCCGCCGTGGCCGCCGAAGCCGTCGGCGCCCGCCGTGGCGCCCAGTCCACCGGCTTGACCGCCGGTGCCCCCGGCACCACCGCTGCCGCCGGTGCCGCCGGCCCCGCCGTCGCCACCGGCCACAGCCGCGCCGTTGTTGGAGCCGGCCACACCATCGGCGCCGAGGGCGCCGGCGCCACCGCTACCGGCCGCGCCGCCGGCGCCACCACTGCTGGCCGCGCCACCATTACCGTTGGTTCCCGCGCCGCCGCCGATACCGACGCCGGCCGCACCGCCGACCCCGCCGGCCCCGCCGTCGGCGCCGTCACCACCGGCCCCGCCGTTTCCGCCGGCCTGCCCGCCACCGATGCCGGTGCCGTAAACGTCTTGCCCGGCCACCCCGGCCGCTCCGGCCGCCCCGGCACCGCCCTTACCGGCCGTGCCCGCAGCACCACCGGCCCCGGCGTCCCCACCGGCACCAGCCTTGCCCGCAGTGGCCCCAGACCCGGCGTCACCACCGGCCCCACCATCGCCACCCTTACCGCCGGCCCCGGCATGACCGCCGTCCTGACCGCCCCCGACACCGGTGCCGTACTCGTCGAGCCCGGCCACCCCGTTATTGCCGTCGCGGCCGCTGCCGCCCTTACCCCCGGCACCACCCTGACCGCCGGCACCCCCATCACCACCGACACCGCCCCCACTGGCCGCACCACCGGCACCACCGGCACCACCACGACCGCCATCATCACCGGCGCCGCCACTGTCCCCGGCGTCCACCCCGCTGCTGCCGGCCGCCCCGGCCAATCCGTTGCCGCCGTCACCCCCTCGGCCGCCGTTGGCGCCCAGGCCGGTGGCGCCGTCGGTGCCGTTGCCGGCGGGTCCGAGACCGCCCTGGCCGCCGGCGCCGACCGCGCCGGCGTCGCCGCCGTGGCCGCCGGCCCCGCCATCGATGGCTCCGCTCACCCCGTCCGCGCCGCGCCCACCAGCACCGGCGGTCCCGGCACCGCCGCCGGCCCCGCCGTGGCCGCCGAAGCCGTCAGCGCCCTTGGTGGCGCCCAGTCCACCGGCCTGACCGCCGGTGCCCCCGGCACCACCGGCCCCACCGGTGCCGCCGGCCCCGCCGTCACCACCGTCGACACCTGCACCGTTGTTGGAGCCGGCCACACCATTGGCACCGGTGACGCCGGCGCCACCACTCCCGGCCGCGCCGCCGGCGCCGCCACTGCTGGCCGCGCCACCATTACCGTTGGCCCCCGCGCTGCCGCCGCTACCGGCGCCGGCTGCACCGCCGATGCCGCCGTTGCCGCCGTCGCCGCCCTTGCCGCCGGCCCCGCCGTCACCGCCGGCGAAGCCGTTGCCGTTGCTGGCGGTGGTGCCGGTGGCCCCGGCCGCGCCGATCCCGCCCTTGCCGGCCAGGCCGGCGTCTCCGCCGGCGCCGGCCGCGCCACCGCTACCGGCCTTGCCGACGGTGGGTCCGGCCCCGCCGTTGCCGCCCTTGCCGCCGTCGCCGCCGTGGCCGCCGGCTCCGGCGTTGCCGCCGGCTTGGCCGGTGCCGCCGACGCCGGTGGTGGCGACGCCGTTGCCGCCGTCGATGCCTGAGCCGCCCTTGCCGCCGGTGCCGCCCTTGCCGCCGGCTCCGCCGTCGCCGCCGGTGGTGCCGGTGCCGCTGGCGGTGCCGCCGTCGCCGCCGGCCCCGCCGTTGCCGCCGGTGCTGCCGCCGGTGCCGTTGGGGCTGGCGGAGTTGACGCCGTTGTCGCCGTTGGCGCCAGCCAATCCGTTGCCGCCGTCACCCCCTCGGCCGCCGTTGGCGCCGAGGCCGGTGGCGCCGTCGGTGCCGTTGCCGGCGGGTCCGAGACCGCCCTGGCCGCCGGCGCCGACCGCGCCGGCGTCGCCGCCGTGGCCGCCGGCCCCGCCATCGATGGCTCCGCTCACCCCGTCCGCGCCGCGCCCACCAGCACCGGCGGTCCCGGCACCGCCGCCGGCCCCGCCGTGGCCGCCGAAGCCGTCGGCGCCCGCCGTGGCGCCCAGTCCACCGGCTTGACCGCCGGTGCCCCCGGCACCACCGCTGCCGCCGGTGCCGCCGGCCCCGCCGTCGCCACCGGCCACAGCCGCGCCGTTGTTGGAGCCGGCCACACCATCGGCGCCGAGGGCGCCGGCGCCACCGCTACCGGCCGCGCCGCCGGCGCCACCACTGCTGGCCGCGCCACCATTACCGTTGGTTCCCGCGCTGCCGCCGATACCGACGCCGGCCGCACCGCCGACCCCCCGGCCCCGCCGTCGGCGCCGTCACCACCGGCCCCGCCGTTTCCGCCGGCCTGCCCGCCACCGATGCCGGTGCCGTAAACGTCTTGCCCGGCCACCCCGGCCGCTCCGGCCGCCCCGGCACCGCCCTTACCGGCCGTGCCCGCAGCACCACCGGCCCCGGCGTCCCCACCGGCACCAGCCTTGCCCGCAGTGGCCCCAGACCCGGCGTCACCACCGGCCCCACCATCGCCACCCTTACCGCCGGCCCCGGCATGACCGCCGTCCTGACCGCCCCCGACACCGGTGCCGTACTCGTCGAGCCCGGCCACCCCGTTATTGCCGTCGCGGCCGCTGCCGCCCTTACCCCCGGCACCACCCTGACCGCCGGCACCCCCATCACCACCGACACCGCCCCCACTGGCCGCACCACCGGCACCACCGGCACCACCACGACCGCCATCATCACCGGCGCCGCCACTGTCCCCGGCGTCCACCCCGCTGCTGCCGGCCGCCCCGGCCAATCCGTTGCCGCCGTCACCCCCTCGGCCGCCGTTGGCGCCCAGGCCGGTGGCGCCGTCGGTGCCGTTGCCGGCGGGTCCGAGACCGCCCTGGCCGCCGGCGCCGACCGCGCCGGCGTCGCCGCCGTGGCCGCCGGCCCCGCCATCGATGGCTCCGCTCACCCCGTCCGCGCCGCGCCCACCAGCACCGGCGGTCCCGGCACCGCCGCCGGCCCCGCCGTGGCCGCCGAAGCCGTCAGCGCCCTTGGTGGCGCCCAGTCCACCGGCCTGACCGCCGGTGCCCCCGGCACCACCGGCCCCACCGGTGCCGCCGGCCCCGCCGTCACCACCGTCGACACCTGCACCGTTGTTGGAGCCGGCCACACCATTGGCACCGGTGACGCCGGCGCCACCACTCCCGGCCGCGCCGCCGGCGCCGCCACTGCTGGCCGCGCCACCATTACCGTTGGCCCCCGCGCTGCCGCCGCTACCGGCGCCGGCTGCACCGCCGATGCCGCCGTTGCCGCCGTCGCCGCCCTTGCCGCCGGCCCCGCCGTCACCGCCGGCGAAGCCGTTGCCGTTGCTGGCGGTGGTGCCGGTGGCCCCGGCCGCGCCGATCCCGCCCTTGCCGGCCAGGCCGGCGTCTCCGCCGGCGCCGGCCGCGCCACCGCTACCGGACGAGCCGGCAGCACCACCGAGGCCGGTTCCGCCCGCGGCCCCGCCTTTACCACCGTCGCCGCCGGTGCCACCGCTGCCGGCGTCGCCGCCGGCCTTGCCTACGCCGCCGTCGCCGTTGGTGGCAACCCCGTCGGAGCCGCTGACACCGCTTCCGCCCTTGCCGCCGACGCCGCCCTGGCCGCCGGCCCCACCGGCGCCGCCATGTGTGCCCGCGCCGCCCGCGGCGCCACCGGCCCCGCCGTCGCCGCCCCTGCCGCCGGCCAGTCCGGTGGTGCCGCCCTCGCCCGCGTTGACGCCGCTGGTGCCGGCCTTACCCGCCGCGCCGTTGCCGCCGGCGCCGCCATTACCGCCGTTGCCGATGTTGCCGCCGTCACCGCCGGCGCCGCCGCTGCCGCCGTCACCGCCGGCAACCGTGGCGCTGTAGCCCGCACCGCCGTCGCCGCCGGAGCCAGCCGGGCCGACCACCGCGGCGCCGTTGGCGCCGTTGGCGCCGCTGCCGATGCCACTGCCGTTGAGGCCGCCGTTGCCGCCGGTGCCCGCAGTACCGGCGTTACCACCCTTACCGCCGGCCGCGCCATCGATGTGGCCGGCGTCGCCGGCCGCACCCACGCCGCCGTCGCCGGGTCGCCCGGCCGCACCGCCGTCGCCACCGGCGCCACCTGCGCCCGAAGCGCCCGCGACGCCCTTGCCCAGCACCGTGCCGGCCTTGCCGCCGGCCCCAGCACTGCCGCCGGCCCCGCCGTCGCCGCCACTGCCACCGGCCTGCCCCGCCTGACCTGCGGCGGCGCCGGACTTGCCGTCGACGCCGTACCCGCCGGCGCCGCCGGCGCCACCGCTGCCGCCGGTCCCGCCGGCGCCGCTGTTGCCAGAAATCGAACCGCCGTTGCCGCCGGCTCCGCCGCTGCCGCCGGATCCACCCGCACCACCGCTGGTGCCGCTGTCACCCGCGTTGACCCCGTTGACGCCCGCCTTGCCGGCCGCGCCGTTGCCGCCGGCGCCGCCGGCGCCGCCGTTGCCGTAATTGCCGCCGTGCCCGCCGCTGCCACCACTGCCGCCGCTGGCGCCGGCCACCGAACCCTGCGATGCGTCGTAGCCCGCTCCACCGTTGCCGCCGTTACCGCCGGCGCCGGTGAGCGTGGTACCCGCCTTGCCGTGCGCCCCGACGATCGATCCCGATCCTCCGGTGCCGCCGGCGGCACCGACGCCGTTGTTGCCGCCGTTGCCGCCGTTGCCGCCGTTCGGGCTGGCGGCGTTGCCCGCCGCCCCGTGGCCGCCGTTGCCGCCGATCCCGCCGGTGCCGCCGTCGCCGCCGGCCCCGCCGCGGCCGGTGATGCCGGACTCGCCGAACAGCAGGCCGCCGCGGCCGCCGACGCCGCCGTTGCCGCCGTTGCCGCCGATAGCGCCCGTGCCGCCGTCGCCGCCGTCGCCGCCGTTGCCGCTGGGATAGGTGCCGTCGATCCCGTTGGCACCCTGCGTACCGGTACCGCCCTTGCCGCCGATGCCGCCGTTGCCGCCGTTGCCGCCGTCGCTGAACAGCAGGCCGCCCCGGCCACCGGCACCGCCGTGGCCGCCGGTGCCCCCGTTGATGCCGGTACTTCCGGCGCCACCGTTGGCGCCGTTACCGCCGACGCCGCCGTTGCCGTACAACCATCCGCCGTTGCCGCCGGCCCCGCCGTTGCCGCCGGGGTTGCCGGCGCCACTGGCACCACCGCTGCCGCCGGTGCCACCGGTGCCCAGCAGCCAGCCCGCGTTGCCCCCGAGCCCGCCGGTACCGCCGGCCGCGGCGCCGGCACCGCCGGTGCCGCCCGCCCCGCCGGCGCCGTAGAGTCCGCCGGAACCACCGGCCCCACCTAGGCCGCCGTTCCCGGTCTGGCCGATGCCACCGACGCCGCCGGCTCCACCGGAACCGCCGGACAGCCATCCCGCGTCGCCGCCCGTTCCGCCGCCGCCGCCGGCGGCACCCATGCCGCCCGCCCCGCCGGCGCCGCCGGCACCGGTGAGCAGTCCGCCGTGGCCACCGTGGCCGCCGAACCCGGCCTGGCCGCCCACTGTCGGACCGGCGCCGCCGGATCCACCGGCGCCACCATTGCTGAACAGGTATCCGTCACCACCGCGGCCGCCGGTCCCGCCGATGCCGGTAGGGCTGGTGTTCCCGCCACCTGCCCCGCCGGTGCCGCCGTCGCCGTAGAGGTATCCGCCGTTGCCGCCGGCCGCGCCCCAGCCACCGTTGGCACCGGTGCCGCCGGCGCCGCCGGTGCCGCCGGCACCGATCAGCCACGCCCGGCCGCCGGCGCCGCCGGAACCGCCGGTTCCGAGGCCATTGAGGTTGGCGCCGCCGGCGCCACCGACACCGCCGCTGCCGTAGAGCCATCCACCGCTGCCGCCGGCGCCGCCGGCGCCGCCGTTTGCGGTCGTCGAGGCTCCGCCGGCGCCGCCGGCGCCGCCGTTGCCGATCAGACCGGCATTGCCGCCTGCTCCACCGGCCTGTCCCGCCGCGCCCGCGGCACCAGCGCCTCCGTTGCCGTACAGCAAGCCGCCCGCGCCGCCGGCCGCGCCGGGCGTGCTGCCGTTGGCTCCGTCGCCGATCAGCGGACGTCCGAGCAGCGCCTGGGTGGGGGCGTTGATCACCCCAAGCACCGCCTGCTCGAGTCCGGCCAGTGGTGCTGTGTTGGCTGCCTCGGCGACGCCGTATGCGCCCGCGCCCCTGGACAGGCCCTGCATGAACCGGCTGTGGAACTCGGCGGCCTGGGCGCTGACCGTCTGATAGGCCTGCCCGTGGTTGCCGAACAGTGCCGCGATCGCGGTCGACACCTCGTCCTGTGCTGCCGCCAGCAACTCGGTGGTGGAGGCCGCCGCAGCCGCGTTGGCACGCTCCAGCGTGGCCCCGAGACCGGCGAGATCCGAAGCCGCGGCCGAGAGCACGTCCGGCGAAGCAATTACGTATGACATTGGGAACCGCCCACTAGCTAGGTCACGACCAAAGAGGTCGTGTGCATGTCCCCCGGTCATGTTGATCGGCTAAGCCGATACGAACGATAGCCGGAAACCGGGCAGAACAGACTGGCTTTAGTCTAAAAAGCCGCTAAAGCATCTAAATAGTTTCCAAAAGGTGCCCCACACCACTCTGAAACTATCCAGATGAGCGCAGACGGGTGGCTGAGCACCATCTTGGAGTCTTGTTATGACGCAGAGTACCGCGGCTTGCTTCGGTAGTCGGATGGTTCTGGCGGATATCGGATACCAGTGGCTAACCGGTCGTCCCGGGCTGGCCGAAGAAGCCGCCCCGGCCCCCTCCGCCGCCGGTTCCGGTCGTGCCGACGGGAGTTCCGGCGCCGCCGCCACCACCGCCGCCACCGTTGCCGCCGTTGCCGATAAAGGTGGAGTTGCCGCCGCTGCCGCCGTTGCCGCCCGCTCCACCCGGCTGCGGGCTCAGGTTGTCGCCGCCGGCACCGCCGGCGCCACCGGCCCCGCCGTTGCCGAAGATGAAGCCGGAGTTGCCCGCGGCGCCGCCGAAGCCGCCGGCCGCGCCCGCGCCCGCAGCGTTGTCTCCGTCGCCGGCCGCGCCGCCGGCGCCGCCGCTGCCGCCATTGCCCAGCAGCAAGGTCGATGCGCCGACACCGCCGTTGCCGCCCGCCCCGCCGGTAGCGGCGACCCCGCCGGCCCCGCCGGCTCCTCCGGCGCCACCGGACGCGCCGTTGCCGTAGATGAATCCGCTTCCGCCGGCATTGCCGCCCTGCCCACCGGCCCCGGCCGCCGTGCTCCCGTTGTGGTCCCCACCACTGCCGCCGGCGCCGCCGTTGCCGCCCGTGCCGAAGATGCGCGCGGTGCCGCCGTTGCCGCCCGCGCCACCGTGGCCGGCCGTGGCCAGGAAGGTGCCGCTGCCACCGGCGCCGCCCGTCCCGCCGTCTCCGCCGACGCCCCAGATCCATCCGGCGTCACCGCCGGCGCCGCCGGCACCGCCGTGGCCGGAACCGGCGATGGTGACCAACCCGGCACCGCCGCTGCCGCCGTTGCCGCCGAAGCCGAACAGCAGGCCCGCGGCGCCGCCGTTGCCGCCGGCCCAACCGTTGCCGTCGGCGACGGTGCTGACCCCGGCGCTGCCGGTACCGCCGTGACCGCCGCTGCCCAGCAGCCAGGACCGGCCGCCGGCGCCCCCGCCCGAGGGCAGTTCGGCGCCACCGCTACCGCCGTTGCCGCCGTCGCCGAACAGCAGGCCACCGTTGGCGCCTGCACGTCCGGTGCCGCCGTCACCGCCGTGGCCGATCAGGAACCCGGCGCGCCCGGCGGTGCCGCCTATCGCGCCGTTTCCGCCGTGACCACCGTTGCCCAGCAGCCAGGAGTTCCCGCCGCCGCCGCCGATGCCGTCGCCGGCTCCACCGGTCCCGCCGTTGCCGCCGGCCAAGCCGTTGCCGAGCAGGAACCCGGCGTTGCCGCCGGCGGCGCCGTTGCCGCCGAGGCCGCTGGTGCTGCTGCCACCGCTGCCGCCGCTGCCGCCCCGGCCGAACAGCCAGGCATTGCCCGCGGTCCCGCCGTTGCCGGCGGCGCCATTGAGGAATGTCGTCGATCCGCCGTGCCCACCGGATCCGCCGGTACCGATCAGGAAGCCGCCATTGGCCCCCGCGCCGCCCGCACCGCCGACCCCGCCGGCGCTGTTGGCCCCCAAACCTCCGGAGCCGCCCTCGCCCAGTAGCCAGGCGTTGCCGCCGGCCCCGCCGGCCCCACCGGCGCCGCTGCCGCCGAGGTTGGCGCCGCCGTTACCGCCCACCCCGCCGCTGCCGATCAACAGCCCGCCGGCGGCTCCCGCGCCGCCGGCACCGCCGAAGCCACCCGAGCTGCTGCCGCCGGCCCCGCCGTTGCCGCCGTAACCGATCAGTGCCGCGGCCCCACCGGAGCCGCCGGCGCCGGCGTCCGCACCGACGCTGGTTCCGCCGACTCCGCCGTGCCCGCCCAGGCCCACCAGCCAGGCGTTGCCGCCGATCCCGCCGGCCCCGCCGGCGCCGGTCCCGGCAGCGTCACCGCCGGCCCCGCCCGAACCAGCGATGCCCAGCACGGCGTTGCCGCCGGACCCGCCCGCACCGCCCGCGCCGAGCAGCGTGCCGTCGCCGCCGTCGCCGCCGAATCCCGCATTGCCGAACAACCCGGCATTGGCGCCCGCTCCGCCGGCTCCGCCCGCACCCGTGCTGGTAGCGGTGCCGCCGGCCCCGCCGGCGCCGCCATTGCCGTACAGCAGGCCGCCGCCGCCACCGGCCGCGCCCGCCGCTCCGTCGGCGCTGACGCTGGAACCCCCGGCCCCGCCGGCGCCGCCGCTGCCGATCAGGCGGGCGGTGCCCCCGACCCCGCCGAGGCCGCCGGTGCCCACTCCGCCGGTGTTGCTGCCGCCGGCCCCGCCGGCGCCGCCGTTGCCGTACAGCCAGCCGCCGTTACCTCCGGCGCCGCCGGACCCGCCGGCTCCGGTCGCCGAATGCCCGCCGGCCCCGCCGGCGCCGCCGTGACCGATCAGGCCGGCCGAGCCGCCGGCCCCACCGGCCGAGCCGGCGGCACCCGATCCGCCCCTGCCGCCGTTGCCGTAGAGGTAGCCGCCCGCTTCGCCCGCCGCGCCGGTCCCGTCGATCCCGTCGGCGCCGTCACCGATGAGCGGCCGACCGAACAGCGTCTCGGTGGGCAGGTTGATCAGGTCGATCAGAGGTTGCAGCGGGGACGCGGCGGCGGCCTCGGCCGCGGTGTAGGCGCCTGCGCCCGACGACAGGGCCTGAACGAATCGCGCATGAAAGGCTGCGGCTTCCGCGCTGATGGTCTGGTAAACCTGGCCGTGGTTGCCGAACAGCGCGGCGATCGCGGTCGAAACCTCGTCTTGCGCGGCCGCCAGCAACTCGGTGGTGGATGCCGCCGCGGCCGCGTTGGCCCGCTCCAGCGTGACCCCGAGCCCGGTCAGATTCGACGCGACGCCTGACAGCACGTCCGGCGTTGCAATTACGTACGACATGGGAACCGCCCACTAGCTAGGTCACGACCATAGAGGTCGTGTGATGTCCCCCGGTCATGTTGATCGGCTAAGCCGATACGACTTTAACTGGATTCCGCCGAAAACAAACTGACTTCCGGCCAAAAAGCCACAAACACATCCGAAGGGTTTCAATACTGTGGCCGGCGCCACATTGTGGCAGCTGAGGCTCCGCACCCCCGTCGTGGCCGGTCGGCGATCGCGAGCAACCATGGTGGGGTGAGTCCGGTTCCGGCCCGGCGGGTCACCGACGGCGCCCGCGAGTGGGGTCGCAGCGGGCTGGCCTACCTGACCGGCGAGCCTGGCGGACCTCCCGACTTCTCCCGCGCGAGCGTGCTCGAGCACGCCCGGCGGCTCGCTCCGGACGCGGCCACCTTGCTGACCGGGCGCGCCGGGCTGCTCGGGCTGGGCCGGGCGGGACGTGTGTCGGCGGGCGGCGCCACCCATTTGATCGCGGCTCGCGACGGCTGGTGTGCACTGACGCTGTCGCGCCCGGACGATGTCGCCGCCGTCCCGGCCCTGCTGTCGGTCGACACCGTCGCTAAGGACCCGTGGCCCGCGTTGAATCGCTGGGCGGCGGGCCGGCCCGCCGAGCAGGTCGTCGAACGTGCGACGTTGCTCGACATCCCCGCCGCCGTCCTGGGGGAGGCCTCCGCGGCACGTCCGCGCACCCGAGCGGCGGCGCCGCGCAGACAGTTCGACGGTCCGGCCGGACTGCTGGTGGCCGACCTGTCCTCGATGTGGGCGGGCCCGCTGTGCGGGCAGTTGCTCGCCCGGGCCGGCGCTACCGTGGTCAAGGTGGAAAGCCCCACCCGGCCCGATGGCACGCGGGCCGGCGACCAAGGATTCTTCGACTGGGTCAACGGCGCAAAGCTGTCCTACTGCGTGGATTTCGACCGGCAGTCCGACGAGCTGCGGAACCTGCTGGCGGTCGCCGACGTCGTCATCGAGGGATCGAGGCCTGAAGCGTTGGCCCGCCGACGCCTCGGTCCTGACGGCGTGCCGCCCACCGCGGGCCGGATCTGGGTCCGGATCACCGGTCACGGGGCGCAATCCGCGCGGCCGGCGTTCGGCGACGATGCCGCGGTGGCCGGCGGACTGGTCGGCACCGGCCCGGTGTTCTGTGGCGACGCCATCGCGGATCCGCTGGCCGGGTTGGAGGCCGGCGCGGCGGTCCTGGCCTCGTTGACCCGCGGCGGCGGTGAGGTCATCGAGATCGCCATGGCCGCGGTCGCCGCGAGCTACGCGGCGCTGCCGGCATGCCCATCGCGATCCGACCGGCCGGTGCTCGCGCCAGAGCCGCCCGCGATGACCACGCCGGCCGCGGCTCTGGGCGCCGACAACGAAGCGGTTTGCCGGATGGTTGCCCAAAGACGTTGCCCGTCATGCTGATCAAGCGGGCCACCCTGTTGAACGGGACTGCCACCGATATCCGGGTGGGTGCGCGGATCGAAGAAGTGCGCCCGGGCCTGGCTCCCCGGGCCGGGGAAGGTGTGCTCGACGCCGGCGGTGGCACCGTCCTGCCCGGGCTGCATGACCATCATGTGCACTTGCACGCGGCGGCGGCAGCACTGGACTCGTTGTCCGTCGGACCACCTGCCGTGCGGACCAAAGATCAACTTGCGCAAGCCCTCTCGCACGCCGTGCCCGGACCCGACGGGTGGATCCGCGCCGTCGGTTATCACGAATCGGTGGCCGGGGAATTGAACCGGACCGCCCTGGACGCGGTGCAGTCCCACGTTCCGGTGCGCGTCCAGCACCGCAGCGGGGTGTTGTGGATGCTCAACTCCGCGGCCTTGGGACGTGTCGGGCTTGCCGGTCATCCAGACGGCCGGCTGCGCAGCGCCGACCCCTGGTCGCGGGCGCTGAAGGATCCGGCCCTGAGACGTGAAACCGATCTGGCCGAACTGAGCCGGCGCATCACGGCGACCGGCGTCACCGGAGTCACCGACGCCACACCCGATCTGGACGTCGAAGGCCTGGTGGCGCTCATGATGGCGCACCGTAGCGGCGAATTCCGGCCCGGCGTGCGGGTGTTGGTGCCCGGCAAGAAGATCCTGCACGACGACCGCCTCGATCTGGACGACCTGACACAGTGGATCGCCGACCGGCACCACTCCGGTCAGCCGGTTGCCGTGCACTGCGTGACGGCGGCGCAACTGGTGGTCACGATCGCCGCCCTGCGCGCGGCCGGCAGCCATCCGTTCGACCGCATCGAACACGCCGCGGTGGTGCCCGCCGACAACCTGGCCGACTTGGCCGAGCTCGGCGTCACCGTGGTGACGCAACCCAATTTCGTTGCCGAGCGCGGTGATCAGTACCTGGCCGAGGTCCCCGCTCACGAACTAGACCAGCTGTGGCGAGTGGCGTCGTTGTTGAGGGCGGACATTCCCGTCGCGCTGTCCACCGACATGCCGTTCGGCGACGGCGACCCGTGGGCGGCGATGCGGGCCGCGGTGTCGCGCACCACGCCCAGCGGTGCGGTGCTCAACCGGGACGAATGTATTTCAGCGAGAACGGCTTTGACGATGTTTCTGGGCTGGTCGGATCGGCCGGACCGGCCGCGCACCGTCGAGATCGGCGAACCCGGGGACCTGTGCGTGCTGTCCGAGCCGCCGGAGGTGGTGCTGGCCGAACTGGACGCCGCGCTGGTCGCCGCGACGCTGATCCGGGGGGAGCTGGTCTACTTCGCGATGTGACCGGCCAGGGCCGGACGCAGCGCATCGCACTGCATCCGGAAAAACTGTTGTGACACCGGCAATTTCGCCGCGATCAGGTCGAACCCGTGAAACGCGCCCGGAATCGTTTCCACCTGGCACGGGACGCCGGCATCGATCAGTCGCCGCGCGTACTCGATGTCCTCGTCATGAAACAGGTCGTGGGTCCCGACGCCGACCCACGCCGGCGGCAGGCCACTCAGATCGTCGCGCCGGGCCGGCACTGCAACGGCCGGATCCGCGCCGCCGAGGTAGGAGGTCCAGCCGAATTGGTTGGCGCGCGGATCCCACAATCGGTGATTCGGGTCCGGCGGTGCCGACGAACTCCGGTCGTCCAGCATCGGGTACACGAGCAGTTGGAACACCGGGGTAACGGCACCGCGATCACGCGCCAGCAGCGTCAGCGCCGCGGCAAGTCCGCCGCCCGCGCTGGCCCCGCCGATGGCCACCCGCTCCGGATCCACCCCGGGCAGGGCGGCCAGCCAGGTCAGGGCCGCATAGCAGTCCTCCGGTGCCGCGGGGTAGCGATGCTCGGGCGCCAGTCGGTAGTCCACCGAGGCGACCATGATACCGAGCGCTCTGCTGAACCGCAGACACAGGGCGTCGTCCTGCTTGGCCGAACCGAACACATAGCCGCCGCCGTGAATCCACAGCAGCGCCGGCGTCGGCTCGGTGACGCCCGCCGGCCGGTAGAGGCGAACGCCGGTGCCCGAAGCCAGGGTGAGCACCTCGACGCCGGGCGGCGTCCGGCCAAGTGCCATCAGCGCGGTCGCGCGCCGCATCAGCGGCAGTAGTCGGGGACCCGTCAGCCTGCGGGGCGCAATTCGCGCGATGCGGCGCAGATCGGGATGGACGTCGTCGTTCGCGGCTGCGGGCACCGCTTCAGTATCCAACCCGAGCAATCCTGCGGGGCTCGGGCACCGAATATTGGGCATGGACTTTCGCGATTGCCGAGCGTAACTGTTGACAGCGGCGGGTGTAGCCGGCCCGGGAACGGGGTATCGATGGGTTTGTCGGTGGACGCGGTTTTGCCGGGCCGCTGCGCATTCGCGCAACGTGGTCGAACACGATGCGAGGAGCGTGGGAATGCTGGGCCATCTGTATGAGCGGGCGCTCGATGGCGAGTGCTGCTGGATTCGACACGACGACGGCGAGGTGCGCCAGCTGCCCGCTCACCGATGGTTGAGCCCCGCCGATCGAGTTCCCTTCCGGGATCGGCAGAGCGACGGAGAACTGGCCTCCGACGAGGCGTTCGACGAGGCCGTCGCGCAGATGTGCAGCGGCCCGACGATCGAATTGGGTTGCGGACCGGCCCGGTTGGTGGCGCGCCTGGTGCAGCGGGGCGTACCGGCGCTGGGCATCGACCGCTCGGCGACCGCGATCCGGTTGGCAAGCCGTGGCGGTGCGCCGGCGTTGCTGGGTGACGTCTTCGAACCCCTGCCTGGCACGGGCCGGTGGCAGACCGTGTTGCTGGTCGACGGGAACGTTGGCCTGGGCGGGGATCCCAAGCGCATCCTGGGCCGGGCTGCCGAGTTGCTGGGCAGGGGTGGGCGCTGCGTGGCCGAGTTCGACACCCGCGCCATCGGGGTCCACTGCCGGTGGGTTCGGCTGGAGTCCGGAAACGACGTGGGGCCCTGGTTCCGTTGGGCGTCGGTCGGCGTGGACAGCGCGGCCTCGCTTGCGGCGCAGGTTGGTCTTACGCTTACCGGCGTGCAGATGATCGGTGGGAGGGTTATCGCGACGCTGGCAGCGTTGTGAAAGCCCCGGCACGTCACTTCACCAGCCCCCTGCGTGGCCCCTGGCTGACGTCGGTGTTCGGGCTGGCCCTGCTGATTGTCCTGCCCATCGTCATCCTCACCGGCCTGCTGTCCTACATCGCCTACGGTCCGCAACTCGGGCAGGCCATTCCTGCCGAAGTCGGCTGGCTGCGCCTGCCGTTGTTCGACTGGCCCACCCGGCCGTCCTGGCTCTATCGGCTGACCCAGGGACTGCACGTGGGTCTGGGCGTGCTGATCATCCCGGTGGTGCTGGCCAAGCTGTGGTCGGTGATCCCGAAACTGTTCGCCTGGCCGCCGGTTCGTTCGTTGGCTCAGCTGGCCGAGCGGGTGTCGTTGCTGATGCTGGTCGGCGGGGTGCTGTTCGAGATCGTCACCGGCGTGCTCAACATTCAGTACGACTACATCTTCGGCTTCAGCTTCTATGACGCGCACTACTTCGGCGCCTGGGTCTTCATCACCGGATTCCTGATGCACATCGCGCTGAAGATTCCGCGAATGCTCACCGGTCTGCGCTCCTTGCCATGGCGAGAAGTGCTGCGCACCAATGTCTCCGGCACTCGCCCGGAGCCTCCTGACGACACCGGTCTGGTGGCCGCCGACCCGGCTGCGGCGACGATGAGCCGGCGCGGTGCGCTGGGCCTGGTCGGCTCCGGCGTGCTGCTGCTCGCGGTGTTGACCGTCGGGCAGACCCTCGGCGGCCCCGCGCGCAGCGTCGCTCTGTTGATGCCCCGGGGGAGGGGCCGGGACTTTCCGGTCAACAAGACCGCATCCGTTGCCGGCATCACGCCGCAGGCGGTGGGTCCCGATTGGCGGTTGACGTTGCGCGGCGGCCCGGCGGAAGTGGTGCTGGACCGCGCGGCGCTGGCCCGGCTTCCGCAACGGACCGCGCGGCTGCCGATCGCCTGCGTCGAGGGCTGGTCGACGGTGCAGACGTGGAGCGGGGTGCCGTTGGCGGAACTGGCACGGTTGGCCGGGGTGCCGGCGCCTGAGTTGGCGCACGTACAGTCGCTGCAGCGCGGCGGCGCCTTCGCCGAGGCGTATCTGCAGGCCAACCAGGTCGGTGATCCCGACGCGCTGCTGGCGCTGCGGGTCAACGGCGCCGACCTGCCGCTGGACCACGGTTATCCGGCGCGGATCATCGTTCCCGCCATGCCGGGTGTGCATAACACCAAATGGGTCACGGCCATCGACTTCAAGCGGGCCTGAGATGACCGACAGACCAACACTTTTCACCCGGTATTACGGTGCTCACCCCTTGCATCTGCTGACCATGCTTGCCGGCTTCGCGCTGCTGGGTTATGTGCTGATCGCGCTGCGGCCCGCGGCGTTGTGGAACCCCGACAAGTGGTGGCAGTCGGTGGCGGTCTGGTTCGCCGTCGCGGTCGTCGGCCACGACCTGGTGCTATTCCCGCTTTACGCACTGGCGGACGCGGCCCTGGGCCGGCTGCCGGGCGTCGCGGGGGCCAGATCGCCGAAAGTCCCAGTGCGCAACTACATTCGAGTCCCGGCCCTGGGCGCCGGGCTCACCCTGCTGGTCTTCTTGCCGGGCATCATCGAGCAGGGTGCCGACACCTTCCAGGCGGCGACCGGTCATACTCAGCAGCCGTTTCTGGGCCGGTGGCTGTTGTTGGTCGCGGCGCTCTTCGGCGGCAGCGCGCTGAGCTATGCCGTGCGCCTGATTCTGGCGCACCGGCTCAGCAGGGAAACCGGATAATCCTGGGTTACTACCGGTCGGTAGGGGTACGCTCCCCAACATGACGGCGACTGGACAGTCCAAATCCTGCGTCAAGAGAATGCTGCGGGCAGGTCCCGCCGACTATCTGCTGGCCATGAGCCGGGCCGGAGCGTCGTTGCCGGTGGTGGGCAAGCGTCTGGAACCGCTGGGCACCATCGCCGCGATGAGTCTGTGGGGCATGCGATTCGCTCCGGAACTGCTGTCCGCTTCGGCCAAGGGGCGGTTGGCTCCGGGTAGCGGTGAGCTGCGTCGACGCGAGCGGGAGAGCACCACCGACGTGTCCATCGCGGCGCTGCGCGGCACCGTGTCGCCCGAGGAACTGGACGCGCAGTGGCCGGCCGCGAACCCCACGCCGCCGTTCTGGGAGGCGCTGCGCCGCAGCAAGTACCTACACCGGCGCGGCGTCCACTACGGCGACCAACCCGTCCAGACGCTCGATGTCTGGCGGCGCAAGGACCTGCCCGCCGAGCCTGCCCCGGTGCTGATCTTCGTGCCCGGCGGCGCCTGGGTGCACGGCAGCACCCAGATGCAGGGAACCGCACTGATGTCACGCCTGGCCGAGCAGGGCTGGGTGTGCCTGGCCATCAACTACCGGGTCTCGCCGCAGCACCGCTGGCCCCGCCACATCACCGACGTCAAGACCGCGATCGCGTGGGCGCGGGCCAACGTCGACCGCTTCGGCGGTGACCGCAACTTCGTCGCGGTCGCCGGTTGTTCGGCGGGTGGGCATCTGGCCGCGCTGGCCGGCCTCACCGACGAGGACCCGAATTACCAGGCGAAGCTGCCCGACGGCGCCGACAGCTCGGTGGACGCGGTGGTCGGCATTTACGGTCGGTACTGCTGGGAGGACCGGTCCACGCCCGAGCGGGAACGCTTCGTCCAATTCCTCGAGCGCGTGGTGGTGCAACGCTCTATCGCGCGGCACCCGGACGTCTTCCGGGACGCCTCGCCGATCGCGCGCGTGCACCGAAACGCGCCGCCGTTCCTAGTGATTCACGGCAGCCGGGACAGCGTGATTCCGGTGGCGCAGGCACGCAGCTTCGTCGAACGGCTGCAATCGGTCTCGGCCTCGTTGGTCAGTTATGTGGAGTTGCCCGGCGCGGGTCACGGCTTCGACATGCTCGACGGGCCGCGCGCGGGGGCGATGGCCCACGCCACGGCCCTGTTCCTCAACCAGGTGCACCGCACCCGGACACAGCTCGCCAAAGAGGTCATCTAGAAGCCGACCGCTTGTAAGGTCGCGCTATGGGTAGGGAACCGCGGTGAAGCGCCTCACCGGCTGGGATGCCGTGCTGTTGTACAGCGAGGCGCCGAACGTGCACATGCACACCATCAAGGTCGCCGTGATCGAACTCGATCCGCAGAGCCGGGGTTTCACCGTCGACGCGTTTCGGCAGGTGATCGCCGGGCGGATGGACAAACTGGTCCCGTTGGGCTATCAGCTGATCGACGTCCCGTACAAGTTCCACCACCCGATGTGGCGGGAGAACTGCGAGGTCGACTTCTCCTACCACATCCGCCCCTGGCAGCTGCCCGCCCCGGGTGGGCGCCGCGAACTCGACGAGGCCATCGGACAGATCGCCAGCACACCGCTGGACCGGGCGCACCCGTTGTGGGAGATGTACTTCGTCGAGGGGCTGGCCAACGACCGAATCGCGGTGGTGCTCAAAATCCACCACGCGCTGGCCGACGGTGTGGCCTCAGCCAATCTGATGGCACACGGCATGGATCTCATGCCGACACCGCAGCTCAGCTCCTACACGCCCGACCCGGCGCCCACCAAACGCGAGCTGATCAACACCGCGTTCGTCGACCACATGCGGCACATCAAGCGCATCCCCGCGACGATCCGCTATACCGCGCAGGGCATCCGGCGGGTGCGGCGGAGTTCGCGCAAGCTGTCGCCGGAGCTGACGATGCCGTTCACTCCACCGCCGACGTTCATGAACCACATGCTCACCCCGGAGCGCCGGTTCGCCACCGCGACCCTGGCGTTGGCCGACGTGAAGGAAACCGGCAAGAAGCTCGGCGCCACCATTAACGACATGGTGCTGGCCTTGTCCAGCGGCGCGCTGCACAACCTGCTGCTCAGGTATGACGGCCAGGCGGTGCCGCTGCTGGCCTCGGTGCCGGTCAGTTTCAACTTCGACCCGGAGCGGATCTCGGGGAATTACTTCAGCGGGATGATGGTGGCCTTGCCGTGCGATCTGGGTGACCCGCTGGAGCGGGTGCGGGCCGCGCACGACAATGCGATGTCGGCCAAGGAGAGCCACCAGCTGCTCGGGCCGGAGTTGATCAGCCGCTGGGCCGCGTATTGGCCGCCGTCGGGCACCGAGGCCATGTTCCGCTGGTTGTCCAGCCGCGACGGCCAGAACAAGGTGCTCAACCTGAACATCTCCAACGTGCCCGGTCCCCGCGAACGCGGCCGGGTGGGCGGCGCCCTGGTCACCGAGATCTATTCGGTGGGTCCGCTGACGGCCGGCAGCGGCCTGAACATCACGGTGTGGAGCTATGTAGACCAGCTCAACATCTCGGTGCTGACCGACGGTGCCACCCTGGACGACCCGCACGAAGTGACCGCGGCGATGATCGCTGAATTCATCGAAATACGCAGGGCAGCAGGGCTTTCCGACGATCTGACGGTGGTGCGAGAGGCGATGGCCCAGGCGTGAGCTGACGTTACACCGACCGCCGGATGCGTCACGCCGGTCGACCGCTACCATCACACAGTGTGAGCGACGAAGCTAACACCGAACCCGAGGTCCTGACCGAAAAGCGGGACCGGATCCTCATCATCACCATCAACCGGCCCAAGGCCAAGAACGCGATCAACGCGGCGGCCAGTCAGGGCCTGGCTGACGCCATGGATCGCCTCGACGAGGACGCCGATCTCTCGGTGGCCATCCTCACCGGCGCCGGCGGATCCTTCTGTGCGGGCATGGACCTCAAGGCGTTCGCCCGGGGCGAGAACGTCGCGATAGCCGGCCGGGGCCTGGGGTTCACCGAGCGTCCGCCCGCCAAGCCGCTGATCGCAGCGGTCGAGGGCTACGCGCTGGCCGGCGGCACCGAACTGGCGCTGGCCACGGATCTGATTGTGGCGGCAATCAATTCGGCGTTTGGCATCCCGGAGGTCAAGCGCGGCTTGGTGGCCGGCGGTGGTGGCCTGCTGCGGCTGCCCGAGCGCATCCCGTACGCGATCGCCATGGAGCTGGCGCTGACCGGTGACCAGCTGTCCGCGGAGCGCGCACACGAGCTGGGTCTGGTCAACGTGCTGGCCGAACCAGGTGGGGCCCTGGACGCCGCGATCGCGCTGGCCGAGAAGATCACCGCCAACGGTCCGCTTGCGGTCGCCGCCACCAAGCGCATCATCACCGAATCCCGAGGCTGGACCCTGGAAAATCGGTTCGCCAAGCAGATTGAGATTCTGGCGCCGATCTTCATGTCCAATGACGCGAAGGAGGGCGCGATCGCCTTCGCCGAGAAGCGCCCGCCCCGCTGGACGGGCACCTGACCGCGGACCGGCAGTGACGCCCGAGCCGCATGGGTTACACTAACGCCAAGATTTGTAACGGTCGCGGGATCCTAGAGGGATCGAGGAATGAGCGTTTCGCTGCTGCTGGAGATGGCTGCGTCGGGCAACCCCGACCGCACGGCCCTGGTGGCCGGCGATCTGAGGTTGACGACGCAGCAGCTCAGCGACCTGGCCGACGGCGGCGCGGGGGTCTTGGCCGCCTCGGGAGCCCGGCACGTCGTGTACGTCGGGGCCGGCGGCTCGCTGCTGCCGCTGCTGATCTTCGCCTCGGCGCGCGCCGGGCTGCCGTTCACTCCGGTCAACTACCGCCTGTCCGCCGAGGGCATCCAGGCCCTGATTCACCGGTTGCCCGAACCCTTGGTGGTCGTCGACGACCGCTATCGGGACATGATCGGCGGCGCCCGGGCGCTGAGCTCCGAGGAATTCCTCACGCTGGCCCGCAGCGCCGAGCCCGCTGCTGAGTTCGCCGACCCCGATTCGGTGGCCGTGGTGCTGTTCACATCTGGCACCACATCGCAGCCCAAGGCCGTCGAGCTCACTCACAACAACCTGACCAGTTACATCACCGGGACGGTTGAATTCGACTCGGCCGCAACGGAAGACGCCGCGCTGATCTGCGTGCCGCCGTATCACATCGCCGGTGTCGGAGCCGCGCTGTCCAATCTGTACGCGGGCCGAAAGATGGTGTATCTGACCAACTTCGACCCGCACGAGTGGGTGCGGCTGGTCAATGACGAACGAGTCACCACCGCGACCGTGGTGCCGACCATGCTGGAGCGCATCGTCACTGTTCTGGAATCCGGCGAGCACAAGCTGACCGCGCTGCGCAACCTGGCCTATGGCGGCTCGAAAGTGGGCCTGCCGCTGGTCCGCCGTGCCCTTGAGCTGTTGCCGCACGTCGGCTTCGTCAATGCCTACGGCCTCACTGAGACCAGTTCGACGATCGCCGTGCTCACTCCCGACGACCACCGCGACGCGCACGGGGCCGCCGACGCCGGAGTCGCCCGTCGGCTGGCCTCCGTCGGCCGTCCGGTTCCGGGCATCGAGGTTCAGATCCGCGGCGAGGACGGCAGCGTGCTGGGGCCGGGGGAGACCGGCGAACTGTTCGTGCGCGGCGAGCAGGTGTCCGGCCGCTACGCCGGGATCGGTTCGGTTCTCGACGAGAATGGTTGGTTCGCAACCAAAGACATCGCCATGATCGACGAGGACGGTTATTTGTTCATCGGCGGGCGCAGCGACGACACCATCATCCGGGGCGGTGAGAACATCGCCCCGGCCGAGCTGGAGGAGGTGCTCATCGAGCATCCCCACGTGCGCGACGTCGCCGTCGTCGGTGTGGAGGATCCGCAGTGGGGCCAGGCGATCGTCGCCGTGGTGGTGCCGCCGCATGGAGTCGATCCCGACCCTGACGAGTTGCGCGAGTATGTCCGAAAGAGTTTGCGGGGGTCACGCACGCCGGACCGGGTAGTGTTCCGCGACGAGCTGCCGACCACCGCCACCGGCAAGGTACTTCGCCGGGAGATCATCGAGAATCTAGCAGGGGCGCAATCATGATCAAGAACGGAACTCGCCTGGCCAGCCAGGTGTGTGACACCCAAGTCATCGTCGTTCGCAGCGCGGACAGCCTCGATGACCTGCGCTGCGGCGGCGCGCCGATGGTGGAGATGGGCGCCGAGCGGTCCGGCGAACTCGACCCGGCGTTCGCCGACGGTGCCGTGATGGGCAAGCGCTATGTCGACGGGACCGGTGCCGAGGTGCTGGTGACCAAGCCGGGCGCGGGCAGCCTCAGTGTCGGCGACACCAAGTTGGCGCTCAAGGAGGTCAAGCCGCTGCCCGCTAGCGACTGAGCCTCAGCCGAGCTGCCCGTCGGGTCCGGTTAGCCCCCGCAGCAATCCGCCGGTGCCGTCCAGCCCCGTCGGTTCTGTCGAAGAAGTAGGCATTGCCCGCCCGCGCCGCCCTCGGATCGGAAGCCGGGAGTGTCGGCGCCCCGCCGTTGCCCCCCAGTGCCCACCTGGCCCCGACCCGGCGACTCCGCCGGCACCGCGGGCGCTGTGGACAAAGCCGCTGTTGCCGCCCTATCCGCCGGCGCCCTCCTACGTCAGCCAATGTGTCGCCTTCGGTGCCTCCATGCTGGCGTTCTATCCCGGCGGGCCGCCCTATGAGCAGTTCTTTGGCATTCCGCGCAATTTGCCGCTCAAGGAGATGGGCATGCCACACCTGGATCGCACGCGGCTGCTGGCGTTCATGCCCGATTACATCGATCCGGCGCTGCGGCAAGAGATATTGGCTGGACGGGTTGAGGCACCGACCGTCATCGCCGGTCAGACCGTTGACGTAGGCATGACCCTTACTGACCGCTCTCGACGTCTTCAAGGGAACTTAGTCGACGGGAGCCCCATGAGGGCGCGATCGGGCCGGTCGACGGGCTACGTCGCGGGGGGACAGGGTAACGTGCTCAGGTCGAAGGCGTCCTTAGCGGCGGGAGCGATACGTTCGCGCAAAGGCGCCGGCGCCGCATCCATGCGTTCGGAAAACACCCGGCGGTAATGCTCGTGCTCGCGCAGGAGATAGTCGGGCGCGGCCACGCCATAGAGTCGTTGCAGCATGGCGAAAAAATTGAATTTTCCTGCTGCCTGATCTTCGTGATACTGGTACAGATCGTCGCGAATTTCGGCCATCACTTCCAAGGGGCCACAGAGACCGAACAAGACCTCATCCTCGGGGCGTTGCAACTGCCGCAGCACCAGCCTGTGCATGATGCGCAAATCCGCCGATCGCAGTTCCATGGCTTCGCGCAGATCGTCATGGCTGAAGGATCCGGCCTGCAACAGTCGTGTCTCCATTTCCACGTAGCGCGCACCGGCGGCAAGCTCATGTTCCACCCGGCTGTCGAGTAGGCGCAGTGCGCCCAGTACCCCGCGCACCGTGGTTCGCAAGTCCTGTCCCGCTTCCGCCGCAGCCTCGTGGGCAGCGTTCATCTGCAGCAACTCGGTGCGCTCGTCGGTCTGGTAGATCAAGGCCGAGAACAGGCTAAGGAAACCATGACAGGCGAAGTAGTCAGCCGTTTCGAGTCCGTGCAGCGGAAAGTAGTAGTCCACCACCAGTTGCAGCGCCCGAGAGGAGCGCTGTAGTCCCTGGTAGCTCACCAGGGGCAGGTTCAGGATCGAGCCCGTATTTACCATCGTGGGTGCCTCGCATCGCTGGAAAACCGGAGCGTCGACAACGCCCTCCCAAGTTTGCTTCGCATCCTTAACTCCCGACAGCCAACCATGGATCTCGTCGGAGCCTAACGCGATCATGCAACTTGTTGGAGGTTTCGAAAAATCGCGAGCAAACTCAATAAGAGACTTATCCGGCGGGCTTGTCGCGCAACCCATTGCGCCGCGCGAATTCCCTTGCCTTGATCGAGAATTGGAGTTGCTCACCGACTTGTCGGAGTGGGACGACGCTGCAGGTCGAGCGGCACAGCACTATCACGCCCTCGAGCGCGGAATAGACATCACTGCCAGCGATGCGGCGTCGGCATCATCGAATCCGTTGATGACAAACGCCCGGCCCCGTGCCGTGCACCAGCGGCCCAGGATCAGGCCGGCCTCGGTGGGCAGTTCGAGTTCCTCGTCGCTGCGTGCCGCCGTATCACATCGCTGGCGTCGGAGCCACGCTGTCCAATCTGTACGCGGGCCGAAGGCCGAGCGGTCCGGCGAACTCGACCCGGCGTTCGCCGACGGTGCCATGATGGGCAAGCGCTATGTCGACGAGACCGGTGCCGAGGTGCTGGTGACCAAGCCGGGCGCGGACAGCCTTCAGTGTCGGCGACACCAAGCTGGCGCTCAAGGAGCTCAAGCCGCTGCCCGCCAGCGATGACCCATGCCCTCGACAGTTCAGGCGCCGTCCAGGCCGGCTGTCCCCTCGACGCCGACCCACGAGCCACCGCTGCCGCCGTTACCACCGTTTCCACCTGATCCGGGCGTGCTCGTCCCGGAGGCCCCGCCGTCACCGCCGTTACCGCCCGCGCCACCGTCACCGATGAGTTTCGCGTTGCCGCCGTTGCCGCCGGTGCCGCCGTTACCGCCGGGCACCGAAGATCCGACTCCACCCAGTCCGCCGGCCCCGCCGGCCCCTCCGTCGCCGTACAACAGGCCGCCATTGCCGCCGTTGCCGCCGTTGCCGCCGTGGCCCGCCGGCGTAATGCCGACATTGAATAGGGAGGCGTTGCCGCCGGCCCCACCTTGCCCACCGTGGCCGACCAGCCACCCGCCGTTGCCGCCGTTGCCGCCGTTGAGTCCGCTGAATCCGGGTCCGGTACCGGTGGCGCCACCTGCGCCGCCGTTACCGCCGTTGCCGAATAGTCCGCCGTTGCCGCCGTTGGCGCCCGCCGAGTTGAGACTGGTCGCCCCGTTGCCGCCGTTGCCGAACAACCATCCGCCGTCAGCACCTTCCACCAAGATGCCATTTTGCGACCCGGTACCAGCGCTGCCGCCGTTGCCGATCAGCAGTCCGGCTCTGCCGGGAGCGCCGCCCTGGCCGCCGACCGCGGTGCCGCCACCGTCGCCGCCGCTGCCGAACAGCCACCCGCCGTTGCCGCCGTCGCCCCCGCTGCTGTTCGCGACGAAGCTGTTGGCGTCGCCGCCCGAGCCGCCGTTGCCGAACAGCCACCCGCCGTTGCCGCCGGCGCCTCCGCGAGCTCCCGGTCCGGCGGGCCCGCCGCTACCGATCAGCACGGCGTTGCCACCGTTTCCGCCGAGGGCGGCGCTGGCGCCGCCAATCCCGCCGTCGCCCAGCAGCCACCCGCCGCGGCCGCCCGCTCCACCATCGCCGCCCGGCCCGCCGGCGAGCCAGTTCCCACCGGTGCCGCCGACGCCGCCGTAGCCAATCAGCCCGGCATCGCCACCGGCGCCCGCGCGACCGCCGGTTCCGGTGGCGGAGTCCCCGCCCCACCCGCCCTCTCCGCCGTCCCCGCGCAGCCAGCCTCCGGTTCCGCCGGCGCCACCCGCGCCGCCGTGGCCGCTGGTGGCGCTCCCGCCGGTGCCTCCAGTACCTCCGGTGCCGAACAGCCCGGAGTTACCGGCGTGCCCGCCGTTGCCGGCGTTTCCGGTGGTGGCGTTTCCGCCGCCGCCGCCGGATCCGCCGCTGCCGTACGGTCCGGCGGTGCCGCCGAACAGTCCGGCGTTGCCGCCCGAGCCGCCGTTGCCGCCGCTGCCGCCGGCGAAGGTGGTGGCACCACCCTGACCACCGTTTCCACCGTTGCCGAAGAGCCATCCGCCGGCACCGGCATTGCCGCCGGCGCCGCCGGCGCCGGCGGCGCTACTGCCACCGTGCCCGCCATGGCCGCCGTTGCCGATCAATCCGGCGGCGCCGCCATTGCCGCCCGCAAGCCCGCTGCCCGCCGGCTGGCTGAATCCGTGGCCGCCGTCGCCGAAGAGCAGTCCACCGGCCCCGCCGTTCGGATTAGTGGCGGTCCCGTCGGCGCCGTTGCCGATCAGCGGGCGGCCCAACAAAGCCTGCGTGGGCGCGTTGATCGCGTCGACCAAGGGCTGCAACGGCCCGAGGTTTGCCGCTTCTGCGCTCGAATAGGCAGTGGCCGCCGAGTTCATGGCTTGGACGAATTGCTGATGGAACGCCGTGGCTTGCGCGCTGAGCACCTGATACCCCTGCGCATGGATGCCGAAGAGTGTCGCCACCGCTGCCGAAATTTCGTCGGCGCCCGCAGCCAGCACTTCTGTGGTCGGTAGCACCGCTGCCGCATTCGCTTGCGTAATCGCCGAGCCGAGATTTTGCAGATCGACCGCAGCAGAATTCACCAATTCCGTCGATGCGAAGACGTACGACATCCGACTACCTCCCGCCAGGCAACCATAGGACTCGGCTGAGCCTAACGTGGTTGCTACCGCGCATCAGGGGTTTGGGAAATTACCGAGCGGGACTGCGCAGAGGACATGGCAGACCGGCCTAGGCGTAATTGCCGATATTGCGAATACCGAAGATAATCTGCGCCTCCGATATGGCCGTCGGGCAGAGCGCAATGCGACGTCGGCGAAATGCCTGCCACTCCCTCGCGACGGGTGGCAGGATCAGCCGTGCGGTCCGGGTGATCCAGCTTTACCCAATGGACCGGCGGTGCCGCCGGCCCCGCCATTGCCACCGATTCCGATGGTTATGGCGGTTCCGCCAGCGCCACCACCGCCGCCGGGGCCACCATTACCGATGAAGAAGGCGTTGCCGCCGTTCCCGCCGCTGCCACCGGTCCCGCCGGAGCTGGTCAATCCGCCAAAGGTGTGGCCACCACTGCCGCCCCAGCCGCCCCAGCCGCCGCTGCCGAACAGCATGCCACCGTCACCGCCGTTGCCACCTTGACCACCGGCGGCGCCGACTTCGACAGCGAAGCCGGCACCGCCGGCACCACCGAAGCCGCCGTCCCCACCCTGACCGATCAGCTTGCTGTTGGATCCCTGACCGCCACTGCCGCCGGCACCGCCAGCGGCGACGCCATTGCCGGCGCCCCCGTTGCCTCCGTTGCCGCCGGCGCCGTTCGTGCCGGAAATGATCCCGCTGCTTCCGGCGTTGCCGCCGTTACCGCCGTAACCACCACCTCCAGTAGGACCTCCGGCGGCCCCACCGGCACCACCGTGGCCCCCGGAACCGCTGCTACCGAACAGCCTGGCGGAACCGCCCGTCCCACCGCCGCCACCATGACCAGCCGGACCGAATGGATTTCCGGCACCACCGGCGCCGCCCGGGCCGCCCCACCCGCCATTGCCGTACAGCCACCCGCCGTTACCGCCGTTGCCACCCGCCCCGCCGTTACCGGGCGTCCCGGGGCCATTGGAGCTGCCGCCGTAACCGCCGTTGCCGCCCGTGCCGATCAGCCCGGCGTCGCCGCCGCGGCCACCGAAGCCCCCGTTACCGATGGAGCTGGGCACGGCACTGCCGCCATCGCCCCCGTCCCCGAACAACAGCCCGCCGTTAGCGCCGGGCTGGCCCACGTTGCCGCTGCCGCCGCTGCCACCGTTACCTATCAGCAGCCCAGCTTTCCCGGCCAAACCGCCGATGCCGGTGACATAGCCGGTGCCGCCGTCGCCGCCGTCGCCGATCAACAGGCCGGCGCTGCCGCCGTTCCCGCCGTACCCCTGGGTGGTCCCGATCCCGCTATCGCCCCCGTTGCCGCCGTTTCCGAACAGGAAGGCGTTGCCGCCGTTGCCGCCGACGCTGGTCGCAGCGCTGCCTGATGCCCCGCCGGCACCACCGGCACCACCGTTGCCCCAGAGGAATCCGCCATCCGCACCGACACCGCCGCCGCCGGGGGTCCCGATGAAGCCGGTCACAGCTCCGCCGGCCCCACCGGCGCCGCCACTGCCCAGTAACCAGACGCGGCCGCCGTTTCCGCCGACCCCGGCAGCGCCCTGAACGATCGATCCACCGGCGCCGCCGGCCCCGCCGTTCCCGTAAAGCCACCCCCCGGCGCCGCCCGCTCCGCCGGTGCCGGCGGGGACGGCCGGTGCGCCGGCATTGCCGGATCCACCGCGCCCGCCGTTGCCGATCAACCCGGCATCCCCGCCCCTGCCGCCACCGCCGTCGAATCCGTTGCCGCCGTTGCCGTAGAGCAGGCCGCCGGCGCCGCCGTTGGGGCTCAGCGCGGTGCCGTCGGCGCCGTTGCCGATCAGCGGACGGCCTAACAGCACCTGCGTCGGGGCGTTGATCACGTCAAGCAATGGCTGCAGTGGCCCGACGTTCAGCGCCTCTGCGCTTGCGTATGCCGCGGCTCCCGAACTCATCGCCTGCACGAACTGCTGATGAAAGGCCGCCGCTTGCGCGCTGAGCACCTGGTAACCCTGCGCATGCATGCCGAAGAGTGCCGCCACCGCTGCCGAGATCTCGTCGGCGCCCGCGGCCAATACTTCTGTGGTCGGTAGTACCGCCGCGGCATTCGCTTGAGTGATCACTGCACCAATATTCGCCAGATCGGCGGCCGCAAAATTCAAGAATTCCGTCGATGCGATCACGTACGACATCCGTTTACCTCCCGACGGGCAACGAGGACCTCGCGTGAGCCTAACTCGGTCACCGAGCGCAAGACGCATTTCCAATAAAACGAGCAAAGCGAATACGCGCGCTATCCAGCGCGCTTGTCGTCCAATCCATTGCGCCGTACGAATTCTCTTGCCTTGATCAGGAAATCGAGTTGATCGCCGACTTGGCGCAGTGGGACCACGCTGCGCGCCGAGCGACACAGCACAATCGCGCCCTCCAGCGCCGATATCGATATCACCGCGAGTGAGGCGGCGTCCGCGTCGTCGAATCCGTCGGTCACGAATGCCCGGCTCAGCGCCGTGCACCAACGGCCCAGGATCACCCCGGCCTCGGTGGACAGTTCGAGTTCTTCGTCGGCCGAACCGATCGCGGCAGCCACCACCGGACAGCCGGCCGTGAAATCACACTCGGTCAGGAGGCGTTCCCAGAAGCTGACGTATTCGCGCAGTAACGCCTTGGCGCCGCGGTCGACGGCCTCGTCGATGGTGGCCGTGATGGAGCCGCCGGCATACCGCAGCGCCTCGGTCAATATCTGATTGCGGCCCTCGGGGAAGTGGTGGTACACCGAGCCGCGCGGGGCGCCGCTGCGGGCCAGCACCGAGTCGATGGTCACCCCAGCGGCTCCGCGTTCCCGCATCACTCGAGCAGCGCTGACCAGCATCTTCTCCCGGGTGCCGACCCGCTTGGTGGTGGAGGGTGTCATGCGGCGTGTGACGGCTCGTGCGGGTGCCGGCTGGCCGGCCAGTGCAATTGGCGGGTGCCGAACCGGAATGGGCGGCGGCGCAGGTCAGGCATCTTGCGGGTGAAGGTATGGCCGACGATGTTGAGCTCGAGAATCCACATGACTGCTCCCGCAGGTTTCTTGCGCTCATGCGCCGGGGGCCGGCCCATGAATATGCAAAGTAGCATAACTTGCGCCCGTTTAGTAAGCAACCACTCGCTGTTAACCGGTAATCTAACCGGAGGCTACGGCTATGTACTATTGC
Source organism: Mycobacterium gordonae (assembly GCF_017086405.1). NCBI lineage: Bacteria > Bacillati > Actinomycetota > Actinomycetes > Mycobacteriales > Mycobacteriaceae > Mycobacterium > Mycobacterium camsae. Next base: position 589,949 of record NZ_CP070973.1, read on the forward strand.
ATAATTCATATTTCTGGGGTTCACTCGAGCGATGACAAATACGGTGTCCCTCGACCGCGACGGCCATGTCCTGCTGATCGGCCTCAACCGGCCCCACAAGCGCAACTCGTTCAACCGGGAAATGCTGGCCGACCTGTCGCGCGCCTACGCGGTGCTGGAATCCGATCCAGACATCCGGGCCGGGGTGTTGTTCGCCCACGGCGACCACTTCACCGCCGGGCTGGACCTGGTCGACGTCGGTCCCGGCATCGCCGCGGGTGAATCGCCGATGCCCGAGGACGGCCGGGACCCGTGGCGGCTGGACGGCGCCTGGACCACACCGTTGGTCGCCGCCGCGCAGGGCTGGTGCATGACGCTGGGCATCGAACTGCTGCTGGCCGCCGATATCCGCATCGCCGCCGCCGGAACCCGGTTCACGCAACTGGAAGTGCAACGCGGCATCTATCCGTTCGGTGGGGCGACCATCCGGCTGCCCCGCGAGGCCGGCTGGGGAAACGCCATGCGCTGGCTGCTTACCGGCGACGAATTCGACGCTGCCGAGGCGCACCGGATCGGCTTGGTGCAGGAGGTCGCCGCCGACGGTGCGGCGACGTTGGCCCGGGCCCGTGAGATTGCGCAGACCATCGCCGAGCGCGCCGCGCCCCTGGGGGTGCAGGCCACCCTGACCTCCGCACACCTATCCCGCAGCCACGGTGAGGCCGCCGCGATCGAGCGGTTACGCCCCGACGTCGCCGCGTTGTTCGCCAGCGAGGACGCCGCCGAGGGCGTGCAGTCGTTCGTCGAACGGCGGCAGGCCCGCTTCTCGGGCCGCTGATTTGCCCGCGTCTGCTCGGCGGAGCTACTCGACCGTGTAGCCCATCGGCATCAGCACACTCTTCTGCTGGGTGAAGTGCTCGACACCCTCGGGCCCGTTCTCGCGGCCGATGCCGGAGTTCTTGTAGCCACCGAACGGACAGCAGGGGTCGAATGCGTACCAGTTGATCGCGTAGGTTCCGGTGCGGATCTTCTCCGAGATCTCAATTCCCTTGGGCACGTTGGTCGTCCACACGCTGCCGGCCAGTCCGTACACCGAGTCGTTGGCGATCTTGATCGCGTCCTCTTCGGTGTCGTAACCGATGATGCTCAGCACCGGGCCGAAGATCTCCTCCTGTGCGATGGTCATCTTGTTGTCGACGTCGGCGAACACCGTGGGCTGCACGAAGAACCCGTTGTCCAGGCCCTCGGGACGACCGCCCCCGCACACCACCCGAGCGCCCTCCTCCTTGCCCTTGGCGATGTAGCCCTCGACCCGGGCACGCTGCTTCTCCGAGATCAGCGAACCGATCTGCGCTGCCGGGTCCGACGGCGGTCCAACCGGCAGCGCCTGCACGAAAGCGCTTACCGCGTCCACGATTTCGTCATAGCGTGAGCGCGGTGCCAGAATGCGGGTCTGCCCGACGCAGGCCTGTCCGGTGTTCATGATCCCGGAGAAGACCATCATCGGCACCGCCGAGGCCAGGTCCACGTCCTCTAGTACGATCGCCGCCGACTTGCCGCCCAACTCCAGGGTGCACGGCTTGAGCATCTCCGCGGCGCGCTTGCCGATCTCCTTGCCCACCGCGGAGCTGCCGGTGAAGGTGAACAGGTCGACTCCGGGGTTGGAGGTCAGCGCCTGCCCGGTCTCGATGCCGCCGGGCACTACCGACAGCACCCCTTCGGGTAGGCCGGCGTCGGCGAATACTTCCGCCAAAGCATTTGCGGTCAAAGGTGTTTCGGCTGCGGGCTTGAGCACCACCGTGCAGCCCGCCAGCAGCGCGGGGCCCAGCTTGTTGATGGCCAGGAACAGCGGTACGTTCCACGCCACGATCGCGCCCACTACGCCGATCGGCTCGCGGTGGACGATGGTCTGACCGTATGAGCCGTTGCGGACCTCCCGCCACTTGACCTGGTCGACGGCCGGGCCGGCGAAGAAGCTCATCGCTCCCATCGAGCCCATCCAATGCATGGTTTCGATGGTCATCGGCGGCTGGCCGGTCTCGTCGGCGAGCAGCTTGGCGAACAGTTCCTTGCGCTCCTCCAGTAGTTGCTGAGCCTTGGCGATGACGGCGGCGCGCTCCTTGGGAGGGGTCGAAGGCCACGGGCCGCCGTCGAACGCGGCGCGCGCAGCCGCGACCGCGGCGTTGACGTCGGCCGCCGTGGCCAGCGGCACCTTGCCGACGTACTCTCCGGTGGCCGGGCAGTGCACCTCTATGACCTCGGAGGTCGCCGGTTCGGTCCACTTGCCGCCGATGAAAAGCTTGTCGTATTCGGTCGTGTCGCTCTTGGTCGTCGGGTCGTTCTTAATCGTCGTCATTGTCAGCCGCTCCTCCTCATCGCTCCGCCCCGCACCGTCGCGAGCAGGCTCATGGGCGCCACCCTACCCAAGCCGACGCGAGATTAGAACATGTTCCATTATCGGGGCGACAGGACCAGCACCAGATTGCTCACGGCGAACTCCCGCAGCGCCGGAACCGAGGTGAGCCACCAGGCCCATCTCGGGTGGTAGCGAGGGAAAGTCGCCACCAGGGCGCCAGTGGCGTGAGCCCAGTCCAAGCCGTCGGCGGCCGCCACCGCGAACAACGACGATCCGTAGTTGTTCTTGGCCGGACGGCCGTGTTTGCGGGCGTACATCGCGGCGGCCCGGGTTCCGCCGAGGTAGTGCGTCAGGCCCATCTCGTGCCCGCCGAACGGTCCCAGCCAGACGGTGTAGGACAGCACCACCAGCCCGCCCGGCTTGGTCACCCGCAACATCTCGTTGCCCAGCTGCCAGGGCCGCACCACGTGCTCGGCGACGTTGGACGACAGGCTGATGTCGACGGAGTCGTCGGCAAACGGCAGTGCCATGCCCGATGCCCGGACGAAGCTGCCCGACTCCCCGGGGCCGACGGGCCCGGCTGCGTGCATTTCAGAAGGGTCCGGCTCGACGCCGAGGTAGCGGACTCCGGCCGCGGCGAACGCCGACGCGAAGTACCCCGGCCCACCGCCCACATCGAGCAGCGTGCGCCCCGCCGCCGATTCACCGCGCAGCCCCTGCCACAGATCGCCGACCATCGCCGCGGTGTCGGCGGCCAGGGCTCCGTAGAACCGCCCCGGATCTGGCTGTTCGTAGCGGAACTCCGACAGCAACCGCAGCGACCGGCGCAGCGTCGCCCGATGCGCGAACAGGTCGGTCACCACCACGACGCTCACCCTACGGAGCGAACTCAGGGACAGGTGAGCGTGATCAGAAAGGGCTTCTTCACGTCGTCGTTGTGGGCGTCGAGCCCCCAGGACATGCCCCCGACGGTGTAGCGCCGGCCGTCTTTGGTCGCCGACGCCTGGCCCTTTTCCGGGGGATTCATCACGAAGAGGTTGTAGCCGACCAGATTCTGCAGAATGACCATCTTCACTCCGGGTGCGTCGCTGTGGTCGGTCAGCGAGATCCGGACGGCTCGGGTCTCCGTGCCGATCGCGATCACCGTTTCCCCGCCGTCGAGTGCGGTGCAGGCGATCTGGCCGTCAACTCGGTGCTTCTCGCCGTCGACGACCACATCGGCGTCGTTGGTCGGTGCGATGGCTCTGCCCTGGTAGGTGACGGTGGGCGTGATGACGGTGGGCGAAAAGGTGGTGCGGCTGCACCCGGCCAGGCTCGCGGCCAGGCTGGCGGCCACTAGGGCCGTACCGGCGAGGGCAACGGCCATCGCCGGCGTCTTCGGTGTACGAGGTGGCGTCGGCACTGAAGATCGGCCTCCTACCCGGCGCCGGCGCGCGCGCGGCGAGCATGGTCTCGGGCGAGAAAGGCCGCCCAGGATTCAACGTGGGGATGCTTCCTGAGCAGCGTGCGGCGCTGCCGTTCGGTCAGGCCGCCCCAGATCCCGAACTCCACCTTGTTGTCGAGCGCGTCGGCCGCACATTCCCGTTTGACCGGGCAATTCCGGCAGATCGACGTAGCTTGCCGTTGCTGTGCCCCGCTGGCGAACAGCAGTTCGGCGTCGGCGGACCGGCACAGTGCCCGCGAGTGCCAATCGAATTGCGCCACGAGCGCCGTTCGCTGTGAGGCCAGCGCGATTCTCGACACGATCTCGTCCCTTTCTGCCCGTCTGCTGTCGTCCAACCTGACATATAATACACTAACGCATCTGATGCTGAAACGACTTCGTTTTAGGAGGGGGTGGGCCAGGGGCGCTGGCCGCTGCTGTGAGCCGGGCGGCCCGTTAGGCTGGTCGGCAATGTCTGACCTGCGATCCGTCCTGCTGCTGTGCTGGCGCGATACCGGGCACCCGCAGGGCGGCGGCAGCGAGACCTACCTACAGCGGATTGGCGCGCAGCTGGCCGGCGCGGGCGTTGTCGTCACGCTGCGAACCGCCCGCTACCCCGGTGCCGCACGGCGCGAGGTTGTCGACGGTGTCCGCATCAGCCGCGCCGGCGGGCCCTACACGGTCTACATCTGGGCGATGCTGGCCATGGTCCTCGCCAGACTCGGGCTAGGTCCGCTGCGTCATGCGCGACCGGACGTGGTGGTGGATACCCAAAACGGCCTTCCCTTCCTGGCCCGGTTGGTCTACGGCCGGCGGGCGGTGGTGCTGGTCCACCACTGCCACCGCGAGCAGTGGCCGGTCGCCGGGCCGGTGCTGTCCCGGGTGGGTTGGTTCGTCGAGTCGACGGTGTCCCCGCGGTTGCATCGGAAGAGCCAGTACGTCACGGTGTCTCTGCCATCGGCGCGGGACCTGGTGGCGCTCGGTGTGGACGGCGAACGAATCGCCGTGGTGCGCAACGGGCTCGACGAGGCGCCGGCGCAGACCATGGAGTGCCCGCGATCGGTCGCCCCGCGCGTGGTCGTGCTGTCGCGCCTGGTGCCGCACAAGCAGATCGAGGACGCGCTGGATGCGATCGCCGAGCTGCGAAAGCGGATACCGGGTCTGCACCTCGACGTGGTCGGCGGTGGCTGGTGGCGGGAGCGGCTTGTCGAGCACGTATACCAGCTCGGCATCTCGGGTGCGGTCACCTTCCACGGCCACGTCGACGACGTGACGAAACATTATGTGCTGCAGAGCGCCTGGGTGCAGGTCCTGCCGTCCCGTAAGGAGGGCTGGGGCCTTGCCGTTGTCGAGGCGGGTCAGCACGGTGTGCCGACGATCGGCTACCGATCCGCGGGTGGTCTGTCGGACTCGATCATCGACGGGGTCACCGGCGTCCTGGTGGATGACCGCGCCGAGTTGGTGGACCGACTCGAACGGCTGCTGTCCGACGAGGTGCTGCGCGACCAGTTGGGGGCGAAGGCGCAGGTACGCAGCGCGGAGTTCTCCTGGCGCCAGAGCGCCGAAGGGCTGCGCACCGTCCTGGACGCCGCCAGATCCGGATATGACGTCAGCGGCGTGCTCTGAACGACGGGGCTTATGCCGCTGCGGCGGCGGTCGCGGTCTGCTCGAGTCGTTGCACCGGGCGCTGCACGGTTGACGGCGCCTTGGCCGCCCGGGCATTGAGCGAGGTCATCGCTGCGATGGTGGCGCAGAGCGTCGCCGGAATCAGCAGGGCATAACCCTCGAGCCAGGTCCCGATCAACAGCCCGGCCGCGCCGCCGGCCAGGAACAGGATGAGGGTCAGGGAAAGGATTGCGGCCTTCCACTTTTCGATGCCGTGTGTGCGGGCGCGCCCGATCATCAACCCGAGGTCGGTGACCGTGCCGGTGAAGTGCGTCGTGCGAATCGCCATCCCGCGGAAACTCGAGGTCAGACCGTTCTGCAAACCGAGCGCGGCGGCGGCGAGCAAAGCCTGCACCGCGGTCAGCTCGACCCCGAGTGCCTCGATGAGCGCCTTGACCTGAGTTTCCTCGACGCCGAGGCCGGCCAGTGCCAGCAGGGTCGCCTGGGTGGTGAGCACGGCGGCATGGCGGCGACCCGGGGCCTGCTGGCTGTGGCCGAGAATGGCCCCTGCGACGACGGCGCCACCCCAGAACCCGAGCAGGATCGCCGCCAGGATGTGACCTTCGTAGAGCAGCGGGTTGGCCGTGTTCATCCCGAGCTGGGTTGTGACCCCGGTGAGGTTGCCGACCGGGAAGGCGAGCAACAACAGGGCCACCGCGTTGACGAACCCGGCGATGAATGCCAGGGCGCCGCTGTAGCCCAACAGTGCGCCCTGCGGGCCGAGCCTGGCTTCGCGGTTCGGTTTCCTAGTGAGCGGCATTGCCAAACTTCGCTTTCAGCTTGCCCGACAGAAAGACTCGCGTGGGGCGACACTGGCCGTGAGTCTTCGTATCTCGGGTGAGGCGGACATCCTGTCTCTGTAGGAACGGTATATAGCGAAACAGACTTCATCAATGATTTTTCGTATGAATTTGGCAAGAACGCGCCGGCGGCAGCGGCTGTTCATGCCCGGCGCGCCTCGTCGACCACCGGCCCGCGGAGATGTTCAGGCTCCGGGATTTTCCGACGATCGGGGCCCGCCACGATGCGTTCGCCGAGTCCAGCGCGCGGCGGTGCCCCCCGCGCCGGCCAGTAACAACCCCAGCCAGGCCAGATGTGCGACCAGCACCGGCCACCGATGCGCCGCCGGCGCCCCGGCGATGCCGCCACCGATATGGAAGAGCGCGATCTCGTCGTCGCGGTACGCCGGCGGCAGGCCCGCGACGGTCCGTGCGCTGCTGCCTGTATCGCCCGGACTGCCCGATTCGACCACCAGCCACGCCACCCCGGCCGAGGCCAACGCCGTCGGCTCCGGCCCGGCCAACAACAACTGCTGCACGGTCCGTGCGCGATCGCCCTCGCCCGGCACGGTCACTCCGGAGATGACCAGATCACCGGTGCTCAGGACGTCGGCATGGACCCAGCGCGGCAGCGGATCGAGCACCGGCGCCGGGCCGGACCAGGCAAAGCGCCGCATCGTCCCGGCGGGCAGCACGGCAACGGCACCCGGCTCGGCGTTGATCCGCGCCGCCACCGCCGTCCAGCCCGCCGGATAGCGCACTGGTGCGAGCCTGCCCCACACTCCCCAGGTCAGGTCCGGCAACACCAACACCAGCGCCAGGCAGCACACTGCGGCCGCCGCGGCGGAAGGCAACCAGCGACGTAGGGTCACCACCGCGCCCCCGCCCGCCACGGCATACCCGGGGACCGCCAGGGCCGCCCACTTCTGTCCGTCGCGCAACACCCCCAAGCCCGGCGCCGCATCCACGGCCACCCGCAACGCGTGCAATCCCGGGCCGGTTGCCAGCACCGCCGGCAGCACCACCGCCGCCGCGGCCAGCGCCAGCAGCGGCACGGCGACCCGGGCACGAACCGCACACGGCAATCCGGCAGCCACCACCCCCAGCAGCACGACAGCCGACGCCACCGCGAAAAGCGTTGTCCGCGAGGTGGGTACCGCCTCGCTGTTCCAGATCCCGCCCAGACTGGCCACGCTGAACAGGGTGCCCAGACCGGGCTCGGCGCGCGGGGCGAAGGCGTCCACGCCGGCCCCGCTGCCGCCGCTCGACGACGAACCGAGCAGCCCCCATGCCGAAGCTGTCAGCCACGGCAACGCGCCCACCACCGAAAAACCCAGCGCCGTCCCCGTGCACACCCGGCGGGGCCGGCCCGGGCCCGGAGCGGCCACGCACGCCAGCGCCACCATCGCAGCCATGATCAAGCCGGTCGGCGTCAGCCCGGCCAGCGCGATCCAGAAGGCCAGCCCGAAGAACCCGGTGCCCGCAGCGCGCAGCCGGAGCATCGCCGTCGCCACCCATGGCAGGCAGCCGTAGCCGACGAGCAGGCTCCAGTGACCCTGCAGCAATCGTTCCGCGACGTAGGGATTCCAGATCGCAAGGGTGATCGCGACGAACTCGCCTCCGGCGCCCGCTTCGGGCAGGGCCGCGGCCACCAACCGCGCCGCACCCCAGCCCGCCAGCCACACGCCCAGCACCAACAGGGCCTTGACCACGAGACCGCCGTCGAGCACACCGGAGGCCAGCGCGATTGCGAAGTCCTGCGGGGTCGCGCGCGGCGCCGCCGTCAGGCCCAGGGCGGTGTCAGACAGATAGGACCGTGGCGTGGACACCGCGTCGCGCAGCAGCAGATAACCGGGCGCCAACAGCGGCGCGAGGACCAGCAGCGCCAGCGCCAATGCGTACGCCGGCCGAGCCACCCGGGCCCACACCGCTCGGCTGGATCGCCCGGCTCCTCCTCGGGCCATTCTGGCCCGCATCGTCGCCGAGCTAGGTCCGTTCGGTCGGTGGGGGCTCGGCGGATTCCGGTGGATCCTTGGGCGGATCGGACACCGGTGGACTCGGATCGTCCTCGTGCAGATCCGGCCGCTGGGTGGGTATTTTCTCGGTTTCCGCCTCGGCGCCCGGTGTGGGTGGTTCGAGCCCGGCGCGGCGCAGGAAGTCGGTGTCGTCGCGGTCCAGGCTGGGGTCGGTCAATGCGCTTTCGGTGCGCAGGCTGAACGAGGCGAGCACCCCGCCGCCGATCAGGGCGATCAGACCAATCGCGGTGAAGGTGATCGGCAGCACCCGCGACCACAGTGCTACCCGGTCGCGCTCGTCGCGCGCGGAGTTCACCTGGGACTCCACCGTCTCCTGGGTGGAGGTCAGCTTGTAGTCGACCAGCGTCACCTCGGGCTTGAGCGCGTCCCGGGCGTAGTAGTGGTGGGCCTGCTCGGTTTCCTTGACAATCGTGCCGGACACCGGGTCAACCCAGAAGGTGCGTTTGGCGGTGTAGTAGCGGGTCATGGTGATCTGCTCGTTCGGCTCCCCGGGCACGCCCCACATCGACGCGCTGGTGGTGATCTTGCCGTCCTCGTTGCCGCCGTACAACGACGGATAGGTGATCGGAGCCACCAGCTTGCCCTCGCTGTTGACGCCGACGTTCTGAGTGAACCGGTAGGTACTCAAACCGTTGACGTCCTCCTGGCCGTCATAGTTGGCGTCGAACGGCTTCTGGGCGACCGGGTCGAAGTAGGGGTACGTCTTGCGCTCGGTGTTGAACGGGAAGCGGTAGGCCAGACCCTCGTGGCGCAACGGCATCGCTGTCGGCGGGTTCTCGTCCCCGACGCCGCGCGGCTTCTGAACGTAGCCGCCCGGGTGTGAATCGTCCGAGACCGCCATCGCCGTCTTGCGGTTGATGGTGACGGTGTCGACGATGGCCAGCAGCAACCCGCCGTCCTTCTGCTTGTCGCTGCGCCGCACCGAGGATCCGACCTGCAGGGTGACCACGTCGGCGTTGGCGGGCGATTCGACGCTGATCTGCTGCTGGGAGACCAACGGAACGTTCTGGTTGACGACGACCCGGTCGGTGGACAGGGAGGCGGCGTCGAGCGCGGTGCCGTTGCCCTCACTGATCAGCGTCGCGTCCAGGTTGAGCGGGATCTTGGCGATCCTGCTGCTGGTGTAGGTCGACAACAACAACGCGGCGATCAGCAGTGCGGCTCCGAGACCGATAGTTCCGCATGCGGCGATGCGCAACATGACTGCTCGGTTCACGTTGCTGTGACCTCCTTCTGGCCCATGAGTTCGTCCGGGACACACCGGTCTCGACCCGCTTCGACCTGACCAACCAGCGAGGCAAACCCGTTCGACCCTAACAGCAGAATGGCGTGCCGCTCTGTATGAACCTAGGCATGAACCTAGGCGCCAATGTACGGGCCGGGCCCCGCCACGGCGTACCCGCTGCCGGCGATAACACGCACGGGCAGACTGGGGGTCGTGACTGACGGCGGGCAGGTGGGTGGCACCCGCAGCTTCCTGCCCGCCGTGGAGGGCATGCGCGCCTGCGCGGCCGTGGGCGTGGTCGTCACTCACGTCGCCTTCCAGACCGGGCACTCCAGCGGTGTCGACGGCCGGCTGTTCGGGCGGTTCGACCTGGCTGTCGCGGTTTTCTTCGCGCTGTCGGGGTTCCTGTTGTGGCGGGGGCATGCAGCGGCGGAACGCGATCTCAAGCCCCGCCCGCGCACCGGTCACTATCTGCGCTCGCGGGTGGTCCGCATTATGCCGGCCTACCTGCTGGCGGTGGTGGTGATCCTGACCCTGTTGCCCGACTCCAACCACGCCAGCCCGACGGTATGGCTGGCCAACCTGACGCTCACCCAGATCTATGTGCCGCTGACCCTGACCGGCGGCCTCACCCAGATGTGGAGCCTTTCGGTCGAGGTGACCTTCTATCTGGCGCTGCCCATCCTGGCTTGGCTGGCCCGGCGTGTCCCGGTCCGGGTGCGGCTGCCCGTCATCGCTTCGCTGGGCGCGCTCAGCTGGGCGTGGGGCTGGTTGCCGCTGGCAGTGCTCGGCGGCGGCCCCGGTGCCAACCCGCTGAATTGGCCGCCGGCCTACTTCTCCTGGTTCGCCGCGGGCATGGTGCTGGCCGAGTTGGTGCACAGTCCCGTCGGCCGGCTGCACCGGCTGGCCCGCCACCGCATCGTGATGGCGGCGATCGCGGTGACGGCCTACCTGGTGGCAGCCTCCCCGCTGGCGGGGCCGGCCGGTCTGGTGCCCAGCAGCGCCGCGCAGTTCTCGGTGAAGACGGCGATGGGTGCGGTGGTGGCCTTCGCGCTGCTGGCGCCGCTGGTGCTGGACCGGCCGGACACCCCCCACCGGCTGTTGGGCAGCACGCTCATGGTGACCCTGGGCCGGTGGTCCTACGGCCTGTTCATCTGGCATCTGGCCGCTCTGGACATGGTGTTTCCGGTGCTGGGGATCTTCGCCTTCAACGGCCACATGCCGACGGTCCTGGTGCTGACGCTGCTGTTCGGGATCGCCATCGCCGCGGTGAGCTATGCGCTGGTCGAGTCGCCCTGCCGGGAAGCGTTGCGCCGGTGGGAGAAACGCGAAATCAAGGCCGGGCCGCAGGACCGCGAGGCGGACGCCATAGCGCCGTGAGGCGACACCGCCTAGGGTGGCGGGGCCACCACGCCGTGGACGTCGACGTCGCGCCAGATCGCGATCTCCTCGACGTACCGGGGCGCGCGACCGAAGAGATCGCTGAAGAACGCGATCATCGCTTTCCACTCCCGCGTCGGCCCGACGATGACATGGCGCACCCCCGCCTGCCGCAGGTCCGCTTCGACCTCGGCGCGAATCTCATCGCGCGCCACCAGCGCAGTGCCCTCCTGAATCGTCACCATCACTGAAAAGAGCCGCGTCGCCGGCGGGCCGGGTCGGGTCCGGCCGTCCGGCTGGGGCATGTAGGCGTAGGCCTCGGGCATCCGCAACCCGTAGTCGGTCTCGGCCGCCCACAACATGGGTGCCGCCCTGCCTTCGGGATCGAGGAAGTACGGCGCGACCAGGACGGTTTCGTCGCGCCCGATGTGGTGGCTCGCCCAGGTCCGGAAGTAGGCCGGGGTGTAGAACGGCATCCGGGGCAGCGGCGTGGGCAGGATCACGGCGAGGGCCGCGCCCACCGCGAGCAGCCACTTCGCCTTTCGTCGCGGGTCGAGCCGGGTCGCTCGGGTGACGATGAGCGCGACCATCACGGCGACCGCCAGCCACACATACAGCGTGAAACGCGCGGGCAGCACGTGATTCAGCAGGGGCAGCGAGCCCAGCGGCAGCCACGGCAGCGGGACCGGCAGCGCATCCTTACCGATGTGCAGCCACGGCCCGAGCGAGAGTAAGAAGATCAGCGCGCCGGTGACGCCCGCCACCCGGATGCGCACGTCGTCCCGTTGCCGAATCCCAACGACGACAAGCACAACCAGCAGCGGCACTCCCAGATACCCCGTCGCCTCGTGATACAGGCCGCTGAACTCCTGCGACACCCGCGTGGCCGCCTGCGGGGCGATCAGCTGATAGGGCGTCGGGACGACGAGGTTCAGCAGGTCGGTCGAGAAGGTCTTGGGATCCTGGACTTGCCTGGTGATCCGCTGCGGTCCGAAGAACTGGACGAACAGGGGCCAGGCCGACAGCGCCAGGAACACCAGTGCGGCGACCGCGAGCGCCGGGACGAGCCGGGTCAGCGCTTGCCGCCATCGCCCCCGGCTCAGCCAGCCCATGACACCGATCAGAACTCCGGCGGCCACCACGCCGGTCGCCAACATCTCGGCCGCGATCAGGAGTTGGGCGGTGCCCAGTAGTCCCAGCGCCACCCCCGCGTGCCACGACGGTCGGCGCCGGGTCACCAGCAACTCGTCGACGGCGATCAGGACCAGCGGCGCGACCCAGGCCGTCGCGAGATTGAGGTGCAGCGCCGCGTGGGAGGCGACGTACGGCGAGAAGGCATAGACAGCGCCCCCGGCGATCGGGCCGGGGCCGTCGCCGGTCCAGCGGCGGATCGCCAGCCATGCGCTCCACCCGCTCAGGGCGACGCCAAGGACCATCAGGACGTTGAAGCCGAAAATAGGGCCGCCGATCTTCGCCGGTAGCCAGCCCAGCAGCCCGAGCAGCGTCATCGGGGTGTTCCACATCAGGTTGACGCCGGCGGGCGCACCGATCTGGGTGGTGAAGAACGGGTTGAGGCCGTGTGCGAGGGCGTGGGGCGCCCAGCCCAGGTACCAGATCGTCTGCTCCTGGTCGCAGCAGCCGCCGGCCCAGCCGGAGCCCGGATCGCTCCAGGCGCCGATGGTGAGCCCGACGGCCGCCAGCAGGTAGCAGCCGAACACCGCGAGGCCACCGCGGCGTCGGGTGGTCCAGCGCCGGATGCCGGTCACCTTCGGCTACGAGTCGGAGACGTCGACCACCAGCGCGGTGACGTTGTCCGGAGCGCCGGCGCCGCGCGCCGCCGCGATCAGGGCGGCGCAGACTTCGCCGGGGTCGTCGTGCTTACCGAGAATCCGCGTCGTCGTGCCGTGATCGACGACGCCGTGTAATCCGTCGCTGCACAACAGGATCCGGTCACCGTCGGACAGGTCATGGGCGCCGGAGTCGGCCCGGGCGGGCGGCTTCATCCCCATGTACCGCGTCACCACGTTGCGCACCCGCAGGTTTCCGGCGTCCTCGGCCTGCACCTGATTCGCGTCGACCAGGGATTGCACCAGCGTGTGATCCTTGGTGAGCTGCGTCAGCTGCCCCTCTCGATACAGGTAGGCGCGGCTGTCGCCGAGGTGGGCAACCAGGACGCGTGAGCCGACGACGACGACGGCCACCAGGGTGCTGTTGGCGCCCGCGTACCGTGAGTCGGTTTGCGCCTTGGTGTGCAGGTCGTCGGAGAGTTCGGAGATGGCCCGGCCCAGTCGCTCCGGTGCATCCGGGGCCTCCCGCTGGTCGGACGGCAGGTGATGGGCGACGTAGCGGGGCAGGATGTCGACCATGGTCTGGGCGGCCAGGGCGCCGTCGCGGCTGCCGCCCACCCCGTCGGCCACCATGAACAGGCGTTGGTCGGGGTCCGCGCCCCAGCGGTCCTGATTCTCGGAGCGTTCGCACCCGACGTCGCTCAGTGCCGAGTACCGGGTGGCATCCATCACGGGCCCCCAACCTGTAGTTGCGCAATGACGGCGTCGCGCACCGCGGTGCGACGCGCCTTGCCGGCATCGTCTCGCAGTGGGGCATCGACGAATTCAACGATACGGGGCACCTTGTACGCCGCAAGTCGATCACCGGCAAACGCCTGCACGGTCGCAGCGTCCAGAGCCGGCCCGGCGGTGTGCACCAGGGCGTACGGCACTTGACCGAGGTCGCCATCGGGAATCCCAACGACCAAGCAGGACAACACTTCCGGATGAGCGGACAGAGCGTTCTCGATCTCCGCCGGGTAGACGTTGCGGCCACCGACGGTGAACATGTCGACCCGGCGGTCCGACAAATACAGGAACCCGTCGGCGTCGAAGTAGCCGAGATCGCCGAGCGAATCCCAGCCGTCGCGCGACTTTGCGGTGGAGCCGATGTAGCGGTACGTCGGCGCGCTGCCGGGATTGGGGCGCATGTAGATCTCGCCGACCACCCCGGGTGGGCACTCGTTGCCGTCGTCGTCGAGCACTTTCATCTCGCCGCTCACCACCTGCCCGACCGAGCCCGGGTGGGTCAGCCACTGGTCCCCGGAGATGAACGTCAGGGCCTGTAATTCGGTGCCGCCGTAGAGTTCCCAGACCTTCTCGGGTCCCAGTAGGCTGATCCAGGCCTGCTTGACTGTGGGTGGGCACGGCGCGGCCAGGTGCCACAACCGGCGCAGCGAAGACAGGTCGTAGGAACCGGCCCGGTAGACCGGCAGCAAGCGCTGCATGATCGTCGGCACCGTCACCAGGAAGGTGACTCGGTGTCGCTCGATCACCCGGAGGAACTCCTGCGGATCGAACCGGCTCATCAACACCAGGTGCTGGCGCATGAGCAACGCGATCAGGGCGGTGGTGAACCCGGTGTTGTGGGTCAGCGGCACCGGCACCAACGTGGTGTCGCCCTCCTGCATGCCCAGCGGATAGCCGATGGCCGGCGGAACCCGACTGTCCCCGCCAGCTTCGATGAGTTTGGGCCGCCCGGTGCTGCCGCCCGACGCCATCGACTTCCAGCACGGCGACACCGCCTCGGGTAGCGCGGCGGCCGAGGTATCTGGGACGAAACCGGCTGGCACGCTTGGTATTTCGGTGTGATCTCGGCCTACCAGCAATGCCGGCCGGCGCAACCCCAGCAATCCGTCGAACTCGGCCTGCGGCAGCCGGGGTGACAAGGGCTGTGGCACCGCCCCCAGCTTCCAGCAGGCCACCGCCGCTTGTATCCATTCCACGGAGTTGGGCAGCACGATGGTCACGTAGTCGCCGACCCCGACACCGCGCTGCGCGTACGCGCGGGCCAGCCGGTTGGTGGACAGGTCGAGCTCGGCGCGGGTGATGGTGTGCCCGTCACAGCTGACTGCCGGCTCGTCCGGGGCGAGCGCGGCCAGCTGCGAAATCTGGATTCCGATCGGCGGGACCGTCACTGATAGGCGCCCTGCCGATCGAAGATCTTGCGCGGGTTCGCCACGAGCATGGTGTGGATCTGCTCGTCGGTGACGCCGCGTTGCCTGAGCGCGGGGATCACGTCGTTGTGGATGTGCAGGTAGTGCCAGTTGGGCGCCATCTGCGGCACCAGCGCCTCGGGTAACGCGTCGAAGTAGCAGTTGGCGTCGTGGGAGAGCACCATCTTGTCGGCGTGGCCGCGCTCGCACATGGTGGCCACGATCTGAACGCGCTCCTCGAAGGGCAGGATCACGTCGATACCGAATCGGTCCATCCCCAGGTAGGAGCCGGCGGAGATCAGCTCTTCGAGGTAGCCGACGTCGGTGCTGTCGCCGGAGTGTCCGATGATCACCCGGGTCAGGTCCACGCCTTCTTCTTCGAAGATGCGCTGCTGCTCGAGCCCGCGGCGCAGCCCGGCGTGGGTGTGCGTGGAGATCGGCACCCCGGTGCGCTTGTGGGCCTGGGCGACGGCGCGCAGCACCCGCTCGACGCCCGGGGTGATCCCTGGTTCGTCGGTCGCGCACTTGAGGATGCCGGCCTTGATCCCGGTGTCGGCGATGCCCTGCTCGATGTCCCGGACGAACATGTCGGTCATGATCTCCGGGCCGTCGAGCATGCCGCCGGGTCCCTCGTAGTGGAACCGGAACGGAATGTCGTTGTAGGTGTAAAGCCCGGTCGCCACAACGATATTCAGGTCGGTAGCGGCCGCTACCCGGGCGATGCGCGGTATGTATCGGCCCAATCCGATGACGGTCAGGTCGACGATGGTGTCGACGCCGCGGGACTTCAGTTCGTTGAGGCGGGCGACGGCGTCGGCCACCCGCTTCTCCTCGTCCCCCCAGGCTTCGGGGTAGTTCAGCGCGATCTCGGTGGTCATGATGAACACGTGCTCGTGCATGAGCGTGACGCCGAGATCTGCGGTATCGAGGGTTCCCCGGGCGGTATTAAGTTCTGACACGTCATTGATGCTAGGTCGCCGCTGGGGCATTTTTAAGACCTACCGATGCCGCCGTAGTTCCGGCTGCCGCGGGTATTGCAGTACGGTCTACCCGTCGTCGAATCCGAAATCGCTCTGGAGCCACCCTCATGCTGCTCAATCCCAACAAACTGCAACGCAAGTATCCGGATGCCCGGTCGGGAGAGATCATGCAGGCCACGGTGGAGTTCTTCGAGAACCGGGGCAAGGCGAAGCTCAAGCACGACGCGCATGAGCGCGTCTGGTACACCGACTTCCTCAACCACATCGCGGAGAACCGGATCTTCGCCTCGCTGCTGACGCCCGCCGAGTACGGCGCCTCGGACCCGGATCTGGCCTGCCGCTGGGACACCTACCGCATCAGTGAGTTCGCCGAGATCGTCGGTTTCTACGGGCTGAGCTACTGGTACCCCTTCCAGGTCACCGCGCTGGGTCTGGGGCCGATCTGGATGAGCGACAACGAGGACGCCAAACGCAAGGCCGCCGCCCAGCTGGAACAGGGCGAGGTGTTCGCGTTCGGCCTGTCCGAGAAGGCGCACGGCGCCGACGTTTACCAGACCGACATGGTGCTGACCCCGTCCGAACACGGGTGGGTCGCCAACGGCGAGAAGTACTACATCGGCAACGCCAACGTCGCCCGGATGACCTCCACGTTCGGCCGCATCGACGACGGTTCGGGCTCCCCGGAGTATGTCTTCTTCGCCGCGGACTCCCAGGACGAGCGGTACGAGTGCAAGAAGAACGTCGTCAACTCGCAGAACTACGTGGCGAACTACGCCCTGCACGACTACCCGGTCACCGAGGCCGACCTGCTGCACCGCGGCATGGGCGCCTTCCACGCCGCTCTGAACACGGTGAACGTCTGCAAGTACAACCTGGGCTGGGGCTCGGTCGGCATGTGCACCCACGCCTTCTACGAGGCGATCACGCACGCCACCAACCGCCACCTGTACGGCACCGTCGTCACCGACTTCAGCCATGTCCGCCGGCTGCTCACCGACTCCTACGCGCGCCTGGTCGCCATGCGACTGGTGTGCACCCGGGCGTCGGACTACATGCGCAGCGCATCCGCCGACGATCGCCGCTACCTGCTGTACAGCCCGCTGACCAAGGCTAAGGTCACCAGCGAGGGCGAGCGCGTGATCACCGCGTTGTTCGACGTCATCGCGGCCAAGGGCGTGGAGAAGGACATGTTCTTCGAAACCGTCGCCCAGGAGATCGGCATGCTGCCCCGGCTGGAGGGCACCGTCCACATCAACATCGGGCTGCTGGCCAAGTTCATGCCCAACTTCCTGTTCGCCTCCGACGCGGCACTGCCGCTGATCGGGCGCCGCGACGACGACGCCGACGACACGTTCCTGTTCAACCAGGGGCCCACCGGTGGCCTGGGCAAGGTGCGGTTCCACGACTGGCGGACGCCGTTCGACAGCTACGGTCACCTGCCTAACGTCGCGCTGCTGCGTCAGCAGGTCGACGTGCTGGCCGAGATGCTGGCCGGCGCCACTCCCGATGCCGCGCAGCAGAAGGACATCGACTTCGCCTTCGGCTTGGGCCAGATCTTCGCGCTGGTGCCCTACGCCCAGCTGATCCTGGAGGAGGCCCCGCTGTCCGGCGTCGACGAGGCGCTGCTCGACGAGATCTTCGGTCTGCTGGTCCGCGACTTCAACAGCTACGCCGTCGAACTGCACGACAAGGTCGCCACCACCGACGAGCAGGCCAAGTTCGCGCTACGGATGATCCGCCGGCCGGCCAACGACCCGGCGCGCTACGACACGGTGTGGAAGGAATTCGTGCTGCCGCTCAACGGCGCGTACGAGATGCGCCCGTAGCGGGGGCCGGTGTTTGATCTTTTCCCCCACCTCCGCCCGGCCATTCCAGTAGGGCGCTGAGGTCCGCCGTCGACGCGCTCGACCGCGCTGGTGTTCGGCCGAGCCGGCGTCGTTGGCGACCGCACGCGGCAACTCGGCCTGAACGGCGCGCGGCGCCGGCTCGAGGATTCGGCTGGCGGACATTGATCGTGTCATTTGCCGTGTTGATCATCCCGGAGCGCAATCTCATGGACAGCGCGACGATGCTTTCCGCGGCACTAATTTGATGTCCTCATCGTAGTACTGAAATACATCGGATCAGCATCGCTGGACGAAATTGGATCACCATTCTAGAAATGGTTGAAAAACAGGATCGGGACTTTCTGATCAGTACATTGCCAAGTGTCACAACGGATTTAGTGTCCCAACACCAGACATCAAAATATCCCGGTGGCTGAGCGCAATAAAGCGATCAAAAATTGCCAAAAGCCAGCCGGAATCTCGATATGCCTCTAAATTCACTGCATCTGATTCGGGTGTATTAGGGAGTAATCATGTCGTTTGTGATCGCGACACCGGCGGTGGTGTCGGCGGCGGCCGGGGATCTGATGAACATCGGCTCGGCGTTGCGCGCAGCCAATGCGGCAGCGGCGACGCCGACCATCGAGGTCCTGGCCGCCGGCACGGATGACGTGTCTGCGGCGATCGCCGCGCTGTTCGGGTCGCATGCTCGGGCGTATCAATCACTGAGTGCTCAGGTGACGGCGTTTCACGACCAGTTCGTCGCCGCGATGGCTACCGGGGCGGGTTCCTACGCCACCGCGGAGGCCTTGAACGCATCGCCGCTGGGGATGCTCGAACAGGGCGTGCTCGGGGTCATAAACGCGCCCACCCAGGCGCTGTTGGGGCGACCGCTCATCGGTGACGGCGCCAACGCGACCACGGCGGGCGGCAACGGAGGCGACGGTGGGCTGTTGTTCGGCAACGGCGGTGCCGGCGCGGCAGGTGGTGCCGGCCAAGATGGCGGACGCGGCGGCAGCGCCGGGTTGTGGGGCAACGGTGGCGCTGGCGGCGCCGGGGGAGCCGGTCAGGCCGGCGGCGCCGGCGGAAGCGGCGGGTGGTTGTTCGGCAACGGCGGCAACGGCGGCAACGGCGGCGCCGGCGGAAGTGCCGTGCTGGGCGGCGGCAACGGCGGCGCCGGAGGCAATGCCGTCCTCTGGGGTGCAGGCGGTTCGGGTGGGGCTGGCGGCGCCGGCTACTACGCTCCCGACGCCGTGAATCCGCAGCCGGCAGCCCTGCCCTCACCAGGCCAGTCCGGTGTGAACGGAGTCAGTTACACGCAGGCGAACCAGGGGAACGGGACCGACGGCGGCCCGGGCACTCCCGGTACAAGTGTCCATGGGGGTGACGGCGCGACTTTCTACAGTGGCGGGCAAGGCGGCACGGGTGGCGACGGCTTCGGTGGCGGGTTCGTCAACGGTGGCGCCGGGGGCACCGGTGGTGACGGCTTCGTCGATGGGGCAGGCGGCAACGGCACGCCCGGCGGTGCGGGCGGCACCGGAGGGTCGGCCACCAGCCTCCGCGGGTCCAGCCAGGGAGGTGCCGGCGGCAACGGCGGTGCCGGCGGCGCAGGCGCCATGGGCGGTACCGGTGGAGGCGGCGGCGACGCGTTCGCCAACGGCAGCAGCGGTCATGCGTCCGGTGGCACCGGCGGCAACGGTGGCACCGGCGGGATCGGCGCCGACGGAGGCAACGGCGGTCAGGGTGGTGCGGGCCTGCAATTCAACGGTCGGGGCGGCGATGGTGGTCATGGCGGCACCGGTGGGGCCGGCGCCTCGGGGGGCCCCGGAGGCGCGGGTGGGGCCGGAGGTGCGGGAGGTCATGGCGGCTGGTTGATCGGGAACGGCGGGGCCGGCGGCGCCGGCGGTGTGGGCGCCAACGGCGGTTGGGCTGTAACGGCTGCCAACGGCGGCGCCGGCGGCGGCGGAGGGGTCAGCAGCTTTGTCGGCGGCAATGGCGGGGTCGGCGGCACCGGGGGTGTCGGCGGCAGCGGCGGCGCCGGCGGCGCCGGCGGTCACGGCGGGGCCGGGGGAGCGAGCGGTTGGCTAATGGGCGACGGCGGAGCCGGCGGGCTCGGAGGACTTGGTGGAGATGGCGGCGGCGGTGCCCAGGGCGGCGGTGGCGGCTTCGGTGGTGCCGGCGCCGCCGGTATCTCCTTCGGCGGCAACGGGGGAGCCGGCGGCAGTGGTGGCAACGGAGGCAGTGGCGGTAACGGCGGCAACGGTGGCGACGGCGGAGCCGGCGGAGCCGGCAGCCTGTTGGGCCACGCCGGCAGCGCCGGGGGCGGCGGCGCCGGCGGCCACGGGCTCAGGGGTGGTATCCCCGGCTCGGGTGCCGACGGGGGTGACCGGGGAACCGGAAACACCACGAATGGAAGCAGGGGCGCCACCGGCGCCGACGGCGTGTCCGGCGCGAGAGGCGTCGACGGCAAGACGGGCAATGCCGGCTGATTCCCCGATTGAGGCGGCGCAGCAACGCGGCCGGCTTCGGCTGCGCTGCGCCGGGCTCGGCTGATCAGAAACTTTGAAGGGTTAACCATGTCGTCTGTGTTCGCGACGCCGCCAGCGGTGTCGGCGGCGGCCGGAGATCTCAACTCGCTCGGATCGGCGTTACGGTCGGCCGGTGCGGCGGCGGCCGTGCCGACCACGGGGGTATTGGCTGCGGCTGCCGATGAGGTGTCGGTGGCGATTGCGGCATTGTTCAGCTCGCATGCTGTCGCGTATCAATCGCTGAGTGCTCAGGCGCTGGCGTTTCACGATCAGTTCGCCGCCACCCTGGCCGCAGGAGCGGGTTCCTACGCCAACGCCGAGGCGGTGAACGCTTCACCCCTGCAGGCTGTCGAACAAGGTGTCCTGGGCGTCCTCAACCCGCCGACCCTGACGTTGTTGGGCCGGCCGCTGATCGGCGACGGCGCGAACGCGACGACGCCGGGCGCCAATGGCGGCGACGGTGGCTTGCTGTTGGGCAATGGTGGTGCTGGTGCGCCCGGGGTCGCGGGTCAGAACGGTGGGCGCGGCGGTAATGCCGGGCTGTGGGGTAACGGCGGACAGGGCGGTGCCGGAGGTCCCGGGCGCGCGGGCGGTGCCGGCGGTAATGGTGGATGGCTTTACGGCAACGGTGGCAGCGGTGGTAGCGGTGGCGCCGCGCTCGCGGTGGCAGGCAGTGGTGGTGCCGGTGGCGCCGGCGGCAACGCCGGCGTGTGGGGTAACGGCGGACAGGGCGGGGCCGGTGGCGCCGGGCACAGCGCCCCTGCCGCCGTGAATCCGCATTTCAACGGCCCTTTCAGCGGCGGCCAACCCGGCGCCGATGGCCTCGACTCCGGGCCCGCGGACGGCCGCGTCATAGGTCTACCCGGCGGCAAGGGGGGTCCTGGGACAGCTTCGGATGTAGCCGGCGGCCAGGGTGGCAATGGTGGTGGCAACACCCGTGAGGCGGGTTTGTACAGCTTCGGCGGCCCAGCCGGCGATGGCGGTGACGGCTTCGCGGGCGATACGTCCAGCGGCGTCGGCACACCCGGTGGTCAGGGCGGACGGGGAGGGTTTGCCGCTGCGGTAGACCGCGGGTCTGGTGGAGCCAGCGGCGGACACGGTGGGGCCGGCGGTCCTGGTGGCACTGGCGGCGGCGGTGGTGGCGGCGGCGAGGCTCGCACTGACACCGGGACGGCTCGCGGTGGCGCCGGCGGTACGGGCGGCACCGGCGGCACGGGTGCGGAGGGCGGCGTTGGCGGCGAAGGCGGGGTCGCAACCAGCATCAACGGCGCCGAAGCCAGAGGCGGAAATGGTGGACTGGGCGGTACCGGCGGGGTCGGCGCTTCCGGGGCTGCCGGCGGTGCGGGCGGCGCGGGAGGTGCCGGAGGGCACGGCGGTTGGTTGATCGGCAACGGTGGGGGTGGCGGCGCTGGTGGTAACGGGGCTACCGGCGGATTCGGCGCGGCCGGCGCTGGTGGTGGGATGGGCGGCGGTGGCGGCGCCGCATACACGGCCGATGGAGCCGGGGCAATCGGCGGCACCGGAGGTCAGGGAGGCGGTGGAGGTGACGGCGGCCACGGTGGCGCAGGCGGGGCCGGAGGCCACGGTGGTGCCGGCGGACACAGCGGCTGGCTGATGGGCAATGGCGGGGACGGCGGACTCGGTGGGCACGGCGGTGGCGGCGGCGCCGGCGGTGGGGGTGACCCCGGCGGCTTGGGCGGTAACGGCGCACCCGCCGGCCCGATCCTCGGCAACCCGGGCACCGGCGGCACCGGCGGTGACGGAGGAGATGGAGGCGGCGGCGGTAACGGCGGCGCAGGTGGCAATGGCGGCGACGGCGGTCACGGCGGCGCAGGTGGCTCCGGCGGCATGTTCGGCCGTGCGGGGAGCGCCGGTGGCGGTGGTGGGGCGGGCCACGGGGTCGGCGGTGGTCCCGGTGGTTCGGGCGCCGACGGCGGTAATCCGGGGTCAGGCGGCAACGGAACCGGAGTGAAGGGCGCCCCCGGCGTCGACGGTGGTCAGGGCGCGCACGGTAGCGACGGCAACCCGGGCTAATCCGACTGACTTCGCCTTGACCGTGAAGTGCCTCACAGTAGAATGACTACTGGTCATCAAACGCGAGGGGGCAGTATGCCGACGGTTACCTGGGCACGCGTCGATCCGGCCCGTCGGGCGGCGGTCATCGAAGCCGCGGAAGCAGAATTCGGCGCGCACGGCTTCTCCAATGGCAGTCTCAACGTGATCGCCCGGCGTGCCGGCGTCGCGAAGGGCAGCCTGTTCCAGTACTTCGCGGACAAGCGGGACCTCTACGCCTACATCGCCGACGTCGCCAGCCAGCGGGTGCGTGCCTACACCGAAGGCGTCATCCGCGACCTCGATCCGACTCGGCCGTTCTTTGAGTTTCTCACCGAACTACTGGACGCGTGGGTCGCCTATTACGCCGAGCATCCTCGGGAACGCGCGTTGCACGCCGCGGCGACCTTGGAGGTCGACACCGACGCCCGCATCAGCGTGCGCAACGTCATCCACCGGCACTACCTGGAGGTGCTTCGGCCGCTGGTGGCCGAGGCGCACCGGCGGGGAGATCTGCGCGCCGACTCCGACACCGACGCGTTGCTCTCGTTGCTGCTGATGATCTTCCCCCACCTGGCACTGGCGCCGTACATGCGCGGGCTGGATCCGATCCTCGGTTTGGACGAGCCGACGCCCGAACAGCCGGCGCTCGCGGTGCGCAGGCTCGTCGCGGTGCTCTCCGACGCGTTCTCCGCGCCGCGCCCTGCCGTCCGCCCCGCCCGATCGGAGGGATGACATGACCCGCACCCACACCGGCTCGATGGTCGCCGGCGGCCTCAACTGGCAGAGCCTGCCGCTGAAGCTGTTCGCCGGTGGCAACGCAAAATTCTGGAACCCGGCCGACATCGACTTCTCCAAGGACGGGGAGGACTGGCAGAACCTGTCCGACGCCGAGCGCGACTACGCCATTCGCCTGTGCGCCCAGTTCGTCGCCGGCGAGGAAGCGGTGACCGAGGACATCCAGCCGTTTATGGCCGCGATGCGCGCCGAGGGACGGCTGGGTGACGAGATGTACCTGACTCAGTTCGCATTCGAAGAGGCCAAGCACGTCCAGGTGTTCCGCCTCTGGCTGGACGCGGTGGGCGTCAAGGATGACCTGCACGGCTGCCTCGACCCGCTGCCCACATACCGGGACATCTTCTATGAGGAGTTGCCGGACTGCCTGAACGCCCTGACCGGTGATCCGTCACCGGCGGCCCAGGTGCGGGCGTCGGTCACCTACAACCACATCGTCGAGGGCATGCTGGCGCTCACCGGCTATTACGCGTGGAACAAGATCTGCGTCGAACGCGGAATCCTTCCGGGCATGCAGGAGCTGGTGCGCCGCATCGGCGACGACGAGCGGCGCCACATGGCGTGGGGCACCTTCACCTGCCGTCGCCACGTCGCGGCCGACGACGCCAACTGGACCGTCTTCGAGAACCGCATGAACGAGCTGATCCCGATGGCGCTGCGACTCACCGAAGAGGGCTTCGAACTGTACGGCCAGCAGCCGCCGTTCGGCCTGAAGCCCGATGAGATGTTGCAGTACTCCACCGACAAGGGCATGCGACGGTTCGGCACGATCAGCAGCGCCCGCGGCCGCCCGATGGGCGAGATCGACCTCGACTACTCGCCGGTGCAACTCGAGGACGACTTCGCCGATGAAGACGAGCGCGCGCTGGCGGCAGTTTCCTAGCGGAACCCTGGTAGCGCGAGCAGACGCAAAAGCACCCGAAACAACGGCGTTTCGGGTGCTCTTGCGTCTGCTCGCGGGGGACAGCCGGGCGGACGGTTACTCGGTCTTCTTGCTGCCGCTGGTGTCAGCGGTGTCGCTCTTGCCCACCCAGACCGTCTTGGCGTTGCAGAACTCGCGGATCCCCAGGCCCGCCAGCTCGCGGCCGTAACCTGAGCGCTTGACACCGCCGAACGGCAGCTCCGGGTAAGACACCGTCATTCCGTTGATGAAGACGGCTCCCGCCACGATGTCGTCGATGAAGCGTTGCTGCTCGGCGTCGTCCTCGGTCCAGGCATTCGATCCCAGTCCGAAGGTGGTGGCGTTGGCGATTTCGATCGCCTCGTCGATGTCGGCGGTCCGGTACACCGATGCGACCGGGCCGAAGACCTCCTCGGTGTAGAGCGCCATGTCTTTGGTGATGTCGGTGATCACGGTCGGCGGGTAGAACCAACCCGGCCGGTCCGGGGTCTCACCGCCGCAGCGGACCTTCGCGCCGGCGGCAACGGCGGCATCCACCTGTCCGGCAATCTCGTCGCGGCCGCTCTCGGTGGCCAGCGGTCCGACCTGGGTGTCGGGGTCGGTCGGATCGCCGACTTTGAGCGCCGACATCTGCTCGACGAACTTGTCCACGAACGCGTCGTAGATGTCGGCGTGCACGATGAATCGCTTTGCGGCTATGCAGGATTGACCGTTGTTCTGGATTCGGCCGGTGACCGCCGTCTTGACAGCGGCGTCCAGGTCCGCGGAGGGCATCACGATGAACGGGTCGCTGCCGCCGAGTTCCAACACGGTCGGCTTGATCTCGTCCCCGGCGATGGCGCCGACCGACTGTCCGGCCGGTTCACTGCCCGTGAGGGTGGCGGCGGCGACGCGGGGATCGCGCAGGATCTTCTCGACGGCGCCGGAGGCCACCAGCAGAGTCTGGAAGCACCCGTCGGGAAATCCGCCGCGCGCGATGACATCGGCCAGATACAGCGCGCACTGCGGGACGTTCGATGCGTGTTTGAGCAGCCCGACGTTGCCCGCCATCAGCGCGGGCGCCGCGAACCGCACGGCCTGCCACAGCGGAAAGTTCCACGGCATCACCGCCAGCACCACGCCCAGCGGCTGGTAGCGCGTGAAGGCCCGGGATGCGTTCACCTTGCCGGCATCGGCCGGCTCGTCGGCGAGCAGTGCTTCCGTGTTCTCGGCGTAGTAGCGAAACCCCTTGGCGCACTTCAGAACTTCGGCCTTGGCGCTGGCCAGCGTCTTGCCCATCTCCAAGGTCATGATGGCCGCGGTGTCGTCGGCCTCGGCCTCGAGCAGGTCGGCGGTGGCGTTTGCCCACTCGGCACGCTGGGCATAGGTGGTGTTGCGGCGGTAGTCTTGGAAGCGCGCGTAGGCGCGCGCTATCGCCTGCTCGACTTCGTCGTCGGTCGCGGGGGTGAAGGTCTTGACTGTCTCGCCGGTGGCCGGGTTGATGGTGGCGATGGGCACGTCGGCCCTCCTGTCAGGGTTGTCGTGAACCGTCCGACAACTAGCCTGCCACTAGCAACCAAACAGAGGGGTGGCGGATGTCCACAGCGGCTGAGCTGATCGTCAAGTGCCTGGAAAACGAGGGCGTGACCGTCGTCTTCGGGATACCCGGAGAGGAGAACATCCGATTCATTAAGGCGCTGGCCGCCTCCGATATCCGCTACGTGCTGACCCGGCACGAACAGGGCGCGGCCTTCATGGCCGAGATGTACGGCCGGGTCACCGGGCGCGCGGCCGTGGTCTCGGCGACCCTGGGACCGGGGGCCATCAACATGCAGCTCGGGGTGGCCGACGCCACTACCAACAGCACCCCGATGGTGGCCATCTCCGCGCAGGTCGGCCAGGACCGTGAGTACAAGGAATCCCACCAGTACGTCGACCTGGTGTCGATGTTTGCTCCGATCACCCGCTGGTCGGCCGGCATTCCCACTGCGCACGCCATACCGGAGATGGTCCGCAAGGCGTTCAAGGTCGCCGAGACCGAACGCCCGGCGGCGGTGTATCTCGCCGTGCCCGAGCATCTGGACGCCGATGAGGCCGACTACGAGTTGGGGCCGTTGCCGCGCAATGTGGTCCGGGCTGACGCGCCGGCCGCCCGACAGGTGGCGCGCGCGGTCGACATTCTGCGCGCCGCGCAGCGTCCGGTGGTGCTCGCCGGGCACGGTGCCGCGCGCAGCGACGCCTCCGCGGCGCTGATCAGGTTCTCCGAGGAGCTCGGCATCAAGGTGGCCAACAGCTTTCACGGAAAAGGCGTGATGCCGGACGATCACCCGAACGGCATCGGGACGCTGGGATTCATGCGCCATGATTACGTCAATTTCGGGTTCGACAACGCCGATGTCGTCATCGCGGTCGGCTATGAGTTGCAGGAATTCGATCCGGTCCGCATCAACCCGCACGCCGATAAGAAGATCGTCCACATCCACCGCTTCCCGGCCGAGGTTGACGCGCACTACTCCGTCGACGTCGGCATCATCGGTGACATCAGCGACTCGCTCAATCAACTCACCGACGCCATGGAAGGCCGTCGATTCGACGACGTCGGGGTGCCCGGCTCCGGTCTGCTGGACGAGGAGTTCGCTCGGGGGCAACAGGATTCGCGATTCCCGTTGGCGCCCCAGCGGGTGGTTGCCGATACCCGCGCGGCGCTGGGGCGCGACGACGTGGTGCTGGTCGACACCGGCGCCACCAAGATGTGGATGGCGCGGCTCTACCCGACCTATGAGCGCAACACCTGTCTGATCTCAAACGGACTGTCCACCATGGGTTTTGCGTTGCCGGGTGCGTTGGGGGTGAAACTGGCCCGGCCGGAGTGCAAGGTGTTGTCGGTAGTCGGCGACGGCGCCTTCCTGATGAACTCCCAGGAGATCGAGACCGCGGTGCGGGAAAAGATCCCACTGGTGGTGCTGATCTGGGAGGACGGCGGATATGGCCTGATCGAGTGGAAGATGGATCTCGAACTCGGCGAGCACCACTACGTGTCCTTCGGCAACCCGGATGTCGTCAAGTACGCGGAAAGCTTCGGCGCTAAGGGATATCGGATCGGCAGTGCTGAGGAGCTGTTGCCGACGTTGCGGGCGGCCCTGGACGACGACGGTGTGTCGCTGATCGCGTGCCCGGTCGACTATTCGGAAAACCTGCGACTCACTGACCGGCTGGGCGAGTTGGACGAGACGCTATAGAAGCCACCCCTGAGTTCACACGCGTCGCCGCTATGAATTCAAGGATTGACGGCGGCGCGAATTTCCCGAAACGAACAATCGCGGTGTGTTGCTGTGTGCGACACTCCGGAAATGCGGGAGGCCGAGCGAGGGCTCGAACCGTGGTGTTTCCCGGCGCGGGTGTCGCGAATGAAGGTAAAGAAAATCAAGGTCATCGCCGCGTTGCTGGTCGGGATAGCGGTGGTGTCGGTGGGACTGCCCGATGACAGAGTCGGGTGGGGCGAGAGAGTGCCCCGCCGCCTGTCGCCGCGCTATGTCGTTTCTGCGTGGGAATGGTTGAAACTTGCCGAGATCTTCGGCTTGACCTCAGCTCTCGCCGAAGGTGTTCCGAGTCTTGCGGATCTCGGTGAGCAGGCCATGTCAGGTCCCGATAGGGGCCTGGCAGCGTGTCATCGATCGATTCTGGTGAGCGTGAATCTGTCAGCGTGGTCGGCAAGCGCGCACGGCGCCGAGCTGTTGAAGAAGTCGACCTCGCCGACCAGCGTCACCGGATCCCACCATTGCGTGACGGTGACCGGATGCTCGCTGGCGGGGATCCAGCGGCCGAAGTCGCCGGCGGTGTGGCCGGGGCAGGTCACGCCCCCGGGGATGGTCCGGGTATTGGTGTAGCGCCCGTCCACCAGTGCGGCCTCGAAACTCCGCCCTGAAGCGGTCGTGACATGAGCGACGCAGTCGGGTGCGCAGTTGGTCCTGATGGTCCACATGCCGGTGTCACCGTCCTCGTCCGCGTAGAGATAGACACCAGCCGACGTTGGCGACTCGGCTTGTGCGGACGGCGGTGCCACGGTGACTCCCAATGTGGTTGCGAGCGCCGCGGCCGCTGCGAATGCGATGACCTTCATGACCCTGACCTCCTGATTCAGCCCAATACTAGAAGCATAGATCCAGAAATATTTTTCGTTAATAGCTGCCGGGTATGACTTTCCTATGAGGGCCGATGTTCGGTGCCCCCGGGGGGCTCAACCCGAACCTGGACTGGGCGGCGCGGGTTGCTTCGGCGCGATATCACCTGTAGGTCAACAAGATTCGCTGTTCGCCGGCTCCGAGTCCGGCGCTGGTTCTTGGCAAGCTCACCGGTGTGGCAGCGAGCACGCGTCGGGTTGTGTCGCGTCTGACAGCACCGACGTCAACGAACGCGCCCGCCAGCGCCGCCTGACCCGAAAGGCGTCGCGCGCGCATCTGGCGACGGCGAATAACCCCAGGTTCACGCAAAGTCGAGCCATACCTCCGGGCTGCGGGTAACCTCGCAACTGCCTGTTCCCCGGTCGCGCAGGAAGGGGTCAACTGTGTCGTATGTCGTTGCGGCGCCTGACTTCCTGCTCGCGGCTGCTGAAGATCTGGCCGCGACGGGTTCCGTCATCTCGGCGGCGAGTGCGGCAGTGGCGCACACCACGACCTCGTTGTCGGTCGCCGCCGAAGACGAGGTGTCCAAGGCCGTGGCAGCGTTGTTCGGCGGGCACGGCCGCGAATATCAGGCGGTGGCCACGCAAGCGGCGCACTACCACGAGCGCTTGACCGTCGCCTTGGCGGCCAGCGTGAATGCCTACGCGTCCACCGAGGCCGCCAACGCCTACGCGCTGCCCAACGCAGCCGCGGCGACGAGAATCACCGTGCCCGGTGCGGGGCCCCTCTACCTGCCGAACTTCTTCACGCGATTTCCCTACCTGGGGCAGTTGTTCTATGGGAGCGGCGTCCCCGGCCCGGTCTCGGTGTCGATACTGCAGGGGTATGACCTGATCAACCACGCCATCGGGCAGAACTGGTTCCCCGGCAGCCTCGCTCAGGTCGTCAACTATCCGGCCAGCATGGGCCTGCTGAGCGGTAGCCTGGCGGCGCCGGATGTCAACGACGCCGTCGCCATGGGCCAGGGAGCGCTCAACGACCAGATCATGAATGCCGTTCTCAACGGCGGCGGTTCGCCCATAAGTGTCGCCGCGCTGTCGCAGGGGACCATCGTCGTCAACCGCCAGCTGGCGTACCTGGCGGCGAACCCGGGCGCCGCCCCGCCGCCCCACGCCTTGCAGTTCGTCCTGTTCGCCAGCCCGGAGCTCGGCGTGCTGCAGACCTACCTGCCCGACGGGTTCACCTTGCCGATAGTGAACTACACGGTGCAGCCCTTGGCGAACACGCAGTATGACGTCGACGTGGTTTTCGCCCAGTACGACGGCTGGGCCCACTTCCCCGATCGTCCCTGGAACATTCCGGCCGTCGTGAATTCGCTGTTCGGGGTGGTCTACTACCACAACACAGCGTCACTGGCTTCGATGTCGGAGGCGATCGAGTTGTCCAGCGTCGCTACCCCACTGGGGGGAACCATCACTACGTACATGATTCCGTCGCCGACCCTGCCGATCTTGCTGCCGCTCCAGCAATTAGGTGTCGCGCAATCAGTCATCAACAACCTCAATGCTTTTCTGCAACCCCTCGTGAACAGTGGCTATTCGTCGCTGGCGCCTGATACGGGCCCGTATTTCTCCCACGGGTCACTTGTCCTGGGCATCTGACCGGCCGGGCAACCCTGTTGCAGGCACAAAACTCCCGATCAGTGTGCGATGCCACCAGGCCCGGTCGCGGCGCAGTTCGGCCGGAGTGGTGAAGCGGTACCTGTACAGTTGCGCGCGTACGTAGCGCGGCGGTGACTCTGGGAAAGGGTTGTGTCGCAACAGCTTCAACGTCGCTCGGTCGTTGCGCAGCAACCGGTGCAGGAACGGCGTCAGCCAGGCCGACGCATAGCCCGGCGAGATGGCGGCGAACCACATGAGCCAGTCCAGCCGCAGGTGGTAGGGCGCGAACTGGCGTGGCAGCCGCCGCACGTCGGTGGGCTTGCCCTTGAATTCGTACTCCTGCCAGTTCGTCTGGTCGGTCACCGACGCATCGGCAGTGCCTTCGATCACCACCTCCTGTCGAATCCGGCTCACACTGCCGAAGGCGCCATAGGTATTGCAGAGATGGAAGGCGTTGAACGACGCGTTCATCCGCTGCCCGGGTGACAGCATGTTGCGCGTCGGCCAGTAGCTCAGCACCAGCATCGCCGCGGCGACACCGATCACCGCAACGACGAACCACAGTGGTGGATTCGGCACGGCTCCGCGTGAGCGCACATCAACCAGCGCATCCACCGCCGTCTGATCAACGGCGCCGAAAGCCAGCAGAATCGTCAGCCAGTTCAGCCAGGCGAAGTTGCCCGACGCAACCAGCCACAACTGGGTGATGACGATGACGGCAGCCGCGACACTGGCCACCGGCTGCGGAGCGAACAGCCCGAACGGCACCACCAATTGCGCAAAGTGGTTGCCCGCCACTTCGATTCGATGCAGCGGCCGGGGCAGGTGGTGGAACAACCAGCTCAACGGGCCCGGCATCGGCTGGGTTTCGTGATGGTAGTCAAGGCAGGTGAGGTCGCGCCAACACGAGTCGCCGCGCATCTTGATCAAGCCCGCGCCGAACTCGACGCGGAACAACAGCCAGCGCACCAACCACAACACCAGCACCGGAGGCGCCACCTGCCCGTTGCCCAGAAAAACCATCAGAAAGCCGGTTTCCAGCAACAGGGACTCCCAGCCGAATCCGTACCACGTCTGGCCCACGTTGACGATAGACAGGTACAGCACCCACAGCGTCAGCCACATCAGCATCGCCGCCCACAACGGCACCAGATCCAGACCGGCTACCATCGCGGCCGCCACCGCCGCGCCGAACCACGACACCCCGGCGAACAGCCGGTCGGAGTAGTGCAGGTGGAAAATGCTCGGGGCCCGCCAGAACGATCGCCTGGTCAGATACGCCGGCACCGGTAGCATCCCACGCGCGCCGATCAGCGGCCGGAACTGCCGCGCCGCCGCAACGAACGCGACCAGATATATCGCCGCTACGCCGTGCTCCAACACCAATGCGCCCAGCCGGTATTCGGGTGCCGAAAACCAGTTCATGGCCACCACTCCTCGGATTATGGCGACTACGTGCGATCTTGCCCCTAGAGCCGCGATTCACCCGGTAGGGTTCCTCAGCGTCGTGTCCCCTCCGCGCTCCGGCACCGGAAAGTTGAGCAGAGAATTGCACAAAGCTGAATTCCTAAACCGCGCTTTTGGACGTCGCCGAATGCTGGCCCTGGGGGCGGGCGCATTGGGTTTGACAGCGGCGGCCACCGCGGTGCCGCGCGCCTCGGCGGCACCGGACGTACCGCCCCAGAACTATGACGCCATGTTGTTGATGTGCATCGATCCTCGCTTCGTGCACCCGACAAATGAATACATGCTGGGGCGAGGCCTCGTGAACCGGTACAGCCAGTTCGCGCTGGCCGGCGCCGGCGCCGGCGCCGTTTCCCAGCACTGGGAGGCCTGGCACAACACATTCTGGGACAACCTCGCCGCGTCGATCGAACTGCACTCGATCAACGGCGTTTTCGTGGTCAACCATCGTGACTGCGGCGCGGTCCAGATCGCCTACGGCCCTGACGCGATCTCAACGCCGGAGCGTGAGACGGCCACGCACGAAAGGATTCTCGGTACCTTCCGCGAGGAGGCGCTGCGCCGGCATCCGGGAATCGACGTCGAGACTTGGCTGATGGCGCTGGACGGCTCAGTGGAACAGATCGGCCCCCGCAGTCTTTGATCGGCCGATCGATGTTGTGGTGACCACCGACGCGGCGACTGCCGCAAGTGAAATCAGTGCCAGCAGTTGAACACTCGCGGAATGGCCCGCGTAGCCGTCGGCAGACCGCCAGGGATGGCGCGACAGCACCGCACCTGCCGCCACGATCCCACCGGCGCTGAGTCCGACGGTCAGCGCGTCGCGCCAGCGGTCCGGCACCACATGCCGCACCCCGAGCAGGGCCGCGACCACCACGGCACCGACGGCGCCGGCGATCAACGCTCCCGCTCCCAGAACCGCCACTCCGGCCCATGCTCCGGAAGGCCACGCGACCGCGGCCGGATCGTCCCAGGAACCGTTGCGGCGCCGCCACAATGCCAGAACCGCCAGCAGCGGTAACAGGCTCAACCCCACTCCCAGGCCGCCCCGATACACCGCATTGGAGGCAAAGGTCAGCGTGATGGTGCCGGCGTCTCCAGCCGGAACCAACCATCCCTGCTGCCAACCGTTGACGGCCACCGGTTTCAGGCGCGCGCCGCTACTGCTGCGGGCCACCCAGCCAGGGTTGATGCTCTCCGGAATCACCAGCACCCGGTTGTCGCCGGACGCCGGTGCACGCACCTCGCGGCGGACCGGCTCCCACACCCTCACCTCTGCGGAAGCGACAGGCGCAGAAGCTGATTCAGGAGCGGCTGACAACTGCGCACCATCCACCACGAACGCCGCCCCCGGACTGATCAACAATTCCTGCGGGCCGGCCGGCAGTTCGATCGGACCGGGTTCGCAGGGCTGTGCCGCAACCGGCTCGCCGTCCAGCAACGCGCCGGCGGTGGTCCGGACGGACGTGTGCAGGAACCGCCCGGCCACCGCGATCACCGGGCCGTGCTCACAGTCGACGACGACCTCCCGGTCGCGGGCGGCCGCCCCGGGCCGGGCGGGCGCCACCGGGGCGCCGTCGGCGCCCAACACCGCCACCTCAGCCAGCCCCGGTGGCTTGAGCTGGTCGAAGCCCAGCGCGTTGCGGTCGATGATGTCCTGCCAGTCGAGCAGGCTGACGGTCACGGTGTCGGTCACCCGGGGGTGCAGTTTCAGCGTCTGCGCGTCGCGGCCCGGGTCCACGGCCTGTGCCTGTGGTCCGTCGCCCAGGTCGACGGCCACCATCGTCGGATGGGCGGGCAATGTCGTGGCGCTGGGCGCCAACCGCAATCCGGTGACCTCGGTGGCCCGCGGCAGCCGCAGGGTCAGCGTCGGCGGCGTCTTGTATTGCACCACCCGCTGCGGCGCGGTCCACGCCGTCGCCGGGTCGCCATCGGTGGCCGCATACGCCGAGCCGAGGACCTCGACCAGATCGGAATCGCCGTAAGCCCGCGTGGTGTCCGGCTCGGCGACCAGGTCCGCCAGTTTGGGTCCCTGCCGGGAGCGCACCCATACCGTCGGAGTCACCGTCATGGGGACCGGCACCGTCAAGGTACGACTGAGGTTGACCGGCTCTTCGGGAGCCAGCGCCATCGACGCCGCGCAGCGCACGCTGTCCGGCCCCGGCGCACAGCCCGGCCGGCCCAGCAGTTCGGCGCCCACGTCCCAGCGGGCGATGGTTGCGCCGGGCGGCGGCCCCGGCACCAACACGGTGTGGCGCAACTGCACCGGATGGGCGAAACCCGACGCGTCGTACTGGGTGACCGTCAGGTCGGTAATGCCGAACTGCACTCCGGCCGACCCGTCGTCGGTGCCGGCCGCCGTGACCCGCACCCACGGCGTCTCGCCGACGGGCAGCGCGGCGCTCAACGGTTTTCCGGACTCCTCGAACCGCAACGTGGTACTGCCATTGGCCGTTTCGACGAGGATGCGGCGGACCTGTGCGCCGACGGCCGACGCACTCGGTGTCAGGGTCAGGACCGCGTTGGTCACCGGATGGTCGAAGTCGACCTGCAACCACTGGCCGACGGCGGCCTGCAGGGCGTTGGACACCCAGGCGGTTGCCGGGTCGCCGTCAACCGCGGCGGCGGGTGAGGTCGCCGTCGCGACATCGGGCAGCGCCGTGGCATCCGAGGACGAACTCGACACGGTGATGCGGCCGCCGGTCCAGCTTCCGTAGACCGTGTCGGCACCGGGGACGGGGTAATCGGGCACCCGGTTGTACGTGTGCCGGGCGTCCCCGGGCGCCCGGATCGCCGACGAATGCAAGTCGACGCGGCCGTAGTCGGTTTCCCGGGCCAGGGGGGTGTCGGTGACGGTCACCACCGGCGTGGGTAGCCCGGCGGCGTGGGCGTCCGCGGTCATCAGCACCGGGCCCAGCGGTGGACGACCCAGCAGCCGTCGCCGTTCGTCGAGCCGCAACAGCACCTCGGGACCGCCGTCGACGCGCGGCAGCAGGTCGACGTCGGCGAAGTAGGGCGCAGCGGGATTGTGACCGGCGCTGACCCGGAATATCTGCACGGCCGGGTAGCGTGGCCGCAGCCCGCTGTCGTTGACGAAGCCGGCCAGCAGGCCCGGACCCACCGGCGCGCCGAACTCGGCAACCTCGGTCAGCCCGGGCGAACCCGCGATGGCGCGGTGCACCAGGATCGGTCGCGCCGACCGCGACGACTCCGGATCCAGATCGTTGCGCACCACCACATACGAGATACCCTGCCGCACAAGGGAATCCGCTAGTCCTGCCGAAGGCTGTCCGGCGGCGAAGAGTCGTTGCACCGAATCCAGCGCGCGGATGGTCTGCGGCGGTGTCAGCGGGATTGAGTCGCGAACCCCCCAGGCGCTGCTGCCCAACACCTGCAGCGGCTCGTCGTGACTGGTCCCCCACACCTGGGTGGCGAACGGCGCGCCCGGCACCACCAGCACCCGACCCTCCTGGTGTTCGGTGAGCCAGTCGGCCGCCTCGTGCCAGTAGTCGGGTATCGCGCTGAACGTGCCCGGTGGTGTCAGCCGCGTGGACCACGCCAACGACGTGCTTACCAGCAGGCCGGTCAACGCGACGATCCCGACCGCCACCCGACGGTCGCGCTCCGGATGAGCCAGCGCCGTCAGCCATACCGCCTGCGGCGCGCTGCCCGGTAGCGGGATCCGGCCCAGCACCTGCGCAAAGCCGAGCGCCAGCGGGATTCGGACCACCGGCCCGAGCTTGTGCACGTTGCGCAGCGGAGTGCCGGCGCCGTCCAGGAACGCTTGCACCTGATGAGCCACCGGCGAACCCAGCCCACCGCTGTAGCCGACGGCCAGCAAAACCACCCCGACCAGCAGCATCCCCACCAGTCGGCCACGGGCCGGCATCGCGGTACTGGCCAGCCCGGCCAGCCCGGCTCCGGCGACCAGGCAGGTGCCCAGGATGGCCACCGGCCCGGTGACCAGCGGGGCTCCCGCCGTCGCCGTGGGCGCCACGAACGGTGTCCAGCTGTCGGTGCCGCGCAACAATTCCACCAGCGACGACCACTGAGTCGTCACGCCCGAGGACTCGATGAAGTCCAGAAACGGCGGGCTGACGCCGCGCAACTGGCTCAGCGCTACCACCCACCACGACACCGCCGGAACCAGCGCCACCACCAGCCACCCGGCGTAGCGCAGCCACCGCCGGCCAGGCCGGTGAGCGACCAGCCAGATCGCCGCGGGCAGGCATCCGGCCAGCGTCGCGATCGCGTTGACCGCGCCCATCAACGCCACCGCCAGGCCGGCCTGGCCGGCCAGCACCCGCGCCGAGCGCCCGGAGCCGCCCCGCAACGCGAGGATGGTCGGCAGCAACACCCACGGCGCCAACATCATCGGCAGCGTCTCGGAGGATATCGATCCCAGCGTGGTCAGCAGCCGCGGTGACAGCGCGAACGCGCCGGCGCCGAGTATCCGGGACGTCGGGCTGCCGATGCCCAGCGCCTCGGCGACCCGCAGCATCCCCCAGCAGCCGACCGTCAGCAGCAGCGCCCACCACAGTCGCTGGGTGACCCAGCCGGGCACCCCGAGCGCATGGCCGATCAGGAAGAAGGTGCCGTGCGGAAACAGGTAGCCGTAGGCCTGATTCTGCGACTGGCCGAACGGCAGCTCGCTGTTCCACAAATTGGTGGCGCGGGTCAGGAAGCGCAGTGGGTTGGCGGTGAGGTCGAGCTTGGTGTCAGGCGAAATCTGGCCGGGGGATTGGGCGAACGACAAAACGAGTGAGACGGCCCCGACCAACAGCAGCCAGCGACGCGACAGGCCCGAGAGCTCGACCTCCGGCTGGCTAGCTGCGGTTGCCGTACTCGACCCGGTTGAGCACCGACGACCCTGGATCGCCCCCGGGCAGAGGCGGCTTCGTGTCCTGCTGGACCATCAAGGTGACGCCGAAAATCGCGGCTGCGCCGAGCAACAAGCCGACCACCACACTGGCAGCGGCGGGCGCGACGATCCGGTTCATGCCACCGAACCTAGCAGAACGACGCGGGGTCGCGGTCGCCGTACCGAACCATTGGATGCGCCGGGAATTCGGACGGGGCGGGTACCCGCCACGGCCGAAGCCGCCCCCGAACTCGGCGGTGAAACGCCCGTGACAGCATGTCCGGATGGCTTTTCCGCGCACCCTGGCCGTCCTTGCCGCCGCATCGCTGCTGGTCGCCGCCTGTCACGGCGGCACCAAGCCCGGGAAGTCCTCGAGCACCAGCACCCCGAGCTCGTCGAGTACCAGCTCCACTGCGGCCGCCGCACCGGGCCCCCGAGTCTGCGCTGACCCTCCGGACGTCCCGGCCAAGATGCCCAGCCTGCGCGACAAGCTGGCCCAGCTGCTGATGGTCGGGGTGCGCGACGCCGCCGATGCCAGGTCCGTGGTCACCGACTTCCACGTCGGCGGCATCCTCATCGGCAGCGACACCGACCTGTCCATGCTTCCCGGACCACTGGGCGAGATCGCCAACGCTGCCAGTCCGCTGCCGCTCGCGGTCGGCGTCGACGAGGAAGGCGGCCGGGTCTCGCGGCTGCGGACCCTGCTCGACGGCAGGGGCCCGACGGCCAAGGAAATGGGGCAGACGATGACGCCCGCGCAAGTGCACGACCTGGCGCTGACCCGCGGCCGCAAGATGAAAGACCTCGGTTTCACCGTCGACTTCGCCCCGGTGGTCGACGTGACCGACGAGCCCGACGACAGCGTGATCGGCGACCGTTCGTTCGGTGCGGACCCCGCGAAGGTCACCGAGTACGCCGGCGCCTACGCCCAGGGCCTGCGCGACGCGAAGCTGTTGCCGGTGCTCAAGCACTTCCCCGGGCACGGCCACGGCTCCGGTGATTCGCACACCGGCGGGGTCACCACACCCCCGTTGTCCGAGCTGGTCGCCAACGACCTGGTGCCGTATCGGACCCTGCTCAACGCCATCCCGGTGGCGGTGATGGTCGGTCACATGCAGGTACCCGGCTTGACCGGCAGCGACCCGGCCAGCCTGAGCAAGGCCGCGCTCGACCTGCTGCGCAACGGCACCGGCTACGGCGGGCCGCCCTTCAACGGCCCGGTGTTCAGCGACGACGTGTCCAGCATGGCGGCCATCTCCGACCGGTTCGGGGTGACCGAGGCCGTGCTGAAAACCCTGCAGGCCGGCACCGACATCGCGTTGTGGGTCACCACCAAGGAGGTGCCTGCGGTACTCGACCGGCTCGAGCAGGCGGTCAGCGCCGGCGATCTGCCGGTGCAGCAGGTGGACGCCTCGCTGGTGCGGGTCGCGGCGATGAAGGCAGTCACCGCGGCATGTGGCCGCTGACCGAAAGTGCTTACCCTTGGTTGGGATAGATAGGGGATAGCGTGGCAGGTAGTGGGGCGGGTGGTACCAAGCGGTTACCGCGTGCTGTCCGCGAGCAGCAGATGCTCGATGCCGCGGTACAGATGTTCTCGGTCAACGGTTACCACGAGACCTCGATGGACACGATCGCCGCGGCGGCCGAGATCTCCAAGCCGATGCTGTACCTGTACTACGGCTCCAAGGAGGATCTGTTTGGGGCCTGCCTGAACCGGGAGATGAGCCGGTTCATCGACGCGGTGCGGGCCGACATCGACTTCACCCAGAGCCCAAAAGATCTGTTACGCAACACCATTGGCGCGTTCTTGCGCTACATCGACGAGAACCGCGCGTCCTGGATCGTGATGTACACCCAGGCCACCAGTTCGCAGGCGTTCGCCCATCTGGTGCGCGAAGGTCGCGAGCAGATCATCGAATTGGTGGCCGGGTTGGTGCGGGCCGGTACCCGCAGCCCACGGTCGGACGCCGAAATCGAAATCATGGCGGTGGCTCTGGTCGGCGCGGGCGAGGCGGTGGCCAGCCGCCTGAGTACCGGTGACATCGACGTCGATGCGGCCGCCGAGATGATGATCGACCTGTTCTGGGTGGGTTTGCGGGGGGCGCCGCTCGAGCGGGATGCCGGCTCCAATGCGGCGACGGGATAGCCAAGCGCGATAGAACGCGCCGACCGGTCGGCCGCGCCGCTGCTGCGGTAGGCGCTGCGCAAAGCCGCTCGGTGTCCGTATTGTCGGCAGGCATGTCCCGAAAGTCAGACGTCGATTTCTTCTGCGGCGTCGTCATCGTCGGGCTGCTCGCCGGGCTGGCCGGGTTGGCGACCACGCTGGTGCTCCGGTCGGTCGAACACCTCACGTATCACTACACTTTCGGCTCGCTACTGGACGGGATCACCGGGAGCAGTCCGGTTCGGCGGGCATTGGGTCCCATGGTCGGCGCGGCGCTGGCCGGCCTGGGCTGGTGGCTACTGCGGCGCCGCTTCGAGGTGCCACCGCTGGCCGGCACCATCGTTGGACACCAGCGGGTACCGCGGCTGACGTGGAGCATCGATGCCATGTTGCAGGTGCTCCTGGTCGGCTCCGGTGCCTCCCTGGGACGCGAAGGTGCGCCACGCCAGTTCGCTGCTGTGCTTGGGGATTTCGGCAGCGCGTGGATCCGACGGCTGTCGCCGGGCGACCGCGAGATCCTGCTGGCCAGCGCGGCGGGCGCCGGGCTCGGCGCGGTGTACGCCGTGCCGATGGCCGGTGCCCTCTTCACGTTGCGCATCCTGCTGAACACCTGGCGGCTGCGCGCGATGGGCGCGGCGTTGATCACCTCCAGCCTGGCCGTCGCGGTCGGCTCGCTGGTCACCCACGACCATAACGAATTGAATTGGCCCAGCGCGGAATCGGCGTATCTGCTGAGTGCGCACGGGCTGGCGCTGGCGCCGGTGGCATTCGCGGTCGGCTGGGTCTTCAACAAGATCGTCGCTGCAGCCCGTCCGGCCACACTGATCCGATCCTGGATGCTGGTACCTGCGCTGGCCGGCGCCGGGCTGCTGACCGGTATCTGTTCACACTGGTGGCCAGAGTTGCCGGGCAACGGCAAGAGCGTGCTCACCGTCAGCCTCGCATCCGGGATGACGCTGGCCTCGGCGGCGGTAATCCTGACGTTGAAGCCACTACTGACGGTGTTGTTTCTGCGCGCGGGCGGTGCCGGTGGCCTGCTCACTCCCTCATTGGCCACCGGTGCGGCGGCCGGGACGCTCCTGGTGCTGGCGCTGAACCAGCTGGCGGGAACCCATCTGCACGGGCCGGTGATCTCGTTGGGAGCGGCGGCCGGGGTGCTCGCGGTGACCCAGGGGTCACCGACCTGGGCGGCGATCTTCGTCTGGGAACTGGCCCGGCCACCGATCTGGATGCTGCTGGTGTTCGCGGTCACCGCGGTTGGAGCACACGCACTCGACAGACTCGTGGTTCGTCATCGCCAGCGGCTCGATCACCGGGCCGGCTGAGCGCGAGCTGGTTTACGCCGCGCTGCGGAAGAACAGCCCGGACAGGTTGTTGCCGACGTTGGCGACGCCGGAGACGAAGCTGCGTAGTGCGAGGTCCAGCACGCCGGTATTCGCGAAGCCCGAGACGCCGCTGCCGAAGTTGTTCAGGCCCGAAATCAGTCCGCCGAAGTTCTGGAAGCCCGATCCGCCCAGTAGGCCCGGCCCGTTCGAGTTGTACCAACCCGACAGGCCCACTCCGTTGTTGGCGAACCCGGAGCTGCCGCCGGCGCCGGAGTTGAAGAAGCCCGAGGACGGCCCGATGGTCGAGTTGAGGTAACCCGGCGCCGGGGGGATGTTGAATTCCGTGATCAACGTGCTGGGCAGATGAATACTCGGGATCACCAGCGGGGGAGTGTTGAACGCCGCCAGACCGATCGGCGGCACGGTGATCGGCGGCGTCGAGAACTCCACAGTGGTGAAGTCCGGCAGGGTGAACGCGCCCAGTCCGATGCGGCCGATTTCCAGCGGTGGTGTGGTGAAGGCGGGGGTGACGATGTCGGGCAGGGTGAAGGCGCCCAGTCCGATGCGGCCGATTTCCAGCGGTGGTGTGGTGAAGGCGGGGGTGACGATGTCGGGCAGGGTGAAGGCGCCGAGTCCGATGCGGCCGATTTCCAGCGGTGGTGTGGTGAAGGCGGGGGTGACGATGTCGGGCAGGGTGAAGGCGCCGAGTCCGATGCGGCCGATTTCCAGCGGTGGTGTGGTGAAGGCGGGGGTGACGATGTCGGGCAGGGTGAAGGCGCCGAGTCCGATGCGGCCGATTTCCAGCGGTGGTGTGGTGAAGGCGGGGGTGACGATGTCGGGCAGGGTGAAGGCGCCGAGTCCGATGCGGCCGATTTCCAGCGGTGGTGTGGTGAAGGCGGGGGTGACGATGTCGGGCAGGGTGAAGGCGCCGAGTCCGATGCGGCCGATTTCCAGCGGTGGTGTGGTGAATTGCGGCGTAATGACGTCGGGCAGACTGAGTTGGTCGAGTCTGATGGCCGGGATATCGATCGCCGGGATGGTGAAACTGGGGAGCGTAAAGCCGCCGACGTTAATGGGCGTAGTCAATGTGTAAGGAAGAATCGAAATGGTCGGGAGGGTGAATGGCGTCGTATTGATGTAATTGATTGTGAAGTACGACGTCGGGTCAAAGGGATTGAGGTTCAGCCCTTGAAGTGCAAGTACATTGGTCGCCCATGACATATCTATGCGACCGACAGATAGGCTACCGATCTGGATGGTCGGGGACGTTATGGTATTTGACCAACCTATGGCCGGCAGCGTGAAGCTACCTGTCGATATACCGCCGACGGATATGGGCTCAGTATGGATTCCGGGTAAGCTGAAGCTCTTAATTGTCGTCCCCGCCGGGATTGTGAACGACGGTACCGTCACCGAGGGAATGCTCAATGTGGGCAGGTTGAACTGATTCAAGGTGGTCCCGGCCGGGATGGTGAACGACGGCACGGTCACCGGCGGGATGTTCAGTGTCGGCAGGTTGAACTGATCCAACGTGGTCCCGGCCGGGATCGTGATCGACGGGATGTTTAGCGGCGGGATGCTGAGGGTGGGCAGGTTGAACTGATCCAACGTGGTCCCGGCCGGGATCGTGATCGACGGGATGTTTAGCGGCGGGATGCTGAGGGTGGGCAGGTTGAACTGGCCCAGGGCGGTGCCGGCTGGGATGGAGAAGGACGGGATGTTTAGCGGCGGGATGCTGAGGGTGGGCAGGTTGAACTGGCCCAGGGCGGTGCCGGCTGGGATGGAGAAGGACGGGATGTTTAGCGGCGGGATGCTGAGGGTGGGCAGGTTGAACTGGCCCAGGGCGGTGCCGGCTGGGATGGAGAAGGACGGGATGTTTAGCGGCGGGATGCTCAGCGTTGGCAGGTCGAACGCCCCCAGCGCCGTCCCCGCCGGAATCGAGAAGGACGGGATCGTCACCCCCGGCAGGCTCAGGGCGGGCAGGTCGAAGGCGGGAATCGAGATGCCCGGAATCTCCAGCGGAGGCAGGGTGAGGTCGGGAGTGGTAATGGCAATGTGCAGGCTGCCCTGATTCACACCCCGGTAAAAGACACCGTTGTTGGCTTGGCCGGTGTTGAAGAGGCCGTTGTTCATGTCGCCGAAGTTGAAAATGCCGGTATTGATATTGCCCGGATTCAGCAGACCGGTGTTGGAACTGCCGGTGTTGAACCAGCCGGTATTGGAGGCGCCCGGGTTGAAGCCACCCGTGTTGAAGTTTCCGACATTGATATTGCCGGTGTTTGCGTCACCTACATTGAAGGTCCCGGTGTTGAACGAACCGGCATTGAAAAAGCCGCTGTTGCCCGAACCCGAACTCCAAAGTCCAGTGTTGAAGTTGCCCGAGTTCCCGATGCCGAAGTTACCGTTGCCGGAATTGAAGAAGCCGATATTTCCGTTGCCAGAGTTGAACAGGCCGAAATTCCCGATACCCGAATTAAGTCCACCGATACCGATCTGCCCGGTGCCGGTCAGCCCGATGCCGATGTTGCCGTTGCCGGAGTTACCGAACCCGAAGTTGCCGATGCCGGAATTGCCGAACCCGAAGTTGCTGCTGCCGAGGTTGCCGAGACCGACATTGCCGCTCCCCAGGTTCGCGAAGCCAAGGTTCGAAGCTCCGGCGTTGCCCCACCCGAAGTTCAGCTCACCGAGGTTGCCGCCACCGACGTTGGAATAGCCGGAGTTGCCGTTGCCGACGTTTCCGCCGCCGATGTTGCCCAGTCCCAGGCTGACGCTGAGCAGCCGGTCGGGGGTGGCCGCCAGGGTCGCGGCGGCTGGACCGCCTCCGGCCAGCCCGGCGATCTGGGCCGGGAGACCGGCAAGGTTCTGTAGCGGCTGGAAAAACGGCTTCAGCGCCGCAGCGACCGCCGAAGCTCCTACGTGGTAGGCCGACATTGCCGACACATCCAGCGCCCACATCTCTTCATAGAGCGCCTCGGCGCTTGCGATCGCCGGGGCGTTCTGGCCGAAGATGTTCGACATCACCAGCGACACAAACTGGTTGCGATTGGCCGACACCAACTCCGGATGCACGATCGCCGAGCGAACGGCGTCGAACTCCGCGGCCATCACACCGGCCTGGGTCGCCGACTGCCCCGCTTGCGAGGCCGCCGCGCCGAGCCACCCGGCATACGGTGCGGCCGCCGCCGCCATCGCGGCTGCCGCCGGACCCTGCCATGCTCCGTTCGCTAGGCCCGAGGTCACCGCCCTGAAACTCGCTGCGGCCGCGGCCAATTCCGCGGCCAACCCCTCCCAGGCCGCCGCCGCGGCCAACATCGGTTCCGTCCCCGCGCCGACATAGATCAGAGCTGAGTTGATCTCGGGTGGCAGAACTGAAAAGTGCATCGGTGCTCCTGGGGCCAATCGATCGGTGACAAACATTCACGACCCTCGTTGGACCCGACCCCCGAGGCATCAGCAAGCTGACGTTGCGGTCAAGCTACGCGACCGTGGGTGGAGGCTTTGGCAAGATGTATTCAAACGTTATCTAAGCGTTATCTAAGCGTTATCGGAGATTGGAACCATTGCCGAAATTCTTTACACAGCGCTTTCGGAGCACCCGATCCGTGCTGGATGTAAACATGCTC
The DNA here is from genome assembly GCF_017086405.1 of Mycobacterium gordonae. Classification (NCBI taxonomy): domain Bacteria; kingdom Bacillati; phylum Actinomycetota; class Actinomycetes; order Mycobacteriales; family Mycobacteriaceae; genus Mycobacterium; species Mycobacterium camsae. The sequence continues at coordinate 633,051 of NZ_CP070973.1, forward strand.
GTGGGCGCAGTCTGAAGTGACCTGTTGGACAACGGTTTTGGTGCCTCATTGGCGGATGGGACGCCAATTGAAAAACGCATAAGAGTCGAATGCAAATTGCCGAATAGGGTCCCATTTAACGCGATGACCTATGACAAACGGATCAAATACATGGCATATCGTTGACCAAAACTCAGTACGCCATGACCCGCACCGCGCTATGAATACATCTGACGGCCAGTGACGAGAGGCCGGCGGGCCCGCAGCGCTGGGCGTTTGTCCCGCACCGGCAGCCGGTCGGCTACAGCGGCTGGATGGTCCCCGTCAGGTGTGGGTAGCCCTTGGAGATGTGGCGCAGCGACAATTCCCAGCCGTCGTCACGCTCGTCGATGTACAAACCCGCGGTGGCCGGTAGCACCACCGGCTTGCCGAACCGCACCGAATATTGCAGGGCATCGGGAAAACGCGCTTCGATGTTCGCCAATACCGCGGCCGCGCTGAACATTCCATGCGCAATGACGGTGGGGAAACCGAACAGTTTGGCGGCCACCGAACTGGTGTGGATCGGATTGTGGTCACCGCCCACCGCCGCGTAGCGGCGGATCTGTGCAGGGGTGATCCGCAGCACCGCCGACGGCGGGGGCGGCTTGGGCTGTTTCTGTGGCGGCGCCTTGGGCTCCTCGGACAGGCTGGTGCGCTGCTGGTGCAGGAAGGTGGTGACCTGGTGCCAGGCCGGATCGTTGCCGACGCTGACGTCGCTCACCAGGTCGACGAGCAGGCCCTTGCGGTGCTCGCGCAGGTTCTCGGCGTGCACCCGCACCCCGACCGTGTCAGTCACCGCGATCGGCCGGTACTGCGTGATCCGATTTTCGGTATGCACCGAACCCATTGCGGAGAACGGGAAGTCGAAGCCGGTCACCAATGACATCACCGACGGGAAGGTGAGTGCGAACGGGTAGGTCAGCGGCACGTGGTTGCCGTAGCGCAGTCCGGTGACCGCCGCGTAAGCGGCCACATTCGCCGAGTCGATCGGCAGTTCGTCGACCGTCACCGTGCGGTTGGACAGTTGGTCGGACCGGGACACCACGGGCAGCGCACCGGCCACCGCTCGCAGCATGTTGCGAAGGCCACTGGGTTGATTCACCGTCAAGCCCCGATCATCGCCTGGCCGCAGACCCGGATCACGTTGCCGGTCACCGCGTTTGACGCCGGGCTGGCGAAGTACGCGATGGTCTCGGCGACGTCGACGGGCTGGCCGCCCTGCAGCAGCGAGTTCAGCCGGCGACCCACCTCACGGGTGGCCAGCGGAATCGCGGCGGTCATCTTGGTTTCGATGAAGCCCGGTGCCACCGCGTTGATCGTGATGCCCTTCGCGGCCAGTTGCGGTGCCAGTGCCTCGGTGATGCCGATCATGCCGGCCTTGGTGGTGCCGTAGTTGGTCTGTCCACGGTTGCCCGCGATGCCGGCGATGGACGACAGCCCGATCACCCGGCCGCCCTTGCCCAGCGTGCCGTTGGCGACAAGCCCTTCGGTAAGACGCAGCGGTGCAAGCAGATTGACCGCGATCACGGCGTCCCAGCGGGCGTCGTCCATGTTGGCCAGCAGCTTGTCCCGGGTGATGCCGGCGTTGTTCACCAGAATGTCGGCCTTGCCGCCGTGGTGGTCGCGCAAGTGCTCGGAGATCTTCTCCACCGCGTCGTCGGCGGTGACGTCCAGCCACAGCGGCGTGCCGCCCACCTTGCTGGCGGTCTCGGCGAGTGCCTCGGCGGCGGACTCCACGTCGATCGCGACCACGCGGGCGCCGTCCCGGGCGAACACCTCGGCGATGGTGGCCCCGATGCCGCGGGCCGCGCCGGTCACGATGGCCACCTTGCCGTCCAGGGGACGATCCCAGTCGGCCGGCGGCGTCGAGTCGGCCGCGCCGATGTAGAACACCTGGCCGTCGACATAGGCCGACTTGGCCGACAGGATGAAGCGCAGGGTGGATTCCAGGCCTGTTGCGGCCGGCTTGGCATCGGGCGCCAGGTACACCAGCGCCGAGGTGCCGCCCCGGCGCAATTCCTTGCCTATTGAGCGGGTGAAGCCCTCCAGCGCACGCTGGGCGATCCGCTCGTGGGGGTTCTCGATCGCTCCCGGCGTGGTGCCCACCACGACAACCCGGGAAGAGGGTCCCAGGTTGCGCATGACGGGAGTGAAGAAGTCGTGCAGAGCCTTCAGTCCGGTGGGCTCGGTGATGCCGGTGGCGTCGAACACCAGGCCGCCGAACGAGTCGGCCCAGCGTCCGCCCAGGTTGTTTCCCACCAGGTCGTAATCGGAGTCCAGCGCCGCACGCAGCGGCTCGGCGACTCGCCCTTCCCCGCCGATGAGCAGCGAGCCGGCCAGCGGCGGGTCGCCCGGCCGGTACCGGCGCAGCGTCTCCGGTTGCGGGACTCCGAGCTGCTTGGCCAGGAACGATCCGGGGCCGGAGTTGACGACTTGGGAGAACAGATCGGGCGAGGCCTTGGGTGCCACTGAGCTTGCCTTCCGTGTCAGGGGACGAACTTACTTGAGAGTAAGAACAGTGGGTAGTATTGCTTGCGAAGCGCTGATACCCCAAAACTAACCCCCGTATCACCGGAGATCGACGGAGAGATAACAGTGGCCCCTGCCAGTGATCAGACCAAGCGACGTGTCGCCGTTCTCGGTGGCAACCGCATCCCCTTCGCACGCTCGGACGGCGCTTACGCCGACGCGTCCAACCAGGACATGTTCACCGCGGCGCTGGGTGGTCTGGTAGACCGGTTCAACCTGCGCGGCGAGCGTCTGGGTGCGGTGGTGGGCGGCGCCGTGCTCAAGCACAGCCGTGATTTCAATCTCATGCGCGAATGCGTGCTCGGCTCCGAGCTGAACCCGCACACCCCCGCCTTCGACATCCAGCAGGCGTGTGGCACCGGTCTGCAGGCGGCTATCGCTGCCGCCGACGGGATCGCGTCCGGTCGTTACGAGGTCGCGGCCGCCGGCGGCGTGGACACCACGTCCGATCCGCCGATCGGGCTGGGCGACGATCTGCGCCGCACCCTGCTGAAGTTGCGGCGCTCGAAGTCCAACGTGCAGCGGTTGAAGCTGGTGGGCACCCTGCCGGCGAACCTGGGCATCGAGATCCCGGCCAACAGCGAACCCCGCACCGGCAAGTCCATGGGAGAGCACGCTGCCGTGACGGCCAAGCAGTTGGGGATCAAGCGTGTCGACCAGGATGAACTGGCCGCAGCCAGCCACCGCAACATGGCCGACGCCTACGACCGCGGGTTCTTCGACGACCTGGTGTCGCCGTTCCTGGGTCTGTACCGCGACGACAACCTGCGGCCCAACTCGAGCCCGGAAAAGCTGGCCACCTTGCGCCCCGTCTTCGGCGTCAAGGCGGGCGACGCGACCATGACCGCGGGCAACTCGACTCCGCTGACCGACGGCGCCTCGGTGGCGCTGTTGGCCTCCGAGCAATGGGCGGCAGACCACAACTTGCCCACGCTGGCCTTCCTGGTGGATTCCGAGACCGCCGCCGTGGACTACGTGAACGGCTTCGACGGCCTGTTGATGGCGCCCACCTACGCCGTGCCGCGACTGCTGGCACGCAACGGGCTGAGCCTGCAGGATTTCGATTTCTACGAGATCCACGAGGCGTTCGCGTCGGTGGTGCTGGCGCACCTGGAGGCGTGGGAATCCGAGGAGTACTGCAAGGAGCGGCTGGGCCTGGACGGCGCGCTGGGCTCCATCGACCGGTCCAAGCTGAACGTCAACGGATCGTCGCTGGCGGCCGGGCATCCCTTCGCCGCGACCGGTGGGCGCATCCTGGCGCAGACGGCCAAGCAACTGGCCCAGAAGAAGGCCGAAACCAACGGCCCGGCGCGCGCGCTGATCTCGATCTGCGCGGCCGGCGGCCAGGGTGTGGCGGCGATCCTCGAGGCGTGACCAGTGGTGATGGCGTGCCGAAAATCACCCAGGCGCTGTTTCGAACCGGTGGATTAATTTTTCCGACATCTGGGTAATCGGACGATCGGATAGCCCCGTGTTGTGGTCTGACCCCCCGACCCCGACGGCAACGCGGGGCAATCCCTGGATCGATTGCCGGTCAGCGCAGACGGGCGAACGGAAAGGGCCGCCGCTGGAGTGAGGGGATCCAGCGGCGGTCTTTTTGCTGTCGACTCGATATCGCCGTCGGCTGCTGAGCGATGTGGGTCCGGCGGTGTCGACAGTGTTCCCGCCGGCAGGCCGGTGCGCTGGGGCTCGGTGGAGCGGGCCGGCGAACGGCGAGAATTTGTCGACAACTGATCGAAAACCGTGTGCTTCTGTGTGCCGCAGCGCGACGATAGTCATGCCGTTCGGTTGCCGATGATCGCGTTGATCTGAGCCTCGCCGTTCGTGGTGATGGCAGCTGGGAGGTCCGCGATGTCGTTTGTGATGGTGGCGCCGGAGTTGGTGGCGGCGGTGGCCCGGGACTTGGCGGGTATCGGTGCCTCAGTGGGTGTGGCCAATGCGGCGGCGGCGGGGTGGACGACGGGGGTGTTGGCGGCCGGCACCGATGAGGTGTCGGCGGCCATAGCGGCGGCGTTTTCCGGGCATGGTCAGAGCTATCAGGCGCTCAGCGTGCAGGCGGCGGTGTTCCACGACCAGTTCGTGGAGGCGCTGAATGCGGGTGCGGGGGTCTATGCGGTTGCCGAGTCGGCCGCGGCTTCGCCGCTGCAGACAGTGCTGAATGTGGTCAATGCGCCTTTCCAGGCGGTGTTGGGGCGCCCGCTGATCGGCAACGGCGCCAACGGGGCGCCGGGCAGCGGTGCGGCCGGCGGGGCCGGTGGTCTGTTGTGGGGTAACGGCGGGGCCGGCGGTTCGGGGGCGCCGGGCTTGGCCGGCGGGGCCGGGGGGGGGCGGGTCCGGCGGGTCGGCATTACTCGGGTTCGGCGGTGCTGGCGGGGCCGGCGGGGCGGCGGGCATGCTGTTCGGCCACGGCGGCAGCGGTGGCACCGGCGGGTTCGGCCAGATCGGCGGGGCTGGCGGGGCCGGCGGCAGCGCCGGCCAGTACTCCGGTTCTGGGGGGCCGGCGGCGCCGGTGGGTTTACCACAGCCGCCGGCTTCAGCGGCGGCGCCGGCGGGTCTGGCGGCAACGCGGGCACACTCTTCGGGTTCGGCGGGGCTGGCGGCGCCGGCGGGACCAGCGGGGACTTCACCGGCATCGTCACCACCGGCGGGGCCGGCGGGCCCGGCGGCAAGGCCGGGGCGTTCGGCAACGGCGGTAACGGCGGCGCCGGCGGGGCCAGCACCACCACGGGCGTCGGCAGCAAGGGCGGTGACGGCGCCACCGGTGGCAACGCCTACCTGGTCGGCGACGGCGGCAACGGCGGAAACGCCGGGACCGGCCTGGCTGCGGGCAGCCCCGGCGCCGGCGGCACCGCCGGGCTGCTGCTCGGCAATGACGGGCTGACCGGAAAGACGTAGCCGGGCGGAGCCGCCGAGCACAACGAATCCCCCGCCTCAAGGAGACGGGGGATTCGTGTGTCAGTGCTTTAGAACGCGGCTTCGTCGAGCTCCATGATGTCGTTGTCCAGGGTCTCGATCACCTCGCGGGTGCTGGTCAACAGCGGCAGGAAGTTCTTCGAGAAGAACGACGCCACCGCGATCTTGCCCTCGTAGAAGGACCGCTCGGCACCGGCGGCACCGGCGTCCAGGGCCTCGATCGCCACGGCGGCCTGACGCTGCAGCAGCCAGCCGATGACCAGGTCGCCCACGCTCATCAGGAACCGGACCGAACCCAGGCCAACCTTGTACAGGCTGGTGACGTCCTCCTGAGCGGCCATCAGGTAGCCGGTCAGCGTTGCGGCCATCGCCTGCACGTCGGTGAGCGCCTTGGCGAGCAGGGCCCGCTCGGTCTTGAGCCGCCCGTTACCGGATTCGCTGTCGACGAACTGCTGGATCTCACCGGACACGTGGGCCAGCGCCACACCCTTGTCGCGGACGATCTTGCGAAAGAAGAAGTCCTGCGCCTGGATGGCGGTGGTGCCTTCGTACAGCGAGTCGATCTTGGCGTCCCGGATGTACTGCTCGACCGGGTAGTCCTGCAAGAACCCGGAGCCGCCGAAGGTCTGCAGACTCTCGGTGAGCTTGGCGTAGGCCTGCTCGGAGCCGACTCCCTTGACGATCGGCAGCATCAGGTCGTTGATCTTGGCGGCCAACTCGGGGGTCACCCCATGCACCGCCTCGGCCACCGCCGCGTCCTGGAAGGTGGCGGTGTACAGGTACAGCGCCCGCAGCCCCTCGGCGTACGCCTTCTGGGTCATCAGCGAGCGGCGCACGTCGGGGTGGTGCGTGATGGTCACCCGCGGAGCGGTCTTGTCCGTCATCTGGGTCAGGTCGGCACCCTGGACGCGGGACTTGGCGTACTCGAGCGCGTTCAGGTAGCCGGTGGACAGGGTGGCGATGGCCTTGGTGCCCACCATCATGCGGGCCTGCTCGATGACCTCGAACATCTGCGCGATGCCGTCGTGCACCTCGCCGACCAGCCAGCCGACGGCGGGCTTGTCATGCTGGCCCAGCGACAACTCACAGGTGGCCGATACCTTCAGGCCCATCTTGTGCTCGACGTTGGTGACGTACACGCCGTTACGCTCGCCTGGCTCGCCCGTTTCGGGATCGAACAGGAACTTGGGCACGAAGAACAGCGACAACCCCTTGGTGCCCGGGCCGGCGCCCTCGGGGCGCGCCAGCACCAGGTGGAAGATGTTCTCGAACAGGTCGCCGGAGTCACCCGAGGTGATGAACCGCTTGACGCCGTCGATGTGCCAGGTGCCGTCCTCCTGCTTGACGGCCTTGGTGCGGCCTGCGCCCACGTCGGAGCCGGCGTCCGGCTCGGTGAGCACCATGGTCGATCCCCAGCGACGCTCGGCAGCCAGCACGGCCCACTTCTTCTGCTCCTCGGTGCCGAGGTGGTAAAGGATCTGGGCGAACCCCGCGCCACCGGCGTACATCCACACCGCCGGGTTGGAGCCGAGAATGTGCTCGTTGATGGCCCACATCAGCGCCTTGGGCATCGGCATGCCGCCGAGTGCCTCATCGAGGCCGGCCTTGTCCCAGCCGGCGTCGATCACCGCGTTGACGGATTTCTTGAACGACTCCGGCAGGGTCACCGAGAAAGTCTTCGGGTCGAAGGTCGGCGGGTTGCGGTCGCCTTCGATGAATGATTCGGCGACGGGGCCTTCGGCCAGCCGGGCCACCTCGGCGAGAATCTCGCGGCCGGTGTCGGCATCCAGGTCGCTGAATTCGCCCTGGCCTAACGCCTTGTCAACACCCAGCACCTCGAACAGGTTGAATTCCTGGTCACGAACGTTGCTTTTGTAGTGGCTCACTACGGTCCTCCTCGTTGAGAATGCCACCTGTGGTTGGGTACTAGGTCTAAGTTACCCACCAGTAACACCGTTAAAATATCGCGGCTGGCTTGTTCAACGCAAGTCGATGTGAGAAACATTTCACGGTCTAACTAACCAACCGGTTGGGATAGGGCTGATTGCAGACCTGGCATGGCCGCGGACCTGCGGCAATGATGGAGCAGATGACGAGTGTGGGGAGCGTCACGGCCCTTCCGATAGTGGATCTGCAGGCTGGTTCTGACCGGCTGCGCTCCGGTCTGCGGCAGGCCGCCCACGAGGTGGGTTTCTTCTATCTCGTCGGGCATGAGGTCCCAGCGAGCCTGGTGGACCGGGTTCTCGACGTAGGCCGGCGATTGTTTGCGCTGCCGCAGGCCGGCAAGGACGCGATCGCGATGGTGGGCAGCCCACACTTCCGCGGTTATACCCGGATGGGTGGGGAGCTGACCCGCGGCGAAGTCGATTGGCGCGAGCAGATCGACATCGGCCCCGAGCGCCCGTCCATCGGTGGCGCCGGCCGGCCTGACTATCTGTGGTTGCAGGGCCCCAACCAGTGGCCGACGGCCTTGCCTGATCTCCCGGGCATCATTGCCGAGTGGGACGCCGCGTTGTCGCAGGTGGCCCGGACTCTGCTGCGGCACTGGGCGGCCGCCCTCGACAGCCCGCCCGAGATCTTCGAGCCGGCATTCGGCGAGCAGCCCGCGACCCTGATCAAGATCGTGCGGTACCCACCGCACGCCGCATCCCCGCAAGGCGTCGGCGCTCACAAGGACTCCGGGGTGCTCACTTTGTTGCTGGCCGAACCGGGCAGCCGCGGTCTGCAGGTGCGGAGGTTTGTGGGACGGAATGGCTGGGTGGACGTCGCGCCGGTGGCCGGGGCCTTCGTCGTCAACATCGGCGAGTTGCTCGAGGTGGCAACCGGGGGTTACCTGCGTGCCACCGAGCACCGGGTGAACCTGTCCGGTGCGACCGCCGAGCGGATCTCGGTGCCCTACTTCTTCAACCCCGCGCTGGACGCGCAGCTACCGGTGCTATCGCTGCCCGCCGAGCTGGCCGAACGGGCGCGGCCGGCGCCCGACCCCGCCGACCCGATCCACTCCGTCTACGGCCGGAATGCCTGGAAAAGCCGGCTGCGGGCCCACCCGGATGTGGCTGCGGCGCACGGATACATCACCGGTAGGCTCGACCGCGAGAATCCCGTTCTCGGCTCGAGGAGCGAATGAAGTCCGGTGAGTGCGAACCACAAACTGACCCCGACGTCACTGCGCGAGGCTTTCGGCCATTTCCCGTCCGGGGTGATCGCCATCGCCGCCGAGATCAACGGTGTGCGGCAAGGTCTTGCGGCCAGTACGTTCGTGCCGGTCTCACTGGAGCCGCCGCTGGTGTCGTTCTGTGTGCAGAACACGTCCACCACCTGGCCCAAACTCCAGGGCGCGCCGATGCTGGGCATCAGCGTGCTCGGTGAGTCTCATGATGCGGCCGCGCGCACGCTGGCCGCCAAGACCGGGGACCGGTTCGCCGGGCTGGAGACCGAATCGCGTGACTCGGGCGCCGTTTTCATCAAGGGAACCGCGCTGTGGCTGGAAAGCGCGATCGAACAACTGATTCCGGCCGGCGACCACACGATCGTGGTGTTGCGTGTCAACGAGGTGACGGTCGACGCCGAGGTTGCGCCGATCGTCTTCCACCGCAGCGTCTTTCGACGCCTCGGGGTCTGAGGCCGACGTCGGTCAGGGCCGCTCGCCCAGTTCCTTCCGGTACGCGTCGATCCGCTGCTCGATCTCGGCCGCGTCGTCGTGCCGTCCCTCTTTATGCGCCAGCTCGGCGCGGACGGTCAACTCCCGAATCGCCGTTCGAATCTCGTTGTCACTGGTCGTTCCTGGCATGACAAACGGGTACCCGGTGTGGCGGCGATTAACGCCTGAACAGCTTGTTACCCAGCCACACGATCGGGTCGTACTTGCGGTCGGCGACCCGCTCTTTCATCGGGATCAGCGCATTGTCGGTGATCTTGATGTGCTCAGGGCACACCTCGGTGCAGCACTTGGTGATGTTGCAGTAGCCCAGTCCGTGCGCTTCCTGGGCTTGCTTCTGCCGGTCCACCGTGTCCAGCGGGTGCATGTCGAGCTCGGCGATCCGCATCAGGTAGCGCGGACCGGCAAATGCCTCTTTGTTCTCCTCATGGTCACGGATGACGTGACAGACGTTCTGGCACAGGAAGCACTCGATGCACTTGCGGAACTCCTGCGACCGCTGAACATCCACCTGGGCCATCCGGTACTCGCCCGGTTGCAGTTCCTTGGGCGGGGTGAACGACGGGATCTCGCGGGCTTTTTCGTAGTTGAAGGACACGTCGGTCACCAAGTCGCGGATCACCGGGAAGGTACGGATGGGGGTGACGGTGACGACTTCGTTCTCCTCGAACGTCGACATCCGGGTCATGCACATCAGGCGCGGCTTGCCGTTGATCTCCGCCGAACATGATCCGCACTTGCCCGCCTTGCAGTTCCAGCGCACCGCCAGGTCGGGCGTCTGCGTCTGCTGCAGGCGGTGGATGACGTCGAGCACCACCTCACCCTCGTTGACCTCGACGGTGAATTCCTGGAGCCCGCCGCCACTGTCGTCGCCGCGCCAGACCCGCATGCTTGCGTTGTACGCCATTACGCTCTCCGTTCCGGGTGCTCAACCAGCTCTTCGGCGGTGTAGTACTTCTCCAATTCGGAGATCTTGAAGAGCTCGAGCAGGTCAGCCCGCATCGGGATCTGCTCCTGGCGGGTGATGGTGATGTGGTCGCCGGTGGCCTCGGCCTCATCCTGCGGAGCCTCTTTGCACACCAGCAACGTGTTGCGCCAGCTGGAATCCATGCTCGGGTGGTCGTCGCGGGTGTGTCCGCCCCGGCTCTCGGTGCGCGTGAGCGCCGCCTTGGCCACGCATTCGCTGACCATCAACATGTTGCGCAGGTCGATCGCCAGGTTCCAGCCCGGGTTGTACTGCCGCCCGCCCTCGACCTGGACGTGCTGGTAGCGCGTCCAGAGCTCCTTGAGCAGCTTCAGCGCCCGGGTAATCTCTTCCTCTTTGCGGATGATGCCGACCAGGTCGTTCATCACGTGCTGCAGATCCATCTGCAGTGCGTAGGGGTTCTCCGGCGCCGAGCCGTCGGTGGGTGCCGAGAACGGCTTGAGGGCGAACGCCGCGGCGTCCTCCATGGCTTGCTCGGACACCTTGGGACGGCTGCTCAGGGCGCGCACGTAGTCGGCGGCTCCGAGCCCCGCACGCCGGCCGAAGACCAACAGGTCAGACAGTGAGTTGCCGCCCAGCCGGTTGGAGCCGTGCATGCCGCCGGAACATTCACCCGCGGCGAACAGCCCGGGGACCTTGGCGGCACCGGTGTCGGCGTCGACCTCGATGCCGCCCATCACGTAGTGGCAGGTGGGGCCGACTTCCATCGGCTCCTTGGTGATGTCGACCTCGGCCAGCTCCATGAACTGGTGATACATCGAGGGCAGCCGGCGCTTGATCTCCGCCGGGGTCAGCCGGGATGCGATGTCCAGGTAGACCCCGCCGTGCGGGGTGCCACGGCCGGCCTTGACCTCGGAGTTGATCGCGCGTGCCACCTCGTCGCGGGGCAGCAGGTCGGGGGTACGACGGGCCGAGTCGTTGTCCTTGAGCCACTGGTCGGCCTCTTGCTCGTCCTCGGCGTACTGCCCTTTGAACACGGGCGGGATGTAGCCGAACATGAACCGGGTGCCGTCGGAGTTCTTCAGAACGCCGCCGTCGCCGCGGACGCCCTCGGTGACCAGGATCCCCTTGACGCTGGGCGGCCACACCATGCCCGTCGGGTGGAACTGGACGAACTCCATGTTGATCAAGGTCGCGCCGGCACGCAGCGCGAGCGCATGCCCGTCGCCGGTGTACTCCCACGAGTTGGAGGTGACCTTGAACGACTTGCCGATCCCGCCGGTGGCCATCACCACCGCCGGCGCCTCGAACAGGACGAAATTGCCGCTCTCGCGCCAGTAGCCGAACGCCCCGGCGATCGCGTCACCGTCTTTGAGTAGTTCGGTGACGGTGCACTCGGCGAACACCCGGATCCGCGCCTCGTAGTCGCCGAACTCGGCGAAGTCCTCCTGCTGCAACGAGACGATCTTCTGCTGCATGGTGCGAATCAGCTCCAGGCCGGTGCGGTCACCGACGTGGGCCAGCCGCGGGTAGGTGTGTCCACCGAAGTTGCGCTGGCTGATCCGGCCGTCCGCGGTGCGGTCGAACAGCGCTCCGTAGGTTTCCAGCTCCCAGACGCGGTCCGGTGCCTCCTTGGCGTGCAGCTCGGCCATCCGCCAGTTGTTGAGGAACTTGCCGCCCCGCATGGTGTCGCCGAAGTGGGTCTGCCAGTTGTCTTTCGGGTTGGCGTTCCCCATGGATGCGGCGCAGCCGCCCTCGGCCATCACCGTGTGTGCCTTGCCGAACAGGGATTTGGTCACCACCGCGACCTTCAGGCCGCGCTCACGCGCTTCGATGACCGCACGTAACCCAGCGCCGCCGGCACCGATCACGACTACGTCGTAGGCGTGCCGTTCGACCTCAACCATGAAACCTCGCTCAAATTATGGAATTTCGTTCGCAATGTGGCTGAAGGGCTGATCAGCCGATGAATCGCAAGTCGGAGATGGTGCCGCTGGCTACCAGTGCGATGTAGAAATCGGTCAGCATCAGCGTGCCGAGCGTGATCCAGGCGTACATTTTGTGCCGCTCGTTGATCTTGCTGACCTGAGTCCAGATCCAATACCGCACAGGGTGTTTGGAGAAGTGCTTGAGCCGGCCTCCGGTGACGTGCCGGCAGGAGTGGCAGGACAGCGTGTAGGTCCACAGCATGATCACGTTGCCGAGCAGAATCAGATTGCCCAGGCCGAAGCCGAATCCGCCCGGACCGTCCTCGGAATGGAAGGCGGCGATGGCGTCCCAGGTGTTGATCAGCGAGATGATCCCGGCGATGTAGAAGAAGTACCGGTGGGTGTTCTGGATGATTAGCGGGATCTTGGTCTCACCCGTGTAGTGGACCCGGGGCTCGGCCACCGCGCAGGCCGTCGGCGACTGCCACACCGTGCGGTAGTAGGCGCCGCGGTAGTAGTAGCAGGTCAACCGGAACAGCAGCAGGAACGGCAGCGTCAGCGCCGCGTACGGCAACCACCACACGTCCGGCAAAATCTGCGGCCAGAATTCGCTGGCCTCACCGCAAGCCTTGCTGACGCACGGCGAGTAGAACGGCGTCAGGTAGTGGTACTTCGGGACGAAAAAGTAGTCCTGCTGGAACGCACGCACCGTCGCGTAGATGA